>DASWLZ010000031.1:0-32964 GCA_036399975.1 Allosphingosinicella sp.
AGAAAGACCGGAAGCCCGCTCAGCAGCAGCGCAGCGCCCCAGAGCATCGCCTCCAGACCGGCCCCGTAGAAGGTCCACAGCGCGAACAGGGTTCCGCCGGTCGCGGTCGCAACCACCAGCGTCCCGCCCAGCGCTCCCCTGCGGCGAAGCACCAGGGCGGAGAGCGCGGCGAGCAGGTAGAGAACGAGAGTCGCCGCCGTCGCCAGGAGGATCATGAACTCGAACAGCCCGGCCATGCCGCGGCTCAGGTTGCTGGCGATCAGGGCGCAGCTCAGCGTGCAGCCCAGGACATGGCCGACATAGGGCGTTCCGGCGCGGTTAAGCTTGGCGAAGGCGGCTGGAAAGACCCCGCCGCGCGCCAGCGCCAGCGGCACCTCCGCCTGGAGGAACACCCAGCCGTTGAGGGCGCCCAGCGCGCTGACCGCCGCGAACAAGGCGACGAGATGCGCGAAGCCCGAGCCCCAGTAGCGCCCGACCAGGTCCGCGAGCGGCGCGGCGGACCGGGCCGCTTCGTCGGCCGGGAGCAGCAGGAACACGGCCCAGGTGGTCAGCAGATAGACGGCTCCGACCAGGAAAGTGCCCGCCAGCGTCGCGCGCGGCACGGTCCGCCGCGGATCGCGGACCCGGCCGGAGGGCATTGTCGCCGATTCGAATCCCAGCATCGCCCAAAGGGTCAGGGTCGCGGCGGCGGCGATCGAGGAAGGCTGGAGCGGCGCCGGCGCGAGCCCGCCCGCCGCCTCGCCGTCGCCTCCCCAGACGATCGCCGCCAGGGCGACGACGGCGATCAGCGGCAGGAGCTTCAGGATCGCCGTCGCCACTTGGACCTTCCCCGACGCTTTCGCGCCGCGGGTGGCGATCGCGGTGAAGAGGATGACGAAGGCGGCCGCCGTCAGCGGCCCCGCATGAAAGGGCGCGAAGAAACCGGGCGCGAGCGAGGAGAGGTAGCTGACGGCCCCAATCGCCGCCGCCGCGTTCGTCACCCAGATCGAGATCCAGTAGCTCCACATGACGAAGAAGGCGGCGGGCGCGCCGAGCGCGGGGCGGATATAGTCGTACGGGCCGTTCGCCTCCGGCAGGGCGCGGGCGAGGGCCGCGAAGACCTGGGCCAGGCACAGGCAGCCCGCGATCGTCACCAGCCATCCGGCCACGGCGTTCGCCCCGTAAGGCGCAAGCGCGGCGGGAAGCAGGAATATCCCCGTGCCGATGACGTTGCCGACGACGAGCGCGAGGCAGATCCAGAAGCCGAAGGCGCGCTTGGGGGCCTGCGCGTCAGGGAGGCGGGAGGTCATCGCTGGGAGCATGGCCCAAGCGCGTCGCCCCGGCAAATGTCCTCGTCATGCCTGGCTTGACCCGGCATCCATGAACACGGAGGTCGCCGGATGACTCCCGGCGTCGGTGTTCATGGGTTCCGGCTTTCGCCGGAATGACGCAAGAAAATATGGTGCGGTCGAGAAGACTCGAACTTCCACGGCCTTTCGGCCACAGCGACCTCAACGCTGCGCGTCTACCAGTTCCGCCACGACCGCACGTGATTGCACCCTGGAAAAGCTTCCGGGGCCGGTAGGAGCGGGGCCTCTAGCAAAGGGGAGGGAGCGAGGCAATGCCCGCCGATCCCGTCATTGCGAGGAGCGAAGCGACGAAGCAATCCAGCCCACGGAGGCGCCGCGCTGGATTGCTTCGCTGCGCTCGCAATGACGGCGAGGTCACTTACCCCTTGCGCCGCCCCTTCCCCTTCACGGCAAGCGGCCGCATCACCTTGGCCAGCGCCATTTCGGCGACCTTGCGGCCGATCTCCTCGCCCGCCTCGTTCGAGAAACGATAATGGACGCCGCCGTACATGCGCGACACCGAGACCTCCTTCACCCAGGCGTCGAGGCTCGGAACGACCTGGACGATGCTGTTGGGAATTGAGCGCGAATGGACCCGGACCCCGCCGGGGGGCGAATCGCCGACCTCGCTCTTGAGCACGGCCGCGGTCGAGGCCGCGTAGGTGCAATGGGCGCAGGGATATTCCGGATGGTTGGGGGTGGCGATGAGCGGCTCCCAGCCGGCATCCTCGACCGTCGCATCGTTGCCGTCGTCGGCGCCGTTGCGGATCGCGGTGATCGGACGCCAGAAATTATAATGGAGCTTCGCCTCCGCGCTGGCGATGCCGGCATCGTCGTTGACCATGGCGAGAAGCGCGAACAGCCGCGCATTCTCGACCGCCGAACGGCCCTTGGCGTCGGCGATCAGCCGCAGGGTCGGGGTCATGTTGGGCGTGATCCGGTATCGCGCCATCAGCGTCTGCTCGGGCGTTCGGGTGCTTCCGGTCTTCGCGCCGAGCTTCTTGATCTCCTCGTAATCGCGGGCCCAGCGCTCGCTGTTCAAAGCGGGCGGCGGCGCGGGGCGGACCGAGTCGAAGCTGGGCAGGATCCAGGGCTTGAAGGTCAAGGTATAGGGCGCGAAGACCGGCAGCTGGGTCGCGGTCCACATGCCGGCGCTGGTCCTGGGCCGATAATGGACCGGCTTGCGCGCCGGGTCGAACCCGCCGGCGGCAAGCGCGAGCTTGGCCGCGGCCTCGCCGATCGCCTTGCCCTTGTCGCGCGCCGCTGCATCGCTCACCGCCAGCATGGCGACGTTGTAGCTGTCGTCGAGCGCGGCCTTCTGGCCCGGAAAGTGGCCGAGCAGCACCTGATAGGCGGCGGTCGCGGCGGCGGCGTCCTGCGAGGCCCCCGGGGCGGCGGCGGGCGCCATCCCGAGATAGGATTCATAGCGCCGGTCGATCGCGTTCAGAGCCTCGAACATCGCGATCGCGACCTGGGTCTGGGCCCGGTCGTGCTCGCCGGTGCGAGGCGCCTCCGGCGGCGGAGTCGAGGCCCCGGCGATCAGCTGGGCGAAGTCGACCCACTCGCACACCGTGTCGGCCGAGGCCGGCGAGGCGGCGGCGAACGTGGCGGCGGCCAGAAGCAGATATTTGCGCATTCGAAACTCCCCCAAGGACTCATCCCCGGGCGGAGACTAGCAAACAATCAGTAGAGGAACATCGGCATACCTTCGATCCGCATCAAACGCGCACGATATGTCAAGGGATCGTAGAGCCCGTCCACGTCCACCGACTTGCTTCCCTGGAGCAGGGTGCCGATCGGCACATGGCCGTAATTGCCGTCGGCCAGAGTCACCATCCGGGCCTTCTCGCCGCGCTGGAGGAGCTGGACGGCGAGGCCGCCGAAGGCGAAGCCGACCATCCGGTCCATCGCGTCCGGCTCGCCGGCGCGCATGAGGTAGGCGAGCTCCTGGATGACGCTGCCGAAGCCGAGCCGCTCCTTGATCGCCCGTCCGAGCTGGTGGCCGATGCCCAGCTCGCCGCGTTCGCTGGCCGGCTTGGAAAGCTCCGAATCGGAGTCGACCTCCCCTTTGAGGGCGGCGCCTTCCGACACCACACACATCGCATAGCCGGCCGGGTTGGAGGCCTTGTCCTCGGCGAGCAGCGGAAGCAGGATGTCGAGGTCCGCGGGCACCTCCGCGATGACGGTGCGGTCGACCTGGGCGAGGAAGCCGGAGAGCAAGGCGGTCTCGCCGCTGCGGCGGCCGAACAGCTCGACGACCCCGATCCGCTCATGGCTCTCGACCGTCGTCCTCAGCGCGTTGATCGCCTCGACCGAGCGGCTGACGGCGGTGGAGAAGCCGATGCAATAATCCGTCCCGAAGACGTCGTTGTCCATCGTCTTGGGGATGGAGATGACGGGGACCCCCTGCGCCGCGAGATGCGCGGAGAAGCGGAGCGTGCCGTCGCCGCCCAGCGTGATCATCGCGTCGATCCCGAGCGTCTCCAGAACGTGGAGCACATGGCCGGTGCGGTCGCTCCCCTGGGCCGTCCGGGGGTCGGTGCGGGAGGTGTGAAGGATGGTCCCTCCCATCCGGTCGATCCCGCGCACGCCTTCGCGGGTGAGCGGCAGGCTGTTGGCGGCGACGCTCGCCGGATCGGACGGGTCGATCGCCAGCACCCCTTCCCAGCCCCGGCGGAAGCCGGTCACCTCCCAGCCCAGCACGTCGGCCGAAAGGGTGATCGAGCGGATGCAGGGGTTCAGCCCCGGCACGTCCCCGCCGCCCGTCAGCAGCCCGATCCGCATCCGTCTCAGGCCGCGGAAGGGAAGGCGACGCGAAGCTTGCGGCCCTCGCCGGTGGGCACGTCCATCTCGGCGCTGTTGAAGGTCGCGCTCTGGCCGGGCTGAAGCTCGGAGACCGGCGGCGAGATCGACCAGCTGTAGACGGCCTTGCCGGCGGCGTCGCGAACCTCGGCGCGAAGCTGGGGAACGCGCTGGACCGTCTGCGTCGGGTTGCTGATCCGCCCGGTGACGGTGAGCAGGGCGTTGCCGCTCGCCAGGGTCCGGTTCTCGGCGGCATATTCGAGCTTGAGCGGGGTCGCCCCGCGCCCGGGCAGGGCGATGTCGACCCCGAGCTCGGGAAGGCCGAACGAATATACGGCGGCGGTCGCGGCCACCATCAGCAGGGCGGCCGCGACGGCGATCAGGGTCCACAACTTCGCCGGGTTGCGTCTCGGCCGGAAGGGCGGCTCGTGCGCGAAGGCGTCGTAATTCTCCGGCTCCGGCGGCGGCGCGGGGCCGAGCATGGACTCCGCCGGCCGAACCGGCGCCGCTTCGCGCAGCGGGGGAGGCGGCGGCGGGGGCGCCGCGGCCGGGCGGGACGTGGGTTGCGGCGTCTGCCACTCGGCCGACGTCCTCGGTGAGGGCGGCGGCTGGAGCCAGGAGTGGCGGCAGGACGCGCAGCGCACCTGGCGGCCGGCAGGGCCGACCGCGCTGTCCGGCACTACATAGCGCGTCTTACAGGCGGGACAGCTCAGGATCATCGGCTACAGGACGCCCCAAAGGCTGGTGCTCGTCCGAATCCAAGCACGGTGAGCCGCGCCATGCAAGCCATTGCGCCTTTTATACCGTCATTCCGGCGAACGCGGCATCTTTGTGTAAGTCACTAAGTGTTACACTCAGCGGACGGCTCGGTGCAGCCCCCTCTCCCCAGCGGGGAGAGGGCTGGGGTGAGGGGGCTCTGACTCCGCGGGTTTTCCTCGAAAGCCGAGCCCCCTCACCCTGCCCTCTCCCCGCTGGGGAGAGGGGTTATGCAAAGGTCCGGCGAAAGCCGGAATCCATGAGCACGGCGGCACGAAACCTCCCGCGGCAATGTTCCTGGATCCCGGGTCGAGCCCGGGATGACGGGGGGGAGGGGTATTGAGTGGTTTACGGCCCCGCGCGGTGCATGCCATTGAGCGTAGGGGGCTCGGCCCCGAGCGGAGGCGGGATCTGAACAACACGGGCACCATCGTTCAGTTCGACAATGTCGGGCTGCGCTATGGCACGGGGGCGGAGACGCTCTCGGACCTCAGCTTCTCGTTGCGCCACGGCGGCTTCTACTTCCTCACCGGCCCGTCGGGCGCGGGCAAGACCTCGCTTCTGAGGCTCCTCTACCTCGCCCAGAGGCCCAGCCGGGGCCTCATCAAATTGTTCGGCGAGGATATCGTCACCATGCCGAGGAAGCGCCTTCCCGGCTTCCGCCGCCGCATCGGCGTGGTCTTCCAGGACTTCCGGCTCGTCACCCACCTCTCCGCCTTCGACAATGTCGCCTTGCCGCTCCGGGTCGCCGGGGTGGACGAGAAGGACCTTCAGGGCCCGGTGAGCGAGATGCTCGCCTGGGTCGGGCTCGGCCACCGCGCCAGCGCGAGGCCGGCCACCCTGTCGGGCGGCGAGCAGCAGCGGGTCGCCATCGCCCGGGCGGTCATCGCCCGGCCCGAATTGCTGGTCGCCGACGAGCCGACCGGCAACGTCGACCCGGAAATGGCCAAGCGCCTCCTCCATCTGTTCGATTCGCTGAACAAGCTCGGCACCACCGTCGTCGTCGCCACCCACGATCTCCATCTCATCTCGAGCATCGGCCGCTCCGAGATGCTCCGCCTCGACCGCGGCACCCTTCTCGATCCCACCGGAGCGCTTCGCCACCCGCCGCGGCGGGCCGACGCATGAAGGCGATTTCCTCCCGAACGGTCGGAGTCGCCGACCGGCGCCTGCTCCCGGAGGGCCGACTCGCCGGGCCAATGCCCTGGGTGATCGCGATCATGATGTTCCTGACCGTGCTCGCCGCCGCCGCCGGCCTCGGCCTCGGCGGCGCCGCCTCGAGTCTCGGCGCCGGGCTCGGCAACCGCATCACCGTCCAGGTCCTCGAGCCCAATCCGGACCGGCGCGAGGCCGAGGCCGCCCGCGCCGCCGAGCGGCTTCGGGGGCTTCCGGAGGTCGAGAGCGTCCGCCGCCTCTCCGCCGAGGAGATGGCCGACCTGCTCGAGCCCTGGCTGGGCTCGGGCGGGATGGAGGGGGACCTTCCGATCCCGGCGATGATCGACGTGCAGCTCGTCCCCGGCGCCCGCGCCGACGCGCTTCGAGGGCCGGTGACCGCGGCGGCCCCCTCGGCCCGGATCGACGACAACGCCCAGTGGCTGGCGCCGCTCGGCCGGTTGATCTCGGCGCTGAAATGGCTGGCGCTCGGCCTCGTCGCCCTGATGATCGCCGCCACCGCCGCGACCGTCGTCCTCGCCGCCCGCGCCGCGCTCGACACCCATCGCGGGACGATCGAGGTGCTCCACCTGATGGGCGCGACCGACGTCCAGGTCGCCCGCCTGTTCCAGCGCCGGATCGCGCTCGACGCCCTGTTCGGCGGCGCCGTCGGCTTCGGCGCGGCGGCGCTCGCCCTTCTCGTCATCGGCGACCGGATCGGAGCGCTCGGCTCCGACCTGCTCGGCTCCGCCAACCTTCCCGCGACGAGCTGGCTCGCGCTCGCTCTGCTTCCGGCCCTGGGCGTCGGCCTTGCCATGCTGGTCGCCCGCGGAACCATCCTCAGGGCCCTGGGAAGAATGTTGTGATCCGCCGCGCCATTTCCGCCATCGTCCTCCTCTACCTGCTCGGCTACGCCGTCTTCGCGGTGGCGCTTCCGAGGCCGGCGGACGAGCGGACCACCGACGCCATCGTCGTCCTCACCGGCGGCGCCAAGAGGATCGAGCGCGGCCTCGACCTGATGGCCCGCAACAAGGCCAAGCGGATGCTCGTCTCCGGGGTCGCCAGAACGGTTCGGCCCGAGGAGCTCGCCGCGCAATATGGGGCGGACGATTCGCTGTTCCGCTGCTGCGTCGATCTCGGCCGCGAATCGGTCGATACCCGTTCAAATGCGGAGGAGGTCGCGCGCTGGATGGACAAGCACAAGTTCCGCTCTATGCGCCTCGTCACCACCGACTGGCACATGCCCCGCGCCCGCTTCGAGCTCTCGCGGCGGCTCGGCGGCGGGATCGCCGTCACCGGCGACGCCGTCGAGAGCAATCCCAGCTTCGCCCAGCTCTTCACCGAATATAACAAATATCTCCTCCGCCGCTCGGCGGAGTTCGTCGGCATCTGATGAACCTCGCCCGCTCGCTGCTCTACGCTTTGGTCTTCTACACCGGCAGCGTCCTCTACGTGCTCGCCGGCATCGTCGTCCTTCCGCTCGGCAAGGGCCCCGTCCGCCGGGTTTGCGACGGCTGGACCAGGTTCAACTGCCTGTGCGCTCGATTCCTGCTCGGGATCCGCACCCGGATCGAGGGCGAGGTGCCGGTCGGCGCCGTGATCGTCGCCGCCAAGCATCAATCGATGTTCGAGACGACCGAGATGCAGCGAATCCTCGACACCCCGGCGACGGTGATGAAGAGCGAGCTGAGCCGGATCCCGCTCTGGGGGCGGCTGACTCGCGCCTATGGGATCATCGCGGTCGACCGAGAGGGCGGCGGCGGCGCGCTGCGCAGGCTGCTCCGGGCCGCCGGCGAGGCGGTCGCGCAAGGGCGGCCGATCGTCATCTTCCCCGAAGGCACGAGGGTCGCCCCCGGCGAGCGGCCGCCGCTCGAGCCGGGCTTCGCGGGCCTGTACCGGGCGCTCGACCTGCCCGTCGTCCCGGTGGCGCTCGACAGCGGCCGGATCTGGCCGCGCCGAAGCTTCGTCAAGCGGCCGGGGGTGGTAACGCTGCGGTTCGGCGAGACGATCCCGCCGGGCCTCCCGCGCAAGGAAGCCGAGGCGAGGGTCCACGCAGCCATCAACGCGCTGGAAATCTCCCTTCCCTGAAACGGAGGGGAGTCATCCGAGCCACTCCACCTCGCTGCCGTGGGGGTGGCAGTAAGCCAGAAGCCGCTCCTCGCCCGGCCAGACCCTCAGACGAAGCGTGATCCTGTCGTCGGCCGGCTCATATTCGTAGCGCAGCCAGGCCAACGGCGCCTTCGCCGTCGCCATGGCCCCGGCCGCGTCCATGGCCGCGCGGATGCGCGCCTTCGCCTCCCCGGAGAAATATTGGAAGGCGATCGAGTGCAGCACGACCCGGCTCGTCCCCGCTTCGGCCGGCTCGCCGAGCCGGGCCTCGAGCCAGTCCGCCGCGTCCCCCCGCTCCACGTCGGGCGGATTCTCCGCCGCGATCGCCAGCGCCGCCTCGAGCTGGGCGAGGCGGCGCGGCTGGTCGGGCCAGACATAAGCGAGCAGCCGCTTCGCGTCCCGGCGGAGATCGAGCGGATGGAGATCGACCCCGCGCCGTCGCGCCACTCGGACCGACGCCTCCGGCGGTGGGTCGCCCTTCCACTCCGGCCTGAGCTGCACGGGGGAGCCGGGCTCGCCGGCCCGCACCCCGCCGAGATCGTAGCCGTAGCGGTCGAGAAGCAGGTTGAGCCCCGCGCTGGCGCCGAGCTCGAGAAGCTCAACCGGCTGCCCGAACCGGTCGGCGACGACCAGCAGCCCGCTCATCAGGACCGCCGATCGGCCGACCTCGTTGGTCTGCGGAGCGCCGTCCAGCCACGTCTCCAGCTCGGGATCGGCCAGCACCGGCCGAAGCGCTGCCCACAACGCCTCGTCGTCGGGCAGCGGGTTCGGCGGATAGCAAGCGGCAAGGCCCGGAGCGCCGCCCCGGCGGACGAGCGCGTGAAGCCCTCCGGCGAGTCGAATCGGCACGGCGTCGCTGAAAGCGTCGGCCTTGCCCGGCCAGTCGAGCACTCGCCGCCCCGTCTCGGTTGTCCGGTCGAGCCGCTCGCCGAGCAGCGCGCACAGCCGAGCCATGAACGGCGACCCGAGTCTGGACGCGCCCTCCGCCTGCCGCTCGAAGGCCGCCCGGACGGCGGCCTCAGTCGCGCAGCCGGGCACCGGCCTTGGCCGCGGCGGCGACGATCCGCGCCGAGATCGCCTTCAACTCCTCCTCGGTGAAGCTCTTCTCGCCCGGCTGAAGGATCACTTCGACGGCGAGCGACTTCTCTCCCTCCGGCACGCCCGGCCCGGTAAAGACGTCGAACAGAGCGACGCCGGCGATCGCCTGCCGGTCCGCCCCCCGCACCGCCCGAAGCAAGGCGTCGGCGGGCGTGTCGGCCGGAACCAGGAAGGCGAAGTCGCGCTTCACGGCCTGAAGCGCCGGCGGCGCATAGGCCTCCCGCATCCGGCCGCCCCGCTTGTGGGGAACGGAGTCGAGGAAGATCTCCGCGGCGACCAGGTGCCCCTCCAGGTCGAAGGCCTTGAGGGTGGCGGGGTGGAGCTCGCCATATTCGGCCAGCACGTTCTTCGGGCCGAGCGCGAGCCGGCCCGAGCGGCCGGGATGGTAGATTCCGGAGGCCCCCGGAAGCGACTGGAGATTGTCGGTCGGAGCGCCCGCCGCCGCCAGCAGGGCGAGCGCTTCCGCCTTCGCGTCATAGGCGTCGAAGCCCTGCGCCTTGCCGGTCCGCCAGTGGCGCGGCGCGGCCAAGCCGGCGAGGATCAGGCCCAGCGTCGGCCGCTCGCCGTCGCCGAGGTAGCGGCGGCCGATCTCGAACAGCCGCACGCTCTCGGAGCCGCGGGCGAAATTCCGCCTCGCCGCGGAGAGCAGCCCGGGGAGCATGCTCGGCCGCATCGCCTTCAGCTCCTCGCTGATCGGATTGTCGAGGATCCAGGCCGAGCCTCCGAACGGCGCCGCTTCCTCTTCCGCGACGAAGGCCCAGGTCACCGCTTCGTTCAGCCCGCGGCCGGCCGCGGCCCGGCGCACCCGCCGCTCGACCAGCTGCTGCGCCGTCGCCGTCGGCCGGGCGACTCCCGGCGCCCTCGGCAGCGGAGTCGCCGTCACCTTGTCATAGCCCTCGATCCGGGCGACCTCCTCGACGATGTCCGCCTCGCCGTCGATGTCGCGGCGCCAGCTCGGCACCGCGATCCGCCAGGTCTCGCCGGGACCGACCTCGAAGCCGAGCCGGCCGAGAATCTCCGCTTGCCGCGCCTCGCTGACGTCGACGCCGCCGAGCTCGAGCGCCCGCCGGGGCCTGTACTCCACGGCCCCGTCGAGCCGCGGCGGCTGGCCGGCGCGGACGGTGTCGGACGCTACGCCGCCCGCCAGGTCGATCGCGAGCTGGGTGGCGACGGCGATCCCGGTCTCGACGAAGGCCGGATCGACCCCGCGCTCGAAGCGGGTGCGGGCGTCGGAGCTCAGGGCGAGCGCCTGCCCGGTGCGCGAGATCCGTGCCGGATCGAAATAGGCGCATTCGATCAATATGTCGGTCGTCTCCTCCGAAACGCCCGAATGCTCGCCGCCCATGATCCCGCCGATGTCGTGGACCATGAGGTCGTCGGCGATGACCGTCATCCCGGGATCGAGAAGGTAAGTCTTGCCGTTGAGGGCGAGCACCTCCTCCCCCTCCCTTGCCCGGCGGGCGACGACCGCGCCGCTCAGCTTCGCCAGATCGTAGACGTGGAGCGGCCGCCCGTAGCTCAGCATGACGTAGTTGGTCATGTCGACGAGGGCGCTGATCGGCCGCTGCCCGACCGCCTTCAGCCTTTGCTGGAGCCAGGCCGGCGAGGGGCCGTTGCGGACGCCCCTCACGACGCGGCCGTAAAAGGCCGGGCAGCCTTCGGGGTCGTCGGTGCGAATCTCGAGCGGGCAGGGGAAGGCGCCGGCGATTTCCCGAACCTCGACCGGCTTCAGCCTTCCCAGGCCGGCGGCGGCAAGGTCGCGGGCGATTCCGTGAACGCCCATGCAATCCTGCCGGTTCGGGGTGACGTTGACGTCGATCACCGGGTCGTCCAGCCCCGCCCATTGCGCATAGGATTCGCCCACCGGCGCCTCGGCGGGAAGCTCGATAATCCCGTCATGCTCGTCGCCGAGCTCGAGCTCGCGAACCGAGCACATCATGCCCCGGCTCTCCACCCCTCGGATCGCGGCGACCTTCAGAGTGAGGTCGCTGCCGGGGACATAGGCCCCAGGGGCTCCGAACACGCCCAGCATCCCGGCCCGGGCATTGGGCGCTCCGCACACGACCTGGATCGCCTCGCCGGTCCCGGCGTCGACGGTGAGGACCTGGAGCTTGTCCGCCTGCGGATGCCGCTCGGCGGTCAGGATCCTGGCAACGGTGAACGGCGCCAGCCTCTCGGCCGCATTCTCGACGCCCTCGACCTCGAGGCCGATCGCGGTGAGCGTGTCGGTGACCTGCTCGAGCGAGGCCTCCGTCTCGAGATGCTCCTTCAGCCAGGAAAGGGTGAACTTCATGCGCCCACCCCTCCGGAGAGAGTCGGCACATCGAGCGCTGCGAAGCCGTAATGCCGCAGCCACCGAAGGTCGCCGTCGAAGAAGGCGCGGAGGTCGTCCATACCGTATTTGAGCATGGCCAGCCGGTCGATCCCGCAGCCGAAGGCGAAACCCTGCCATTCCTCGGGATCGAGGCCGCAATTGGCGATCACCCGCGGGTGGACCATCCCCGAGCCGAGCAGCTCCATCCAGCCCTCCGTCCCGCCGAGCACCCGCCGCCCCTTCACCCGGGTGAAGCCGACGTCGACCTCGGCGGAAGGCTCGGTGAAGGGGAAATAGGAGGGGCGGAGCCGGAGCTCGATGTCGTCTCGCTCGAAGAAGGCCTTCAGGAAGGTCTCGAGGGTCCATTTGAGGTGGCCGAGGTGGATCCCCCGGTCGATGACGAGGCCCTCCACCTGATGGAACATCGGCGTGTGGGTCGCGTCGCTGTCCGAGCGGTAGGTCCGCCCGGGCGCGATGATGTAGATGGGCGGCTTGCTCGCCAGCATCGCCCGGATCTGAACGGGCGAGGTGTGGGTGCGCAGAAGCATCCGCTCCTCGACGCCCTCGCTCGGCTGCAGGTAGAACGTGTCGTGCATCGCCCGCGCCGGATGGTCGGGCGGGAAGTTCAGCGCCGTGAAATTGTGCCAGTCGTCCTCGATCTCCGGCCCGGTGGCGACCGAGAAGCCCATGTCGGCGAAGATCTCCGCGAGCTCGTCCATCACCTGGCTGACCGGGTGGACGCTGCCCTGCGGCGCCGCCGCAACCGGAAGCGTCATGTCCAGCCCCTCGGTCGCCAGCCGCCGCTCCAGCGCCTCCGCCTCCAGCGCCGCCTTGCGCAGGCCGATGGCTTCGGTGACCGCCTCGCGCAAGCCGTGGATCCGAGGCCCTTCGACCTGCCTCTGCTCTGGCGTCATGCCGCCGAGCGACTTCAGAAGCTGGGTGATCTGCCCCTGCTTGCCGAGCGCAGCGACACGCTCCGCCTCCAGCGCGGGGAGGTCGGACGCAGCGGAGATTCGGTCGATCAGTGCATGTGTGTCACTAGCCATGCGCGGCGCTTAGAGAAAATTTCCGGGCCTTTGAACCCCGTCCCCAAACCGTCATCCTGAACTTGTCTCAAGATCCAGGGTCGAGCCGCTCGGCCGGCTGCGACGGCGCATCGAGCGCGTCACCACGCGCGCCGGCAGGCCCTGCGATTCAGGAACGCAACGACGCAACGAAGAGGAGCCGGTGTCCGACGCTGCATCGTTGCGTCGCTGCGTCGTTTTTGATTGGGCGCGGGCCCCGGGACCTCGCGCCGCCGCTCGTCCCACAGCCTGACATCCCGCCCGGCGCGAACCTGGGCCTGAAAAAGTTGAGGGTGACGGGAACGGCCGGCGAGGGCACATTGCCAGCCATGAACTGGCCCCCACTCAGCGAAGCCCGCGACGGCCCGACGATCGCCGCGCTCCACCTCTACAGCCAGATCCTCGGCAAGGCGGCGGTGGCGCTTCTGCCCTGGCGCAACCATGGGTGGCACGTCACCCTGCACGTCCATCCGCGCGGGCTGCGCACCGAGCCTCTGTACGGGCCTGCCGGCCCCTTCGAGCTGGGGCTGGACCTCGCGGGCCACGAATTCACCTTCGCCGACGCGGGCGGCGTTCGCCGCCTGAAGCTTCGGCCGATGTCGGTGGCGGAGTTCCACGGCGCTGGGCTGGAGCTGCTCAGGGAGGCTGGGCACGATATCCGGATCCACCCCGCGCCGAACGAGCTCGACTCGGCCATTCCCTTCGCCGAGGACGACGCCCCCCGCGCCTACGACCGCGACAGCGCCGCCCGGCTGCTCCAGGCGCTGGTCGAGGCCGACCGCGTCTTCCGGCTTTTCCGCTCCGGCTTCCTGGGCAAGGCGAGCCCCGTCCATTTCTTCTGGGGCAGCTTCGATCTAGCCGTCACCCGCTTCTCAGGCCGCCCCGCCCCGCCCCACCCGGGCGGGATCCCGAATCTGCCCGACGACATCACCCGCGAAGCCTATAGCCACGAAGTCTCCAGTGCGGGCTTCTGGCCCGGCGGAGCCGGCGGCGGCGATCCCTTCTTCTATTCCTACGCTTATCCCTCGCCCGAAGGCTTCGCGGCGGCCGGGGCCCGGCCGGAGGCGGCGCGCTTCGACTCCGCCCTGGGCGAGTTCGTCCTGCCCTACGAAGCGGTTCGGACTGCGGACAATCCCGATCCGGCTTTGCTGGCCTTCCTGGAAAGCACCTACGTCGCCGCTGCCGAGCTGGCCCGGTGGGACCGGCCGGGGCTCGAATGCGCGCCCGGCGTTCCGGGGATGCCGAGGCCGCTCTAGGTCAACCGGGCTGTATCGACATTCGCAGGGCTTGTGCGAACGTTCATCCCTCTCCCCAGCGGGGAGAGGGCAGGGAGAGGGGGTTCGGCGGCCGAGCTCCCCTCACCCCGGCCCTCTCCCCGCTGGGGAGAGGGGGATTGAAGCGACGCCGCTGAATGTCGATACAGCCTAGTTCGCCTTGAGTCCGGCCGCCGTCAGCGCGTCCACCTGCTGGGAGGCGCAATTCATTGCCGCGGTCATGAAGCCTTGGTCGCCTTCGATGATCGCCTGGGCGTCGTTCATCCGGTCGAGGAAGGCCCGCAGGGGATAGGCCGCCATCAGCTTGGCCAGGGCCGCCTCGTCGGCCGCGCTCGGCGCCGCCTTGCCCTGCATCCGCGCGGCCAGGGCCTCGAAGGCGGCATAATCCGGCCCCTCGTAGAAGCTGATCAGCTTCTGCAGCCTTTCTGCGCCCAGGTCCCGGGCGATGGTCCGGAGCATCCTCAGGGTGCCGGCGGTGACGGCCGGGCCGCTGCAGGCGAGGTTGGCCTGAAGGACCGAGCGCAGCTGCGCCTCCTTGCCCGGGTTGAGCGCGACGAGCCGGCTCAGCTCGGCGGCATCGACCCCGGTAGGGGCGGCGGCGATCTCCTCGGCGTCGGGAATGGCGGCGATGAAGCGGTCGACCAGAGCCTCGCTCGGTGCCGCCTGGGCGGGCTGGGCCGAGGCGGGCTGGGCCTGGAGGGCGATCAGGCCGGCGGCGGCGATGGCAAGCAGCTTCATGGCGTCACATCCTCGCTCTGGCGGCTCCCCCGGGAGGACGCTCGAAGCGGCGATCATGTTGGAGCCTCCGGTCTTTGTCCAGCTAGCCCACGAAGGGATAAGGCGAGATCGTCTTCTGGGTCTCGTTAAGGGCCAGCGTCCGGCCGGCCGGAGCGGCGGCGCGCTGGGGGCAGCGGAGGCGCGGGCAGATGCTGCAGGCGGGCCCGATCGGGGTGACGTAGGGCTTGGCCAGATCCTCGCCGTCGGCATAGAGGATCCTGGGCGCGTATTTGACGTCGCAGCCGAGGCCGATGGCGAGCTGGGAGCTTTCGCGCGGGTCGAGGCGGACGGCGCGGTCGACGGTCCGGGCGATGGTGAAGAAACGGGCCCCGTCGGGGGTCTCGACGATCTGGGTGGCGACCCGCCCCGGGGTCTGGAAGGCGGCGTGCAGGTTCCAGCGCGGGCAGGTGCCGCCGAAGCGGGAGAAGGGGAAGCTCTCGCCGGCGAAGCGCTTCGAGACGTTGCCGGCCGCGTCGACCCTCAGCATGAAGAAGGGCACGCCGCGCGCACCGGTCCGGGCGAGGGTGGTGAGCCGGTGCGAGACCTGCTCGACGCTGGCCCCGAAATCGGCGCAGAGCCGATCGACGTCGTAGCGATGCTTCTCGGCGGCGGCGAGAAAGGCGGCATAGGGCATCATGATCGCGCCGGCCGCGTAATTGGCGAGGCTCATCCGAAGCAGCCGCCGGGTCGGGACGTCAGGCGCTCCGGCGGTGTCGACCATGCGGTCGAGCATCGGCCCAAATTCGACGAGGGAGAGCTGGTAGGCGGCGCCGAAGGTACGGCTTTCCGGCCTCAGCATCGCCGAGAGCATCAGCCGCTTGCGGTGGAAGTCGTAGGCCTGGCTGGTCGGCTCGACAAGCTCGGGCGGAACCACCTTCGTCTCGATCCCGAACCCCTCCTTGAGGCGCCGCCGCAGCGCCTCGAGGATCGCGGTGGGGTCTCCGAGCGCCCCGGCCAGGGTCTCGGCGGCCTCTTCGATATAAGGAAAATGGTTGCGCTGCGCCTGGATATGGTCGCGCACCCAAGCCTCCGGGGTGACGAGCGAGGTCTCGTCCGGGGCCGCGCCGGCGGGATGCTGCCGACGCTCGACCAGGGCCGCGTAGAGCCTCGAGATGGCGTCGGCGACCGAGGGCGCGTTGTCGGCGACCTCGAGCAGCTCGTAGCGGGGGATCCCGATGTCGGCGAAGATCGGGTCGGCGAAGATCTCGGCGAGCTGCTCGACTCCGGTCCCGTCCGCCCCCTCGGCGGCGAAGGCGCGAAGGTCGACCTCGTAGACCTCGGCGAGCCGGAGCAGCACCTGCGCCGTCACCGGCCGCTGGTTGCGCTCAAGATGGTTGAGGTAGGAGGGCGACACGCCGATCTCCCCCGCCATCGCGCTCTGGTTCAGCCCGAGGTCGCGCCTCAGACGTCTTAGGCGACCGCCAAGATAGAGCTTTCGTTCGGGCGCAGGCACGACAGGAACATTGTCACTATTTTACAATAGTCGCAAGTCGCGCTGTGACAACGCGACCCTTTTCAATGCGCCTGCCGGGCCGATTTGCGCTTTCATGAGTCGACTTCGTCCACTTCGAGGATGCCCATGACCGACTTCAGCAGCCTGATCCCCGCCCCAGCCGACCGCTTCGCCGGGATCCGCCGGCCCTATTCCCCCGAGGAGGTCCGCCGGCTGCGCGGCTCCGTCCCGATCGAGCACAGCCTCGCCCGCCGCGGCGCGAACCGGCTGTGGGAGCTTCTCCGGACCGAGGATTACGTCAACGCGCTGGGCGCGGTGACCGGCAACCAGGCGATGCAGATGGCCCGCGCCGGCCTCAAGGCCATCTACCTCTCCGGCTGGCAGGTCGCCGCCGACGCCAACACCGCCGGCGCCATGTATCCCGACCAGTCGCTCTACCCGGCCAATGCCGGCCCCGAATTGTGCCGCCGGATCAACCGAACCCTTCAGCGCGCCGACCAGATCGAGCATGCCGAGGGCGGCGCCACCCGTGACTGGTTCGTGCCCATCGTCGCCGACGCCGAGGCCGGCTTCGGCGGGCCGCTCAACTGCTTCGAGATCATGAAGGCTTATATCGAGGCCGGCGCTGCCGCGGTCCATTTCGAGGACCAGCTCGCCAGCGAGAAGAAATGCGGCCACCTCGGCGGCAAGGTGCTGATCCCGACTCAGGCGCATATCCGCAACCTCGTCTCAGCCCGTCTCGCCGCCGACGTCTGCGGGGTGCCCACCCTGGTCGTCGCCCGGACCGACGCCGAGAGCGCGAAGCTGATCACCTCCGACGTCGACGGGCGTGACCGCGAGTGGCTCACCGGCGAGCGCACCCCGGAAGGCTTCTTCCGGCTCCGCGACGGCACCGGGGTGGACCATTGCATCAAGCGCGGCCTGGCCTTCGCGCCTTATGCGGATTTGCTGTGGTGGGAGACCAGCAACCCCAATCTCGACGACGCCCGGCGCTTCGCCGAAGCGATCCAGAGCGAGTTCCCCGGCAAGATGATGGCCTATAATTGCTCGCCCAGCTTCAACTGGGAAGCCAAGCTCGACAAGGAGACCATCGCCCGATTCCAGAAGGAGCTGGGCGCGATGGGCTACAAGTTCCAGTTCGTCACCTTGGCCGGCTTCCACAGCCTCAACCATTCGATGTTCGAGCTGGCCAGCGGCTATCGCGACCGCGGAATGGCGGCCTATTCGGAGCTCCAGCAGGCCGAGTTCGCCTCCGAGGCCGCCGGCTACACCGCCACCCGCCACCAGCGCGAGGTCGGCACCGGCTATTTCGACCTCATCGCCCAGACCGTCTCGGGCGGCGATGCCTCGACCACCGCTCTCGCCGAATCGACCGAGGCCGACCAGTTCATCACCGCCGTGGCGGCGGAATAAGGAGACTCGACATGACCAAGAGATTCTGGGTGATCGGGGGGGAATATGAAGGGCCGGACTTCCGCGCCCTGATTCCGGGCACCGAGACGATGTCCGGCCCGTATGACGACGAGCGAAGGGCGAAGACGGAATGGACCCGTCTGAGCTGCTGCCCGGAGAAGAGCGGCTGCGCGACGGTGCGCTATTCGATCGCCGCGGAGACCTTGCACTGACCTTTCCCCTCTCCCCGTGGGGAGAGGGTTAGGGTGAGGGGGCACGGCGTATTCGCGACAGGCTCAGCACCCCCTCACCCCAGCCCTCTCCCCGCCGGGGAGAGGGAGACAAGGAAAAGGCGCGGCGGGATCTCCCCTGCCGCGCCTTCCTTTATCTCAGCCTCGAAAGCTCAGGCGGTCGCCTGGCTCTCCTGCGGAAGAGCGCCGCGGGCCTGGGCGATGATGCCCTTGAAGGCGTCGCCCTCGTGCATCGCGATGTCGGCCAGGACCTTGCGGTCGAGATCGACTCCGGCGAGCTTCAGGCCGTGCATGAACTGGCCGTAGGTCAGGCCCTCGGCCCGGACGGCGGCGTTGATGCGCTGGATCCAGAGAGCCCGGAACGAGCGCTTCTTCACCTTGCGGTCGCGATAGGCATATTGGCCGGCCTTCTCGACGGCCTGCTTGGCGATGCGGATCGTATTCTTGCGGCGGCCGTAATAGCCCTTCGCCTGCTCGAGGATCCGTTTGTGACGAGCCTTGGTCGTCACGCCCCTTTTGACGCGTGCCATTTCCCAATACCTCCTAGTTCAGGCCGTAGGGCGCCCAGAGCTTCACCCGGGCCGTGTCGGCCTTGGCGAGAACTTCGGTGCCGCGGTTCTGGCGGATGTACTTGGCGTTGTGGCTGATCAGCCGGTGGCGCTTGCCGGCGACTCCGTGCTTCAGCTTACCGGTGGCGGTGAGCTTGAAGCGCTTCTTGACGCCGCTCTTGGTCTTCAGTTTGGGCATTTTCGTCTCCTTGTGCGCCCAGCGGCGCGACGTTTGAGAACGGCCACGGCAGCCCTATCGGCCGGGCCGTTCGTTTCTTCCAAAGCTGGAAAGAAGCGGCGCCTATAGAGGGGGAGGGGGCGAAAGGCAACTCCCGTATCCCGGCGGAGGCCGGCATCCCAGTGAGAATGAGCACAGTGCCTTTCACTCACTGGGCCCCCAGCCTTCGCTGGGGCGACGTGCCTGCCACGATTGAAACGATTTCGGCGGGAGCGCGACGTCGTTTCGCGAAGTAACTGCTTTAGCGGGTTCTTCGCCGCGAGCTGAGCGGCCTGTGAAATGATGGAGCAAGTCATGGCAAGTTCGATCATCGCGCGCGACGATACCTTGCTCGGCGCCTGCTACGCGATCGGGACGGATTTCGGGTTCAATCCCCTGTATCTGCGCATCCTCTTCGCGTTCGGCATCCTGTGGAGCCCCGCCGTCGCCTTCTCCGCTTATGCGGCGCTGACGGCTCTGACCACCTTCGCGCGCTGGATGGCGCCGGATCCGCTTCCCGCCGAGCCGGAGGCGCCGGTCGAGGCGGCGGACAGTGAGCGGCCCTACGCCGCCTGGCTGGACGAGCTGCCGCTCGCGGCCTGACGCCCTCACCAGGGGACGGGTTCGCCCCGATAATCGAGGAACGCGCCGGAGGCGCTTCGCGGGAGGCCCGCGATCACCCGCCGCATCCCGGCGACGCTCTCCTCCACCGGCAGCGGCGCCTGCGGGCCGCCCATGTCGGTCTGCACCCAGCCCGGGTGGAGCAGGAGGAGAGTCACCGGCCGGGACCGCCAGCCGAGTGCCAGCGCCCGCCAGGCGGCGTTGAGCGCGGCCTTGGACGCGCGGTAGCCGATATAGCCGCCGGAGCTGTCGGCGATGCTTCCCATCTGGCTGCTGATCGCCGCCATCCGACCGCCAGCCGCCTCGACGAGCGGGAGCAGGGTCTCGGCGAGCAGGACCGGGGCGGCCGAGTTGACGGCATGCACTTCCTGCCAGTCCTCGGCATCTTCGGGGCTTCGGATCCACTTGGCCTTCGAGAGACCGGCATTGGCGATGAACAGGTCAAGCGGGCTTCCACCGAGCCGTTCCCGGAAAGCCGCCAGCGCCTCGAAATCGCGCATGTCCAGCGCTTCCATCTGCACGCCGAGCGAGGCGAGCTCGCCCGCCTTCGAGGGGTCACGGACGGTGGCGACCACCTCCCAGCCGTCGGCGGCATATTGGCGCGCCAGCTCCAGCCCGATGCCCCGACCGGCGCCGGTGACGAGGACCCGCTTCATCAGTCGAACAGGCTGGAGACGCTGGTCTCGTCGGCGATACGCTTGATCGCCTCGGCGAGCAGGGGCGCGATCGGCAGGGCGCGGATTCGCGGGCTGGCCGTCGCCTCCTCGCTGAGCTGGATCGAGTCGGTAATGACGAGCTCGGCCAGCTGCGAATTCTCCACCCGGTTGACCGCGGCGCCGGAAAGGACCCCGTGGGTGCAGTAGGCGACGACGTCCTCCGCCCCGGCTTCGTTGAGAGCAGCGGCGGCGTTGCACAGGGTTCCGGCCGAATCGACGATGTCGTCGACGAGGATGCAGAAGCGGCCCGAGACGTCGCCGATGATGTTCATCACCTCCGATTCGCCCGGCTTCTCCCGGCGCTTGTCGACGATGGCGAGCGGCGCGTTGTTGAGCCGCTTGGCCAGCGCCCTGGCGCGGACGACCCCGCCGACGTCCGGGGAGACGACGGTGATGGCGCGGCCGTTGAAGCGGGCCTTGATGTCCTCCGACATCACCGGTGCGCCGTAGAGATTGTCGGTCGGGATATCGAAGAAGCCCTGGATCTGGCCGGCATGGAGGTCGACCGAAAGGACCCGATTGGCACCTGCCACCGTGATGAGGTTGGCGACGAGCTTGGCCGAGATAGGCGTGCGCGGCCCGGGCTTCCTATCCTGGCGGGCGTATCCGAAATAGGGGAGAACGGCCGTGATCCGCTTCGCCGACGCCCGCCTCAGCGCGTCGATGCAGATCAGAAGCTCCATCAGATTGTCGTTGGCGGGGTAGGAGGTCGACTGGACGACGAACACGTCCTCGCCGCGGACATTCTCATGAATCTCGACGAACACCTCCTCGTCCGCGAAGCGGCGGACGCTCGCCTCGGTGACGGGAAGCTCGAGATAGGCGGCGATGCTCTTCACCAGCGGCAGGTTCGAATTGCCGGCCAACAGCTTCATGTCATGGTCCCTGCAACGGCGCCGCGGGCCGAGTCGCCGCCTTGGTCCGGGCTCTTAAAGGACAGGGCCTGACTGTCAAACCCGCTGCGCGCGGGGTCGCTGAGGGCTTCTCGCACCGCGGGCAGGCAGGCGCGGGAGACCGGAAGGGTTGCGCCGCCCCGAAGGCGAAGGCGAGCGCTTCGCCCGTCGCGCTCGAGCGCCTCCATGGCGCCGAAGGCGGCCCACCAGCTGCGGTGAACCTGGATCCCGCTCCCGCCCAGCTCCGCGACGGCGTCTCGGAAGCGCATCAGGATGAGAGTCGTGCCGAGCGCGGTCTGCGCCTGGACGTAATGGTCCTGCATCTGAAGGGACAAAAGGTCGCGCCCGAGGGCGGCGGGCAGGCGCCTCAGGAACGCATTGTCGGATTGCGCGACCGGCGGTGCGAGCGCGGGCGCCGACGCGTCCGTCTCCGTCGCCGGCTCGGCCGGCCTGGTCGCGGCGGGGAAGACCAGAAGCATCAGCAGGTGGATCCCGATCCCCACGAGCGCGACCTGGCCGTAAAGCGTGAGGAACCGGCTTCCGCTCCAGAAGTCCCCGCCGCCGGTCAGCTCGGCCAAAGCGACGGCGATGATCGTCGCCAGCGGCAGGGAGGCGACGACCGCCACCAGCAAGACGGCGAGCCACCGCGGAACCCGGCTTTCTTCGGTGAGCCAGCGGGCGACGGCGGAGACGGGGCGGAAAATGACGTAGCCGGCGAGAATGAACCCAACCCAGAAGAAGAGCCGCCACGCCCCGGGAAGGCCGTCGCTGCCGAAGGGCGCGATCAGGCCGAGTAGGGTGCCGACGGCCGTCAGGACAAAGAGCTCGATGGCGATTCGCCGCAGCCGCTCCATGCCAATTCGCCTCGCTCACGCTTCGCCAACGGGACGAATAGCGCGAAACCGCCCGCCCGCGAAAGAGAAGCCGCTGTTCGCGACTCCGTCCTTGCCGGCGACCGGGCGCCGGCCATGCAGACGAAGGCGGCACCGGGGCCGCGGGAGGATGGACGATGGCGGTACTCGATCAAATGCGCGCGGGCGGATGGCGGGGGACGGCGGCCGCGGTGGCGGCCTCCACCGCGGTCACCGCCCTGCTCTGGAGCCTGTCGCTCCTCATCGAGCGTCCGGACGACTGGAGGGCGCCGGCCGGGGCGGAGGTCGCCCTCTATGTCCACCTCTTCACGGTCATCCCGGCCGTGCCGCTGGGGGCCTATGTGCTGTGGCGGGAGAAAGGCGACCGGACGCACAGGCTCCTGGGGAGGATATGGGCCGCGATGATGATGGTGACGGCGATCGCCAGCTTCTGGCTTCAGGACCTGAGCGGGGGGCTGAGCTTCATCCACCTCTTCTCGGTGCTCACCCTGGTCTCTATCCCGCTCGCCATTTGGAACGCCCGGCGAGGCAACATACGCGCCCACAGGAACGCGATGCGGGGAGTCTATGCGGGGCTCATCGCGGCCGGCCTGCTGGCGGTGGTGCCCGGCCGGACGCTTGGAACCCTGCTGTTCGGCTGAAGCGTTGCCGCGAGGGTGCGCCGCGCCTAAACGGCCGCCATGCCCGTCGTCACCCGCTTCGCCCCCGCGCCGACCGGACGCCTGCACGTCGGCAACATCCGGACCGCGATCCACAACTGGCTTTGGGCGAGGAAGAATGGCGGCCGCTTCATCCTGCGGTTCGACGATACCGACCGGGAGCGGTCGAGCGAGGGGAATGTCGAGGGCATTCGCGAGGACTTGGCCTGGCTCGGCCTCGAGGCGGACGAGGAGCATCGCCAGTCGCTCCGCTTCGACCGCTACGAAGCGGCTTTCGAGCGGCTGCGGGTCTTGGGGCGAGTCTACCCGGCCTACGAGACGGCGCAGGAGCTCGATCTCAAGCGCAAGGTCCAGCTCTCGCGGGGCCGCCCGCCCGTTTACGATCGGGCGGCGCTACGGCTGGACGAGGCGGAGCGGGCCCGGCTGGAGTCGGAAGGGCGCACCCCCCACTGGCGCTTCAGGCTCGATCACGGGGCGGCGATCGAATGGGACGATCTCATCCGCGGCCGCCAGCATTTCGACCCGGCGCTGCTGTCGGACCCCGTCGTCCGCCGCGAGGACGGGAGCTGGCTCTACATGCTTCCGAGCAGCGTCGACGACATCGAGATGGGCGTCACCCACGTCCTTCGCGGCGAGGATCATGTCACCAACACCGCGCTGCAGATACAGATGTTCGAGGCGATGGGCGCCACTCCTCCGGCCTTCGCCCACGAGGCGCTGCTGGTCGGGTCGGAGGGCAAGCTGTCGAAGCGGCTCGGCTCGCTCGGCGCCGAATCGCTGAGGGAGCAGGGGATCGAGCCGCTCGCCCTCCTGGCCAAGCTGGCCCGGCTCGGCACCAGCCTGCCCGTGGAGCCGGTCGGCGCCCCGAAGCCGCTGATCGCCTCGTTCGATTTCGCCACTTTCGGCCGTGCCCCCGCCCGCTTCGACCTGGACGAGCTCGCCCAGCTCAACGCGCGGATCGTCCACCAGCTGCCGTTCGAGGCGGTCGCCGAGCGGCTGCCGCCGGGTATGGGCGCGGGCGACTGGGCCGCGATCCGGCCTAACCTCAAGACCGTCGCGGAGGCCGCCGGCTGGTGGGAGATCCTCCACGGCCATGTCGAGGCGAAGGGGGCGCAGGAGGACCGGGAGCTGATCGAGGCCGCGGTCGAGACGGCGGAGGCGATGGACTGGGGCGAAGCGCCCTGGCCGCAGCTCGTCTCGACGCTGAAGGAGCGGACAGGCCGGGCCGGCAAGGCGCTGTTCCGGCCGCTCAGGCTGGCCCTGACCGGGCGGGAGAGCGGGCCGGAAATGGCGGCGATGCTGCCCCTGATCGGCCGCGACGAGGCGATCGCAAGGCTTCGCGCCGCGCTCTGACCTCTCCCCTCCCTGCGAGGGAGGGGCCGGGGGTGGGTCCGCCGAAGGCGGCCGAAACCCTGAGTCCGTAAGTCTCGCTGCGCTCGCCTACCCACCCCCAACACCTTCCTTGCAGGGAGGGGAGTCTCAGCAGGAACTTTCCCTCTTGTGTGACATTGTAACATGATGTTATGTGATAATGTCTCATGAGTCGCGAGGCGACCACGCAGGAGAGAGGCCATGATGGAAGGAGCATCTTACCAGTCGAGGAAAACGAGCCCCACGGCGCTTGCCGTCGTCGTGCTCATGCACGGCGCGGGGATCACCGCTCTGGCGCTGGCCAAGACGGACGTCGTCAAGCACGTGTGGCCCGACCCCACGGAAGTCATCCTCATTGACGAGACGAAGCCTCCCCCTGAGGTGCCGCCCGAGCCGATCAAGCAGAAGGTGCCGCAGCAGCAGCCGACGGTGCTGACTCCGCCCGAGCCGCTCTTCAAGCTTCCGAGCCAGGGGCCGACGGTCCCCTGGACCCCGCAACCGACGCCGACCTTGATCCTTCCCGAGCCCGGGCCGATCATCGTCGCGAAGGCCGATCCTCCGGCGCCCCCGCAGCCGGCGAAGAAGATCGAGCCCGCCCGGGCTAGGGCGAACCTCGCGTCCTACGTCTCGGATCAGGATTATCCGTCCACCGCGGTCCGCAACGAGGAGCAGGGCACGACCCGCTTCAAGCTCGTCGTCGGCCCCGACGGCAAGGTCAGGGAGTGCAGCGTCACCAGCTCGAGCGGCTCCTCGGCCCTCGATGCCACGACCTGTAGGCTGATGAGGCAGCGGGCGAAGTTCTCGCCGGCGACCGGAAGCGACGGCAAGCCGACGAGCGACACCGTAAGCAGCGCCATCCGCTGGGTTCTGCCCGGCGACTGACCGGGGCTGGCGGGGGAGCGGCGAAGCGCTTATCTTGGCGCGATGCCGCTTCCCCGCCCCGCTTCCCCCCGCGCGCTCTGGGCCGATCTTCGCGCCTTCACCTCCGAGCGCAGGCCGCACCATTGGATCGCTCTCGCCCTGGCCATCGCCATTCCGCTGGGGATCCTCTTCGTCTTCGATCTCGACGGCCGGACCAATATCGCGCCCGGCCCGCAGCTCATCTACGTCGAGAGCTGGCCCGCCAACCGCACCGACGAGCAGATCAAGGCCCAGCAGAAGATCGACCAGGCGTGGCGCGACAAGGCTCTCAAGGAACGTCAGGAGATGTTCAAGAAGCATGACGAGCAGCTGGAGCGGCTCGGGCTTTGACTCCGGAGGAGCGCTGGATGGGCGCGGCCGTGGCGCTCGGCGAGCGCGGCCGCGGCAACACCGCTCCCAACCCCAATGTCGGCTGCGTGATCGTCAGGGACGGAGTCGTCGCCGGCCGGGGCTGGACCCAGCCCTGCGGACGCCCCCATGCCGAGGCGATGGCCCTGGCCGAAGCCGGGGAGGCGGCGTTCGGCGCCACCGCCTACGTCACCCTCGAGCCGTGCTGCCATGAGAGCGAAAGAGGGCCCGCCTGCGCCGACCTGCTGGTGGGAGCGGGCGTCGCCCGGGTCGTGGCCGCTCTCGAGGACCCGGACCCGCGAATGGCCGGCAGCGGCTTCGAGCGGCTGCGGTCGGCCGGGATCGAGGTCGAGACCGGCCCGGCAGCCGAGTCGGCCCGGCGCTCGATGGCCGGCTTCCTGACGAGGGTCGGGCTGGGCCGGCCCTTCATCACCCTGAAGCTGGCCATGTCGCTCGACGGCAAGATCGCCTTGCCCTCGGGCGAGAGCCGCTGGATCACCGGCGAGGATGCCCGGGCCCACGTGCATCTGGAGCGCGCCCGTTGCGACATGATCCTGGTCGGCCGGGGCACTTACGAGCGCGACCGGCCGAAGCTCGACGTCCGGCTTCCAGGGCTCGAGCAACGCTCGCCGCGCCGGGCGCTGCTCACCCGGGGGGAAGCCGTGGAGGGGTGGACCCGGCTTGGGGCGCCCGAGGACGTGTCCGGCCTTCATGACGTCAACGACTTGCTCGTGGAGGGCGGCTCGGCCACCGCGTCGGCCTTCCTCGCCGCCGACCTGGTCGACCGGATGCTGATCTACCGCGCCCCGATCCTGATCGGCGACGGCAAGTCCTCGGTAGGCTACATCGGCCTCACCGACCTGGCCGACGCCCATCGCCGCTGGACCCTCGCCGACAGCCGGATGCTCGGCATCGACCGGCTCGAAATCTACGAGCGCCAGCGGGACTAGCGACCCGCCGAACGCCGCGGTTATCATCCTGCATGGTTTCTCCTCCCGGTCCGGATCAGGGCTCGATGCGGCCGCGCGAGAACAGGCCCGGAGGTTGAAGTCTCGATGCTTGCCGTCCTGCTGCTCACGTTCGGCGCGATCAACGCCGCTCTGGCCCTGTCTGTTGAAACCTGCACCCAGGGCGGCGCCGACAGCCTGTACCTCGGGTTCCTGACCCTGCTGCTCTATTCGGCGGGATTGGCCGCGGTCGCGGTCCGGCCGGCTCCCCCGACCGCGCTCGCCGCCCTCGTGCCGGCCGCCGCCATAGCCGTCTGGCACAGCCTGTTCGCCGGCCGCTTCGCCTGGAATTACTGGCTCCACGAAATGTCCGCCTGTCACGCCATGCTCGGCGAGTTTCCGCTCGCGGAAGCTGGCGAGTGGATGGATGGAGGCGAGCCGATGCTCACGGCCTTGTGGCTGGCGATCGGGCTGTTGTTCTGGACCGCGTTCATCCTCGTCCTCAGGCGCGGCAGGCAGAGCCCGCCGGGGCCCGAATCTCATACATAAGTTCAGCATGACGGACGGCGGTTGGGCCGCTAAAGGCGGGCTCGGATGTTCACCGGGATCATTACAGACGTCGGCCGCGTCGTCGCGGCGGAGGAAAAGGGCGACCTGCGCCCTCGGGTCGCCTGCGGCTACGACATGTCCACGGTCGACCTCGGCGCCTCCATCGCCTGCTCGGGCGTGTGCCTCACCGTCGTCGACAAGGGCGAGGACTGGTTCGCCCTCGACGTCTCCTCCGAAACCCGCAGCCGGACCGCTCCGGGCCTGTGGGAGGAAGGCGCCCGCCTCAACCTGGAGCGCTCGCTTCGGCTCGGCGACGAGCTGGGCGGGCATATCGTCACCGGCCATGTCGACGGGATCGGCGAAGTCGAGGGCGCGGTCGAGGTCGGCGGATCGGTTCGGCTGACGGTGATCGCCCCGGCCGAGCTGGAAGGCTATATCGCCCCCAAGGGCTCGATCGCCCTCGACGGCGTGTCGCTGACCGTCAACGAGGTCGAGCCGGTGTCGGACGGGGTCAGGTTCGCGCTCAACATCATCCCGCACACCGCGGCCCAGACCAGCTTCGCCGACGTCGCGCCTGGGCGGAAGGTCAATATCGAGATCGACATCCTCGCCCGCTATATCGGCCGGATGCTCGAGCTGAGGCGGTAAGGATGGAGCGCGGCTTCCTCTCCTCGCCCGAGGAGCTGATAGACGAGGCGCGCAACGGGCGCATGTTCATCCTCGTCGACGACGAGGACCGTGAGAATGAAGGCGACCTTGTCATCCCGGCGCAGATGGCGACCCCGGACGCGATCAACTTCATGGCCAAGCACGGCCGCGGCCTGGTCTGCCTGGCCCTGACCCGCCAGCGGGTCGAGCAGCTCGGTCTCGAGCTGATGAGCCGCAACAACGGCACCCGGCACGAGACCGCCTTCACCACCTCGATCGAGGCGAAGGAAGGGGTCACCACGGGCATTTCCGCCGCGGACCGGGCGCGGACCGTCTCGGTGGCGATCGACGCCGCCAAGGGGCGCGACGACATCTGCACGCCCGGGCATATCTTCCCGCTGGTCGCCCGCGACGGCGGGGTCCTTATCCGCGCCGGCCATACCGAGGCGGCGGTGGACGTCGCCCGGCTCGCCGGGCTGAACGCCTCGGGCGTGATCTGCGAGATCATGCGCGAGGACGGCACGATGGCGCGGATGGACGACCTCGTCGCCTTCGCCCAGCTTCACGGGCTCAGGATCGGGACGATCCGGGACCTTATCGCCTACCGGCTCAAGAAGGATCATCTCGTCGAGCAGACCGGCGAGGCGAGCTTCGAGAGCCGCTGGGGGGGCACCTGGACGGCCAAGAGCTTCCTCAACAAGGCCCTCGGCACCGAGCAGGTGGCGCTGGTCAAGGGAACGATCGACCCCGCGAAGCCGACCCTGGTGAGGATGCACCAGCTCAGCCTGTTCGCCGACGCGTTCGGCGAGGAAGGCGGGCGCGGGGGAATGCTCCGCGGCGCGATGAAGATCATCGGCGAGGCGGGGAGCGGGGTGATCGTCGTCCTCAACCGGGCGATGCCCGACGCCTTGTCCGCGGCCCTGAACCTTCGCTCCGGCAAGGCGGCCAAGGGGCCGGACGAGCTTCGCGACTATGGCGGCGGCGCTCAGATCCTCTCGGCGCTCGGAGTGCACGACATGGTGCTCCTGACCAACACCCATCACACGCCCGTCGCGCTCGGCGGCTACGGTCTCGCCATCGTCGGCGAGCGGCCCATCCCGCTGGAGGAATGAGCATGGCCCGGATCCTGATCGTCGAGGCCCGCTTCTACGACCATCTGAACGACCTGCTTCTGCAAGGCGCGCGCTCCGCCATCGAGGCGGCCGGGCATGAGCATGAGACGGCGACCGTCCCGGGCGCTCTCGAAGTGCCGGCGGCGATGGCCCTGGCCGCCGCAACGGAGCGCTATGACGGCTTCGTCGCGCTCGGCGTGGTGGTCCGCGGCGAGACCTATCATTTCGAGATCGTCGCCGGCGAGAGCGCCCGGGGGATCATGGCGCTGACGCTCGACGGGCTGGCGATCGGCAACGGCATCCTGACCGTCGAGAACGAGGCCCAGGCGCTGGCCCGGGCGCGGCCGGACGAGAAGGACAAAGGCGGCGAGGCGGCCAAGGCGGCGCTGGCGATGATGGCGCTGAGGGAACGGTTTTCCTGACCGTCGCCCCAGCGCAGGCTGGGGCCCCGGCGGGTGAAGAGCGCGGTGTCTTTCACCCCCTGGGGTCCCAGCCTTCGCTGGGAAGGCGGATGATCAGCGCCTCAGCCAGTGCCTCCACAGGAACCAGCCCAGCACCATCGCTCCGATGACGAAGCAGAAGCCGACGACGCCCCAGAAGGCCCAGGCCTCCGTCGCATAAGGTATGCCCTCGACGTTCATGCCGAGCAGGCCGGTGACGAAGGTCAGCGGCAGGAAGATGAAGGCGACGATCGAGATCACCAGCGAGCGATTCTCCATCTGCTCGCCGCGAAGGTCGGTGAGCTGCTCGTGGAGGAGCGCCGAGCGCTCGCGGACCGCCTCCAGCTCCTCGGTCATCCGCGCGAAGCGGTCGGCGGCCTCCCGGATGTGAAGCCGGTCCTCCTCGGACAGCCATTCGACCTCCAATTGAGACAAAGTCTCCAGCGCGTCGCGATTCGGCGCGACGAATCGGCGGAAGGCGATCGCCTCGGAGCGGATCCGGGCGATGGTGGTTCGAAGGCCGTAGAGGGCGCGCGAATCGTCGAGCTCGCTCTCGCAATCGTCGAGGCTGTCGCCGAGCCCCGCGACCTGGGGGTCGAGCTGCTTGGAGATGGCCCGGGCGAAAGCGGCGACTAGGTCCCCGGGGTCGCTGATCGTGCCGTGCTCCATCTGCGCCTGGACGAGGCCGGTCGCCAGGAGCGGGCGGCGGGTGACGGAGTTCACCTTGCCCGCCCGGATCCACATCCGGACCGACACCAGGCGGTCCGTGTCGTCCAGCTCCTCGGCGGCGGGCCCGCGCAGGTTGATAAGGGCGCCCTCGTCCATAACGTCGCAGCGGGGGCGGGTCTCGGTGGCGACCAGCGCGTTCGAGGCGACGTCGGGAATGGCCTGCCCTTTGAGGAGCGCCAGGCCCTCCTCGTCCGTTCCTTCGATGTGGATCCAGACGAAGCCCGGGCCGGAATAGGTCGCCGCCTCCTCGGCGCTCAGGCAGCGGATCGGCCCGTCGCCGGCGAGGACGGCGGTGCAGGTCAATCCAGGGCGGCCAGATAGTCGCGAAGGGCCGGAGCGACGTCTCCCCGCTTCAGGGCCAGAGCGACATTGGCGATGACGAAGCCGAGCATGTGGCCGCAATCGTGCCGCTCCCCGTCGAAGGTGAGGCCGTGGAAGGGCTGGGTGCCGATCATCGCCGCCATCGCGTCGGTCAGCTGGATCTCGCCGCCGGCGCCGCGGCCGACCTTGCCCAGAGCCTCCATGATCTCGGGCTGGAGGACGTAGCGGCCGGGGAGCATCAGGTTCGAAGGCGCCGTCCCCGGCGCCGGCTTCTCGACCAGCCCCTTGATCTCGGTGAGGTTGCCCTCGGTCGCGCCCGGCGTGACCACGCCATATTTGTGGGTCTCGTCGTGCGGCACTTCGAGCATGGCGACGACGTTGCCGCCGACCCGCTCATAGGCGTCGACCAGCTGGCGGGTGCAGTTCGGGCTTCCGACCATCACCTCGTCGGGAAGGAAGACTGCGAAGGGCTCGTCGCCGACGATCTCGCGCGCGCACCAGACGGCGTGGCCCAAGCCCAGCGGCTCCTGCTGCCGGACCGAGACGACCGAGCCCGGCGGAAGGCGGGTGCTTGCGAGCGCGTCGAGCGACTTGCCGCGCCCGCGCATGGTCGCCTCGAGCTCGTAGGCGACGTCGAAATGGTCCTCGAGCGCGGTCTTGCCGCGCCCGGTGACGAAGATCATCTGCTCGATCCCGGCCTCGAGCGCCTCCTCGACGGCATATTGGATGAGCGGCCGGTCGACGACCGTCAGCATCTCCTTGGGCACCGCCTTGGTGGCGGGCAGGAAGCGGGTGCCGAGGCCGGCGACGGGGAAGACCGCCTTTCTGACTTTCTTCAACGAGGATCTCCGGGAAATTGGACGGCGGCGAGTCAGCCGGTCGGGGGAAGGTCGAACGGATCGTCCGCGCGCTCCTCGGAGCGGCGGAGGCCGTCATCCTGGCGATCGGGCCGGGCGATGGGCGGCGGCGTGAGCAGCTCGTCGGTCGTCGGCGCCCGGGCGGCCATGGCGGGCTTGGCCGGCATCCCCTCGCCCGCCCTGGGCTGAAGGGGCTCCATGTTGCCGCAGGCGGCGAGGAGGGCAAGAAAGGTAAGGGAGAGAAGGACGCGCATGGTGAGGGGGTGCCATAGCCGAAGCGGGCGCGGGCGGCCAAGGCGAATCGGCTGGCGTCTCGCCGCTTCCCGTCGCCACCCTGAACGCGCGTCAGGGTGCAGCTCTCCGCCGCCCGGGATGCTGAGACAAGTTCAGCATGACGGGATCGGGATTGCAGCTGGGGCCTCTCCGACCTAGGCGGCGGCCATGCGGCCCATCCTGCCCCTTTTCCTCGCCCTCGCCGCCTGCGGTCAGAACGCGGGTCCCGCCAACGGAGTCGCGGCCGATCAGCCCGTTTCGAGCCGCCCCAAGCCGTCCGAACCCGTCGGCAGGCTCGACCGCGCCCGCGCCGGGGCCCTGGCGCCGGCGACCCAGTTCGAGGATCCGGACGGCGCCCCGGCCAGCCTCGCCGACTTCCGGGGCAAGCCGGTGCTGGTCAATCTCTGGGCGACCTGGTGCGCGCCCTGCATCGCCGAACTGCCAACGCTCGACAGGCTGGCGGCCCGCGAGAAGGACCGGCTCCACGTCGTGACGATCAGCCAGGATCTGGACGGGCGCGAGAAGGTCGAGACCTTCTTCGAGAAGCAGGGTTATCGAAACCTCGAGACTTGGCTCGATCCGCAAATGGCGCTGATGCCGGAGCTGAAGGCCCGCATTCTGCCGACGACGATCCTCTACGATTCGAGGGGACGCGAGGTCTGGCGGATCGTCGGCGCCCGGGACTGGACGGGAGAGGAGACGGCGGAACTGTTTCGCGAGGCCGGCTCCTGATCAGTCCCGACGCTCATGTTCGGTATAGTCGTTGCCGTGCCGGTCGGTCCGGCCCCGCGACCTGCCCGTCTCATTGCCCTCGGCGTCCTTATGTTCGACATATTCGTCGCCGAACCATCCGGTCTGGTCACGGGAGCGGCCCGTCTCGTCGCCCTCCCCGTTGCGGTGCTCCACGAAAAGGCCGCCCATCAGTCCCCTGCGCACCTCGGCGGTTTCGACCACATCCCCGTCGGAGTTCCGGGTCTCCACGTAGCTATTACCGAGCCAGTCCTTCTTGATTTCAGATCGGCTGGCGACGGTGCCGTCGTCCCGGAGGTGCTCGGTGAATTCCTTTCCCGACCGGTCGGTGCGTCGGCGCGATCGGCCTTTCTGGTGGGCGAAGGCATGATCCTGGGCCTCTTCAAGCCTCGCCTCCCGTTCGCGCGCGCGACGCTTCCGGGCGGAATCCTCGTCTTCCAGCACCCTTCCAACGACCCAGATTCCCGCTGCGATCAGCGCGATCCCGATAGCGATATAAATCAATGAGAGGATCAGCACGATGGAGATGGCGGCGATGCAGAACGAAAGGCCGAACCGGAGGCCTGCCTTCACTCCCTCGTCTTCGATCGCGGCGGTGCCGCGGTGCAGCTTATGCACGCCCCACATCAAGACGACCCAGGCACCGGCGAGAAAGCCGCCCTTACTGTCTAGAGACTCATATCGTCGGTCCCATGAATCGCTGTGGTCGTTTATCCAGCGAACCATCTCCGGCGGCTTGGCCAATGCTACCACCAAGCCAACTGCCGCAGGCAAGATCAAGCATAAGAACCAGAAGAGTCCGGCGCCGCCACCCATGAGACTTCCTCTCGAAAGAGGATGAGGTAACACGGCAAGTGACAGTCGGCAACGATTGCTGAATACCACTCTATCCTTGGCGGCCAATTGTAATCTGCAACTGTCGAGACCAGGCGTCGGCAATGCTCAATCGCGAAGCAGCTCGTTGATGCTGGTCTTCGAGCGGGTGCGGGCGTCGACCCGCTTGACGATGACGGCGCAGGCGAGGCCGGTGCCGCCGTCCCTGCCGGGCAGGGTGCCGGGGACGACGACCGAATAGGCCGGGACGCGCCCCATGTGGATCTCGCCGCTGTCGCGGTCGACGATCTTCGTGGACGCTCCGATGAACACTCCCATCGAGAGGACCGCGCCCTGCTCGACGATCACGCCCTCGGCCACCTCCGAGCGCGCGCCGATGAAGCAATCGTCCTCGACGATGACCGGCCCGGCCTGGAGCGGCTCCAGCACTCCGCCGATTCCGGTGCCGCCGGAGATGTGGACGTTGCGGCCGATCTGGGCGCAGCTGCCCACCGTCGCCCAGGTGTCGACCATCGTGCCTTCGCCGACGAAGGCGCCGATATTGACGAAGCTCGGCATCAGAACCGCG
>DASWLZ010000032.1:0-29406 GCA_036399975.1 Allosphingosinicella sp.
AGGGACGAGCCGAGGAAGGGCCGTCCCCAGGAGGGGCGGCTCCAGGTCTCAATAGAGAACCGAATTCGAGGGAGAGGAGCCGCCGGGTTTCTCTCCTTTTTCGTTTCTCCCTCGAAACTGTCGGAAGACCGTCACCCGCGCCGGGTAGCGGCCAGCCGACCGGAAGGGAGGAAGAGACGATGTTCGCGAGGACGGAAAGACTGTTGCTGCGGCCCGGCTGGAGCCAGGACGCCCCTGCCCTTTACCAGGCGATCGCCGACGAGCGTATCGTCCGCAACCTCGCCACCGCGCCCTGGCCCTACCGGCCCGGGGACGCCGAGGCCTGGCTTGCGACCGAGCGAAAGCCCACCGAGCCTTCGCTGCTCATCTTTCGCCGCACCGACGGGCCGACCGAGCTGATCGGCGCGATCGGCTTCGGCCGCCGCCCGACCGGGGAGATGGAGTTCGGCTATTGGATCGTCCGGCGGCACTGGGGCCGGGGCTATGCCACCGAGGCCGGCCGAGCCCTCCTCGCCGCCGCCCGGCACGGCCTTCGCGTGGCCCGGCTGGACGCGGGCCACTTCCTCGACAATCCCGCCTCCGGGAGGGTCCTGGAAAAGCTCGGCTTCCGCCCGACCGGAATCGTGGCGCCCCGCTACAGCGCCGGCCGCGGCGGGATGGCGCCCTGCCGCCTGTTCGAGCTCGACTTCGCCGCGGAGGACGAGATCGCCCCGGCGATGGCGGCCTAGCGCCCGGCTGCCCCGCATTGCGGCCGGGGGTGGTGCGCGACCGCCCGGCACGGTAGCGCTCGGGTGATGTGGAGCGAGAGGGGAGAGGCTGCGGGCCCGGGCGCACGGACGCGGATCGAGGGCAATCTGCGCCTCTTTCTCGGCGTGACCGGCGCGACGCTCGCGCTCGAGCTCGCGCTGGCCGTCCGCCGGTTCGGCTTCTTCGGCGGCTACCGCCATCATCGCAGCCTCGACACGGCTCCCGAATATCTCGCCTTCTTCCCGGCGCTGCTGCTGTGCCAGGCCCTGCTCGTCCTTTTCCTCTATGCCGTCCTCAAGCGGCTGCATCGCGGCCGGGGGGAACGGCTTTTCCGCTTCAACTTCCTGTTCCTCGCCACGCTTCTCATCGCCGGGACGGCGATCGCCAAGTTCAAGGTGCTCGCCTATCTCAGCGACGCCACCGACCTGCAGACGATCCGCAACCTCGCCGGCGGCAGCCTGGCCGGAGCGCTCTATTACGTGCTCGACGAGGCCCTGGTCTTCCTCGCCGCCCTGGCGGTCGCGGCCGGCGCCTGGTTCATCCTCTACCGGCTGCTCCGCCTGCGGCAGCGGCCCGGTTCCAGGATCGTTCCGGCCGCCGGCGCAGGGCGGCGCTTCTGGCTCGCGGCCTCGGCCGTCGCCGTCGCCGCCTTGCTCCTGTTCCAGGCGGGCAGGACCGGCGACTCGCGGATCGCGCTGGAGCGGTTCAACGCGCCCTGGCTGGCGCTCGCCGGCCTCGACGTCGCGACCGACTTCGACCGCGACGGCTACAGCGCCTTCAGCGCCCAGCGCGACCTCCACCCTTTCGATCCGGCCCGGCACCCCTATGCCCTGGACGTGCCGGGGAACGGCCTCGACGAGGACGGTCTCGGCGGCGATTTCCGCTATGGCGGCAACCCCGCGCCCCTGCCCACTCCGCCGCTCGGGCCTCGCCCCAAGCACGTCGTCCTGATCGTCCTCGAAAGCGTTCGCGCCGACGCCTTGACCAAGCATTGGGACGGCCGGCCCATTGCCCCGAACCTCAGGGCGCTCGCCGCCGGCGGAAGCCACGCTCCGGAGGCCTGGAGCCATGTCGGCTTCACGGCGCAGTCGCTGAAGACCCTGTTCACCGGCCAGCTGGAGCCGATGCCCGGCGACCCGTCGCTATTCGCCGACTTCCGGAAGAGCGGCTATCGGGTCGCCACCTTCTCGACCCAGGCGGCGGACTTCGCCGGGATCGCGGCCGCGACCGGGATGCGCGAGAACAGCCACGTCCTCGTCGACGCTCGGGCGCTGGAGAAGGAGAGGCTCTGGGACTTTCTTCGCAACGTCAACGCCATAGTCGACGGCAAGGCCATGTTGCGCGAGATGGACCGCCACTTCGGCCGGCCGGAGGCCTGGCGCCGCCCGGCCTTCCTCTACTTCAATTTCCAGACCGCTCATTTCCCCTACGATTTCCCGGGCACGCCGCGCTTTCTCCCCTGGCCTCCGATCCCGCGCGGCAAGATCGGCCGGGCGACACGCCATTGGGTGACGCGAAGCTACTGGAACGCCGTCGCCTATGCCGACTGGCTGACCGGCCAGGTGATCGCGCGGCTCGAGGCGAACGGGGTGCTCGACGACGCCGTCGTCCTCGTCGTCGGCGATCATGGCGAGGAAGTGTTCGAGAAAGGCTATGTCGGGCACGGCCAGGTGCTGACCCGGCTGCAGATGCAGATACCGCTGGTCACCAACCTGCCAGGCCTTCGCCTGCCGCGCCCCGCCGGCCTCGCCGACATCCGCCGCATCCTTCTGGGCGCCGCGGGAGCGAAGCTGCCGGAGGCGCGGTCGCGCCCCGTCTTCCACTTCACCGGCAAGGAGCTCGACAGGCCTTCGTCGATCGGCCTGGCCGAGGCGGGCCCACGCCTCACCAGCCTGCGTCTGGACACGGAGGACGTGTCGTTCGAGGATCTCGGCCTGACGAGGCCCTACCGGGACCTGCCGCCCGGCGGCGCGCTTCGCCGAAGGGCCGATGCGGTGATCGATCGATGGGCCGAGGAGCGCTGGACCCAGCATATCCGTACCCGCGGCCTCCGCCGCCCGCCCGGTCAGACGGAATAGGATTCCCGCAAGGATTGCTCGGCCAAGGCGATGAGCTTGCGGTCGTCATGCTTCCAGGGGTGGAAGCCGGGCAGGAAGAATTTCAGCCAGCCGCCGAGGATCTTGCGGAACATGCCCGGGCTGACCATCGCATACCAGAAAAGGCCGGCCCAGGCGCGCGGTCCCTTGATGCCGTCCTGTGCGAGTAGGATCAGAGCGCCGTGGGTCCGCTCGACGAAGAAGTTCTTCGTCACCTTGAGCATCACCAGCGACTTCACCATCCAGCGCTTGCGCCGCGGCCAGTGGCGGGTGGCGTGGAGCCAGGTGTCGTAGGCGACGCCCTTATGCTCGATCTCCTCCATCGAGTGCCAGCGCCACAGCGCCGCCGACTGGGGATCGGCATCCCTGAGGTGGCGCGGATTGCCGAGCAACTGGTTGGCGAGGATGGCGGTGAAATGTTCGAGCGCCATGGTCGCGGCGAGGTTGACGATCGGCGGCCGGCTCTTCGTCTCCTCGATCCGATAGTCGACCCGCGCCTCGAGCGGCGCCACGTCGTAGCCGGCCTCGACGGCGCGCCGGTTGAAGGCGACATGCTCCCGACTGTGGAGCACCTCCTGGGTCGTGAACGCCCTGATCTCCTCGGCGAGCCTGGGCGGAGCATCGTGGCGGAAGGCTCGGACGCTCTCGACGAAGAAGGCCTCGCCCTTGGGGAACGTGATCGAGAGCGCGTCGTAGAGCGCGCTTCCATAAGGGTTGCCGCCCAGCCACCAGCGCTCCGTCTTCGCGCCCCGCCCGAACCGGCGGTCGCGGGGCGTGATCGTGAGATCGGAGGGTGTGACTTCGCGCCCCATGGCTGTATCTCCTTCGTCCATGACCGTTGCGATATACTTACACAAATGTCAATAGGACGTGAACGCCTTTCCCCCGAGGAGAGCCGGGCCGCGGCGCTCGAGGCCGCGCGCAGCCTGCTGATCGAATCGGGCCCTCAGGCGGTGACCCTGAAGGCGGTCGGGGCGAGGATCGGCAAGACCCACGGCAACCTCCTCCACCATTTCGGCTCGGCGGCGGGGCTTCAGGGGGAGCTGGCGCGGCTGATCGGGGAGCGGGTGACGGCCGAGATCGCCCGGGTCGTCGAGCGCGAGCGCCAGGGCGAGGCCGACCCCCGCGAGATCGTCGACCGCACCTTCGACGCCTTCGACCGCGAGGGCGCCGGGGCGCTGGCAGCCTGGATGATCCTCAGCGGCAACCGCGACGCTCTCAACCCGATCCTGGACGCCATCCACCGGCTCGTCGACCAGCTCGGCGCCGGCCATGAGGACCGGCCGGTGCATGAGACGACGCTGTGGCTCGTGCTCGCGGCGCTCGGCGATTCGCTGATGGGCGGCCCGATGGCGGCCGCTCTGGGCCTGCCTCGCGAGCAGGCGCGCGAGATCGCCACGAGGCATCTCGTCCACCTCGGCCGAACCGTCACTGAGGGATGACGTTGGGGAGCCTATCCCCTACATCCCCCCCATGCATTTCCTCGACCAGGCCAAGATCTTCGTCCGCTCCGGCGCGGGCGGCCCCGGAGCGGTCAGCTTCCGGCGCGAGAAATTCGTCGAATATGGCGGCCCCGACGGCGGCGACGGCGGCAAGGGCGGCGACATCGTCTTCGAGGCCATCGAGGGCCTGAACACCCTCATCGACTTCCGCTACACTCAGCATTTCCGCGCTCCGCGCGGCAAGGGCGGCTCCGGCCAGAACCGCACCGGCGCGGGCGGCGACGATCTCGTCATCAAGGTTCCGGTCGGAACCCAGATCCTCTCCGAGGACAAGGAGCATGTCCTCGCCGACTTCACCCGGGTCGGCCAGCGCCAGGTCTTCCTGAAAGGCGGCGACGGCGGCCGCGGCAACGCCAGCTACAAGAGCTCGACCAACCGCGCGCCGCGCCAGCATGGCGACGGCTGGCCGTCGGAGGAGGCGTGGGTATGGCTTCGATTGAAGCTCCTCGCCGATGTCGGCCTGGTCGGGCTTCCCAATGCCGGCAAGTCGACCTTCCTCAACGCCGTCACCAACGCCCAGGCCAAGGTCGGCGCCTATCCCTTCACCACCCTCCACCCCAAGCTCGGGGTCGTCCGCCACCGCGAGCGCGAGTTCGTCATCGCGGACATCCCGGGGCTTATCGAGGGCGCTGCCGAAGGGGCGGGGATCGGGGATCGCTTCCTCGGCCATATCGAGCGCTGCCGGGTCCTCCTCCATCTGGTCGATTCGGAGGTCGAGGACGTGGCGGATACCTACCGCACGGTCCGGACCGAGCTCGAAGCCTATGGTGCGGGCCTGGCCGACAAGCCCGAAGTGATCGCCCTCAACAAGTCGGACACGCTGGACGACGAGCTGATCGCGGCCCTGTCGGGCGAGCTCGAGGCGGAGGCGGGCGCGAGACCCCTCCCCCTCTCCGGAGTCACCGGCGCCGGGGTCGAGGGCGTGCTGGATGCTTTGCTGCCACACATCACCGCGGTGAAAGAGGCTGAGTCGGAGAAGGAAGCGGATCCGTGGTCGCCGCTCTAAGCTCCTCCCCGGAACGGGGAGGGGGGCCATGCGAAGCATGGTGGATGGGGCCCAGCCTCGGCGCTGCGGAGAGGTGGGCCCCCTCCACCGCGCTTCGCGCGGTCCCCCTCCCCCTTCCGGGGAGGAACAAGGCCGCGCCATGACCCGCCGGCGCGCCAAGATCCGGACCCTGGCCGTCACCGGCGGCACCGGCTTCGTCGGCTCGCACCTGCTCCGGCTCGCTTTGGCCGAGGGTTATGACGTCCGCGCGCTCACCCGCGGCTGGAAGCCGCCGGAGGACGAGATCGCCTGGGTCGACGGCGCACTCGACCGGCCGGAGACTCTGGTCAAGCTGTGCAGCGGCGCCGACGCCGTCATCCACATCGCGGGGCTGATCAACGCCCGCAGTCGCGCCGAGTTCGAGGCGGTGAACGTCGGCGGCACCGCGGCCGTGATCGACGCTGCCCGGTCGGCCGGAGTCCGCCGCTTCATCCACGTCTCCTCGCTGGCCGCGCGCGAGCCGCACCTTTCCTCATATGGCTGGTCCAAGGCCCGTTCGGAGCGGCTGGTCGCGGCCTCCGGCCTGGGCTGGACGGTCGTCCGCCCGCCGGCCGTGTACGGCCCCGGTGACCGGGAGACGCTGGAATTGTTCAGGATGGCCCGCCGGGGCCTGGTCGCGCTTCCGCCCGGGGGCCGCTTCTCGGTCCTCCACGTCGAGGATCTGTGCCGCCTGATCCTTGCCTCGCTCGACGATCCCGACAGCTGGACCGAAACCTACGAGCCGGACGACGGCCGCGAGGGCGGCTGGGAGCACCGCCATTTCGCCCGGACGCTGGGCCGGGTCTACGGCCGCCGGGCCATGACCCTCGCCATGCCCGGGCCGGTGCTCCGCCTCGCCTCCGGCCTCGACCGTCTCTTCCGCCGAGGCAACGCCAAGCTCACCCGCGACCGGGTCGGCTATTTCTGCCACCCCGACTGGGTCGCCGCGGCGGAGAAACATCCGCCCGAGCGGCTCTGGCGCCCCGAGGTGAGGACCCTCGTCGGGCTGAAGGAAACCGCCGACTGGTACCGCGAGCAGGGCTGGCTCAAATGAATTCGGCGTCTGGCACCAGTAAATCGGGACAGTTACGAATTTCGTGACTCGCGCCGATCGCGCTTCCTGGCTCTACGAAAACCATAACTGTCCCGATTTTCTAACCGGTTGAATCGGAAACGGCGGACCCGGTGGCCCGCCGCTCCTTTTCGTCCCGTGAGAGGTCGAGACTGTTGAACTAACCCGCGACGGTGACGTCGACCTTGTCCACCCACTCGGGGAAGAAGACCGGCTCGCGGTTCGACCAGCCCGGCGCGGTGGCGGCGGCTTCACTGATCGACTGGAGCAGCGCCCGGCGCTTCTCGGGATGAAGGTGCGGCAAAGCGGCAGCGGCGCAGAAGGCGCCGGGCAGCCACGGCCGGACCGCGGCTCCGATCAGCCGCTCGTAGAGGAAACGGTAGGAGGCGAAATCAGGAAGCCGGTCCTGGCCGAGGTCGAAGGCGGTCATCGCGACCAGCGGCCCCATCACGGGCTCCATCTCGTCGAGGCCGCTGTCGTCGGGGACGTTGGCCCGGATATGGTCGAGCCTCCGGTACATGCGCTCCTGGGCGCGGATCGAGGCGGCCTCGCCGACGTCGCGCGACCAGCGGCGGAGCGCGTCGCGGCGGCCGAGGCCGACATCGAGCGAACGGCGGATGTAGCGCTGGGTCGCCGCGGCAAAGCCCGCGAATTCCTTCATCTCCACCAAAGTCAGGGCACCGTCGGCCGGCTTCGTATTCGTCGCCATGATCCCACTCCCACTCTCTTACCCGGCGGTGATCATGCGATTCAAACGGTTACCAGCCGCTTAACCAAGACCCCGCTCCCCATTCAGAAATGAATCAGTTTTCGGGATAGGCGGCAATGGGAAATCGTCACCCAGGCAAGAGGGATTGGCGACTGTCACTCTCCCGCCACAGGGCCGCCAGGGGAAAGACTGACATTACAGTCACTTGGCGGCAGCGAAATGAGTTTTCCACAGATTTGTCGAGGTCCGTCATGCTGCCTTGCTTCAGCATCCAGGGTGGATGCGGCGGTGAAGCGAAGCCTCGAGCCTGAAACAAGTCGAGGGTGACGATGGTGCGCGGCCCATCCTAGCGCTCTTTTTCGACCAATCCCCCGCCTCCGTCTGCGAACGGCACGCGTGTCGGGACAAAATCGAGCAAGAGCGGGTAAGAAGGCCGCGGATGGAGAGCCTGACCGATTATCGCGCACATCGGCGCCTGCCCGATCTGCCGCTCGCCGCGGCGTCGATCCTCGGCTTCTGGCTGTTCTACTTCGCGACGATCGTCATCCGCACCTGGCTGATCGACGAAAGCCTCGCCTGGCTCGGGTCGAGGGCGCTCGGCTGCCTGATCGGAATGGTCCTGACCTTCCTCGTCTATCTCGTGCTCAGCCGGGCGGCGCGGGAGAGCGTCAGGATCCAGATCGTCGCCGCCGCCATCGCCTGCGTCCCGGCGGCGGCGATCTTCTCGACCTTCAACCTCGCCTTCGCCGTCCACCAGCCCCTCGTCGAGCGAACCGATGTCCGCCGAGGCCCGGACGGGACCACCGTGATCCGGTCGAGCCGGGCGGCCGAGATCCATATCGGCAAGGGCGGCAGCCCGGTGGTCCTGCCCGGCGCTTCGGAGCTCCAGACCCAGCGCCAGCGCCAGCTCATGCTCCGGCTGATCGCCGATGGGCTCGTCACCTGGTATTTCTTCTTCGCCGCCTGGGCGAGCTTCTACATCGCGATCAGCTCGGCCGCCCGGCTGCGCGCGGCGGAGCGCCGCGCCGCCGGCGCCGAGCGCAACGCACAGGAGGCTCAGCTTCGCGCCCTTCGCTACCAGGTGAACCCGCATTTCCTGTTCAACACCCTGAACTCGCTCTCGTCCCTGGTCATGGCCCGCCGGGAGGAGGAAGCGGAGACGATGATCGTCAACCTGTCCGCCTTCTTCCGCTCGAGCCTGGCGCTCGATCCCAGCGAGGACATCACCCTCGCCCAGGAGATCGAGTTCCAGCAGCTCTACCTCGACATCGAGAAGTCGCGCTTCCCCAAGCGGCTCGAAGTCCGGATCGAGGTCCCGCCCGCGCTTCGCTTGGCCCGGGTGCCGCCGCTCATCCTCCAGCCCCTGGTGGAAAATGCGATCAAGCACGGCGTGGCCCGGACCGCCGAGCCGGTGCGGCTGACCATCGCCGCCCGCGAGGAGGACGCCCAGCTCATCCTCACCGTCGAGAACGACCGAGGCCCGGCCGGGCCGGCAAGGAGCGAGCACGGCACCGGGGTCGGCTTGGTCAACGTCTGCGAGCGGCTCGCCGCCCGGTTCGGAGCTCAAGCTTCCTGCGAGAGCGGCCCGCTTCCGGGCGGCGGCTGGCGGGTCACCCTCTCCATGCCGATCCCCGGCGATTCCGAAGGGCCGCTGCAACCTTATGGCTGATCCGATCCGATTCCTCGTCGTCGACGACGAGCCTCTCGCCATCGAGCGGCTTCAGCTGCTGCTCGCCCGGATGGAGGACGTGACCCTGGCCGGCACCGCCACCGAGGGCGCCGCCGCCTTGCGCCTGGTCGAGGCGGTGGAGCCCGACGCGGTGCTTCTCGACATCGCCATGCCGGGGATGGACGGGATCGACGTCGCCCGGGCCCTCGCCCGGACGGCGAATCCGCCGGTGGTGATCTTCGTCACCGCCTTCGACATGTTCGCCGTCGCCGCCTTCGACGTCGAGGCGGTCGACTATGTGATGAAGCCGGTGTCGGCCGAGCGCCTCGCCCGGGCCGTCGAGCGCGCCCGCGAGCGGCTGGCGCTGCGCGGCTCTGGGCCGGGGCCGGGCGCCGGAGGCGGCTCCGGCCATGTCGAGGAATTCTGGGTGTCGGAATCCCGCGGGCTGGTCCGCCTCCCGGCCGCCGAGGTGGACCGGGTGAGCGCCGAGCGCGACTATATGCGCCTCCATGTCGGCAAGAGGAGCTGGCTGATCAACCATACGATCGGCAAGCTGGAGGAGGAGCTCGATCCTGGCCGCTTCGTCCGGATCCACCGCTCGGCGATCGTCCGGCGCGACTTCGTGGCCGGGCTCAGGCGGGACGAGGGCGGCCGCTGGTGGGCCCGCCTGGCCGACGGGGGCGAGCAGAAGGTCGGCCGCCTCTACCTCGCCAACGCAAAAGGGCTCGCCGGGCGCCGCTAAAAGGGGCGGCGGCGCCGGGCGAGCCAAAGGGCGGCGGGAGCCGCCTCAGCTTGCGTGAAGAGTGACCGTCTCGCAGGCGGCGGGCTGGGCGGCGTGGGCCGGGGCCCCGAAGGCGACCGTGCCGGCGGTCATGACGAGGGCGGCGATGGCGGAGAATATGCGGTGCATGGTCTTCGAGCCTTGTCTTCGAAAGAGGTTGCGACGCGAGACCCGGAGCCCGGGGATGAGACAGGTCCGAAACCCGCGCCGCTGGTCAGGACCTAACCCGGCGCGGGCCGCGGCGCTCGGCCTCTTCGACAGAGTGCGGCGCCTTTCTGCAAAGCGCCCGCCGCGCCGACGAAACGCATCCACCGGTCGACAAAGCTCAGGTCCCGGGGAAAAGTTCGGCCGCTGCCTCGTTGTCGCGGGCAAGCAAGAGGAGAGAATCGATGCGAAGCAACAGCGGCGGCGGCAAGAGCAGCAACAACACGGGCAACCCCACCCTGGAGGAGCATGAGGCCGCCAAGGGCCGCTCAGGCAACGCCATCCGGGGCGAGAAGAAGGTCGGCGGCACCCCCGACCGGACCACCCCCCGCGACAAGCAGTCGAGCTAGCCCCCTATCCTCCCCAACTTCGATGGGGAGGATATCTTATGGCCCGAAATCCGCCACGTGCGTCTTCACCCGCGGCCTTATCTGCCCGGGGAGCCCGAGCGCCGCCGCGACCTTGTCGTCCCAGGCATAAGGGTCGGTCCGGAAGACGACCCGGCCGCCGTCGACATAGGCGCTGTGGTAGAGCAGCCGGACCGGGATCTTGTTCGACAGCTCGACCGGAGTCTCCTCCTTCGTGGCCATCGCCTTGTCGAAGGCTTCGAGCTTGCCGTCGTCCTGGGCGAGCAGCCGGGCGAACTCGACCGCATTCTCGACCCTGGAGCAGCCGTGGCTGGCATGGCGCTGGGTGGAGGCGAACAGGGCCTTGGCGGGCGTGTCGTGGAGGTAGATCTGCTCGTCGTTCGCCATGTCGAACTTGACCAGGCCGAGCGCCGATTTCGGCCCCGGCTGCTGAACCAGCCGGCCGTTCTTCATGACGATATTCTCTTTCGCCAGATAGGCGGGACCTTTGGGAAGAAGCTCCTCCTTGGCGATGGACTCGGGCACCGTCCACGGCGGGTTGGCGACCAGTCGGGTGATCGGCGAGCCGAGCTCGGGGGTCTCCCAGTCCGGCTGGCCGACGACGACCCGGCGCCGGTCCTTCTCGGCTCCGTCCTTGTAATAATGGAGCTCGGCCGCCGCGGTGTTGACGTCGATCCGGGTCGGCGGCGGCGCCCTGTCGAGCCAGCGGCGGCGCTCTAGGTTCACGGCGAGAATCCGGGCGCGGTCCTTCGCGCCGGTGTTCAGCGCCTCAATCGTCGAGTTGCCGATCACCCCGTCGGCCTCGATCCCGTAATCGGCCTGCACCTTCTTGACCGCGGCGACCATGTCGGCGCTGTAGGCGTCGCCGCCGGCGGGCTCGGCCGCCTTGGCCTTGGCGCCCTTCGCCTTGGGGTCGGCGGCCGGCTGAGCGGCGGCCGGAGCGGCGGCGAGATAGCCGGCGGCCCTCAGGCCCTCGCGGATCTGGGCCACGCGCGGATCCCTTTTGCCCGGCTTGATCTGGTCGCCGGGCGCAACCTGCGCCCGCTGCTCCTGCCCGGCCTTCTGGCGATAGGCGAGATAGGCTTCGGACAGGGCCCTATATTCGGCGTCCTGCGGCGCGAGGCCGGCTAGCCACTGGCGCACCCCGCCCTGCTCCACCGACTGGGCCAGGCCCCCGCCGATGTCCACCTTGGACATCGGCACGGTGTAGACCTCGAACAATTTGCGCGGATCGACCGCTCCGGTGGCGAGCGCCTGGGCATAATCGAAGGCGGCCAGCGTCAGGCCCGCCTCGCGCTCCGCCGCGCTTCCGCCCTTGGTCGCTTTTTCGACATAGGCCTTGGCGTCGATGGCGTGCCGCGCCGCGTCCTCGAAGGCCGCGTTGAGCTCCTGCGCCCGCTCGCCGGTCCAGATCGCCTTCCAGCCTCGGGCCTCGTAGAATTTCTTGACTCGGGGATCGCTGACCGCCGCCTGGAGGTCCGCCGCCGTCACCGCCTGGGGATCGACCTGCACGGCCTGGCCGGAGCTCGTGCCCCCGCCCCCGCCGCCGGTGCTCACGAAATCGCAGCCGGAGGCCAGCAGGGCCGCCAGCGAAACGCACGCCAACATCTTACGCATCAACACACCGCCAATTTCACATGGATCAGGCTCCTCAAACGTCCCCACCCGCCATTAGGCTCCGAAGAAAAAGAAGCGGCGCAGCCGCTTAACCGCGCGGCGCAGGCCGTCCCACCTTGGCACAGCCGGAAATGGGGGGGAGCATTGGTGCAACATTATTAGCTATCGGAAGCTAGGCGGGCACTCGAACAGGCGCCGAGGACCAAAATTGGCTTTGCTGGATTCCATATATTTCAAGGCTTTGGGCGAGGCGTTCCGCTGGCGCGGCCGGGAGATCGCCTGCGCCGCGACCCTTCTCGCCACGGCCTCCTGCGTTCCCCTCCAGGCCGCCGACGCTCCTGCCGGAGCCGTTGCGGCAGGATCGCTTCCGTCGGCGGCGCTGCGCACCGCGCCTCTGCCCGAGCCGGCCGAACTGCGCGAAGTGGCCGCGACCGAGGCTTTGCGGATCAACGCCTCGATCCCCTTCTCGGCCGAAGCCAATCCGCGCGCCACCTCCACCGTCTTCCGCTCCGAGACCCCCGGCGACCAGTTCCGCTCGCTGCAATGCCTCGCCGAAGCCATCTATTACGAGGCGCGCTCCGAGAGCGAGGACGGCCAGCGCGCCGTCGCCCAGGTCGTCCTCAACCGGGTCCGCCATCCCGCCTGGCCGGGCACGGTCTGCGGGGTCGTCTACCAGGGGCCGATGAAGGCCGGCGGCGGCTGCCAGTTCACCTTCACCTGCGACGGCTCGATGGTTCGGATGCCCTATGGCGAGGACTGGGCCCGGGCCGGGCGCATCGCCGCGGAGGCCCTGGCCGGCTCCGTCTTCGCGCCCGTCGGGCTCGCCACCAACTACCACACCCACCAGGTGCTTCCGGTCTGGGCCTTCCGCCTTCCCAAGGCGACGGTCATCGGCAACCACATCTTCTACCGCCTGCCGGGCGCCTGGGGGCAGGCCTCCGCCTTCAACCAGGCCTATCGCGGCCGCGAGCCCTCCCCGGCGACGGTGATGGCGGCCCGTCTGCCGATCAACCTGGGCCGGGGCACTCACGCCGCGCTCGCGGCGCCGGTCAACCTCGCCAATTTCGCACTGCCGACCTCGACCGCTTATTCGGCGCCTCCAACCCTCGCCACCGAGGCGCCGCCCCCGCCGGCCAACGACCGGCTGCCGCAGTCGACCGTGAAGGCGGAATTCGCCAACAGCGGCCGCTATCTCGCCGACATCCCGCCGCCTGCCGCTTCCGCGCAGTGATGCTGAAATCCTCCCCTGCCTTTGCAGGGGAGGGGGACCATGCGAAGCATGGTGGAGGGGCTCTTCTGACTCCAAAGAACCCTTCCACCGCGCTTCGCGCGGTCCCCCTCCCCCGCAAATGCGGGGGAGGAATTAGAAGCGGGCGCCTTCGGTGACCGACGCGACGCCTACCGCCGCGCCGCCGCCGTCCGCTCCCGGATCGCCCGGAACTCCGACCCATCGTTCCACTCCGGCCAGTCGCGGCCGAAGGCCAGCTCGCGGCCGATGTCGTAGAACAAGGCCGTGTCCTGGGCGGCGCCGGCGAAGTTCAGCTCGGGCCGCCATTCGTCGCAGGTCTGGTGGTAGCAATTGGCGGTGAACTCGGTGACCCAGCGGTCGCCCGCCTCGCGCCCGCCCTCGACGAGGTCGACTCCGCCGCCCAGCGCCATCAGCAGGAGCACCGGAACTCCGCGCCGGGCGAAGGCGAAATGGTCGGCCCGGTAGAAGAGGCCGCGCTCCGGCTTGGCGTCCGGAGTCACGGTCCGCCCCTGGCGGGCCGCGGCCGCGGCCAGCCTCTCCTCGAGCTGGCTCTGGCCCTGGCCGATCAGGACGACGTCGCGGGCGAGGCCGTTGGGCTGAAGCGTGTCGAGGGTCAAATTGGCCACCGCCTTCTCCATCGGGAAGAGCGGGTTGTTGGCATAATGCTCGGCGCCGAGCAGCCCGCGCTCCTCCGCGGTCCAGGCGGCGAAGACCAGGGTCCGCTCCGGCCTCGGCCCGGCCTTGAAGGCGCGGGCGAGCTCGACGATCGCTGCGATTCCCGAGGCGCTGTCGAGCGCCCCCGGCCTTACCCTCTTGCCGCGCGAGTCGGGCGCGCCGACTCCATAGGCGTCCCAGTGGCTGGCGAACCAGATCGTCTCGTCGGGCCGCTTCGAGCCGCCGATCTTGCCGAGCACGTTGTGGCTTTCGACCCGTGTCGCCTCGACCCCGAAATCCGCCGAGAATCGGGCCCGAAGGTCGACGGGCTGAAAACCGGTCGTCTGGGCCAGCTGCTTGATCGACCCGAAGTCGAGTCCCGCGCGGCGGAACAGCTCCTCCGCCACCGGGCGCTGGATCCAGCCCTGGAGAAGCACGGGCTGCTGGGCGCCCGGCCTGAGGACGACGTTGTAATTCTCGCCCGCCGGCGCCTGGACCGTGCTCCAGCCGTAGCCCGCGCCCGCGGTCTCGTGGATGATGAGCGCCGCGATCGCCCCGCGCCGGGCCGCTTCCTCGAACTTGTAGGTCCAGCGGCCGTAATAGGTCATCGCCTTGCCGCCGAAAGGCTTGGCGTAGCTCGCCGGAGTCTCGAAATCGGGATCGTTGACGAGGAAGATTGCGACCTTGCCCTTGAGGTCGACATCCTTGAAATCATCCCAGCGCCGCTCCGGCGCCGAGACCCCGTAGCCGACGAACACCATCGGCGCGCCCTCGATGCGGGCCCGGTCCGTCTCCCGCACCGTCGAGACGTAGATGTCGTCCGGCACGCGCAGAGGCATGTTGCCCCCGTTCACCGCGACCGACGCCGAGCCGCTCCTGGCGAGCTGGGTCCGGATCAGCGGCACGCGCTGGGTCCACCCGCCATTCTCCCCCGCCGGCTCGAGGCCGGCGAGCCGGAACTGCTCGGAGATGTAGGCGATCGTCTTGGCCTCCCCCGCCGTTCCCGGCGCCCGTCCCTCAAACTCGTCGGAGGCGAGGGTCCGGACCATGTTCGACATCCGCACGGGGTCGATCTGCGGAGCGGATGAAGCCGTCTGCCGGGGCGTGGAGGCGCATGCGGCGAGGAAGAGCAGGAGGAAAAGGGCAGGCAATTTCATGAGGCGGCTCCCGATGCTGCTCGCCCAACCGCCCGGCGCCGCTTCGGTTGCCGAGGCGGTTGCCCGTCCAAGTTTAAATCCTCCCCTGCTTTCGCAGGGAGGGGGACCGCGCGAAGGCGGTGGAGGGGCACTGCTGACTCCGAAGAACCCCTCCACCATGCTTCGCATGGTCCCCCTCCCCGAGAAAACTCGGGGAGGAACATTGTCAGCCGACCGCCGAACACTTCCCCGTGCCCGGTCCCTTCACGAACCGGCCCGGGGTAGCCCCCGTATGCTCGCCGTCCTTAAGCACCGCGACTCCATTGACGAAGACGTGGCGCATCCCCGTCGCGTATTGCTGCGGCCTCGGGAACGTGGCGTTGTCTCGGATCGCGGCGGGATCGAAGATGGCGAGGTCGGCGAAGTGGCCCGGCTTGAGGGCGCCGCGGTTCCGGATGCCGAGATTGCCCGCCGGGTAGGAGGTCATCCGCCGGATGGCGTCCTGCAACGTCACCACCTTCTCGTCGCGCGCATATTTGCCGAGCACGCGCGCGAAATTGCCATAGGCGCGCGGGTGGGTGGAGGATTTCAGGAACACGCCTTCGGGCGCCTGGGCCGAGGCGTCCGAGCCGAAGCTCATCCAGGGCAGAGCGACCTCGCGGCGGACATTGTCCTCGCTCATCGAGAAATAGGCGACCTGGATCCGGCTGTTGTCCTCGACGATGAGGTCGGCGGCCGTCTCCTCCGAGGTCTTGCCGCGCTCCCGGGCCACTTCCTCGAGGGTCTTTCCGGTGAGGGGCTTGAGCGCCGGATTCTTGAAGCCGAGCAGGAGCACCTTGGACGGCTCCTTGACCACCAGGGCGCTGTCCTCGGACTCGCCGCTGCGCATCTCCTTCAGGACCCTGGCGCGCTGCACGGGGTCCTTCAGCCGTGCCACCCAGGCCTCGATCCCGCCTTCCTGGACCCAGAGCGGCATGGAGGCGTCGAGCCCGGTCGAGCTTGCCGGATATGTGTACATGTCGGCCGTGATCCTCAGGCCGCGGGCCCGCGCCGCCTCGACCCGGGCGATGGCTTCGTCGATCTTGCCCCAATTGGGCCGGCCCGATTGCTTGAAATGGTAGATTTCCGCCGGAGCGCCCGACTGCGCCGAGATCGCCACCAGCTCGTCGATCGCCTCGAGCAATTTGGGGCCTTCGTCGCGTATGTGGCTGATATACATGCCGCCGCATTTCCCCGCCTCGGCGGCGAGGGCGACCAGCTCGGGAGTCTCGGCGAAATAGGCCGGAGCGTAGATGAGCGACGAGCCGACCCCCATCGCCCCTTCGTTCATCGCCTCCCGCACCAGCGCGCGCATCCGGTCGAGCTGCGCCGGAGTGGGATCGACGTCCGCCTCGCCGAGCTCGTGCACCCTTACCGTCGTGGCTCCGACGAAGCTCGCGATGTTGGGCGAGACTCCCGTCTTCTCCATTCGCGACATGTAGCCGCCCAGCGTGGTCCAATCGACGATGTAGCGAATGTCGCCCTGCCGCTTGGTCTCGTTGAGGATCATCTGGCGGGACAGCGGGCCCATCGACTCGCCCTCCCCCATCACCTCGAGCGTGACGCCCTGGCGGATGTCGCTCTGCGCCTTGGGATCGGCGATCAGCGACTCGTTGGCCCAGCTCAGCATGTTGATGAAGCCCGGGGCGACGGCGAGGCCGGTCGCGTCGATCTCGCGGCGGGCGGGGCCGTCGAGGCTCGGGCCGACATAGGCGATCCGGTCGCCGCGAAGCCCGACGTCGCCCTTGTAGGGCGCCCCGCCGCTTCCGTCGTAGATGGCGCCGCCGCGGATCACGGTGTCGTAGGATTGCGCCCCGGGGGTGGTGGCGCAGGCGGCGAGCAGGAGAGCCAGGGCGGGAGCGAATCCCTTAAATCCTCCCCGCGGTTTCGCGGGGAGGGGGACCAGGCGAAGCCTGGTGGAGGGGTTCTTGCGGAGCCCGAAGAACCCCTCCACCAGGCTTCGCCCGGTCCCCCTCCCCCGCAAATGCGGGGGAGGATTTGATTCGCCCAATCTCTTCATTTGCATTTCCCCCAACCTGGCCCGCGGACGAACCGTCCCGGCTTCGCGCCGGTATGCTCGCCGCCCTTCAAAACCGCCACCCCGTTGACGAAGACGTGGCGCATTCCGACCGCATATTGGTGAGGCCGCTCATAGGTGGCGCGGTCGGCGATCCTCGCCGGATCGAAGATGGCGAGATCGGCGTGGAAGCCGCGCTTGAGCCGTCCACGGTCCGAGATGCGCAGATTGTCGGCCGGAAGCGAGGTCAGCCGCCGCACCGCCTCGGGCAGGCTCACCGCCTTTTCGTCGCGCACATAGCGGCCCAGCAGCCGGGCGAAATTACCGTAGGTGCGGGGGTGGACCTCCTTGTCCGTGAACGGCGGCTCGGTCGCGATCGCCGCCGCGTCGGAGCCGAAGCTGACCCAGGGCCGCGCCAGCACCTTGCGCAGATTGTCCTCGGAAATGGAGTGGAAGATGGTGGTGACCTGGCTGCCGTCCTCGGCCACGAGATCGACGGCGGTCTCAGCCGCGCTCTTGCCGCGAAGCGCCGCGATCTCCGGGATCCGCTTGCCGGCATGCACGCGCAGCGCCGGATTGACGAAGCCGACGGGCTGCACCGTCGTCCAGTCGCGCGATCCTCCTTCCATGTCGGCGACGACCCGGGCTCGAATTGCCGGGTCCTTGAGCCGCGCGTGCAGGGCTTGCGGACCGCCTTCGCGGACCCAGAGAGGCAGTGTCGAATCGAGCCCGGTGCCGGAAGCCGCGTACAGGTACATGTTCGCCGAGACCGGGACGCCCGCCGCCCGCGCCGCCTCGATTCGGGCGAGCGCCGCCTCCATCAGCGGCCAGTTCGAGCGGCCCGCCGCCTTGAGATGATAGACTTCGGCCCGGGCGCCCGAGCGGCGGCCGATCTCGACCAGCTCGTCGATCGCCTCGAGGAGCCGGCTGCTCTCGCTTCGCACGTGGCTGACGTAGAGGCCGCCGCAGCGGCCCGCCTCGCTCGCCAGGGCGACCAGCTCGTCGGTCTCCGCATAGACCGCGGGCACGTAGATGAGCGAGGAGCCCACCCCCATCGCGCCCTCGTCCATGGCCTGCCGGACCAGGGCGCGCATCCGGGCGAGCTGCTCCGGAGTGGGATCGACGTGGTTGCGGCCGAGCTCGTGGACCCGGACCGTCGAGGCGCCGACCATCGAGGCGACGTTGACGCTGACTCCCCTCTTCTCGAGGAAGTGGAGGAACTCGCCGAGTGTCGTCCAGGCGATCGGATAGCGGGTGACCGTCTGCTCCGCGAGCGCCTCCGCCTTCTGGGCAGGGCTGAAAGGGCCCATCGACCAGCCCTCGCCCATCACTTCGAGAGTGACGCCCTGGCGCACGTCGCTCTGCGCCCTCCCGTCGCGGATCAGCGGCTCGGCCGCCCAGCTCAGCATGTTGATGAAGCCGGGCGCGACGGCGAGCCCGCGGGCGTCGATCTCGCTCCGGCCGCGACCGGGGACGCGCTCCGCCACGGCGGCGATCCGGTCGCCCTTGATGGCGACGTCGCCGCGATAGGGCGCCCCGCCGCTGCCGTCGTAGATCGTGCCGCCGCGGATCACCGTGTCGTAGGCGGGTGCGGTTCGCGCCGAGGCGCAGGAGGAACAGGCGAGCGCTAAGGCGGCGAAGACGCGTGCATACATCGCCTCACTCTATCCTCCCCATCGCCGGATGGGGAGGGGGACCACACGAAGTGTGGTGGAGGGGTAGGAGGCGCCGGGCGTGGAGGTTTCCTCGAGGCCCTCGCCAATCACCCCTCCCACCATGCTTCACATGGTCCCCCTCCCCACCGCTTCGCGGCAGGGAGGATGAAGCCTAGTCGTGCCGGCCCTCGCGCATCTCCCTGGCGGCCTCGCGCATCTCGCGGGCGCCGTCGAGCATCTCCCCGGCGCCGTCGGCCATTTCGTCGGCGGCCTCGAGAAGCGCCTCGTGGGTGACTCGCTCGCCGCGGGCCGCGTTGCGGCGGATCACATCGTCGCGATAGGCTTTGCTGCTCTTCAGCCTGGCCGCCTCGGCGCGCATCTGCCGGGCGCCGTCCTCCATGCCCTTGGCGCCGGCGTCCATGCCCGCCGAGCTGCCCGCCATCGCCGCCGCGACCGCGCGCTCGACATTGGGGCCGATATCGGCGGTGGAAGCCTCGACCGATCGCATCGCCTCGGCGACCGCCGCCTCGACCTGAGCCTCGATGGCTGCCTCGTCCACGTAAGGCGGCCTCGGCGGGCGGGGCGGCCGGGCCAGGATCATGGCCGCCAGAGCCAAAGGCGCCACGGCCGGCCGGGGCGGCGGCGCGACGGCCAGCGGGGCCAGCGGCGCGAGCGGGGCCGACGCGGCGCCCGGAGACGGCGGCACCAGCGGCGCGGGCGCGATGGGCGTCCTCGCGAGCAGGGCGGGCTGAGGCGCCGGAGTTGCGGCCGCCAGGGGCGCCAGCGGCGCGAGGGCGGCCTCCGGAGCGGGCGGGGCCTCGGGAGCCTCGGGCACGAAATCGAGCGCCGCGACCGGGGCCGCGAAGGCCGCGCAGCCGAGCATCGCCGCGACCGCCCAGGCCGAGCCGGATCGCCGGGCGACCCGCCCGTCGAGGATCGCCTTGACCCGCCTCGACAGACCCGGCTCCCCTGCGGCGATGGCGTTGGCCGGAAGCGCCGGGGATCCGCTCAGCCTTGCCCAGTCGAGCAGGGTCTGGGCGTAGCGGGCCGGCTCCACCCTCGCCGCGGCGTCGCTGTCCGCCGCCTCCTCCGCCTGATGGGCGACCTCGCGGTCGAGGCGCCAGACCAGGGGGTTGAACCAGAAGAGCGCGACGGCGAGCCTCGAAAGGATCAGCGAAGGCCAGTCGCGCCGCGCGACATGCGCCACCTCATGGGCGAGGATCGCGTCCGCTTCCTCGGGCATTCGGAGCGTGTCGTGGTCGAGCAGGACGACCGGCCGCCTCAGGCCCCAGCTCAGCGGCGAGCTCGCCTCGTCGCAGGCGAGCAGCCGGATCCCGAGCGCCTCGCCGCCGGATCGGGCGAGCGCGGAGCGCCATTCCGGGGCCTCTACCTCGCTCGAGGCGCGGGTCCAGCGCCGCAAGGTCCAAAGCCCGGCCAGGAGCCGCCCCGCGACCATCGCCACGCCGCCGAGATAGAGGAGGAAGAAGAGCAGGCTCGGATCGTCCCAATCGCCGGAGCGGGGGGCCGCGGGGGGCGGCAGCGCCGGCCCGGCCGCGGCAAGCTCGACCGGGGCCGGCGCGGCCGGGGCCGCGGCGGGCGGAGCGGCGGGCGCCGCCGCCGGGGTCTCGATCTCCAGCGCCGGCGCGAACAAGGCGATGGCGGGCAAGGCCAGGAGCAGGGCCACCGCGACCTTGAGCACCGCGCCTCGGTCGGCGGCGGCCCTCGACCTCAGCATCGCCGCCAGGATCAGCGCCCCTCCGGCGATCGCCGCCGATTTCCACGCCATCTCGATCAGGAAGTCGTAGCTCATTGGTCGCGCTCCTTTGCCTCGTCGATCGCGCGTTGAAGCGCGTCGAGCTCTTCGGGCTTCAGCGATTGGGAAAGTCCCAGAAGGGCCGTCGCGGCGCTCGCCGCCGACCCGTCGAAAAAGGTTTTGACCATCTGGCGGAGCGCCGTCTCGCGGACCTTGGCCGGCTGCGGCACGCTGCGGTAGACGTAGGTCTGCTCCTCCGCCCGGTGGCCGACCAGCCCCTTCGCCTCGAGCCGCGCCAGCATCGTCCTGACCGCCGAATGGCTCGGCGGGTCCGCCATCGCCCGGCGGACGTCGGCGGCCGTGGCCTCGCCGGCGCTGCACAATATCTCGAATATCTCGCGCTCCCGGCGCGGCAGGCTTGCGATCATCACGACTCGGCTTTCCTCCTGCTACACCTGTAGCATGCCACAAACGTAGCAGGTTGCAAGAGCCGTTCGTCGAGAAAGTTGGAGACTTGGTCGAAGAAGCCCGCCACGTTCCGAAACAAATAATGAACATCCGGAGACGGAGGATGGCCAGGATCAATCGCGGCTTCTTCTTCGCGCAGGTTCGCGGCGCGCTCTTCGACGGGTCGCTGAAGCGGTCGCAGGCGGCCAGCCTCGACACCATAATCGATCATTGGGAAGCGCGGCCGGGCGTCAAGGACGACCGCTGGCTCGCCTATCTGCTCGCCACCGCCCATCACGAGACCGACCGCACCTTGCGCCCGATACGCGAGTATGGCGGCACCGCCTATTTCACCCGCCGCTACGACCCGCCCCCGGCGGGCAGGAACCCCCGGATCGCCCGGAACCTCGGCAACTCCCGCCCCGGCGACGGCGCCCTGTTTCGCGGCCGCGGCTTCGTCCAGCTCACCGGAAGGCGCAACTATGCCGACTGGGGCAGGCGCCTGGGAGTCGATCTGGTCGGCAACCCGGATCTGGCGCTCGATCCCGGCATCGCCGCCCGGATCCTGGTCGAGGGCTCGCTGCTCGGCACCTTCACCGGAAGGGCGCTCGCCGATTATCTCCACGACGACGTCAGCGACTGGCGGGGCGCGCGCCGGGTCGTCAACGGGCTCGACAAGGCCGATCTGATCGCCGGCCACGCCCTGCGCTATTACGCCGCGATCGGCTACACGGTCTGATCGTCAGCGCGCCGGCTTCCTGAACCTGTAGACGAAGCGATCCGTCCTCCCCCGGATCGAGGGGTCGAAGACGTTCTTGGAAAGGTCGTCCGCCGGCACCCGAAGCAGGTCGGACTGCGCCTCCAGGACGAACCCCGCCCGCTCGAAATCGGCCCGCACCACCGCCGGATCGATCCGGTGGAGCTTCTCGACGACGGCTCGGGTGTCGCCTCCCGCGGGAGCGGCATGGTCGATGACGGCCACCGTCCCGCCCGGCCTCACCGCGTCCCAGATCGCCCTGACCACCGTGTTGGGATCGATCCTGGGAAGGCCGAACTGAGCGCTCTCCCAATAAGCGTCGTGATAGACGAGGTGGAGGAGCGCGACGTCGAAGCTGTTCGGAGCGAAGGCGATCGCCGTCGAGGGGCTCGAGTAGAAAGCGGTGTTGGGGTTGCGCGAGCGGATGTCGGCCAGCGCCTTCACCACCGGCTCGCGGCGCGCGAACGAGGCCGAGTTCCAGCCGACGACATGCCCCTTGGGGCCCACCGCTTTGGCCGCGATCTCGGCATAATAGCCGGTGCCGGTGAAGTAATCGAGGACCCGGTCGCCTTTCTTCAGGCCCATGAAGCGAAGCACCTCGGCCGGCTTCCTGACCTCGTCCAGGTCCGTCGCCGCCTTGGGGCGTCCCGGCGCCGCCACCGCGGCCGCCACGTCGGCGGGCCCGGCCGCCGGGGCTTTCGCCGCCGCCGGAGCGACCGCCAGGGCCAGAATCGTCGTCATCGTCGCCCACGCCGTCTTGCGCATGTCCCGCTCCCTTGCCTCGTTCAGCTGGCCTCGCCCCGCTTCGTCGCTCCACCGGTCAGCGCCCGCTCGGATGCCAGCGCCTGCATCGCCTTCATAGCCGAGTGCGACGAAAGCGCCGCCCCCTCCTGCCAGAACTGGACGTAGCTCAGATGCTCGCCGGCGAAGAAGATCGGCCCCTCGGGCTTGTACAGCTCGGCATAGACCGGCGGCCGTGGGCTCTCGAACCAGGCCGGGTTGCCCGGCCCGACGCCCTCCGCCCAGCGGGTCAGCCCCCAGGCCACCGTCACCGGGCGGGCCAGCTCGCCCGCCTTTCCCGGATGCATCCGCCCGATCGCCTCGCGGCTGATCCGGAAGCGCTCCTCGTGGCTGAGCGCGGTGAACTTCTCGGGATGGTCCCGGCCGGTCCAGCCGGCGACATAGGCGCCGACCAGGACCCCCTTGTCGCCATGCCACCCGCCGGAGGGGTAGAGCACGTTCTCCGACAAGGCGTCGGTCCAGCCGACCCCGCCATAGACGCCCTCATCCTCCCAGAAACGCCGCGCCTCGAACGCGACCTTCACCGCCGGCACATAGGCCATGTCCTTCATCGCCGCCTGCTTGGCGGCGGAGAAGTCGCTGGGGATTCTCGCCAGCAGGTTCACGCCCAGGGTGCAGATGCAGTAATCGGCGTCGGTCCTGCCGGCGCCATGCTCGATCCGCACCCGGTCCCCGATCCGCCGGATCGCCGTCACCGGGGTGCGCAGCCGGACCGCCGGCCTGACCTCGTCGTAGAGCGCCCGGGCGATCCGGTCCATTCCGCCGACCGGCTGGAACATCGGCGCCTGCTGGTCGAATATCTCCTCGAACAGGAGCGGAAGCACCCAGCCCCGCTCCTTCAATATGTCCTCGAGCTTCATCGCCGGAGCCGTCGTTCCAGCCTCGCCATAGGCGCCGGGAAGCACGGAATAGCCGGAGCGGCCGTCGCCCTTATATTCGCCATTGGGACGAGAGAGGCCGCCATAGGCGCCGAGGAAATTGACCATCACGCTCTTGTCGACGGCGGTCAGCTCCTCGTCGAGCGCGCCCTTCCTGACGGCTTTGGAGAGCAATTCGGTGATCCGCCCGCGAACGTCGTTGACCGCCTGGCGGTTGGCGACGTTGCGGCCGCTGAAATCCCATTTCGCCGCCCGGTTGGAATTGACCATCACCTCGAGCGGCACCCCGAGCGTTTTGGCATAGCCCAGGATCGTGTGATGCGAAGACGGGATCCGGGCGGCCCCGGCATTGAAGTACAGGCCTTTGGAGAAGCCGCAGACCTGGTCCGGCCGGCCCATCTGCTCAATGCGCTCGCCGCCGCGCACCGTCCAGACCCGACCGCCGATCCGGCCGCTGGCCTCGATCACCGTCACGTCCCAACCCGCCCGCCGAAGCTCGTAGGCGGCGACCAGCCCGGCGATCCCGGCGCCCAGGACGACCACCGAGCGCCCTTTCCCCGGCGCCGGCGCGAGCTCGAACGGCTCGGCGGCCGCGGGAGGCGCGTTCAGCAGCCCCATGGCCTGCATCCCGAGGTAGACGGCGCCGGCGCCGCCGGCGACCCCGAGCCGCTCGAGCAGAGCGCGCCGCGTGAGGCTCACCGCCCCTTGGCCTTGGCCGCCGTCGCCTCGATCTCGACCAGCCAGCCGGGATCGACGAGCCCCGACGCCTGAAGCGTCGACCGCGCCGGCTTGCTCGGCTGCGCGGCCGTCCCGAAAAACTCGCGATAGGCCGTCATCATCCCGCCGAAATCCATCCGCGACTGGCCCGGAGGCGCGATCAGGAAGACCCGCATCATGACGATGTCGCCAAGCCCCATGCCGTGCTGCCTGAGCTGGGCCTCGATCTTGCGGAGGACGGAGCGGGTCTGCGCGGCGGTGTCGCCGTAGCGTTGCACCGAGCCCGCCGGAGCGGAGGGATCGACCGCGTCGGGAACGGTGCCGCTGATGTAGACGAGGCGGCTCCCCGAAGGCACCTCCGTCGAGGACGCGATCGGCGATTCCGCGGGGCCGAGGCGGCGAACCTCCTTCGCTTCCGCCGCCGATGCGGCGAGAATGGCAATCGTCAGGATCACAAGCAGGCGCATCTCATCCCCCTCCGGCTCGGAGCGAGACTAGCGCAGGCGAATCGCCGCGTCACCCCGCGGCCGCCTTTTGGTCTCACCGTAGCGGCCCCAGGTCGACGGCAGTCGCCGCTTATTCCATCGCCTCGGCCGGGCCTTCGGAGTTCGATCGCCTTTCGAGGTCGCGCCGCATCACGCCGCTCAGGACCAGGATCACCAGCGAGGTGACGATCCACCCGAGGAGTTCGTAGATCGCCTTGAGGAACCGCCAGCCGGTATATTCTCTCCCGCTATGGGGATCGGCGTGACGGATCGAACAGCGGCTTTCCTGGTCCAGGTCGAGGACCGGGATGAACACGTCGGCGGCGTAGAGGACGCTGCTTACGTCCAGATTGCACGGGCTCGGCTCCACGAAGGCGAGCTTGGTTTCGTAACGGGTTCCGCCGCCGCGCTCCATCTGCAACTTCCCCGCCGGCTCGAGCGACAGGAGTCCGCCCCCGGCGCTCGAATAGGCCGTCGCCTGAGCCTGCGCCGGAGCGTAAGGCACGTCCAGGACCAGCACGATGTCGGAATGCAGATGCTTCGTCCCGTTCGCGGTCTGCTGCTCCCAGTAGCGGATGGAGGTCCACCCGCCGTAGCGCGCATAATGGACTCCGATCGCTCCGACGACGATGCATCCGGCGAGAACCAGCCCCGCCCGGTCCGGCGAGAAGCCGTAGCGAAACGCATAGCGGGCGATGAGCTGAAGAAGGGCAAGTACCGCCGGCCACGCGAGGAGAATGGTCACGAGGCCGACCAGCCCAAGGATCGAGCTAGTCCTCACGCCGAGCTCGCCGAGCCAGGACAGGCCACTGAAAGTCGCGACCACGAGCGTCGCGGCGATCCCGCGCCTGATGAGGGTCCCCCGGTTCCAGGCGTTCGACCAGGCGCGGGAGAAGCGAAGCGTCGCCTGGATGTTCTTCCTTTCGACGGTGATCTCCTCGGCCGCGCGTTCTTCCCCCGCCCGGCCGGTGGCCTGGGCGATGACGTCGTAGGCGTGGCGGACGAAATCGTCTCCTCGGGAGCAGTGATGACGCTCCCAGAGCCCAACCCACTCCCTGTACCAGGGCTTCGCCGGTCCCTCTGCCGGCAGCGGCGAGGAGTCCGGCTCGCCCCCCGGTGAGTACGGTGCGGGCTCGATCACGCGTTGCTTGCGGTTCTGGTAATTGAGCCAGCGAAGCCGGGTCTCGACCCGGTCGTCGCTTCCCGCCTCCACCTCTCCGATACGCATGCTGGCCAGGCGCAGCCGCAAACGATAGCTCAGCCCCCACCCGTCGCCGAAATCGTCGCTCAGCAGACCGCAGCGGAAGCCTCGCAGGTCGAGGAACGCGTGCCAGCTGTTCTCGATGTCGAAAAAAGCATTCCTCTGCGAATGCCACCATCGTCTCGGCGTTCGCGATGAGGCAAGCACCTCCCGCTCCGGAGCGCTGAGCTCGGGAAGCACCCATCGGAGGCGATGCACTTCGAGTTCCGAGCCGCAGACGAAGTCGCGAAGGTTGAGGGCCGTCCGTTCCCGGTCGTTCGGTGGCTCACCCTCCTCGGGAATCGGGAAGCCGTCCAGGACCAGAGTCAGGCGCCTCAGGGCTGCATTGCCCTGGACCTTCGCGCTCTCCAGCGTGATCCCTCCGGAGATGGTGACCGCATCTCCATCGGAAGTTCGCCGCCCTATTTTCAGATGCCCGTTGATGACGCTCTCGCGCATGTCGAGCAGCCATGGGATCACGCCACGGTCCCGGCCCTTATGCGCCGGCGGCGCGTTGATGATCCGGCACCCGATGATCGCTTCCCGCCCGATCACGCAGCTGTTCAGCCGAACCGCGCCGTCGCAATCGCAATCCGACGTGATCTTCACCCCGGTCCCGATCGTCGCCTTGAACAGGTCGATGGCGCTCGTCGCCGACCAGCCGCCCGAGGAAAGCTCATGGGCCTCCGTTCCGGGGAGGTGATCGGTGCCCGCGCACAGCCCGGAGTGCGTGATGTTCAGCCGACGGTCCACCTTGATCGCCGCGGCTCCGACCTTGAACAGCCGGTGGCTGCAATAACCGCTGGTGAAGAAGGCGTGATATTCCGCGCCGAGGCCCAGGTCCTTCCAGACGTTGCCTGCTTGCGCGCCGTGTATCTCCAGGTTCTTGCCGATGTTGGTGGCGATCAGGCACAGCTCGCCATGCACATACACGCGGTCCCCCCGGCGGTTTTCGAGCTCGATATAATGCGGGTGATAGAGGCCCAGCTTGAACGTGCGTTTGATGTCGGCCTTTGAGAAATTCAGCGTCGGCGCAGCACCTTGCTCGTCATTGTCCTGGCCGTGGAAGAAGCCCCCGGCGATCCATACCTCGCCCGCGGACATCCCGATCGCGGATAATTGGCCGATGACCACGACGGGGAAGAAGGCGTTGTCGCGCCCCTCCCTTTCCGACCCCACGGCATTGTCGCCTTTCACTCCGAGCTGGCCCGCGATCCGAGCGAATTGCAGATCGAGGGCGTAGCGATGGGCCTGGCCCAGGAACTTGCCGCCTAATATCCAGAGGTCGTCCCCGATCTCGGCGCTGACGAACCTCGCTCCGCCGACGAAGGTCGAGCGGATCAGCTCGACGCGGTCGCGCACATGGGCATGGCTCAGCTCGAGAGCGCTGACGTCGCGCATGCTTCGGGTGTGGGTGAGGGGCGCAATCCGTCGCGCCCGAAGGTTGCACTTCTCGATCTCCAACCCCGCTCCGATGGCCGCCGCCCGGAACGATATCTCGCATCGGGCTTCGTCGTCCGCCACGTCGGGGAAGTCGGGCGGCATGGGTTGGTCCTGACCCTTCGGGCCGAGCCGGGCGGGAAATTCGGCGAAGGCCACTTCCCCATCCACGGTGCGCTTCGAGAAATCGCCGCCGCGGGTCCATCCGATGAAGTCGCTGGCGCCGAAATCCAGTCTCGCCTCGGGTGTGAGCGGTCCGCAGTGGCGGATCCGGACGCTTCCGGCGAAGCGCGAGCTTTCCGCCCGCAGCGAGGCGAAGCGGCAATGCGACATGCAGAGCGACTGGATGTAGGCCCCGGAGAGCTGGATCCCTCCGTCGAACCGGCAGCCCTGGAACTCGAGCGGGGGAAGGAACCCGCCCTCGCCGGGCGCGATGTCCCGAAGGTCCAGCTCGCCTTCTATGAGCAGGAGGGGGCCCTGGTCGGGCGACGACTCATGCCAGCGGATTCGGATGCCGTAGCGGGTCGGAGCCGCCGGCCTGCGCCGCCACGGCCCGGCCGCGACCTTCAATTCCGTGCCCAGGAGGATCGCCCGGATGAACTCGGCGCGTATCGTATGGAGTCCCGACCTCTCCGCCGCCGTCGGAACCAGCGGCCGTCCGCTTTCCACCGCGTCCAGCAGCCGAACCTCGATAGGCTCGAGTCTCCCTATGCCGTCAGTGCCGGATTTCCGATCCACGTCGCGCCCCCGCCCGGCCGCCCCCGGCCTTGCGCCAGTCTACACCAAGCGGCGGCGACGCAAAGCTGGGATTGCTCCATTCTGGCGGAATGGCGCCGGCGCTTGCCTTCCGCGCATCGGGCACCCATGTCGCCCCTGCCCGCGTTGACGCCGCGCACCCACTCCGTTAGCCACAGAACATAGCTGGAACAGGCCTACCCGATGCTGACTCATCTCTCCGTCCGCGGCGCGCGCGAGCACAATCTCAAGAATGTCGACGTGGACATCCCGCGCGAGACGCTGACGGTCATCACCGGCCTCTCCGGCAGCGGGAAATCCTCGCTCGCCTTCGACACCATCTACGCGGAGGGTCAGCGCCGCTACGTCGAGTCGCTCAGCGCCTATGCGCGCCAGTTCCTCGAGATGATGCAGAAGCCCGATGTCGACCATATCGAGGGCCTCTCCCCCGCCATCTCGATCGAGCAGAAGACGACCAGCCGCAACCCGCGCTCCACGGTCGCCACCGTCACCGAGATCTACGATTACATGCGCCTGCTCTGGGCGCGCGTCGGAGTGCCCTACTCCCCCGCCACCGGCCTCCCCATCTCCGCCCAGACCGTCAGCCAGATGGTCGACCGCGTCATGGCCCTTCCCGAAGGCACCCGCCTCTACCTCCTCGCCCCCGTCGTGCGCGGCCGCAAGGGCGAGTACAGGAAGGAGCTTGCCGAGTGGCAGAAGGCCGGCTTTGCCCGGGTCCGGATCGACGGCACGCTCTACCCGATCGAGGACGCCCCCGCCCTCGACAAGAAGTACAAGCACGACATCGAGGTGGTGGTCGACCGCTTCGCCGTGAAGGAGGGCGTCGAGACCCGCCTGGCCGACAGCCTCGAGACGGCGCTCAAGCTCGCCGAGGGCCTGGTTTACCTGGATCCGGCGGATCCTTCCCCCCTCCCCGGCGGGGAGGGGGCAGGGGGAGGGGGCACTGAGTCCGAGGGTAGCCGCGGACGCCGAACCCCCTCACCCAACCCTCTCCCCCAGGGGGAGAGGGCTATTCTCTCCGACAACGCCCCCTCCGGCCGCCTCGTCTTCAGCGAAAAATTCGCCTGCCCCGTCTCCGGCTTCACCATCGCCGAGATCGAGCCGCGCCTGTTCAGCTTCAACGCCCCCCAGGGCGCCTGCCCCGCCTGCGACGGCCTCGGCGAGAAGCTCCTGTTCGACCCCGAGCTCGTCGTCCCCAACGAGAACCTCTCGATCAAGCGCGGCGCCATCGTCCCCTGGGCCAAGTCGAACCCGCCCAGCCCCTATTACATGCAGGTCCTCGGCAGCCTCGCCCGCGAGTTCGATTTCAGCCTCGAGACGCCGTGGAACGACCTCCCCGACGAGATCCGCCGGATGATCCTGTTCGGAACCGAGGGCAAACCCGTCACCCTCCGCTTCATCGACGGCAAGCGCAGCTACGACGTCCGCAAGCCCTTCGAGGGCGTGATCGGCAACCTCAACCGCCGGATGCTCCAGACCGAGAGCGCCTGGATGCGCGAGGAGCTGGCCAAATATCAGTCCGCCGCCCCCTGCGAGACCTGCCTCGGCGCCCGCCTCCGCCCCGAGCCGCTCGCCGTCAAGATCGCCGGCGAG
>DASWLZ010000033.1:0-70269 GCA_036399975.1 Allosphingosinicella sp.
GACCGGATCGTACTTCCGGAAGGTCATCTTCTCGGTGATGTTCCGGGGATTCTTCTTCGTCACATAATAGAAGCCGGTGTCGGCGGTGCTGACGAGCTTGATCTTGACCGTGGTCGGCTTGGCCATGACAGCCTCTCAAAAAACGGGTTTCGTAAAAAAATAAAGCGGCGTCCCCGCCGCTCACATGCCCGGCCGCCTCTGCCGCGAAGCGGCGAGGATGTCAAGGCCAGGGCGGCGTATGCCCTTCCTCCGCCCCCGGGGCGTGCCGCATTCCCCCCGCGGCGAACCGTCCGGCTTTAACGAAGCGGTAACCATATCGGCGCATCGTCGCTTCGGACCCACGAGGGGAGCTGAACGATGCGGGCTGAAGCGGACGGAATGATGCTGGTCAGGGCCGAGCTCTGCGAGCGGCTGGCGAGCCTTCAGCTGGCGGCCCGGCGCCTGTCGGGGCGCGACTTCAACGAGAGCGTAAGCGGGATCCGCCATCTCGCCGCGGCCTATGGCCTGACCCCGGTGGTCCGGGTCGCCGAAGCGCTCGAGCGAGCCGTCGCGGAGGACCGCGGCGCCTGCCCGCGCGCCCTCTATCTCGGGCGGCTGCAGGACGCGATCGGCTGCGAGGCCATGGACGAGGGCGCGGCCGAAGCGATGCTCGCCTCCGTCTCGGTCCGGCTTTGCGCCTGAGCCGTGTTGGGCGCCTGAGCCTTTGGACGCGCTCCTCACCAGCTTCGTCGCCGCCGCGCTCGGCGAATGGGGCGACAAGACCCAGCTCCTCGTCATCGCGCTCGCGGTCCGCTACCGCCGGCCCTTGCCGATCCTCGCCGGAGCGCTGGTCGCCGCGCTCGCCAACAGCCTGATCGCCGCCTTCGGAGGGACCTTCGTCCACGACATGATCGTGCCCCGGGCGGCGTCGCTGCTGGTCGCCGTCGCGCTCGTCTTCGCCGGGGTGGCCGGGCTGATCCGGCCCAAGCCCTATCAATCGGCCGGCACCTCCCGGGCCGGCCCCTTCCTCGTCACCGCCGCCTCCTTCTTCGTGCTCGAGTTCGGCGACAAGACCCAGTTCCTCACCTTCGCCCTCGCCGCCCAGTTCGATTCCTTCGCCCTCGCGGCGGCGGGCGCCACGGCCGGGATCATGGCGGCGAGCCTTCCCGCGGCGGTGATGGGAGACCGGCTCGCCGAAGCGGCGCCGCTCAAGGGGCTGAGGATCGCGCTGGGCGCCTTGTTCCTGGCGATCGGCCTGTTCGTCGCCGTCAGCGCCCTTCGGCTGGTCTGACGTCCGCCGGGCCGAGCTCGATCAGCCAAAGGTCCGGGACCGGCCCGAGCCGAAGCGGCAGGACGCTGGTCCCGAGGCCGGACGAAACGACCAGGGTCTTGCCCCCTTCCCGCACCAGGCCGCAGGCATAGCGGCGGCCGTATCTGGACATCGTCGAGATCGGCCCGATCAACGGCGGAGCGATCTGGCCGCAATGGGTGTGGCCCGCCAGCATCAGATCTATGTCGGATCCCACGCCGGGGAAGGGGTCCGGGCTGTGGCTGAGCAGAAGCTTCGCGCCACTGAGCCGGCTCAGGGCGGCAAGAGTGGCCGGTACGTCGGCGCGGCCGGTGAAATCGTCGTCCAGCCCTCCGATCGCGACCGGCCCCACCTGCACCGCCTGGTTGGACAACAGGCGGATCCCGGCCCGGTCGAGCGCCCGGCGGGCGGCGCCGGCGTCGCGCCAATGGTCGTGGTTGCCGAGCACGGCGAGGGTGGCGAGCCGCGGACGGAGCGCGGCCAGCGGCTCGACCGCCTCCGCGTGGGAATAATAGCGGGTCGCCGCCCGCTTGTCGGAGACGAGGTCGCCCGCGACGAGGACGATGTCGGGCGAGAGCCGGTTGATCTGGCCCACGATCCGGCGAAGCCGCGCCGGCGGCATGTCCGGCCCGGCGACGTGAACGTCGGCGATGAGCACGAGCCGGAGCGAAGGCGCTCCCGCCGGCCAGCCGGCGATTGCGACCGTGGTCGTTCGAACCGCCGGGTCCCACACCGCCGTCCCGTAGCACCACAGGAGGAGGAGCGCGCCGGCGAGCGCGGCGACCAGGAACACGCGCCTGAGACCCCGGCGGATCGTCACTTTCCCCCTCGCCTGGTCGGCACGTGGAAATCCGGGTCCTTGCGCTCCACCCAGGCGATGAACCGCGCCAGCTCCGGATGCGAGCGAAGGGCCGCCACGGTCGCATAGTCCCTGGCCAGCGCCTTGTTGTCCAGCGCCCGGTGGATGGCGCGGTGGCAGACGGGATGGACGGGCACCGTCTCGCGGCCGCCCTTGCTCTTCGGCACCGGGTGGTGCCATTCCACCCGGGTGCCGAGCGGACGGCCGCACAGGAAGCAGCCCGGCGCCTCCGCCTCGCTCACGCGGCTGCGGCCTCCGCCTCCGGATAATCGGTATAGCCTTCCGGGCCCTGGCTGTACCAGGTGGCCATCACGTCGGGGGCGAGCTCCAGGCGGCCGCGAAGCCGCGCCGGAAGATCCGGATTGGAGATGAACGGCCGCCCGAAGCTGATCGCGTCCGCTTGCTCCTCCTCGAGCGCGGCCTCGGCCCGCTCCAGGTTGAAATCGGAATTGAGGATCAAGGGCGCCTTGAAGACCTTGCGGATGGCGGGGGCGACGGGCGGGACGTCGGATTTGCCGAACGTCCCCTCGGGGCCCGGCTCGCGCAGCTCGACAAAGGCGATCCCGATCTCCGCGAGGGCCGCCGCAGCGGCGGTGAACAGGGTCTCGGGATCGCTGTCCTCGCAGCCTTGGGTCTCGCTGTTGGGCGAGAGGCGAACCGCCGTCCGCTCGGGCCCGACCATGTCGGCGATCGCCTGCGTCGCCTCGGCGAGAAGCCGGACCCGGTTCTCGACCGCTCCACCGTAATCGTCGTCCCGCAAATTGGTGCCGTCCCGCAGGAACTGGTCGATCAGATAGCCATTGGCCGCGTGAAGCTGGACCCCGTCGAAGCCGGCGGCGATCGCATAAGCGGCGGCTCGGGCATAATCGTCGAGCAGAGCCGGGATCTCGTCGGCGCGGAGCGGCCGCGCCTCGGCGTAAGGCTGCCGCCCCTCGTAGGTATGGGCCTTGTGGGGCGCGGTGGTGGCGGAGGCGGAGACGGGCTGCGCGCCGCCGAGGAAGCTCGGATGGACGACCCGGCCCATGTGCCACAGCTGGCAGAAGATCCGCCCGCCCGCCTCGTGCACCGCCTCGACCACCGGCTTCCACGCCTCCCTCTGCTCCTCCGTCCAGATCCCCGGCGCATAGGGCCAGCCGAGGCCCTGGCGGCTCATCCCCGTCGCCTCGGTGACGATCAGCCCCGCGCTCGAGCGCTGGCGATAATATTCCACCATCAGGCCGGTCGGCACATGGTCCCGGGTCGCCCGGCCGCGGGTGAGAGGGGCCATGACGATTCGATTGGGGCAGAGCACGGCCCCCAGCTGGATCGGGTCGAAGAGGGTCGGCATCACCATTCCTTGACGGGGAGGAGCGGCGACCCCTAGCGGCGCGGAAGCGACAATGCAGCAACCTCGATCATCCGCCGCAGCCGCGGGGCGATTCGCCTTCCCGGCGTTGATCCTCGGCAACCTCATCCTGGCGCTCGGGCCCTGGATGGTCCGACTGACCGACGTCGGGCCGGTCGCCTCGGGCTTCTGGCGGCTGGCCCTGGCCATCCCCCTTCTCGCCCTGCTGGCGTGGCGGCAGCAATCGGGCCGGGAGCCGCCGTCCTGGGCCCTGGTCGGTTTGGTCGCCGCCGGGGGCATCTTCCTCGCCGTCGATCTCGCCGCCTGGCATGTCGGAATCGGCCTGACCAAGCTCGCCAATGCGAGCCTGTTCGGAAACGCCTCGAGCTTTGTCCTCGTCGTCTACGGCTTCGTCCTGCTTCGGCGCCTGCCCCGCGCCGTGCAGGCGGTCGCCCTGCTCCTGGCGGCGGCGGGCACGGCCCTGCTGATGGGATCGAGCTACGAGCTTTCGCCAAGGAACTTCCGGGGCGACCTCTTCGCCCTGGCCGCCGGGCTTCTCTATACCGGCTACCTGCTGGCGGTGGACCGGGCGCGGAGGACGATGGCGCCGTGGCCGGTGCTCGCCATCGCCACCGCGGCGGGCGCCCTCCCCCTCCTCTTGCTCTCGCTGGCGCTCGGCCAGAAAGTGATGCCGAGCGACTGGACGCCGCTCCTCATCCTCTCCTTCGGAAGCCAGGTGCTCGGCCAGGGTCTGCTGGTCTACGCGGTCGGCTATCTGTCGCCGGTGGTCATCGGCCTCGGCCTGCTCGCCCAGCCCGCCGCCGGAGCGGTGATCGGCCGCTTCGCTTATGGCGAGACCTTCAGCCTCGCCGACGCGGCCGGAGCGGTTCTGATCGCGGTGGCGCTGGTGCTGATCAGGCTGCCGGAGAAGGGGTCTCCGCCGCCGTCATTGCGAGCGTAGCGAAGCAATCCAGCGCTGAGCCTGTCGTAAGCGCCGCGGCTGGATTGCTTCGTCGCTCCGCTCCTCGCAATGACGGGAGAGGGTGTGGTCTCTTGCATCCATCACCGCACAGGATCATTGACTCCCCCATGCCCGATATCGCCCCGAACGAGATGACTCTCGACGAGCTGCGAATGGCGCTGGCGCCGCTCATCCCCGCCAACGCCGTGTTCGACGGATGGAGCGACAAGGCGCTGGCCATGGCCGCGGCCGAGCTGGGGGTGCCCGCGCCGCGGGCCCGGCTCGCCTTCCCGGAGGGCGCGACCCAGATGGTCGACGCCTGGTTCGACGCGATCGACCGGGCGATGGCGGCCCACTTCCCGCTCGAGAAGATCGAGGCGATGAAGATAAGGGAGCGGATCGGCCAGCTGGTCCTCTACCGGCTCGAGGTGATCAACCCGCACAAGGAGGCGCTTCGCCGGGCGCTCGCCATCCTCGCCCAGCCGCAGAATCTGGCGCTGGCCGGCCGACTCGGCTGGCGGGCCGCCGACCGGATGTGGCGGATCGCCGGCGATAAGGCGACCGACTTCAACCATTATTCGAAGCGCGCCATATTGATGGGCGTCTACGGCTCGACCAGCCTCGTCTACCTCGACGACACCAGCGAGGGGCTCGCCTCGACCCGGGCCTTCCTCGCCCGCCGGATCGACGACGTCATGCGCTTCGAGAAGGTGAAGGCGCAGTGGCGCGGCAATCGCGACCGCCTGCCGTCGCTCAGCCGCTTCCTGGGCCGGCTGCGCTACCCGGCGGTCTGACAATGGGCACCCGGCCAATCGCCGAGATCGCGAGCTACCACGCCCATATCTATTTCGATCCCGAGGCTCAGCGGGCCGACGCCCTCGCGATCCGGGAGGCGGCGGGGGAGCGGTTCGCGGTTCGCCTCGGAACCGTGTGGGACCGCCCGGTCGGCCCGCACAGCCGGGCGATGTACCAGATCGCCTTCGCTCCCGAGCAGTTCGCGACCCTGGTGCCCTGGCTGATGCTGAACAATCGCGGGCTCTCGATCCTCATCCACCCCAACACGACCAACCAGAAGCGCGACCACCTGCTCGACGCGGTCTGGATCGGAGCCCCTCTGGCCCTCGACGGAGAGGTGCTGCCCGAGGAGGGCGAGGCGGAGCTGGCGGGGCCGGTGAATACGGCGCCCACGCTGGTGCCTTGATCCTCCCCCTCCCTGAAAGGGAGGGGAGTTACCTCGGCTTGTCCAGCGCTTCGATCGTGGCGATCAGCGGCGGTTGCGAGCGCAACTGCGCCGCGACGCGCTCCGCCCCCTCCATCGCCCTCAGCAGATTGCCCCCCGCTAGCTTGGCGAGATCGGAGTCGCTCCAGCCGCGGCGGGCCAGCTCGGCGAACAGCGCGGGGTAGGTCTCGACCCCCTCGAGGCCGCTCGGGGCGGCGCCGCCGATGCCGTCGAAATCCGACCCGATCCCGACATGATCGGCCCCGGCGACCTTGCGGACATGCTCGATATGGTCGGCCACCACGCCGAGCGGGACCACGACCGCGGGATTGGTCTGGTCCCACGCCGCGAGCGCCGCCGCCCGCCGCTCCGGCTGGCCGGAATAGAGGTTCTTCAGCCGGGCGTCCTCGGCGTCGCGCGCCGCGGCCCGGCGCCGGTAGGGCTCGGAGAGGAAGCCGGGGAAGAAATTCACCATCACCACGCCTCCATTGGCGGGCAGTCGCTTCAGGACATCGTCGGGGACGTTGCGGGCATGGTCCATCAGCGCCCGGGCGTTGGAATGGGAGAAGATCACCGGCGCTTTGGTGGCGGTCAGCACGTCGTGCATCGTCTTGGGCGAGACATGGCTGAGGTCGACCATCATGCCGAGCCGGTTCATCTCGCCGACGATCGCCTTGCCGAACGGAGTCAGTCCGTCATGGACCGGGTCGTCCGTCGCCGAATCGGCCCAGTCGTTGTTCTTCGAATGGGTCAAAGTCATGTAGCGCGCGCCCAGCGAGTGAAACTGGCGAAGGGCCGCGGGCGAGTTGCCGATCTGGTGTCCGCCCTCGATCCCGATCAGCGACGCGATCGGGCCGGCTTTCTGGATCCGGCGGATGTCGGCCGAGGTCGAAGCCATCTCCAGCCGGCGCGGATAGCGCTCGACCATCCGGTGGACGATGTCGATCTGCTCGACAGTGACCCTGATCGCCTCGTCGCCCTTGAGGTCGGCGGGGATCCAGACCGACCAGAATTGCGCTCCGACCCGGCCCCTCGCCAGTCGCGGAAGGTCAGTCTGGAGCCGCTTTTCCAGCCTCGATGTGTCGGAGGCGAGGTCGAGCGGCTTGCGCCAGAAGTCGTAATTCTCGCGAATCTCCCAAGGGAGATCGTTATGACCATCGATCACCGGGGTTTTCGAAAGCACCCGCTCCGCCCTCTGCTCCGGGCTCTGCGCCGGGGCGGCGGCGGCGGTGGAAATCAGGGCTGCGGCGAGCAGGGTCGACAGGCGTGGCGTCATTGGCATCCATCCCTTTTTCGCCAGCCTAGAGGCAGTCGGCACATACTGGAAGTGTCCCGACCTGCCCCATTTCCAATCGTTATTGATAATCAATTGCAACTGGATTAGCCCAAGCCCCATGCTTCGCCGCTTCGCGCCCCTGCTCCTGTGCCTTTTCGCCTTCCTCGGGTCGGCGCCCGCCACCGCCCAGAATGCCGAGGTCGCGACGACCTGGCGCCTGCTCGACTATGTCGCAGTCGACTATCGCGAGGCGGTCCGCGACGGCCGAGTCGTCAACGAGGGCGAGTATAAGGAGATGGCCGAGTTCACCGCCTCGGTGAGCCAGCGGCTCCTCGCTCTTCCCGAGAGGCCGGCGAAGAAGACGCTCGTCGCCGGCGCCCGAGCCTTGCAGGCCTCGGTTGAGCGCAAGGGCGATCCGCCGCAGATCGAGAAGCAGGCGCGCGCCCTCGCCGCCCGGCTGATCGCCGCCTATCCGGTGCCGCTTGCCCCGCGCCGGATGCCGGACCTGGCGCGGGGCCAGGCGCTCTACGCACAGAATTGCGCCAGCTGTCACGGCGAGGCGGGGGATGCCAAGACCCCGCTCGCGGTAGGCATGGATCCGCCGCCCATCGCCTTTACCGATCGGGAGCGGGCTCGGGAGCGAAGCCTGTTCGCGCTCTACCAGGTGATCGACCAGGGGCTCGAAGGCACGGCGATGACGAGCTTCGGCCATCTGCCGGAAGGGGATAAATGGGCTCTGGCCTTCGCCGCCGGCCGCTTCGCATATCCCGGATCGCTGGCCGAGCAGGGCCGGCGGATCTGGGAAGGGGATTCGAGCGTGCGGGCGCTCGTCCCGGACCCGGCGGCCGTGGTCGGGCTGAGCGAGACAGCGCTCGCCGCGAAGGTCGGGCCGGAAAAGGCGCCGGCGCTGATCGCTTTCCTCCGGAGCAACCCCGATGCGGCCGCGCAGTCCGGCGGCTCCACCCTCGCCGTCGCCCGCGAGCGCCTCCGCCAGAGCCTCGCCGCCTATGAGAAAGGCGACCGCAAGGGCGCCACCGAGCTTGCTCTTTCCGCTTATCTGGACGGGTTCGAGCCGGTCGAGCCGATGCTCGCGTCCCGCAACGCCGGGCTGATGGCGCGGGTCGAGCGGGCCATGGCCGAGCTCCGCGCCGCCATCGCCGGAGCCGAGGACCCGGCCGTGGTTCGCGAGCGCGTCGCCGCGCTGGACGCCCTGTTCGACGAGACCGAGCGGGCTCTGGCTCCCGACCAGGGCAGCGCCGCCTCGACCTTCCTGGGCGCCTTCACCATCCTGCTTCGCGAGGGGCTGGAGGCCCTGCTGATCGTCGTGGCGATGCTAGCCTTCCTCCGTAAGGCGGATCGTGCCGAGATGGTCCGCCCGGTCCATTGGGGCTGGGTCACCGCCCTCGTCGCCGGCCTCGCCACCTGGTGGGCGGCGACCCATCTGGTCTCGATCAGCGGCGCCAGCCGGGAGCTGACCGAAGGCTTCGGCTCGATCATCGCGGCCGTGATCCTGCTGTTCGTCGGCATCTGGATGCACGGCAAGGCGCAGGCCGACGAATGGCAGCGTTACATCCGCGAGAAGGTCGGCCAGGCCTTGTCGAGGAAGTCCGCCTGGTTCCTGTTCCTGCTCGCCTTCATCGCCGTCTATCGCGAGGTGTTCGAGACGATCCTGTTCTTCACGGCCTTGTCGGCCGAGGGGCGGCTGGCGCCTCTGATCGGCGGGGCGGCGACGGCGGCGGCCCTGCTGGTGGTGATCGCGGTCCTGATGTTCCGCTTCAGCCGGAAGCTGCCGATCGCCAAATTCTTCGCCTACAGCTCGGCGCTGATTGCGGTCCTCGCCGTGGTTCTCGCGGGCAAGGGCGTGGCGGCGCTCCAGGAAGCTGGGATGATCGGCGTCACGCCGCTGGGCTGGGCGCCGAGGGTCGAGATACTGGGCCTGTATCCGTCGCTGGAAGGGCTGCTGGCCCAAGCGGCGACGCTGGCGATCCTGCTGATCGGCTTCGGCCGGAATCGGCGGGGCGGTCAGCGGCTGGCAGCGGCCTAAGCTGGGGATAATTCCTGAAATCCGATAGCGCGGCTCAACCGCCTCGCTTATCGTCCGCGGCGAACCCGAAACGTACGGAAGGAAGAGTCATGGCGGGCGTCAACAAGGTCATATTGGTCGGAAATCTCGGCGACGACCCCGAGAGCCGCTCGCTCAACAATGGCGGCGAGGTGGTGAACCTGCGCGTCGCGACCTCCGAGAATTGGAAGGACAAGGACGGCAACCGCCAGGAGCGGACGGAATGGCACCGCGTCGTCATCTTCAACGAGAATCTCGGCCGGGTAGCCAAATCCTATCTCCGCAAGGGCTCGAAAGTCTATCTCGAGGGCCAGATCCAGACCCGCAAATGGACCGACCAGTCCGGCGCCGACCGCTATTCCACCGAGATCGTGCTCCAGCGCTTCCGAGGCGAGCTCGTCCTTCTCGACAGCCGCGGCGGCGGCGGCGGCGGCGGCGGCCAGGATTTCGGCGGCGGCGATTATGACGGCGGCAGCTCGGGCTTCGGCGGCAGCGGCGGCGGCGGATCCCGCCCGCAATCGCGGCCCGCGCCCGCCTTCGACAGCGACCTGGACGACGACGTCCCGTTCTGACGCTAAGCGTCACCCCAGCGGAGGCTGGGATCCCGCGGGTGAAAAGCGCCTGCGTTCTTCACCCGCCGGGGCCCCAGCCCTGGCTGGGGCGACGGGCTACCCCAGCTTGGCTTTCAGAGCCGCCAGCGCCGCGAACGGGCTCGATTCCGCCCGCGCCTCCTCCTCGCTCTTCACGCCCGCCTCCCTGAGGGCGGCCTCGGCGGCGGGGGAGCGGGGATAGGGGTCGAGGGCGAGCAGCAAGGTCTGTGCGACCGCTTCGCCGAGGTCGATCGAACCGCCTTCGTAAAAGACGACGTCGAGCTCGCCCTCGCCAAGCTCGATCTCCTCGTCGGGGCGTCCGTCCGCCGGCAGCGGCCGGAACTCGATTCGGAATTCCTCCTGGACCGGCGCCCCGACGGGCTCAGCCGTGGCGACGCAGCTCTGCGTCACCCGGGCGCGGAGCGTGCCCATGGCGGATACGGTCCCGCCGCTCCCCACGAGCACGACCCGAGCGCTCAGCGCGTCGAGGGAGACAAGCTCGAAGCGGCGGGCCAAGGCCTCGCGCTCGGCAGGGCCTGCCTCGATCTCGACTTGGAGCGGCTCAGCGGAAAGGGATTCCAGACGATAGGGGCGGCTGAACTCGTTCATAGGGCCGGAAGCTTTCCCGCGAGCAGGGGTTCCATGGCGGTCGCCGAGAGGCCGGCGTGGAAGCGGCGGAGGCGGCCCGCCACGAACTCGACCTGCGCGTCGTCCGCCGGCCCGTCGCGCCAGATGTTGCGCCTGAGCGCCGGCTCCAGCGGAGCCGCCTCGGCCAGGGCTTCGCGAAAAGCGCCGAGCCGGCCGCCGAGCGCCCCGACCAGCTTGCCGACATGCTTGCCGACGACGAAATCGCCGATCCCGATCTGGCGGAGGGTGCCGTCCATGTCGTCGATGAAGATCTCGGTCAGCGCCACCGACTGCGCCTGGGCTCGCTCGCCCTCCGATTCCAGCCGGATCAGGACGAGGGCGAGCATGGTCGCGAGCATGTCGAAGCGGCCCTCGAGCGTGTCGGGCACTCCTCCCTCGCGATACCAGGCGGGCCGGCGCGCGGCGGCGACCAGCGCCTCGTAGAGGGGCCTGAGCGCGAAGCGCTCGCGCCGCTCTCCGAACAGGCGGGAAAGAAGGGTCAGGGCCGGTCTCCTTAGCGAGGGTCGTACTTGCGCCGTTCAGCTATTCTCGGATATTGGAGGGCGCGGTCCTGCCGGCAAGGCGGGCACCGGCGCTCACCTCCTGCGCCGGCCGGTTTTACGGAGTTTTTCCAATATGATGGTTTCGGGACGAAAAGCGGCTTTGCTGATCGCGGTGGCGGCCGGCATGGCGGCCGGCGGCTGCACGAAGACGCAGGACCTGCAGGGCTATCTCGTCGACGAGACGCTGGTGAGCGCGGTGCAGCCTGGGGTCGACAACAAGGATTCGGTTCAGAACACGCTCGGGCGCCCCACCTTCACCGGCACCTTCGACCAGAACGACTGGTATTACGTCTCCCGCCGAACCAAGAATTTCGCCTTCAACCATCCCAGGGTGAACGAGCAGACCGTCCTCCACGTCCGCTTCGACCAGGCCGGCAACGTCGCGTCGGTCCAGCGCAAGGGCATGGAGCAGATCGTCTCGATCGACCCGATGCGCGCCAAGACCCCGACACTGGGCCGCAACATGAGCATCTGGGACGAATTGTTCGGCAACATCGGCGCCGTCGGCGCCGGAGGAACCACCCCCGCTGGCGGGCCCAACTCGCCGAACTGATCATCCTCCCCGTCGGAAAATGGGGAGGATCTTCAGCGAACCACGCCGCTCCCGGCGAGCACGCCCAGGGTCACCAGGTCCGAGGCGCTCGCGGTCATGGCGGCGATTTGTACCGGCTGGGCCATGCCGACCAGGATCGGCCCGATCACCGCATCGCCGCCCAGCTCCCGGAGCAGCTTGGCCGAGATGTTGGCCGTCTGAAGCCCCGGCATGACCAGCACGTTGGCGGGGCCGGTGAGGCGGCTGAACGGATAGACGCGCGCCATGGCCGGGTTGAGCGCGACGTCGGGCGACATCTCGCCTTCATATTCGAAATCGACGTCGCCCCGCCGGTCGAGCACCTTCACGCCCTCGCGGATCCGCTCGAGGTAAGTCCCTTCGGGGTCGCCGAAATTGGAATAGGAGAGGAAGGCGACGCGCGGCTCGTGGCCCATCCGGCGAGCCACCTGGGCGGTGTGGACGGCGATGTCGGCGAGCTGCTCGCCGCTCGGCCGCTCGGTGACGGTGGTGTCGGCGATGAAGCTGGTGTGCGACTGGCCGACCAGGACGTGGACGCCGAACGGGGTCATGCCCTCCTTGGGATCGAGCACGCGCTGCATCTGCCTCAGGCTCTGGGCATAGGGGCGGGTGACCCCGGTGATCAGCGCGTCCCCCTCGCCCATCGCGAGCAGGAGCGCGGCGAACGTGTTGCGGTCCTGGTTGACCATCCGCTCGATCTCGCGCTGGAGATAGCCGCGGCGCTGCATCCGCCGGTAGAGATAATCGACCATCTCCGGCACCCGCTCGTAGGTGCGGCTGTTGATCAGCTCGAAGCTTTCGGGATCGTCGATGCCGAGCCCGCGAAGGCGGTCGTGGACGTCGTCGCGGCCGACCAGGACGGGGATCCCATAGCCGCCGTCGCGGAAGGCTATCGCCGCGCGCAGGACGACGTCCTCGTCCCCTTCGGCGAAGATCACCCGCTTGGGATCCGCCCGGGCCGCCTCGTAGGCGAGGGTGAGGACCGACGTCGTCGGGTTGAGCCTCGACTTCAGCCGGCTCCGATAGGCCTCCATGTCGTCGATCCGGATCTGGGCGACGCCGCTGTCCATCGCCGCCTTGGCCACCGCCGCGGGCACGATCTCCATCAGCCGCGGATCGAAGGGCGCCGGGATGATGTAGTCCGGGCCGAAACTATGCGCCTTGCCGCCATAGGCCGCGGCGACTTCCTCCGGCACCTGCTGGCGGGCCAGCTCGGCCAGGGCCTCGGCGGCGGCGATCTTCATCTCGTCGTTGATCGTCGTCGCGCGAACGTCGAGCGCGCCGCGGAAGATGAAGGGGAAGCCGAGAACGTTGTTGACCTGGTTGGGATAATCCGAGCGGCCGGTGGCGATGATCGCGTCCGGCCGTGCCGCCTTGGCGTCAGGCGGGCTGATCTCCGGATCGGGGTTGGCCATGGCGAAGATGATCGGCCTGGCTGCCATCTCCTTCACCATCTCGGGCTTGAGGGCGCCGGCCGCCGACAGGCCGAGGAAGACGTCGGCGCCGACCAGGGCCTCGTGTAGGTTGCGGGCGTCGGTGATCACCGCATGGGCGGATTTCCACTGGTCCATGCCTTCGGGGCGCCCCTGCCAGATGACCCCCTTGCGGTCGCACATGATGACATGGTCGTGGCGGACCCCCATGGCCTTGATCAGCTCGGTGCAGGCGATCGCCGCCGCCCCGGCGCCGTTCACCACCACCTTGATGTCCCTGAGGCGGCGGCCGGTGAGGTGGCAGGCGTTGATCAGGCCGGCGGCGGTGATGATCGCGGTGCCGTGCTGGTCGTCGTGGAAGACCGGGATGTTCATCCGCTCGCGAAGCGTCTGCTCGATGATGAAGCAGGCGGGAGCGGCGATGTCCTCGAGGTTGATCCCGCCGAAGCTCGGCTCCATCAGCGCGACGGCGTTGATGAACGCGTCGGTGTCTTCGGTGTCGAGCTCGAGGTCGATCGCGTCGACGTCGGCGAAGCGCTTGAACAGAACCGCCTTGCCTTCCATCACCGGCTTGGAGGCGAGAGCGCCGAGATTGCCGAGGCCGAGGATGGCGGTGCCGTTGGAGATGACGGCGACGAGATTGCCCTTGGCGGTATAATCATAGGCCTTGGAAGGGTCGTCCGCGATCGCCCGCACCGGGACCGCGACTCCCGGCGAATAAGCGAGGCTGAGATCGCGCTGGGTCGCCATCGGCTTGGAGGCGATGATCTCGATCTTGCCGGGCTTTCCGCCCTGGGTGTGGAAATCGAGCGCCTCCTGCTCGGAGAATTTGACGCTGCTGCCTTCGCTCATCGCGCTCTCCCGATTTTGCGGCTGCCTTAGGGCGGGAGGCGCGACCGGAGCAAGCCGCTCCTGCCGCAGCTTTCGGGCACTCACGGAATCTGCACGACCGGCTCACCGCATTTATGCGGCGGCCGGACCATTGCTCGACGCGGCACTGCGAAAGGCGGGGCCTCGCCGTCGACCCATGGGAGAGAGCAATTGTCCGCCTTCGAAACCTCCCCGCCTGGAGCCGGTCTGCTGGGCATGGGCGTGGTCTTTCCCCTGTTCGTCGTGCTGGTCGAGCTTGCGACCGGCATTTGCGCCGACGCGCTGTTCGACCCTTTGCCGACTTGGGGACATGTGGGGGTCGTGCTTGCCGTGCCGACCATCAATTTCATCCTGTGGAAGGCGGCGCGGGACCGGCCTGAACCGGCGCCAGGCTGGATGATGGTGGCGGCGGGGGCCGGCGCGGTCATCTCCGCAGCCTACGTGCTGCTGTTCCTGCCGATCCTGCCCATTTCCCTCATCGCCATCGTCTTCCTCGGGCTCGGCCTTCTGCCCCAGGCTCCGGCGATGGCCTTGCTCGCCACTATCAAGCTGACCGGCCGGCTGGTCTTCGACGGCAAGGAAATGCGGCGCTGGTTCGGCGGAATGCTCGCCGGGCTGCTCGCTCTCGCCGCCGTCGACCTGCCGGCGACCGCCACCTTCGTCGCCCTCCGCTGGACCGCCGGCGACGACGCCGCCGTCCGCCGGGGCACCGCCCTTATGCGTGCCGTCGGCGACGAAGGAATGCTGCTCCGGCTCTGCTACGGGGATGCCGGGCGGCCCACCGGCCTCGTCAGCTTCCTTGTCTATGCGTGGGGCGACAGCCCGTTCTCGTCGGAGCCGCCGGTGAGCCTGGCCCCGGCCCGCGAGCTCTACTACCGGACCACCGGCACCCCCTTCAATGCTGAGCCGCCGCCTCGGCGCAACTCGCTATTCTCGTTCGACGACGACCTGGGCGGCACCGCCGTCGGAGGTCATGTGGAGGGGCTGGAGCTCGCCGACTCGCGTCTCGACGGCTCGATCTCGGCCTCCGACAACGTCGGCTATTTCGAATGGACGGCCCGCTTCGACAACGAGTCCGCGGACCAGCGCGAGGCCCGGCTCACCCTCGCCCTCCCCCCCGGCGGGGTCGCCTCGCGCGCCACCTTGTGGGTCGATGGCGAGCCGCGCGAGGCGAGCGTCGCCGGCCGGGGCGAGGCGCGCGCCGCCTATCAGAGCGTCGTCAACGCCCGCCGCGATCCGCTGCTCGTCACCACGGCGGGCGCCGGAAGGCTTCTGGTCCAGGCCTTCCCGGTGCCGCCCGGCAAGTCGCTCAAGCTCAGGATCGGCGTCACTGCCCCGCTCGAGATCGCGCCGGACGGCGGTCGAAGCCTCGCCTTGCCGGCCATAGCGGAACGGAATTTCAAATTGCCCGCCGAGCTTCGCCACCAGCTGTGGGTCGAAGGCGACGCTTCGATAGACGGCGGCCCGGCCACCCTCCGAATGGCGATGGACGACGAGCAGCTCGGGCGCCGTCCGCGCCTCCGCACCGTGCCGATCGTGGCGCCCGTGACCCGCACCGCCCGCCTTCCCGCCGACAGCCGGGCTCCGGCGCTCGCCATCGTCCAGACCATCGCCCGGGCATCGGCGCCCCGGCCCCGGAGCCTCGTGTTCCTGCTCGACGGCTCCGCCTCCAACCGCCACGGCGCCGCCGGGCTGGTCCGGGCGCTGGACTCGGTCCCCGCCGGTCTCCCGGTCGCCCTGCTCATCGCCGCCGAGGAACCGCGCTCGGTGGCTCTGGCGCCCTGGTCTCCGGAGCAGAGGCGGCGGGTGGCGCAGGCGGTGTCCGACACCGCCTTCACCGGCGGCCAGGACAATCTGGGGATGCTCGCCGACGCGCTCGATGTCGCCCGGGGCGGCGATTCCGCCCTCCTGTGGATCCACGGGCCGCAGCCGGTCGCCTTCGCCCGGTCGCGGGCGCGGCTCGAGCAGCTTCTGGAGCGCCGCCGCGACCTGCCGAGGCTGGTCCGCTACCAGCCTCGGGCGGGCCCGGCTTTCGCCCTGGCCAATCCCTGGTTCGACCACGCGGCGGAGGCGGTGCCGTCCGGCAACGCCGCCCGCGACCTCGCCTCCTCCATCGGGGACCTGGCGGGAGGCGTTCGGTGGCGCGTGACCCGGACAGCCTCGGCGGCGGCGAACGGCCCGGCATCCTCGCTCCATGTCGCCCGGCTGTGGGGAGCGCAGGAGATCGGGGCGGCGGCCGAGCCCCGCGACAGGGCGAAGTCCGTCGCGCTGGCCCACAGGCTCAACATCGTCACTCCGGTGAGCGGAGCGGTCGTGCTCGAGAGGGATGATGAGTATAAGGCCAACGGCCTTGCCGTCCCCGGGGCAGCCGACGTCCCGACCGTACCCGAGCCCGGCTTCTGGATCATGCTGGCGATCGTCGCCATCCTGGGGGCGGGGCTATGGTGCCGCCGGCGCCCGACTCCGGCATTCGCCTGATGAAGCCGCGGCTCGACGCCCGGGTGGCGATGATCCTGCTTCCGGCGCTCTTCTGGGATGCCTGGCGGCTGCTCGCCGGCCGCTTCGGCGACGGCCTCTCGGCGCTGCCGCTGGCGCTGGTCGGCCTCGCCGTCGCTCTCCCGGCGATCCGGCGGATCGCCACGGGCGAGGCCGAGCCCGTCCCGCTCGTCCCGCTGTCGGCGGCGCTGGCTCTCTATGTCGCGGCCTCGCTTTGGGGGCCGGCGCTGGCTGCGGTCGGGATCGCCGTGGTGACGACGGCGCTGCTGTGCCGCCGGGTCGCCGGGGTTCGGCTGCCCTGGGCGCCGCTGGCGGGACTGGCGCTGCTCGCCCTGCCGGTCCTTCCAAGCCTCGACTTCTACCTCGCTTACCCGATGCGACTCGCAGGCGCCGGCCTCGCGGCGGCCCTGCTGAGGCTGAACGGCCTCGCCGTCGGGGTCGAGGGCGTCGCCTTGAGCTGGAACGGCTCGCTTCTGCTCTTCGACGCGGCCTGCAGCGGGATAAGGATGCTTTGGGCGAGCCTGTTCCTGGTCAGCGGGATCGCCCTCGCCGCCGGCTTCGGCCCGTGGCGCTATGCGCGCGCCGCAGCCCTCGCCGTCGTTCTCGCGATCGGCGCCAACGCCGTCCGGGCCGCCAGCCTCTTCTATGTCGAGAACGGCTTCGTCGAGCGGCTGCAGGGGCCCGCCGGCCACGAGGCGGTCGGCCTCTTGTCCTTCCTGATGCTCGCGATCGCGCTTCTCTACATGGTGACGCCTCGGGAGTGGCGGCCGGCATGACCGGGCGGCTCGCCACCCTGGCCTTCCTCGGGCTCGCGGCGGCGGCGGCGCTGGCGCCGCTCCTGCCCGGACCGGGCGGCGCCGCACCGGCCGGTGCGGCCTCGTGGCCGGCCGCCTTCGAAGGGCGAACGCTGCTCCCCCTTCCTCCCGCCGCCGAGGATCGGGCCCTCGCCCGAAGCTTCCCCGGCCGCATCGCCCGGTTCAGCGACGGCCGCCGCCAGATCGTCCTTCGCCGACTCGAATCGGCGACCCGGCGCCTCCACCCGGCCAGCGACTGCTACCGGGCCATCGGCTACGACATCGCCCCGGCGCCGATGCGGCTGGTCGCGGGCCGCGGACCGGCCTCCTGCTTCGTCGCCCGGCGCGGCGGCCGCGCCTTCCTCGTCTGCGAGCAGGTACGCGACCCCGGCGGGCGGAGCTGGCCGGACATTTCCTCCTGGTACTGGGCGGCGCTGCTGGGCACTTCCGAGGGGCCGTGGCTCGCTTCGCTCACGGTGGAGAGGATCGCCGGGTGAAGGAAACGAGCCGGCACGCATGAATTCCTCCCGGCGATTTCGCGGGGAGGAATTTAGGATTGGCAATTCCCCCCCGCTGCCCAACCCTCTATCCCCTCCGGCATGGCCACCCAGGCGAAGACAGGCTCGGCTCCGACGCCGATGATGGCGCAATATCTCGCCCTCAAGGCGGAGGCGTCCGACTGCCTGCTCTTCTACCGTATGGGCGATTTCTTCGAATTGTTCTTCGATGACGCCAAGGCGGCAGCCCAATGCCTCGACATCGCGCTCACCGCGCGCGGCGAGCATGACGGCGAGCCGATCCCGATGTGCGGAGTGCCGATCCACGCCGCCGAGGCCTATCTGGCGAGGCTGATCCGGGGCGGCTTCCGGGTCGCCATCGCGGAGCAGATCGAGAGCCCGGCCGAGGCGAAGAAGCGAGGCGCCAAGTCGGTCGTCAACCGCGCCATCGTCCGCGTCGTCACCGCCGGGACGCTCACCGAGGAGGCGCTGCTCGATTCGCGCTCGGCAAACTGGCTGGTGGCGGTGGCCCGGGTCGGCGAGCGCTTCGGCCTCGCCGCGGCGGATATCTCGACCGGCCGCTTCGACCTCGGCTCCCTCGCCCCCGCCGCGCTCGACGCCGAGCTTGCGAGGCTGGGCGCGGCCGAGGTCGTTGCCGCCGAGCCGCTTCCCAACGTGCCGGTCACCGAGCGCAAAAGCGGGTTCGACAGCCTGGCGGCCGAGCGCCGGCTGAAGGAGCATTTCGGAGTCGCCACCCTCGACGGCTTCGGTGCCTTCGACCGCGCCGCTTTGTGCGCCGCGGGCGGCCTGCTCTCCTATTTGGACGAGGTGACGAAGGACTCGCTGCCTTTCCTTCGCCCGCCGGTCGCCCGGGCCTCCGGCGACCATATGATGATCGACGCCGCGACCCGCGAGAGCCTCGAGCTCACCCAGGCCGCGTCAGGCGGCCGCGCCGGGAGCCTTCTCCACGCCGTCGACCGCACGGTCACCGGCGCCGGCGCCCGGCTGCTCGCCGCCGATCTCGGGGCGCCCTTGCTCGACCGGTCGGCGATCGAGGCCCGGCTCGATCTCGTCGCTTTGCTGGAAGCCGACGCCGGCCTTCGCGAGAGCCTGCGCCGGCAGCTCAAGGCGCTCCCGGACATAGGGCGGGCGCTGGGGCGGCTCGTGGCCGGGCGCGGGGGGCCCCGCGATCTCGGCCAGCTCCGCGACGGCCTCAATGAGACCCGCCGGCTCCACGCCCGCCTCGCCGCCCTGCCCGATCCTCCGCCGTTGCTCGCCTCGCTCCTTCCGGCGCTGACCGGCCATGGCCAGCTCACCGACCTGCTCGACCGAGCCCTGGTCCCCTCGCCCCCGATCGACGCGGCTCAGGGCGGCTATATAGCCGAGGGCTATGACGCGGCGCTCGACGATCTTCGCGCCACCGGCGGGGAGGGGCGAAGGGCGATCGCGGGCCTCGAGGCCCGCTACCGCCAGCAAACCGGGATTTCGACGCTCAAGATCCGCCACAACGGGGTGCTCGGATTCCATATCGAGGTGCCGGCGCGGCACGCCGACCCGCTCATGTCCGTGGAATCCGGCTTCACCCACCGCCAGACGCTCGCCGGCGTGGTGAGGTTCAACGCTCCCGACCTGCACGAGCAGGCCATCCGCGTCGGACAGGCCGGGGCCCATGCCCTTGCCGCCGAGGCCGCCCACCTGGAGGAGCTGACGAGCGCCGCCCTGGCGCGGGCGGAGCCGATCGCCGCCGCCGCCGACGCCCTCGCCCGGCTCGACGTCGCGTCGGCAATGGCCGAGCGGGCGGCCGAGGGCGGCTGGTCCCGCCCCCGCTTCGCCGGGCACAATTGCTTCGACGTGGAGGGCGGCCGCCACCCGGTGGTCGAGGATTCGCTTCGCGCCTCCGGCGCCCGGTTCGTCGCCAACGACTGCAAGCTTTCCGAGGACGGCCGGCTGTGGCTGGTCACCGGCCCGAACATGGGCGGCAAATCGACCTTCCTTCGCCAGAACGCGCTGATCGCCGTGCTCGCCCAGGCCGGCGCCTACGTTCCCGCCGCCCGGGCGACGCTGGGCCTCGTCGACCGCCTGTTCAGCCGGGTCGGAGCCTCGGACAATCTGGCCCGCGGCCGCTCGACCTTCATGGTCGAGATGGTCGAGACCGCCGCCATCCTCAGCCAGGCCACCGAGCGAAGCTTCGTCATCCTCGACGAGGTCGGGCGAGGCACCTCCACCTACGACGGCCTCGCCATCGCCTGGGCGGTGACCGAGGCGATCCACGACCGCAACCGCTGCCGCTGCCTGTTCGCCACCCATTATCACGAGCTGACCCGGCTCGCCGAGCGGCTCGACGCCTTGTCGCTCCACCATGTCCGCGCGCGCGAGTGGAAGGGCGACCTCGTCCTCCTCCACGAAGTGTCGAAAGGCCCCGCCGACCGGAGCTACGGCCTCGCCGTCGCCAAGCTGGCCGGCCTCCCGGCCCCGGTGCTCGCGCGTGCCCGCTCCGTCCTCGCCAAGCTCGAGCATGGCCGCGCCGCGACCGGGGGAATCGCGGCGGGCCTGGACGACCTGCCGCTGTTCGCCGCCACCGCCCAGCAGGAGGAGGCGGCGCCGGATCCGCTTCAGGCGGCGCTCGGCGAGGTCGACGCCGACTCCCTCAGCCCGCGCGAGGCGCTCGAGCTCGTCTACCGCCTGAAGCGGCTGGCCTCCGGCGAAGCCTGATGGCGACCCGCTTCGCCTCGGTCCCCCACAAGCGCTCGATCGTCGACCGGCGGGCGCTGGCCGACGCTCTGGCGCAGGCGCCCGAGGCCGCCGCCGCGATCCTCAAGCAGGCGCTGGCCGACGGCCGGGCGGAGATCGCCCGCCGGCTCGAGGAGAGGCCCTATGCCGGAAGCGAGACCGCCGCCGCTTACGCCTTCCTCACCGACCAGATCGTCCGGCTCGCCTACGACCACAAGGTGAGCGGGCTCGCCCCTCCGGAAGCCGCCGACCGTCTGCTCCTGCTCGCGGTCGGCGGCTATGGGCGCGGCGAGATGGCGCTCCACTCGGACGTCGACATCGCCTTCGTCACGCCCGGGGAGCCCGGCCGCTGGGCGAAGCAGGCGGTGGAGGCGGTCCTCTATCTGCTGTGGGACCTGGGGCTGAAGCTCGGCCCCTCGACCCGCTCGGTGGACGAGCTGATCGCTCTGGCCTCGTCCGACCATACGGTCCGCACCGCTTTGCTCGAGGCGCGCTGGCTGTGGGGCGACGAGCCCTTGTTCGACGAGGTCCAGGGCCGCTTCTGGAAGGAAGTGGTGGCGGGGAAGGCGAAGAGCTTCGTCACCGGCAAGATCGAGGAGAGGAATGCCCGCCACCGGCGGATGGGTGACAGCCGCTATGTCGTCGAGCCCAACATCAAGGAGGGCAAGGGCGGCCTGCGCGACCTCCACACCCTCTTCTGGATCGGCAAATATGCCTATCAGGTGCGAAGCGTCGCCGACCTGGTCGGGGTCGGGCTCCTGTCGACGAGCGAATTGCACCAGTTCCAGCGCGCCGAGCGCTTCCTGTGGGCGGTGCGCTGCCACCTTCATCTCGTCGCCGGGCGGGCCGAGGAGCGGCTGACCTTCGACTATCAGCGCGAGATCGCGACCCGGATGCGCTATGCCGACCGGCCGGGCAAATCGCCGGTCGAGCGCTTCATGCGCCACTATTTCCTCCACGCGAAGACGGTCGGCGACCTGACCGGGGTCTTCCTCGCCCATCTCGACGAGAAGTTCGCCCGGAAGGGCAGCCGCTTCGGCCTGCCGACGATTCGCCGGCGCCCGAGCCGGCTCGAAGGCTTCGTCCTCGACCGCGGCCGCCTCGCTCTCCCCAAGGACGATTTCTTCCGCGAAGACCCGGTGCGCCTGCTTCAGCTCTTCGCCCTCGCCGACCTCTACGGCCTCGAGATCCATCCGCTGGCGATGCGGGCCGCCGCCCGGGACTCCAAGCTGATCGACCAGGAGATCCGCTCCGACCCGCGCGCCAACGCGCTCTTCCTCGAGATCCTGACCAGCCCGCGCGACCCGGAGACGGTGCTCCGATGGATGAACGAGGCCGGCGTGTTCGGCCGCTTCGTCCCCGACTTCGGCCGGGTGGTCGCCCGGATGCAGTTCGACATGTATCATCATTATACGGTCGACGAGCATTCGATCCGGGCGATCGGCCTGCTCGCCCGGATCGAGAAAGGGGAAGCCAAGGAGGACCATCCGCTCGCCAGCGCGCTGTTCCGCCACATCGCCTCGCGCCGGGTCCTCTACGCCGCGGTTCTGCTCCACGACATCGCCAAGGGGCGCGGCGGCGACCATAGCGTCCTCGGCGCCGAGGTGGCCCGGGCGCTGTGCCCGAGGCTGGGGCTCAGCGAGGCCGAGACCGAAACGGTGGCCTGGCTGGTGCGCTGGCACCTGCTCATGTCGGCGACCGCCTTCAAGCGGGACGTCGCCGATCCCCAGACGATCCAGCATTTCGCGGCTCAGGTGAAGAGCCTGGAGCGGCTTCGCCTGCTCTTCATCCTCACCGTCGTCGACATCCAGGCGGTCGGGCCCGGGGTTTGGAACGGATGGAAGCGGCAGCTGCTTCGCGAGCTGTTCGAGGCGGCCGAGGAGGCGCTTCGCCTCGGCCACAAGCAGAAGGGCCGCACCGAGCGGATCGCGGCCACCCAGGCGGAGCTTGCGGCTCGCCTCGGCTGGGAGGAGTCCCGCTTCGCCCGTCACGCCTGGCGGCTGCCGGACAGCTATTGGCTCGCCGAGCCGCTCGACGTGCTCGAGAAGAATGCGGCCCTGATGGACTCGGCCGACCGTGATCCGGCGGGGACCCGGCCGCTCGCCGCCTCGGTCGAGGAGGAGCGCGGCGCCACCCTGCTCAGCGTCTACGCCAAGGACCGGCCCGGCCTCTTCTACCATCTCAGCGCCGCGATCAGCCTTCCCGGCGCCAACATCATCGATGCCCGGATCCACACCACCCAGGACGGGATGGCGGTCGACAATTTCCTCGTCCAGGATTCCAGGGGCGGGCCTTTCGCCGATCGCCATCAGCTCAAGCGGCTCGAGGAAAGCGTGCTTCGAGCGGTCGAGGGCCAGGAGCCGGCGATGGAGCGCCTCGAAGCCAAGGCGCTGCCTCTGCTCCGGGCCGAGGCTTTCGCGATCCAGCCGGCGGTGTTCGTCGATAACGAGGCCTCGGGCCGCTACACCGTCGTCGAGGTCAACGCCCGCGACCGCGCCGCCCTGCTGAGCGGTCTCGCCCGGGCTATCTACGAATCGAAGGCGGCGATCCACAGCGCCCATATCGCCACTTACGGCGAGCGCGCCGTCGACGTCTTCTACCTGACCGATCTCCATGGCGAGAAGATAGACAATCCGGCGCGCCTGAAGGCGCTGAACGCTCACCTCCTCCAGGCCGCAGCGGGCTCCGGCGAGAAAATCGGGACGGTCACGGATTTACGGCGGGCCGCTCGCGCAGCGCCCGGCCGCGTGGCCGGAAAAGCGTAGCTGTCGCGCTTTGCTAACCTCGATACCAGTCGCGCTTCAGGCGGGTCGAGGCGACGAAGTAGATGAGGGCGCTGAGCAGGTAGAAGACGAGCCCGTAGAGGATGGAATATTGGAGCGAATCCGCCCCATGGGCGGCCGTCATCCGATCGGACATGAAGCCGAGCAGCCAGGTCCCGACGCCGATTCCGATCAGGTTGTTGATGAACAGGAAGCTCGCCGACGCGGTAGCCCGCATGTTCGGCGGAACGATGTGCTGCACGGCGGAAATCACCGGCCCCAGCCAGGCGAGAGCCAGCATCTGGCCGATGGCGAAGAGCAGCCAAGCGACGGGTAGCGACGGCGCGAAAAGCCCGAAGGCGAAGCAGGGCGCGGCGATGGTGAAGCAGATCGCGGGGATCAGGGCATAGGCTCGCGGATTGGCGCTGCCGGCCTTGTCGCCGATCCATCCGCCGAGCCACGTGCCGGCAATGCCGCCGACGAAAACGATGGTGCCGTAAAACAGGCTGAGATCGAACAGCTTCAGGCCGAAGCTGCGATTGAAGAAGGAGGGTAGCCAGAAGATCAGCCCGTATCCGAGAATGGAGCCGGAAGCGGCACCCAGCGAAAGCAGCCAGAAGCTGGGCGTCCGCGCCAATCGGGCGGCGACGATGCCGAGCGGCGGCGCCGGCTCGCTGGCCGTGCCGTCGGCGCTGTCATAGCCGCCTCGAACCGGATCCTTGATTCCGAATTTGACCAGCAAGGCGGCGGGGATTCCGGCGAGCCCGACGATGATGAAGGCCGATCGCCAGTCCAATGCCGTCGCGATCCAGCCGCCGAAGAAAATGCCGAGCGCCGAGCCGATCGGAATGCCCAGCGAAAATATGGCCATGGCCCGGGCCCGGCGCTCACGCGGATAGAAATCCGAAATCAGCGCATAGGCCGGTGCGATTCCCCCGGCTTCGCCGACGGCGACTCCCATTCGCGCCAAGACCAGGCTGGCGAAGTTCTGGACCAGGCCGCAGGCGGCGGTGAAGCCGCTCCACACGGCGACGGATATGGCGATGATGTTCACCCGGCTGCGGCGGTCGGCGAGCCAGGATATCGGGATGGCAAGGGCGCTGTAGAAGAAGGCGAAGGCGATGCCGAGGTAGCTCAAAGTCTGGTCGTCGAGCTGGAAATCGGTCTTTATCGGCACCGCCAGCACGCCGATGATCTGCCGGTCGATGAAGTTGAAGATATAGGCGATGAGGAGGATGGCGAGGACCCGACCGCCGGGAGTTCCTGCTTTCGTGAGACCGGGCTGTGTCGACATTCGGGCGCCTTTTCCTGAATCCTTCCCTGCTTTTGCAGGGGAGGGGGACCAGGCGAAGCCTGGTGGAGGGGCCCTGCCGAGTCCGAAGAACCCCTCCACCGCGCTTCGCGCGGTCCCCCTCCCCCGGAAATCGGGGGGAGGAATTTAGACCGACCCTAGAACTTCATGCCCAGGCTGAGGAAGACCTGCCGGGGATTGCCGTAGAAGGTGGTGACCACGCCTTCGCGGCCCAGGCTCGGGACGACGTTGCCGGTGGTCGCGTTGACATTTGGAACGCCGGTGATCGGGTTGACGCTGAGGAACTGATAGCCCGAGGTGATATATTGCTTGTCGGTGATGTTCTTGGCGTGGAGGCCGATCGTCCAGCGGTCGTCGCCGCTCGTCCAGGTCAGGTTGGCGTCCCACAAAGCGTAGCCGGGCTGGTCGAGGAAGGGGCTGGGGGTCTCGAACTGGAAGGTCTTCGACCGGTAGGACAGGGTCGAGTTGACATCGAACGTTCCGCCCGCGAGCGGGGTGGAATAGTCGATCGTGCCCGACAGGGTCCATTTGGGCGTGTTCTGGATCCGCCGGAAATCGGCCACGTCGACCGGGCCGGTCCCGGGCACGTTGGTGATGAACTCGTCATATTGCGCATCGAGGTAGCCGAGCGTCCCGCCGAAGGTGAGCCGCGAGCCGTCGGCGCCCCGAAGCAGGGTGGCGAGGGCCTCGGCCTCGATGCCCTTGAAGCTGGCCTTGCCGGCATTGGTCGTCACCCCGACGAAGGTGGGGATGCCGTTGATGACGGCGCCGACCGAGCCGGGGACCTGCACGTCCTTATAGTCGGCGTAGAAGCCGGCGAGGGCGAGCCTCAGACGGCGGTCGAACAGGCTCGCCTTGTAGCCGATCTCGTAGCTGGTGACCTTCTCCGGATCGAACAGGAAATAGTCGAATATCTCCGAATATTCACGGGTTCCGTTGGCGTTGAGGTCCGGCGCCGCGGTGGAAAGGCCGCGGGGATCGAAGCCGCCGCCCTTGAAGCCCTTCGACCAGCTTGCGTAGAAAGTGTTCTCGTCGTTGGGCTGGAAGCTGATCGAGGCGCGCGGGGTGAATTCCTTGAAGGTCTTCTCGCCGGTGAAGTTGGACGTCAGCGCCCCAAGCTGAACGCCGGCGCCGCCCAGCTCCGGCGAGGCGCCTCCGATCAGATTCTTTCGGATCACCGTCCCCCGCCGGTTGTCGCTGGTGTAGCGGCCGCCGAGCGAAAGCGCGAACTGGTCACTGAAATTGTAGGTGAAGTCGGCGAACGCCGCCCAGGTCTTGGTATGGACCTCGCCGAACGTGGAGGCGGTGAAGCCGGGCACGCCGATCAGCGCGCCGGTCGTCGCGAGGATGACGTCGAAGATGTTCCGGGCCTCGGCATTGAGATAGTAGAAGCCGGCGACGCCGTTCAGCTTGTCGCTCTCATAGAGCAGCTGCAGCTCGTTCGAGAATTGGTGGTTGCTGTAGATGGCCGGGACGTCGACGTCCTGGGCCGGCAGCGCATCGAAATCGATCGGAGTATGGCTCTCGTCCTCCCGATAGGCGGTGATGTTGCGCAGGGTGATCGAGTCGCTGAGCTCGAGCTCGGCATGAATGGCGCCGCCGAAGGCCTCGATATCCTGCTTGGGCGTGTTCAGCCCGGCGCGGGTGTCGTAGACGTCGCCGAGGACCGGGGCGCCGCTGAGCAGCCCGGGAATGAGGCGGTGCCCGTTGCGGGGGTCGCTCTTGTCCTTCGTATAGTCGCCCGAGAAACGGATTGAGAAACTATCGGTCGGGTCGAATTCCATCGTGGCGCGGAACGCCCAGATGTCGCGATTGTAGTTTTCGAGATTGGGGATGTTGAGATTGTCGCCGAAGCCGCCGCGGCTGAGGCGGGCCGCCGAGGCGCCGACCTTGAAGCCCTCGGCGAGCGGGGCGCTTCCGGTCACGACGAGATCGATCTGGTTGTAGGTACCGATATTCGCCCGGGCGCTGATCGTCGGAAGCTCGGAGAGGCGGCGGGTGACATATTTGATCGCCCCGCCGATGGTGTTGCGGCCGTAGAGCGTGCCTTGCGGGCCGCGAAGGACCTCGATCCGCTCGACGTCGTAAATGTCGAGGACGGCGGCCTGCGGGCGGTTCAGGAAAACGTCGTCCAGATAGAGGCCGACCCCCGCCTCGAACCCGGCGACCGGGTCCTGCTGGCCCACTCCGCGGATGAAGGCGGTGAGCGTGGTGTTGGTGCCGCGCGACGTCTCCAGGGTAACGTTCGGGGTGGTGTCGGAAAGGTCGGTGATGTCGGTGGCGCCGGCTCGCTCCAGAGCCTCGCCCTGATAGGCGGTGACGGCGATCGGGACGTCCTGGAGGCTCTCCGCCCGGCGGCGCGCCGTGACGACGATGTCGGCATCCTCCTGGGGGATCGCGGTGGCGGCATCGTCGATCGCCTCGTTGGCGGCGGCGGCGGCATCCTCCTCGGTCGTCCCGGCCGGCGGCTCCTCGGTCTGGGCGTAAAGCGGGGCCGGGATGGCGGCGAGCGCGGCGACGGCGGCGCCGAGCCTCAGGGCGGTCAGGGTGCGGCTACGGGTCATGGCGGTGTCTCCTGGCATTTTCAGGCGGTGGTTTCGGTTTGGCGGACTGACGGCAAGCTGGCCGCGAAATCGCGAAGGGTGGCGTTGAACAATTCGGGCTGCTCGAGGTGCGGCGAATGGCCGGAGCGGTCGAAGGTGACGGAGCGGGCATTGGGCAGAGCCGCGACGAGGTGATCCGCCGTGTCGGCGCCGTAGAGATGGCTGTGGGCGCCGTGGACGACGAGCGTCGGCTGCCGGATCGAGGGGAGGAGCGGCCGGAAATCCTCCTCGACCAGCGACTGCCACAGGGCGCCGATGGCGGCGGGATCGTTGGCCGCGAAGGCCTCTGCCGCCCGGTCCGCCTGCGGCCCTGAGGAGGCGAAGATCGCTTGGCCGGCCGCCGCCGCGAAGGCGCGGAAATCGTTGCGGATCGCCAGGCTTCGTGCCTCGCACGTGTCGCGCGACAGGCCGAGCGCCCAATCCCCGTCGTTCAGCACCCGCGGAGTCATGTCGACGACCACGGAGCCCGCGAACAGCCTGGAGGCCGGGCCGGTGAGGACTCGCCAGAGCACGGCGGCGCCCAGCGACCAGCCGATTCCGACCGCATCCTTGAGATCCAGGCTCCGGGCCAGGCCCGCCACGTCCTCGGCGAGAAGACGGATCGTCGGAGGCACCGGACCGGCCGGAGAGCGGCCGTGGCCGCGGAGATCGACGGAAACCACCCTGAAGGTGTCAGCGAGCTCGCGCTGGGAGCCGAAGAAGCCGGCATTCGCCATCAGCCCGTGCAGGAACACGAGCGGACGCCCTTCGCCCTCCTCCGAATAAGCGATTCGGGCGCCGTCCGATGCCGTGAAGTGCCTCAAACCCTCTCCCCCGGCCGCGCGCTCCCTGTGCGGGAGTCTCGAAGCGGCCCGAACGCTTCATGACTCAAGCTGAAACCTGAGTCAATGTTCAAGTTTCCTGCATCGTCCCAGCGCAGGCTGGGAACCCCAGCGGGTGAAGAGCGCCCCGCCTTTACCCCCCGGGGCCCCAGCCTTCGCTGGGGCGACGGCTTCTATGCTTCGCCGCGTCCAGCCGCTAAGGCGCCGGGATGACCGCGGCCGCCATCTCCATCGTCGATCTCGAGAAGACCTATGCCGGCGGCAAGAGGGCGCTGGACGGGGTCACCCTGGACGTCCCGCAGGGCGAGATATTCGGCCTGCTCGGCCCCAACGGCGCCGGCAAGTCGACTCTGATCAACATCCTCGCGGGGCTCGTCAACAAGACCGGCGGAAGCGTTTCCATCTGGGGCTTCGACATCGAGCGGCACCCGCGCAACGCCAAGGCCTCGATCGGGATCGTGCCCCAGGAGCTGGTCTTCGATCCCTTCTTCACGCCACGCGAGACGCTCGAGATCACGGCCGGCCTCTACGGGGTCCCGAAGGAGCGGCGGCGGACCGACCAGCTGCTCGGCGCCGTCCGGCTCGAGGACAAGGCCGACGCCTACGCCCGGACCCTCTCCGGCGGGATGAAGCGCCGGCTTCTGGTCGCCAAGGCGATGGTCCATTCGCCGCCCGTCCTGGTCCTCGACGAGCCCACGGCGGGCGTCGACATAGAGCTTCGCCAGCAGCTCTGGGCCCATGTCCGGCAGCTCAACGACGAGGGTGTCACCATCGTCCTCACCACCCATTATCTCGAGGAAGCGGAGACTCTCTGCGACCGGATCGCGATCATCAACCATGGCCGGCTCATCGCCAACGAGACGACCCGGACCCTCGTCGGAATGGCTCAGGAGAAAGCGGTCGAGGTGACGGTAGACCAGGACATCGCCACGCTCCCCGATTCGAGCTGCTTCGAGAAGATCGACCTCACCGGCGAGCGCACCCTCGCCATCACCTACCGCAAGGACAAGGTGAATGCCGGCGAGGTGCTCGCGGCGCTGCAGCGGGACGGGCTCGGAATCGTCGACGTCTCGACCCGCGAGGCGGATCTGGAGGACGTGTTCCTCAACCTCACCCGGGCGTCGGACGCGGGGGGATGAGCCAGCCCTACGACGTCATCGTCATCGGCTCGGGCGCGGCGGGCCTCTCGGCGGCGCTCACCCTCGCGCCGCGCCTCAAGGTCGCCGTGCTCGCCAAGGGCGGTCTCTCCTCCGGCTCGACCGCGCTCGCGCAGGGCGGGATCGCCGCGGTGCTCGAGGCCGGCGACACGTTCGACAGCCATATCGAGGACACGATCGTTGCCGGCGCGGGGCTGAACCGGCGCGAGACGGTGGAGTTCGTCGTCGAGAGCGCTCCCGGCGCGATCGAGCGGCTGGCGGCGCTCGGGGTCCCCTTCAACAAGGGCGGGGAGGCCGGCTGGCACCTGACCCGCGAGGGCGGCCACAGCCACCGGCGGATCGTCCACGTCGCCGATGCGACCGGCTGGGCGGTCCAGCAGGCGCTCGAGGCGGCGGCGGCGAAGCATCCCAATATCGAGCTGATCCCCGATCGGGTCGCGGTCGACCTCGTCACCGGCCGGCACGCCGACCCCGCCTCCGGGGGCGGGAGGGTCTGGGGAGTCTATGCGCTCAACCGCGAGACCGGCCGGGTCGAGCTGTTCACCGGCCGGGCGACGATCCTCGCCAGCGGCGGCGCCAGTCGGGCCTGGCTCTATTCGACCAATCCGCGGGGATCGACCGGCGACGGGATCGCCATGGCCTGGCGGGCGGGATGCCGGGTGGCGAACATGGAGTTCAACCAGTTCCACCCGACCTGCCTCTACCACCATGACGTCAAGAATTTCCTGATCACCGAGGCGATGCGCGGCGAGGGCGGCAAGCTCAAGATCCCGACCACGGGCCGCCGCTTCATGAAGCGCTTCGACCCGCGGGAGGAGCTGGCGCCGCGCGACATCGTCGCCCGCGCGATCGACCATGAGCTGAAGCGCCTCGGCCTCGACTTCGTCCACCTCGACATCAGCCACCGCGATCCCGCTTTCGTGCGCGGGCATTTCCCCAACATCGCCGCCCGCCTGGCCGAGCCGGACATCGGGATCGACATCACCCGCGAGCCGATCCCGGTCGTCCCCGCCGCCCATTATACGTGCGGAGGCGTGATGACCGACCTTGACGGCCGGACCGACGCCGAGGGACTCTATGCGGCGGGCGAGGTCACCATGTCGGGGCTTCACGGGGCCAACCGGCTGGCCTCCAACTCGGTTCTGGAATGCCTCGTTTTCGGGGTCGCCGCCGCGGAGCATATCAATTCGAGCTGGGACGACCTGCCGCCCCCGCCCGCGATCCGGGCGTGGGACGAGAGCCGGGTCACCGATTCCGACGAGGAAGTCGTAGTCCAGCACAATTGGCGCGAGATCCGCCGCTTCATGTGGGATTATGTCGGGATCGTGCGGACCACCAAACGGCTCGAGCGGGCGCTCAACCGGATCAACCTGCTCAAGCAGGAGACCCATGAATATTACCGCCACTTCCGGGTGACCGCCGACCTCGTCGAGCTCCGCAACCTCGTCGAGGTCGCCGAGCTGATCGTCCGCTCCGCCTTGACCCGCCAGGAGAGCCGGGGGCTGCATTACACGCTCGATTATCCGGAGCTGCTGCCGGACGCGGTGGATACGGTTCTGGTGCCTTAGGGAAGTCACTTTCCCGCTCGGCATACGAGATACCGAACCGCCGCGCGGAAAAGTGACTGTCCCCTCCAGCGCAGGAATGATTCTACTGCGCCAAAAAGCTCTTCAGCTCCGTCCTGAACCGGGCGGGCTGGTCGTACATGATCATGTGGCCGCTATCGTCGATCCGGACGAGCCGGGCTCCGCGCTTGCGGGCGTAGGCGCTCCGGTAGCGGGCGTCGTCGGAGGCGCGCCGGCTCGGATCGAGGCTAGCGTAGACCACGGTGAGCGGCGCCGCGATCCGCGGCAGCTGAGGGGTGAGGTCCATGAGCGCGAGCTCGTGGGTCGCGCGCGCGGTGACGTCGGGATCGGCGCCGCCTTCGGGAGCGCCGAACAGCCGGATCGCCGATTCAACGAGGCGCCGGCCGCCGGGCGAGGCGCTGAGGTCGCGAAGGCTGTCGGCGAGGCCGCGCATGCCCGCCGCGTCTCCGCCCAGGATTCCCGCGGGCTGGGGCAGCATGTCGACCACCATCACCTTGCCGGGCAGGCTGGGGTGCCGAGCGGCGACCATCATCGCCACCGTCCCGCCCATCGAATGGCCGACGATCGCCGGCCGGCGGAGCCCTCGCGAGCTGATGTACCGGGCGACCTCCTCGGCCAGCGGAGCGACGACATCGCCCCGGGCATTGCCGCGCGCCGGCGTGCTGGCGAAGCCGGCGACCTGGATGAGATGGTAGCGATAGCCGGGGACGGCGGCGACGCTGCCCTTCCACACCTCCCGCGAGCCGGTGAGGCCGGGGATGAGGATGACGTCGGGGCCCGTCCCCTGCACGACGACCGAGAAGCGGGTCGGGGCGAACGGCTTGACGTCGGGAGCGGAGGGCGTCGGAGCGGGCGCGGCGGCTCCGACCGACGCGAGGCCCAGCGCGGGGGCAAGGAGGATCGGCCACTTCATGCCGCCGCCCTAGGTGAGCCGGGTTGAACGCCGCCTTACTCGCACTGGCTCCGATTATCGGCCGGCGAGGAAATGGCGAAGCTCCGCCTGGAAGGCGGCGGGCTGGTCCGACATGATCGTGTGGCCGCTGCGGTCGATCCGGACCAGGCGGGTGCCGGGGCGGGCGGAATAGGCCCGGGTGAAGGCTCGGCTCACCTGGCCGCAGGCGTAGCTGAGCCTCGCCGAGCAGGCGTAGACGATGGTGAGCGGGGCCCGGATCCGGCGAAGCTCGGGGGTGAGGTCGGTCGCCAGCAACTCCTCGACGGAGCGGGCGACGACCCCGGAATCATTTCGGCTTTCCATCCAGTCGGGGCTTCCGAAGCGGGACACCAGGGGCCTGAGGTCGCGCCGCAGCCGGTCGGCGCCCTGAAGCTGGTCCCCGATCAGCTTCGCGAGCGGCTTCATGGCCGGCGCGGGGACCCCGAACGTGCGCACCGGGGCGGGAAGCATGTCGACGACCATCACTTTGCCGGCGGCGGCGGGGTGGCGGGCGCCGATCATCATCGCGATCGAGCCGCCCATCGAATGGCCGACGATCGCCGGCCGATCCAGCCGCCGGGCGGCGATGTAGCGGGCGATCTCCGCGGCTACGGCCGCGGCGACGGGTCCGGCGCTGTTGCCCCTGGCCGGAGTCCCTGCGAACCCCGCGACCTGGACGAAATGATAGCGGTAGCCGGGCAGCGCGGCGGCGGTGGAGGCCCAGATACCGCGCGAGGAGGCGAGGCCCGGGATCAGGATCACGTCGGGCCCGCTGCCCCGGGTCACGACGGAGATGCGGGCCTGCTCGGGGGCCGCCTGCGCCGAAGCCGGCGCGGCCGCCAGCGCGATTGCGACACACAATGGGGCGAGCAGCCGACTCATGCCCAGAATGCTAAGCCGCGATGGTTAACGAATCCCAGACCGTAGAAACCCTATCCGCCGTTCCCGGCGGAGAAGGCCCGGGATGACGAGGAGGCCCGGCTGCGCTAGACCGCTCGCCATGCCACATCTCTATCTGGTCGACGGGTCCAGCTACATCTTCCGCGCCTATCACCGCCTGCCGCCGCTCACCAACCGGCACGGGCTGAACGTCGGCGCCGTCTACGGCTATACGACGATGCTCTGGAAGCTCGCCGAGAGCCTCCACAAGGAGGAGGGACCGACCCATCTCGCCGTCATCTTCGACGCCGGGTCGCACACCTTCCGCAACGACATGTTCGAAGGCTACAAGGCGCAAAGGCCGCCGCCGCCGCCGGACCTGGTCCCCCAATTCCCGCTGATCCGAGACGCCACCCGAGCCTTCTCCCTGCCCTGCATCGAGGAGGACGGGCTGGAGGCGGACGACATCATCGCCTGCTACTCCAAGGCGGCTCTGGCGGCAGGCTGGCGGGTGACGATCGTCTCGTCGGACAAGGATCTGATGCAGCTGGTCGAGGACGGCAGGCTCGACCTCTACGACACGATGAACGACCGCCGGATCGGCCGCGACTACGTCATCGAGAAGTTCGGGGTGCCGCCCGAGCAGCTGGGCGAGGTGCTGGCGCTGATGGGCGACAGCGTCGACAATATCCCCGGAGTGCCGGGCGTGGGGCCCAAGACGGCGGCGCAGCTCATCCAGCAATATGGCGACGTCGAAAACGTCCTCGCCCACGCCGGGGAGATCAAGAAGCCCAAGCTCAAGCAGAATCTGATCGAGCATGCCGAGGCGGCGAGGATGTCGCGCGAGCTGGTCCGGCTGATCTGCGACTCGCCTCTGCCCGAGCCGCTCGAGGATCTCGAGATGAAGGGCATTCCCGACGCCCCGCTGCGCGAGTTCCTCGAGGAGCAGGGGTTCAAGGCCCTGCTCTCGCGCCTCAACGGCACCTCGCAGGTCAAGGCGCCCAGCGACAGCGTCACTCCGGTGCAGCGCGAAGTCCGGCCCGAGCCCAAGATCGACCGCTCGGCCTACCTCACCGTGACGGATCCGGCGGTGCTTGATTCCTGGATCGCCGAAGCGGCCCGGAACGGCCTCGTCGCGGTCGACACCGAAACGTCGGGCTACGACTGCGTCACCGCGGACCTCATCGGGATCAGCCTCGCCACCGAATGCGGCAAGGCCTGCTACATCCCGCTCGAGCACGGCGGCCACGATCTGCTGTCGGAGCGGCCGGAGCAGATCGCCGCCGAGGTCGCGCTGGCGAAGCTCAAGCCGCTGCTCGAGGATCCGGCGGTCCTCAAGGTCGGCCACAATTTCAAGTTCGACTGGATCGTCTTCGACCGCCGCGGGATCAAGGTCGCCCCTGTCGACGACAGCCTGGTGATGAGCTTCAACCTCGACGCCGGCGGCCTCGCCAGCCATTCGATGGACGACCTCGCCAAAAAGCATCTCGACCACGACTGCATCGCGTTCAAGGACGTCTGCGGATCGGGCCAGAAGCAGATCAAGTTCAACCAGGTGCCGCTCGACCGCGCCACCGAATATGCGGCCGAGGACGCCGACGTCACGCTGCGCCTGTGGACCCGCTTCAAGACCCGCCTGCCGCACGAGCGGGTCACCCGCATCTACGAGATGGTCGACCGGCCGCTCGTCCCGGTGGTCGCCCGGATGGAGCGCGAGGGGGTCAAGGTCGACCGCGAGGAGCTGAACAAGCTCAGCCAGGAGTTCCAGACCCAGATCGCCGCGCTCGAGGAGCGGATCTGCGGCGAGGCGGGCTGCCAGTTCACCATCGGCAGCCCGCAGCAACTCGGCGAGGTGCTGTTCGGCAAGATGGGCCTGAAGGGCGGCCGCAAGGGCAAGTCGGGCACCTGGTCGACCGACGTCAACGAGCTCGAGCGCCTCTCCCGCGACGGGGTGCCGATCGCCTCGCTCGTGCTCGAATGGCGCCAGCTCTCGAAGCTCAAGTCGACCTACACCGACGCCCTCCAGCAGCAGATCAACAAGGAGACCGGCCGCGTCCACACCAGCTACTCGCTGTCGGGCGCCCAGACCGGCCGCCTCTCCTCGACCGATCCCAACCTCCAGAACATCCCGATCCGCACCGAGATCGGCCGCCGAATCCGCGACGCCTTCGTCGCCGAGGCGGGCTATGTCATGCTCGCCGCGGACTACAGCCAGATCGAGCTCCGGCTCGCCGCCCACATGGCGGACGTGCCGCAATTGAAGCAGGCCTTCGCCGAGGGCGCCGACATCCACAGCCTGACCGCGCAGGAGCTGTTCGGCGAGGTCAATCGCGACACGAGGGCCAGCGCGAAGACGATCAACTTCGCTATCCTCTACGGGATCTCGCGCTGGGGCCTGGCCGGGCGCCTCTCGATCACCGCCGACGAGGCGCAGGCGATGATCGACCGCTATTTCGAGCGCTTCCCGGGGATCCGCGACTATATCCACTCGACCCTGGAGGGGGTGCGAGAGACCGGCTTCACCACCACCCTGTTCGGCCGCAAGACCCACTTCCCGATGATCCGGAGCAAGACCCAGCACGAGCGCCAGGGCGCCGAGCGCGCCGCGGTCAATGCCCCGATCCAGGGCACCAGCGCCGACATCATCAAGCGGGCGATGGTGCGCATGTGCCCGGCGCTCGAGCGGGAGGGGCTGGGCTCGGTCAGGATGCTGATGCAGGTCCATGACGAGCTCGTCTTCGAAGTGCCGGAGGGCGACGTGGAGCGGGCGAGCGCGGTTATCCGCAACGTCATGGAGCGGGCCGCGGAGCCCGCCGTCACCCTGAGCGTCCCGCTTGGCGTGGACATCGGCACCGGTCCGAATTGGGGCGCCGCGCATTGAGCTCGGCCCCGCCCGGGGGCGGTGACGACATCGCCGCCCTCGCCAAGGGCGGGAGGACCAACTTCTTCGGCTTCCTGATCCGTCTGGCCGCTCGCCTGCCTTTCCTGTTCATCGCCGGCCGGCTCTACGGGCCGGAGGCGCTCGGCGCCTTCGCTTATGCGGTGATCGTGATGGAGTTCGCGGCCCAGCTTTCGACACTGGGCCTGAAGCGCGGGCTGGCGCAGCAGCTGGCGACGACCGACCAGCCGCACAGCTGCGTCGTGACGGACGCGATCCTCGCCGCCTTCATCGCCTCCGCGGTGTCCACGGCCATTTTGATGATCTTCCCGCAGGCGATGTTCCCTTCGGGCAACATCCACGGCGCCGACTGGCTTTTGCCGATGGTGATCTTCGGGATCGCCGGGGCGGATATCGCTCTGGCCGCTCTGGCCTATCGGCACGACATCGGCGCGACGGTCCGGGCCAGGGCGATCGTCGAGCCCTGGACGATCAGCATCGCCGCTGGGGCCTGCGTCTTCATCTTCCCGGCGGCGGCGGACGGCACCCGTTCGCGCGACGGCCTGATCATCGCCTATGTCATCTCGGTGACGGCGGGCATGTTCGCCTCGCTCTGGCCGCTCTACCGGAGCTACGGCCTGCCGAGAGGATGGACTCCCAACCCGGCCAAGCTCCTCTCCGTCGCCCGGCTCAACGTCCCGCTCGCCGCCGCCGATGCGATCGAATGGGGCTCGCGCCGGCTCGACATCGCCATACTCGGCCTGTTCGTCGCGCCGTACTGGGTCGGGGTCTATTACGTGGCCCAGCAGGTGGCCTCGCTCCCCCAGAAGCTGAAGACCAGCTTCGACCCGATCCTCGCGCCCGTCATCACCCAGAAGCTCGCCGAGGGCGACAAAAAGGCGGTGGCCAAGCAGGTTCGGCAGGTCGGCTTCTGGGTGATCGCGGCCCAGGCCGGAGTCGCCCTCGCCCTCGGCCTTCCCGGCGAAGCGGTGATGGGCCTGGTCGGAAGGGAGTTCATCGGCGGAACCGGCGCGCTCGCCTTCCTTCTCGCCGCGGAGGTGGTGGCGGCGACCGCGGCGGTGTCGGAAGCGGCGCTCGTCTATATCGCGCGCCACCGCAACCTGATGATCTCGACGCTGATGATCCTCGTCCAGGCGGCCCTGACGATCCTGTTCATCCAGGGCGTCAAGCTGCTGCCGCTTCGCCCCGAGTCGGTCGAGGCCTATCAGGCGGCCAGCGCCGCGGCGGCGCTCATGCTCGCCCTCGGGCTAGCGTCGATCCTGAAGGCCAGGCTGCTGCGCCGGCTGCTCGACGCCCCGGTGCAGGGCTGGCGCTGGCCGCTGGTCTGGGCGGCGGCGGCGGCGGTCGTCGTCGGCTACGCCTTCACCGCGCTTCCCCAGTCGCTCGAATGGGTCGAGCTGGCGATCGGGATCCCGGCCATATTGGGCACGTTCGGGATCGTCGTCTGGTGGAAGGGCTTCACCCATGACGACCGGGTGCTGTTCCGGATGAAGAAAGGCGAGGAGCCCGAATTGCCGCCTCCGCCCGGGGTCACGCCGCCGGGGGCTGGCCCTTGAATCCTCCCCTGCATTCGCAGGGGAGGGGGACCATGCGAAGCATGGTGGAGGGGCCTTGCTGACTCCGAAGAGCCGCTCCACCGCGCTGCGCCGAAGGCGCAGTTTATCCTGAGCGCCGCCGCAGGCGGCGTCGAAGGGCGCGATCCCCTCCCCGCGAAATCGCGGGCAGGATTCAATGCCGGAAGTGCCTCATCCCCGTGAAGACCATCGCCAGCCCCGCCTCGTCCGCCGCGGCGATCACCTCGTCGTCGCGGATCGAGCCGCCGGGCTGGATGACCGCCGTCGCCCCCGCCTCGACCGCGGCGCGCAGCCCGTCGGCGAAGGGGAAGAAGGCGTCCGAGGCCACCGCCGAGCCGGTCGTCCTCGGCTCCGGCCAGCCCGCCTTGTCGGCCGCGTCGCGCGCTTTCCACGCGGCGATCCGGGCCGATTCGAGGCGGTTCATCTGGCCGGCGCCGATCCCGGCGGTGGCGCCGTCCTTCGCATAGACGATGGCATTCGACTTGACGTGCTTGGCGACGGTCCAGGCGAACAGGCAGTCGGCGAGCTCCTGCTCGGTGGGTCGCCGCTCGGAGACGGTCTTGAGCTGGCCGCCTCCGACCCGGCCGTTGTCGCGCGACTGGAGCAGGTAGCCTCCGGTTATCGACTTCAGGGTCAGCCCCGGCCGCGCCGGATCGGGCAGGCCGCCGGTGAGGAGCAGGCGCAGGTTCTTCTTGCGGGCGAAGATCGCGCGAGCATCCGGATCGGCGTCCGGGGCGATGACCACCTCGGTGAAGATCTGGGTCATCGCCTCGGCCGCCGCGCCGTCGATCGCACGGTTGACCGCGATGATCCCTCCGAAAGCGGAGACGGAATCGCAGGCGAACGCCGCTTCATAGGCTTCGACGAGGCTGGGGCGGACGGCGACCCCGCAGGGATTGGCGTGCTTGACGATGACGCAGGCCGGGTCGCCGTCGCGGAATTCCGCCACCAGCTCGAGCGCGGCGTCGGAATCGTTGTAATTGTTGTAGCTGAGCGCCTTGCCCTGGACCTGCTCCGCCTGGGCGATGCCTCGGGCGTGGGGGCCGACGGGCAGGTAGAGGGCGGCCTTCTGGTGCGGATTCTCGCCGTAGCGAAGCTCGTCCCCCCGCTTCAGGGTGAGCGGGAGGGTGTCGGGGAACGCCTCTCCCCGGTCGGCGAAGGCGAACCATTGGGCGATCATCGAATCGTAAGCCGCCGTCGCCGCGAAAGCCTTTGCCGCCAGATACTTGCGAAACTCCGGTGACGTCATGCCTTCCGCCGCCAGCGCCTCGACGAGGGCGGGATAATCGGCGGGATCCGTGACGATGGCGACATAGGCATGGTTCTTGGCCGCCGAGCGCACCATCGAGGGGCCGCCGATGTCGATATTCTCTATGATCTCGTCGCGCCCGGCGCCCCGCGCCACGGTCTGGGCGAACGGGTAGAGATTGACGACGACCAGATCGATCGCGCCGATATCGTGCTCCGCCATCGCCGCCATATGGTCCGAATCGTCGCGGACGGCGAGCAGTCCCCCGTGAACTTTGGGATGCAGAGTCTTCACCCGCCCGTCCATCATCTCGGGAAAGCCGGTGAGGTCGGAGACGTCCTTCACATCGAGCCCCGCCTCGCGAAGCGCAGTGGCGGTCCCGCCGGTGGAGACCAGCTCTACACCCTGCCCGGCCAGCGCCCGGGCGAGATCGACGAGCCCGGTCTTGTCCGACACCGAGAGCAGTGCGCGGGCGATCTTCACTTTGTCCTGCACTTCGCTGTCCTGGGCTAGGGGTGGCCGAACCGTCACCCCGGACTTGATCCGGGGTCCACCTTCTTCAAGGGCGCGGCGAGCTAAAGGATAAGGTGGATGCCGGATCAAGTCCGGCATGACGAAAAACGGCTCGAGTCCGGCCTGCCTAGCCCGCCCGGCGGAAGATCCAGGCGATGGCGGTTCCGTCCGACGGGCTTTCGCCGCCGACGACCAGCTGGGACGTCTCGCGAAGCCGGGCGTCGCCGTCGATCCACAGGCTGTCCTCGATTGCGAGCCGGCCGCCCCGGCAGCGGAACTGCCAGACCGTCCGCCCCCTGACCCTCAGCAAGGCCCCCTGGCCGTCCGCCGTGGTCGCCGCCTCGACGTCGGGATGGAGATGGAAGCGCACGGCGAAGGGGATCGGCTCGGAGCGGCGGCGGCGGCCCTGGAGAGTGAGCAGGTCCTGGCCGCGAAGCTCGCGGCCGTCCGCGGCGAGGGTGAGCTGGCGCTGGTGGACCAGGCCGAAGCGGCGGACATAGCCGTCGTGGCTGGCCTCGACCATCACCACCCCGGCCGTGCTGTCGCGCGCCAGCTCGACCTGGGAGACCCCTTTGCCGAGGCTGCCGTCGTCATGGACCGCGGTGGAGTTGCGGTCGCCCAGGGTGAGGGTCGAGTGGGCGGCGCTGCTCCTCAGCGCGTGAGCGAGCTCCGCCGGAAGGGCGCCCGCGGCAAGGCCGGGGCCTCCGCAATTGACGACGAGGCGGCTCTCCGCTTCGGAAAGCTCGAAGGCGAGGGTCGAGGCGCAGCCGCCGGCGAAGGCCCGGGTCGGCGGTGGCGGCGCGGCGTCGAACAAGGCGATCGTGCTCTTGGCCTCCAGCCTCTGATAGCCCCAGCCGCGCGGCTGGCCGAGCGGCCGGGCCCGAACTCCGCTTCCCTCCACCGCAGCGGCGATTCGGCGCCTGGACCCCATGTTGCCGCCCTGCCAGCTCGACAGCGCCTCATCGCCGAGCGTGACTCCGAGCAGTGCCGCGGCGGAGCCGGACAGGGCCTCCACAAGCGCCTCGGGCATGTCGCGCTCGCCGGCGTAATAGGCCGCCCTCAGCTGGGCGAGCAGCTCGACGAGGAGGAGCTGCTCGTCCGGCGACCGGCTGACCAGGCCGCCGTCGTCGTGGAGCGAGGCGGCGAGCGCCCTCAGAAGCCCCGCCTCGCCGCGGCCGAGCCGCGAAGGGCCGCCCTGGACGACCAGAGCCGCGGCGATGACCCCGGCCCAGGCGGTGATCCGGGCGAGGCCCGGGCGCGCCTTCTCGGCGGCCTTGTCGAGATGGCGGGCGCCCCGCGAAAGGGTGTTGAGGAGGATTGCGCGATAGGCGGAATCGCGGCTGGACAATATGTAGGGCGCATAGGCCGTCCAGAAGAGGATCCGCCGGCCCCACAAGTCGGCCCGCCAGGCGCGCTCGGCGACCGTATCGGCATGCGCGGCCAGCCATTTCTGGACGATCTTCTCGGCGAGCTTCGCCGCCCGTTCCCGGGTCGCCGCGGCGGCGAGGTCGCGGAGCCATTCGAAGCTCTGCAAATAATCGGAAAGGTCGGCGGGCAGCTCCGGGTCGTTGAAGTCGAGGGTCTCGATCGCGAAGGTCTCGCCGCGGCGGGCGAAACGCCCGCGGAGGATCGCCTCGCCGGCCGACTTGTCGCCGGCCACCGGGTCCTTCGGGACGGCGAGCAGCTTGAGCGGATGGCGGCCGCGCAGGCGCAAGGCATGGAAGGGGGTCCGCCACGACAGGCGGTGGAGCATCGAGGACAGCTGCTCGCCGAGCGAGGCGCCCTGGCCGCCGCCGACCCGGATCAGCCTTTTGCCCGGCTCGATCTCGCCGGCCTCCGGCGGGTCGATCTTCTCGAGCAGGCTCATCGCCGAAGATCTTCGATGTTCGCCGCGTAGCGCTGGGCTCCGCCGCGGAATGTCGCCGTCCCGGCCACCAGGACGTCGGCTCCGGCGTCGATCGCCCGGCGGGCCGTGCCGACGTCGATGCCGCCGTCCACCTCGAGGTCCACCGCAAGCCCCTGCTTGTCGATCTGCTTTCTCACCGCCTCGATCTTGCGAAGCTGGCTGTCGATGAACCCCTGCCCGCCGAAACCTGGATTGACGCTCATCACCAGCACCAGATCGACCGCCTCGAGGACGTAATCGAGCATCTTGGCGGGCGTGGAGGGGTTGAGGGCGACGCCCGCCCGCTTGCCGAGCGATCGGATCGCCTGAAGCGTCCGGTGGAGGTGCGGCCCCGCCTCGGGATGGACGGTGATGATGTCAGCGCCCGCCTCGGCGAAGGCCTGGAGGAAGGGATCGACCGGCGATATCATCAGGTGGACGTCTAGCGGCTTGGCGCTGTGCGGGCGGAGCGCCTTCACCACCGCGGGGCCGATGGTCAGGTTCGGCACGAAATGGCCGTCCATGACGTCGACGTGGATCCAGTCCGCCCCGGCCTCGTCGACGGCGCGCACCTCCTCGCCCAGCCGGGAGAAATCGGCCGAGAGGATCGAGGGGGCGATGCGGACGGGCTGCTGCACGCTTGGGTGTTAACCCTGCCGGACTCCCCTCGCAAGGAAAGGGCGCGACTTATCCCCGCTTTGTTGAGCGGGCGATCGGGAGTCGTCGAGCTGCCTCCTGAGGACGTGTCGCCCGGCAATAAAGCCGCGCCCGGTCACACCCGGCGGAAGCGGGCGATGAAGAAGCCGTCCGCTCCGCCGGCTTCGGCGAAGAGGCCGGGTAGGATCCGGATTCGATTGCCCTCGACCGGAATGGCGGCGGGAAGCTCGCCGGCCTCGATCTGCGCGGCCTCGAAGTCGCGGCGTTCCGCCAGGAATGCATCGACCACCGCCTCCCCCTCCTCGGGCTCGAGCGAGCAGACCGAATAGACGAGGGTGCCGCCGGGCTTCAGCCATCCGGCGGCCCGGGCGAGCATCGCCTTCTGACCTTCGGCGAGCTCGGCGATCGCGCGCGGGCGGACTCGATGGAGGACGTCGGGATGGCGGCGGTAGATGCCGGTCGCCGAGCAGGGGGCGTCGAGCAGGATCGAATCCACCTTGTCGGGCGGCGACCAGCGCAGGATGTCGGCCGCGATCACCTTTGCCGAAAGGTTCGTCCGGGCGAGATTCTCGGAAAGTCGCGCGAGACGACTTTCCGACGAATCGACCGCGGTCACCGCGAAGCCGGCGCTGGCCAGCTGCATCGTCTTGCCGCCCGGCGCCGCGCAGAGGTCGAGCGCGGTCCGGCCGTCGCCCGGCCCGAGCAGCCGCGCGGGCAGCGAGGCGGCGATGTCCTGGACCCACCAGCCGCCCTCGCCATAGCCGGTGAGGCCGGCGACGGCGGCCCGGGCAGGGAGCCGCAAATGGCCCGGAATCAGGTTCACCCCCTCCATTTCGGCCGGGGGCTCGGTGCCCGCCGCGAAGACGAGGTCGAGCGGCGGCGGCGCGGCGAGAAGCCTCGCCGCCTCGATCGCGACCGCCTCGCCCCAGTTGCGGCTCCACCGCGCCTCCACCGCCGGCGGAAGCGAGGGCAGGTCGGGGAGCGCGGCATTCTGCCGCATCAGGGTGCCGAAGACTCCGTGGACCAGCTTGCGCGGCCCGCCGTCGACGAGCGGAAGCACGGTCGAGATGGCGGCGTGGGCCGGGGTGTCCAGAGCCAGCGCCTGGACGAGCGCGATCCGAAGGGCGAAGCGCGCCTTGGCATCGTCGGGCAGGCGGTTGCGGGTGGCGCCGTCGATCAGGGCGTCGAGATCGCCGAGCCGGCGCAGGGCCTCGGCGGCGATGGCATGGGCGAGGCCTCGGTCGTTCGGCGCCAGGCCGCGGGCGGCGGTGTCGAGGGCGGCCTCCAGAGGAAGGCCTTTGCGGAGCACGGCGTCGAGCAGGCTCAACGCCGCTCGGCGGGCGGGGACGCCCGCCGGATCGGCAGGGCGGTTCACCTGGAGCGCCGGCCCAGGGGATCGAGCGCGCTGGCTCCGCTCGGGCGGGTGCGGGGAACCGCCGTCGTCACCGCGGCGCGACGCATCGGCGGGGCGAGCTCGCTCGCCATCGCCTGGAGCGCGGCGATTCGGTTGCCGGTGTCGGGATGGGTGGAGAAGAGGCTGTCGCGGCCGGAGCCCGAAGGCACGATGTAGAGCGACGCCGCGGCGGGGTTGCGCATCGCCACCGGGCTGGGGGTGCGGGCGGCGCCGAGGTGAAGCTTGGCCAGCGCCGAGGCCAGCGCGCGGGGGTCGCCGCAAATCTCGGCGCCCGCGCGGTCGGCGCCATATTCGCGGGTGCGGCTGATCGCGAGCTGGACGAGCATCGCGGCGAAGGGCGCCAGGAAGATCGCGGCGATCATCGCCAGCGGGTTGGAGCGCTCCCCGTCGCCGCGGAAGAAGAAGCCGAAATTGGCGAGCATCGAGATGGCGCCGGCGATGGTCGCGGTCATCGTCATGACCAGAGTGTCGCGGTTGCGGACGTGGCCGAGCTCGTGCGCCATCACCGCGGCGACTTCCTCCTTGGTGAGGAGGCCGAGCAGGCCGGTGGTCGCGGCGACGGCGGCATGGGCCGGGTCGCGGCCGGTGGCGAAGGCGTTGGGATGGGGAGAATCGACCAGAAAGACCCGAGGGTTGGGAAGCCCGGCTCGGCCGGCGAGATCGTGGACGATCCCGACCAGCTGCGGGCAATCCCTCGCCGTCACCTCCTTGGCATTGTGCATGGCGAGGACGATCCTGTCGGCATTCCAGTAGGTGACGAGGTTCATGAGTGCGGCGACGGCGAGTGCGACGACCGCGCCGCGCGGGCCGCCGATCGTGAAGCCGAGACCCATGAACAAGGCGGTCAGGGCCGCCAGCAGCATCATGGTCCTGAGATGGTTCATCCTTGCGTCTTAGCCTCCGTCCCCCGAAATGTGGGGGATGAGCGAGGCATCTTCAATCGGCAGGCCGGGTCGGCGTCCCCTTCACGTGAAGCCGCCGGCGCACCTTTCGCCGAGCCCGCCGGTGCCGGAGCCGGGGCCGGCGGCGGAGGGCGAGGAGCATGGCGGCCCCAAGGGCGAGGAGCCGACCCGCTATGGTGACTGGGAGAATAAGGGCATCTGCTGGGATTTCTGACGGCGAAGCCGTCATTGCGAGCGCAGCGAAGCAATCCAGTGCGGCCTCGGAGGCCCATTGGATTGCTTCGTCGCTTCGCTCCTCGCAATGACGGGCCTAGACCCCCTCCGACCTGAGCGGCCTCGACAGGAGCCGCTCCACCACCTCGTCGACGCTCGCTTCGCCCGCGAGCAAGGCGCAGACGGCCGAGACGATCGGCATGTCGACCCCCGCCGCCCGAGCCGCCCGCGCCAGAACGGGCGCGGTATGGGCGCCTTCCGCGACGGTGCGCCGGTCGACGAGAAGGTCCGCCGCCCCGCGGCCCTCGCCGAGGCCCTTGCCGAGGCTGAAGTTGCGCGAGCTGGTCGACGAGCAGGTCAGGACGAGATCGCCCAGGCCGGAAAGGCCGGCGAGGGTCTCCGCGCGGGCGCCTCGGGCAAGGCCGAAGCGGGTCATCTCCGCGAAACCGCGCGAGATCAGGGCGGAGCGGGCGTTCAGGCCGAGGCGGCGGCCCTCGACGACGCCGCAGGCGATGGCGAGCACGTTCTTGACGGCGCCCCCGATCTCGGCCCCGACGACGTCGTCCGAGAGATAGGGGCGGAACCAGGGACGGGCGATCCGGGACCGGAGGCGCTCGCCCAGCGCCCGGTCTTCGACGGCCAGGGTGACGGCGGCGGGGAGGCCAGCGGCCACTTCATGGGCGAAGGTCGGGCCGGAAAGCACCGCCACCGGCGCGCCCGGCTGCGCTTCGCGGGCAACGTCGTGCATCAGCGCCATGGTCGCTTCCTCCATGCCCTTGGCGCAGAGGATGAGGGGGATATCGAGCCCGGGCATTCGGGTGAGGATCGAGCGCATATGCTGGGCAGGGGTGACGACGAGGAGCGCTTCGCAGCGAGCAAGCGACTCGAGATCGCCCGTCGCCCGTATCGACGGGTCGAGCGGGATTCCGGCGAGGAAGAGGCGATTCTCGTGCCCGCCATTGACGCTCTCGACGACGTCCGGCTCGAGCGCCCACAGGAGGGTCTCGCCGCCGCCCGCCGCGACCTGAGCAAGGGCCGTGCCCCATGCGCCGCCGCCGAGGATCCCGAGCCTCACGCCTTCACCCCGGCGCCGCGGACCTTTTCCGCCTCCGGGTCCAGCGGCCAGCGCGCCCGGGCGGGGGTGTCGAGCGGATCGGTGAGGCCCGCATCGAAGCGAAGCGCCCCGGCCCAGGCGATCATCGCCGCATTGTCGGTGCACAGCCAGAGCGGCGGCGCCGCGAAGGCAAGCCCGCGGGCGGCGGCGAGGCCCGTCAGGGCGGAGCGGACGCCTTCATTGGCGGCGACTCCTCCGGCGACGACGAGCGCCGTCGCCTCGGGCACCCGGTCGAGCGCGCGGCGGGTGCGGTCGACGAGGCAGTCGATCACCGCCCGCTGGAAGGATGCGGCGATATCCGCGGCGGCATAGCGGCCGCTCTCCCGGGCGCGAAGGACGGCGCTCTTCAGCCCGGCGAAGGAGAAATGCGGCTCGGCCGAGCCCAGCAACGGCCTCGGCAGCGGAACCGCCGCCGGATCTCCATCCCGGGCCGCCCGCTCGACCGCGGGGCCGCCGGGAAAGCCGAGGCCGAGCAATTTGGCGGTCTTGTCGAAAGCCTCGCCCGCCGCATCGTCGATGGTGGTGGCGAGCCGCCGGTAGCGGCCGAGACCCTCGACATGGAGCAACTGGCAATGGCCGCCGGAGACGAGGAGCAGGAGATAGGGGAAAGCGAGGCCGGGATCGCTCAGCATCGGCGAGAGGGCATGGCCTTCGAGATGGTTGACCGCCACGAGCGGCTTGCCGGCGGCGAGCGCCAGGCCCTTGGCGGCGACGAGCCCGACCATCACCCCACCCACCAGCCCCGGCCCGGCCGTGGCCGCGATCGCATCCACGTCACCTACCGCGAGGCCGGCTTCGGCGAGCGCCTGCTCGATCAGCGCCGGGAGGATCTCGACATGGGCCCGGGCCGCGATCTCCGGGACCACGCCGCCATAGGGGCCGTGGGCGCTTTCCTGCCCGGCCAGGCAATGGGCGAGGATCCGGCGGTCGGAAGCGACCAGCGCGGCCGCCGTCTCGTCGCAGCTCGATTCAATCCCGAGGATGAGGCTCATCCCCGCTTCCCTGCCACCGCCGCACCCGCTAGCACAAGCCGCGCATGCAGTCGGTCCTTCGCCTCGGAACCCGCGGATCGCCGCTCGCGCTCGTCCAGGCGCGGCTGGTGGCGACGGCGCTTCGCGATGCCCACGGTTGGGGCCCCGAGCTGATCGAGATCGAGCCGATCGCCACCAGCGGCGACCAGCTTCGCGACCGGCCGATCTCCGAGATGGGCGGCAAGGCGCTGTGGACCAAGGAGCTGGACGTCGCCTTGCTCGAGGGGCGGATCGACCTCGCCGTCCATTCGATGAAGGACGTCGAGACGATCCGGCCCGCGGAGATCGCTCTCGTCGCGATGCTCGAGCGGGCGGATGTGTGCGACCGGCTTGTCGGTGCGCCAAGCCTCGCCGCTCTTCCGGAAGGCGCCCGGGTCGGGACGTCGTCGCCTCGCCGGGCGGCGCAATTGCTGGCCCGGCGGCCGGACCTGAACATCGTCCACTTCAGGGGCAATGTCGAAACCCGGCTGCGCAAGATCAAGATGGGCGAGGTGGATGCGACCCTGCTCGCCGCCGCCGGGCTCGACCGCCTGGGCCGCTCGGATTGCGGAATCCTCCTCGACGACGTCCTGCCCGCCCCCGCACAGGGCGCGATCGGCGTCGAGGTCCGAAGCGCCGATCGTCGGGTAAGGGCGTTGCTCGCGGCGATCGACCATCGCCCGACCCATTTGTGCGTCGCCGCGGAGCGCCGGCTGCTCGAGGGGCTCGGCGGGAGCTGCCGATCGCCGGTGGCGGCGCTGGCGACCCTCGACGGGGACCGGATCCGGCTTCGCGCCGAGATCCTGACCGAGGACGGCGGCGAGGTGGAGCGCTGCGACCGGACCTTCGCGAGCGACGATTCGTCGGCGCCGCTGGAGCTGGCGCGGGGGATGCTCGAGGCGGCGGCGCCGAGGCTGCGGGCGCTGTTCAACCCGTGAGGCTGCTGATCCTGCGGCCGGAGCCGGGCGGTTCCGAGACCGCCGCCCGCGCCCGGGCGATGGGCCTCGAGCCGGTCCTGCTCCCACTCTTCGAGATGCACGGCCTGCCCGGCCCGCCGGTGGAGGCGGAGCGGTTCGACGCCGTGCTCCTGACCAGCGCCGGCGGCGCCCGCTTCGCGCCGGACGGGGCCGCCGCCTTGCCCTGCTTCACGGTCGGCGAGAGCAGCGCGGCGGCGGCCCGGGCGGCGGGCTTCCGGGAGGTGCGGGCGGGACCGCTGGACGGGGCGGCCGCGGCGGCGATGATGGCCGCGGCCGGGGTGAAGCGGGCGCTCCACCTGTGCGGGCGGGAGCATATCGCGGTCGAGGCTCCGGGAGTCGCGATCGAGCGGCGCGCCGTCTACGCGGCTGAGCCGCTGGCTCGTCCGCCCATCGAAGGGCCGGCGGTGGCGATGGTCCATTCCGCCCGGGCGGCGGCCCGCCTCGCCGAGCTCGCCGCCGACAGGCGGACGATCGCCGTCGCGGCGATCAGCGGAGCGGCCGCCCTGGCGGCCGGTGAGGGGTGGGCGGCGAAGGCGGTGGCCGGGGCGCCGCGCGACCAAGCCTTGCTGGAGCTTGCCGCCAAGCTGTGCAATCATGGCTTCGACGTGGTGAAGGACGGCGGCGATGGATTATGAGCCGGGACGGGTGATGGCGAAGCCGAAGCGGCCGCTCTGGCAGCTGCTCGCGCTTCCGCTCGTCGCCTTCATCGCGGGCCTCGCGGCGATGGGCTGGCTTCTCGCCCGCTGGGGCACCGCGGCGACCTTCCTCGGCGTCGTCCCCGCCGCGCCGCCGCCCGCCGCCGAGCCGCCCCCTCAGGCCGTCGCGGTCGAGCGGGAGCCGCCCGCCGCCCTCCCGGCCGACGCGACCGCCGGCGAGCGGCTGGTCATCGACCCCGAGACCGCCCGGCGGGTCAACCGGCTCGAGGAAAGGCTCGCTTTGCTCGACCTGCAGTCGCGCACCGCGGTCGGCAATGCCGACCGGGCCGAGGGCTTGCTCGTCGCCTTCGCGGCGAGGCGGGCGATCGATCGCGGTGTCGCCTTGGGCTATATCGAGACCCTGCTCAGGCAGCGCTTCGCGGCGACCGAGCCGCAGGCGGTCGCGACGGTGCTCACCGTCGCCCGGGCGCCGGTCACCGTGCAGAGCCTCCAGAAGCAGTTCCAGGAGGTCGCGCCTCATCTCTCCGGCGGCGGCCAGGGCCAGACCTGGTGGGCCGCCTTCAAGACCGAGCTGGCCGGCGTCGTCACCATCCGGCGCGAGAACACGCCCTCGACCCAGCCCGCCGAGCGCCTTCGCCGGGCCGGCCAGAGCCTCGAGGCGGGGCAGGTCGAGGTCGCCCTGCTCGAAGTGCTGAGGCTTCCCGGCCACGAGCGCGCCGATCCGTGGATCGCCAGTGCAAGGCGCTACGTCGCCGCCCACCGCGCCCTCGACCGGCTGGAAAGCGCGGCGTTGCTCGAGCCGAGGGCGCCGGCGGTGGCGCCACAGGCGGCGGTGCGGCCGCGTTAGAGGTCCTTCGATACGGGCCTTCGCCAAGCTCAGTCCCTACTCAGGATGAGCGGGTGGGGTGACCCTCAACCGCTCATCCTGAGTAGCCGCTGAGCGAAGTCGAAGCGGCGTATCGAAGGACAATCAGATCTCCAGCAGGGCATAGGGCCGGCCGAACGCCGGCTCGACGACGAACTGGGCGACGTTGAAGACGGGGACGCCGCCCGGCGTGTGCCCCGAATAGGCGCCGCGATGGGCGTGGCCGTGGACCACCGCTTTCACATTGTCGAAGCGGTCGATGGCGTGGGCGAGGCGCGAGGAGCCGAGGAAGGGATAGATTTCGAGCGGCTCGCCTTCCACCGTCTCGGGGATGGGGGCGTAATGGAGGACGGCAAGGACCCGCTCGGTCCTGAGCGACCGGAGCGCATTCTCGAGCTTGCGCGCCTCGTCGCGCGCCTCGTCGACGAAGGCCTTGATCGCGTCCTCGCCGAATGCGCCGAGCTCGCCCCGGCCGAAGCCGCCGATGAAGCCCTTGGCGCCGGCGAAGCCGACGCCCTCGATCACCGTCGCCTGCTCGCCGAGCATGGTGACCCCGACCGACTGGAGGATTCGGATGACTTCATCCGGCTGCCCCTCCTCGAAATCGTGATTGCCGAGCACCGCGACCACCGGGATGGTGCAGCCGCGCAGGTCCTCCGCCAGATTCTCGGCCTCCGCGGTCTTGCCGAAATTGGTCAGGTCGCCGGCGAGGACCAGCACGTCCGCCGCCTCGCTGATCTCCTCGAACAGCGCCCGGTAGCGATTCTGGTCGGTCTCGCTGACGTGGAGATCGCCGATCGCCGCGACGGTGAGCGTCTCAGTGGTGCTGGGGTCGCTCATGCTTCTCGTCCACTCCCTTGCCGACCACGTCGGCGAACCCCCATTCGGTCACGTCGACGACGTAGTCGGTCGGGCTGATCAGCCGGCCGCGGCAGATCTTGATGCTGGCCGGGGGCATCTGGTCCTGGGCCTTGAGGCGCTCGATCAGCTCCTCGTAGAGCCAGCGCGGGATGAGGTCCCGCTCCGTCGGATAGACGAAGCGGAAGTTGAGGATATTGATCAGAAGCACCTCCCAATATAGCTCCATGTTCGACAGCAGCCATTGCCAGTCGATCTCGTCGTGCTTGATCAGGATGGTGTGGACGATGTCGGCGCCGTCATACCGATACCGCGTCTGAAGGAAGAGCTTGGAGAGGATGAACTGGGTGGGCGGGGTGACCCGGACGTTGGTCCCGTAGACCTCCGCCTCATAGACCTCCTGGAACCATTCGTCGGTGATTGGGATGCTGGCCGACGATATGTTGAAGATCACGTCGAAAAAATTGTCGCCGCGCCAGACCTTCCCGATCCAGCGCTCGTCCTCCATCTCGATCTCGAAGCCGCGGCCCTTGAAGAAGGCGAGGATCTTGGGCGCGTCGCTGGGCTTGCAGAAGACATCGAGATCCTTGGTCGGGCGGGTGATCCCGGTGAAGCAGGAGAGGGCGTAGGTTCCCGAAAGGAGGAAGGGGATTCCCGATTCCTTGAGGAGCTTCAGGCTGTCGGCATAGAATTCGATCGCTTCGGCCGGCGGCTCGAAGAGCGAGGAATCGAATTTGTCCAGCTGAGTGCTCACCGGCACGAGAACGGGGCCGGACGGAATGCGTTCCGACGCCGGTGAATCGCGGCTCCTCGCTCAGTCGCGAGAAAGCTCAGGCGGGAGCCGTTTGCGGTATCTGCCCGACAGAGTCGGCGACCTCCTGCCAATCCGCCACCGTCGAGTCGAGCTGAGCGGCGGCGAAGACCGGGACGTCCGGGGAAGAATCGACCGAGACCCGAACGTCGATCAACCTTGCCACCAGGAGCTGGATTGTGGCCGTCATGCCGTTCGCGGTCGCGCCCATCAGCTGGGCCGCCTGAACGTATCCTGTGATCGCCGGCATGAGCGCCTGAAGGGTGTGTTCCTCGGTGATCCTTGCGTCGATGTCGGCTTTGATATCCCCGATTTGGGACAGGAGGCCGTTGAGGTTGGATGCGAGAGAGTCGATTTCCCGAGCGAGGAGTCCTCCCAGCGGGCCGAGCAGCCAGTAATAATTTTCCCTATTTTGCGCCTCACTGATCTTATTCTGCAGGTCGGCGGCCTGCTGGTTCAAGGTGGTCACCGTCTGCTGATCCGCAAAGGCGCGTTGAGACGCCGCAGCGGCATCGGACTGGAGTGCTCCCGCCACGGCCTCGATCTGCGTCATCCAGTCTCCGACCCCGGCGACGGTCCCCTGCCACTGCGCGGCCACCGCCTGCAGAGTGTGGCTGATGCTGCCCAACAGCTCACGCGCCTGAGCCATGGCCTGCGGACTGGAGCCGCCGGCGAACTCGGTTCTCAGAGTGGGCGCCCACCTCTCGATGATGCTGCTTCCGAAATCCTTCAGCGCCCCCATCGAGCGGATGAGGCCCGGTCGAGTTTCGACCATCCACCCATTGGCCAGCGCCTTGGCCCTGGCCACGTGCGCCGCGGCGCCGTCGATGGGAGATTCGCCGAGGTCCGGCATGGCCACAATCCGCATGCTCAGCGAGTCGAGGTACAGGACGACCTGGCCCAGCGACTGCGCGCCCGTTGCGAGCGCCGGATGACTGAGTTGGGGCTGCGGTTGACCCGCGGCCGAAGCAGCCCTGGCAACGGCCTCGACCCCGGCCTGGACCTTATCGACGATCGTATCGGACGGAGTCATTCGCCTACCTGCCTTTCAAAGCTTCGGCCGGAGCCGGTTTTGGAGCCGTGTTCGATCAGGCAGCGTTGAGAACCATCGACAAAGGGATCTGGGGCGGCTGGATCATCGATTGCACCTTCGCCGCCTGGGTGGCGAGATCGCTCCAGTCCGTTTGCGCCGCGACCAGCTGCTGCTGCAGGAACGGACCGTTGATGTCGGTGCCGTTCACCTGGCCGAGAAGAGTCTGGAACTCCGTCCCCAGCAGCTGCCATGAGGCCTGCAGCGAATTCAGTGCCTTGACCGCGGGGTCGATCTGCTCGTCGAGGGCGGTGAGCTGGCCCTTGACGTGGATCAGGAGAGTCAGCTCAGCTTTCGCCGCGGCCAGCTTGACCATGTCGTCATGATAGTCGTTCAACAGGTTGTGATAGTGACTTCCGGCCATCCCTGTCATCACGGCCCCGCCCGCTACCATCACTCCGCCGGCGAGGATCAGTGCGGTGCTCGCTCCCGCCGTTTCGATTTCCGCCAAGGCCCCGACTGCGATCATCAGGCCTCCGACCACCATCCCCGTAGCGCCTCCCGCGATCATAGCGAGGTCCTTGCTCATCGCGGTCTGATCGGCTTCACATTTCTTGGTCAATTGCGCGATCGAGCCTGTGTCTGGGCTGTCGGCCGTAAGCTGAGTCTGTACGGCGGAGAGGTCCGACTGGAATGACGAAAAGTCGCTCGAGAAATTCTCGCGGAAGCCCGCCACGGCGTTCGTGGAGTTCGTCGCGGTCTTCATATGGGTGGTAGCGTTGTTCTTGAGCAGGGTCAGGCCGGTGACCACGGTGTTCTTCGCTGTGGGGTCGGTAGCGACTTTCGCCGCCGCCGCCAGGAGCGGGGTCATGAAAGCGTCGAACTGATTGCCGAACGCGACGATGCCGTGGATCGCGGCGATCAGAGTCGGTTGGACGGTGTTGATCCAGTTGTTGGCATGGTCCCGTGCCGTCTGCTGGTGCGTAGCAATGCCGGGCATGCTGGGTACTACCAGGTTTTCCTGCTGCAAGATGCTCGTGCAACAGGCGTTGACCAGCGCCCCGGCCGTCGCGGTCGCGTTCACGGCGGCCGTATGATTTTCAGATGAAATGGGGCTGCTTGCAGCTAAAAACTGTACGACGTCACCCATGGCCGGTCTCCCTATAGCGTGATGATAAACTCAGCGCCGAACCAACGGTGCTAGCCAACCACAGAACGTGATAACAGATCGATGTGAAAAGGTGGGCTCGAATACAGGCGAGTCGCGAACCTTACGGATCGTAAGATGATCGTCCGTGGGCAGTCCTGTCAACCATTATATTATGACGTACGCCAACTCTAGTTTGTCATATAGTTACAGGCCAATTACTGCGGATTTTCCAAGAAAGACGATCGCCGTCAGCTGGACAATCTTGGGAGGCAGTGAGCTTGCAGGTCGTTCCCGTGCCCATAGGTGCGGTGCGCCGTTGGCGAGTCGCTACCGTAGCTGGAACGAGGAAATGGAGCCGGTCGGGGCATCCGAACCCGGTCCGGTTCTGGGGAGGTCGGTCGACCTGCCCCGGCCGGCACGGCTACGGCTGGGCGGGAGCCGCCTCGGCCGGCTTCATGTCGATCAGGGTGACGATGAACTCGAGCTCTGCGTTGGGCGGGATGGCGCCCGGAATGCCGGCCGTCCCATAGGCCAGAGCGGACGGGATCCAGAAGCGGTAGCGGCCGCCCTTCTGCATCAGCTGAAGCGCCTCGGCGAAGCCCGGGACGACTCCCGTCACCGGAAAGGCGGTCGGCTGCGGGCCGGCGTCGAACAGGGTCCCGTCGGCGAGATGGCCTCATAGGTGACGAGCACCAGGTCCGCCGTCGTCGGCTTGGCGCCGGTTCCGGGCCTCAGCGTTTCGAAACGGAGGCCGGAGGGGGTCATGACGACGGCCCTGGCCGTGACCGGAGGGATGAAGGAGCGGGGCGGAACCGGCTTCGGAGCCGGAGCCGGAGCGACGGCGAGCAGAAGTGCAAGGCTGAGCATCGTGACTCCCGGCCGCCCATCCGGCCGGCGGAAAATTGGAGCGGGCGAAGGGATTCGAACCCTCGACCCCAACCTTGGCAAGGTTGTGCTCTACCCCTGAGCTACGCCCGCTCTGAGCCGCGCCGGCGGCTGACGCCCCCGGCTGAGGTAAGGCGGCGGCTGCTAGCATGGGGTCCGCCACCCGGCAAGGGGGCTATTGCTCCCCGGCGACGGCCGGGGGCCTGGCGTCCCAGGCGGTACCGCTGGATCCCGGCTTTCGCCGGGAAACGTCTTGGCATGAGCCGGTGCAATCCCACATAGGCGGCACTGACGAATGAAAGCTTGAAAGGCGGACTGTGGCGACATTGGGCATGAGCGCGGCAGACAAGGAAGCGATCGAGGGCTTCCGGCGCGACGTCATCGAGCCGTCGATGACCTCGCTCGTCATCGTCGATTTTTGGGCTGAATGGTGCGGCCCGTGCAAGCAGCTGACCCCGATCCTCGAGAAGGTCGCCGCGAACTATGCGGCAAGGGGCGTTCGGCTGGTCAAGATCAACGTCGACGAGAACAAGCTCATCGCCGACCAATTCCGGGTCCAGTCCATCCCCACCGTCTATGCGATCTTCCAGGGCCAGCCGGTCGCCGACCTGTCGCCGGCGCGGACGGAAGGGCAGCTGACCCGCTTCCTCGACCAGATACTGGAACAGCTTCCGATCGAGGGCGAGGCGCAGCAGATCGAGGCGGAGATCGAGCCGCTGATCGCAATGGCCGAGGAGGTGCTCGCGGCGGGCGACGCCGCCCGGGCCGAGAACATCTTCCGCCAGATATTCGACATGGCGCCGGACCATGCCGGAGTGATCGGCGGCCTCGCCCGGGCGATGATCGCCGCGGGCCGGCCGGACGAGGCCCGGGCGCTGCTCGATTCGGCCCCGGAGAGCGTCGCCAAGGATCCGGCGACCGCCCGAGCCCGGGCGGCTCTCGCCCTGGCGGAGGTCGCGCCCCCCGGCACCGACACCGGCGATCTCGAGCGCCGGATCGCCGCCGATCCCGACGACCATGAGGCCCGGTACGAGCTCGCCGGCGTGCTGACGGCGGCGGGCGACCGCGACGGCGCCGCCGACCAGCTGCTCGAGAGCATCAGCCGCGACCGCGACTGGAACGAGGGGGCGGCGAGGAAGCGCCTTCTGCAGCTGATGGAGGTGGTCGGGCTCGAGGATCCGTGGGCGGGAGCGCAGCGGCGGCGCCTCTCGGCGATCCTGTTCACCTGATGGCACCCGATTCGCCGCTCCGGATCCCGGTCTTCCCGCTCGCCGGCGCCCTGCTCTTCCCCCGGTCGCAGCTGCCGCTGCACGTGTTCGAGCCGCGCTATCGGGCGATGGTCCGGGACGCGCTCGCCACCCACCAGCTGATCGGGATGATCCAGCCGCGCGGCTCTGCCGAGCCGCCCGAGCTGTTCGAGATCGGCTGCATCGGCCGGATCGCGGGGGCCGAGGAGCTGGACGACGGCCGCTTCAATATCGTCCTCGAGGGGGTGGAGCGTTTCCGGGTGGCGGCGGAGGCGCAGGTCGAGACTCTCTACCGGCAGGTGGATGCGGACCGCCGCGGGTTCGACGATTCGGCCGAGCCCGAGCCGCTCGGCCTCGCCCAGCGCGCCGAGCTTGAGCGGGAGGCCCGGCGCTATGCCGACGTGCTCGGCTATTCGGTCGATTGGGACGCAGTCACCCGCCTCGACGACGAGATGCTGGTCAACGCCATCGCCCAGGTGGCGCCGTTCGACGTCGGCTCCAAGCAGGCGCTCCTGGAGGCGCCGGACATCGCGGTGCGATGCGACCTGCTGGTCCAGTTCATGCAGTTCCAGCGCATGGTGCCAGGCGGCGCCGAGGGCCCCGAGACCCTGCAATGAAGGAGGAGCTTCCGGCCCTTCTCGTTTGCCCGGCCACGCGGACGCCGCTCAGGTGGGATCCGGAGCGGCAGGAGCTCGTGTCCGACGCGGCGGGCCTGGCCTATCCGGTGCGGGAGGGGATCCCCGTCCTGCTGGTCGAGGAGGCGCGGCGGATCGAGCCATGAGCGGCGACGGCGGCTTCGACCTGAGCGGGCGCTGGAGCGGCATCTTCAGCTACCCGGCCCACTTGCCGCCCAACAGCTTCGAGGCCGAGATCCGCGACTCCGGCGGCGTCGTCACCGGCGTGATCTCTCAGCCACGCGAGGTTTTCGAGCCTTCCGGCCCTCCGCGCCAAGCGATGATCGAGGGCCGGCGAGAGGGGGACAGCCTGACCTTCGTCAAATTCTACGACGATCTCGACCGGGCGACGCCGCATTATCACGGCCGAATCCAGCCCGGCGGAGACGAGGTCCATGGCGAATGGACGATTCCCGGCGACTGGTCCGGCACCTTCATCATGATCCGGGAAGGCAAGGCGGCAGCCGAGGAGGAACGTCGAGTCGGAGAGGAGGTCCGGATTTAGATCGTCAGACCTCGCAGTAGCAGCGGCAGCTCGCCGGTCTCACCGCGCGCCTCGGCCGTGAACTGGCGCTTCAGCGGCCCGACCCGCTGCACGATCCCCATCCCGAAGCGGCGGAGGGCGGAGGCGGTGCGGCCCGGGACCCCGTAAATCCGGGTCAGGCCGTCGGTGGCGGCGGCGACGGTGAGGGTGTCGAGGCTGCGCCAGCGCTCATAGCGCGAGAGCAATTGCGAATCGCCGAGATCGAGGCCGAGGCGAGCGCCCTCGACCAGCACCTGGGTGAGCGCGGCGACGTCGCGGAAGCCGAGGTTCAGGCCCTGGCCGGCGATAGGATGGATTCCGTGCGCCGAGTCGCCGGCGAGGGCGAGTCGCTCGGCGGTGATCGTCGCCGCGTGGTGGAAGCCGAGCGGATAGTTCCAGCGCGGCCCCGCCAGCCGCACCTCGCCGAGGAACCCGCCCATCCTCTTGGCGATTTCATGGGCCAGGGCCCGGTCGGGCAGGTCGATGACCGCCGCGGAGTCGGCTGCCGGAACCGACCAGACGATGGCCGATCGGGTGCCGGGCAGCAAAGGCAGGATCGCGAAGGGGCCGGTCGGGTAGAATATCTCGTAGGCGGCGTTCTCATGGTGCCGCTCATGCTCCACGGTCAGGACCACCGCCTTATGGTCGTAGCTCCAGCGCGCCATCGGGATGTTCGCGGCCTCCCGGGTCGGCGAGTTGCGGCCTTCGGCGCCGACCAGCAGAGGCGCGGCAACGGCTCGGCCGTCCTCCAGCGCGATCCTGACCCCCGCCATGTCCCGGACGATCTGAGCGGCCTGCGCCGGCACAAGGAGCCGGACCCGTTCGCACTCCAGCGCCGCCTCGCGAAGCACCTGCCGAAGCCGCCGGTTCTCGACCATGATCCCGAGCGGATCGTCGGCCTCCGGAGCGTCGAAGACAATTCCGCCCGGCTGGAGCCCGTCGCTGACCCTGATCGAATGGATCGGGCATCCTTCTCCCTCCAGCCGGTCGGCGACTCCGATCGCGTCGAGCATCCGCCAAGAGGCGCTGGCGACGGCGGTGGCGCGGCCGTCGAACGCCGGGGCGGCGTTCCGCTCGGGATCGGCGGGATCGATGACGATCGTCGAGAGGCCGTGGCGGTCCAAAGCGATGGCCAGGGTCAGGCCAATGAGCCCGCCGCCTAGGATGATGACGTCCGCGCGATCCATGTTGAGCCTTCCAAACGATTTTCCCGCCCTACCGATGCAAAGCTGCAACGCCAAGCGCTTGACCGGGGAGTCCCGCCGGGCGCATTGTCTTGCTCGGAACATTTGGGGCACGGGGATGGCGGCTTCAGCAGCGCAGAGCGCCCGTCAGGTGAAACTGGCACAGTGGCGCACCGGGATGAAGCGCGGCATGCGCCGCAGCTGGGCGCTGCTGATCGGAGGCGCGATCGGCGGCGGGGCCCTGCTGATGCTTCTGGCGCTGGTCAGCTACAGCCCGACCGACCCCTCGCTCAACACGGCTGCGGCCGGCCCGGTGAGGAACTGGGTAGGCAGCCCGGGCGCCTGGACCGCCGACCTTCTGCTCAGCCTGTTCGGCCCCCCAGTGATTTTGCTCCTCCCGCTCATCGTCCTGCTCGGGATCCGGATAGCGACCGGCGCCGGCTCGGGCCGCTGGCTTCGCTCGACCGGCCTCACCGTCCTCGGGATGATCCTGGTCGGCGGCGGCGCCTCGCTTCTCTCCGGCGAGGCGGTCAACGGATTGCCGGCAAGCTGGGGCGGCGCCGCCGGTCTGTCGCTCGCCAAGCTCGTCGAGCTCGGGCTCGGAGCGATCGGGGAGCCGAGCATCGTCGAGCCCTTCCGGATCGTCGCGATCGGCCTATTCGCGGCGCTGGGGCTGACGTCATGGTGGTTCGGGCTCGGGCTGAGCGCCGACGAGCGCGCGTGGATCGCGGCCCGGCGGCTGCCCCGGCGGGAGCGGCTCGCGGCCGGCGGTGAAGACGAGCTGCCCGAGCCCGAGGACCGGCCGGCGCGCACCCCGGTGGTCGTGCCCGCCGAGCCGCCGCGGACGGTGATCAACGACCGGGTCCGAACGCCGGCCCAGGCGAAGCGGCCGCTTCGCGAGCGCCAGGCGTCGCTCGCGCTCGGCGACAGCTATCAGCTTCCGGGCCTCGAGCTCCTCGCCCCGGCGCCGCCTCCAGTCGGCGGAGCGCTCGACAAGGCCAGCCTCGAGCGCAACGCCCGCCTGCTCGAATCCGTGCTCGACGACTTTTCGGTCAAGGGCGAGATCGTCGAGGTGCGGCCGGGGCCGGTCGTCACGATGTACGAGCTCGAGCCGGCGAGCGGGATCAAGGCGAGCCGGGTCATCCAGCTCGCCGACGACATCGCCCGCAACATGTCGGCCCTCTCCGCCCGGGTCGCCACCATCCCCGGGCGGAGCGTGATCGGGATCGAGCTCCCCAACCCCAAGCGGGAGATGGTGGTCCTCTCCGAGCTGATCGCCAGCCACGCCTTCGAGGACCAGGTCGCCCAGCTCCCGATCGTGCTCGGCAAGAACATCTCCGGCGACCCCGTCGTCGCCGATCTCGCGCCGATGCCGCACCTGCTCGTCGCGGGAACCACCGGGTCCGGCAAGTCGGTCGGCCTCAACTGCATGATCCTCTCGCTGCTCTACCGGCTGACTCCCGAGCAGTGCAAGATGATCATGATCGACCCGAAGATGCTGGAGCTGAGCAGCTACGACGACATCCCGCATCTGCTCGCGCCCGTCGTCACCGAGCCGGCCAAGGCGATCCGGGCCCTGAAGTGGACGGTCGAGCAGATGGAGGAGCGCTACCGGATGATGGCCTCGGTCGGGGTCCGGCAGCTCAGCAGCTTCAACGCCAAGGTCCGCGAATCGAAGGGCAAGGGCCAGTCGCTCGGTCGCCGCGTGCAGACCGGCTACGACCCCGAGACCGGCCAGCCCAAATATGAGATGGAGGAGCTGGACTACGAGGTGCTTCCCCAGATCGTCGTCATCGTCGACGAGCTCGCCGATCTGATGATGACCGCGGGCAAGGAGGTCGAGTTCCTGATCCAGCGCCTCGCCCAGAAGGCGCGGGCCGCGGGGATCCACCTGATCATGGCGACCCAGCGCCCCTCGGTCGACGTCATCACCGGTGTGATCAAGGCGAATCTGCCGACCCGGATTTCGTTCGCGGTGACCTCGAAGATCGATTCCCGGACCATCCTGGGCGAGCAGGGCGCCGAGCAGCTGCTCGGCAAGGGCGACATGCTCTACATGCCGGGCGGAAAGCAGATCGCCCGAGTCCACGGCCCCTTCGTCTCCGACGAGGAGGTCCGCGCCGTCGCCGATCACTGGCGGGCGCAGGGGCAGCCCAGCTACGTGCAGGCGGTGACCGAGGAGCCGGAGGACGGCGGCTACATGTTCGAGGGCCAGCCGACCGGCGAGGACGATCCGGAGGCTCAGCTCTACCGCAAGGCGATCCAGACGGTGGCGGAGAGCCAGAAGGCCTCCACCTCCTACCTCCAGCGCCAGCTCCGGGTCGGCTACAACAATGCCGCCCGCCTGATCGAACGGATGGAGAAGGACGGCATCGTCAGCGCCCCCGACCATGTGGGGCGGCGCGAGGTGCTGGTCGATTCGGAGGGGCGGCCGCTCCATTAGCGCGGATTCGGGAATCGCTTGCGCATCCTAAATTCGTGAGTCCCTGATTTCCTATTGTCTCGGCATGGAATTGTGCGATTCTGCGTATCATCTGGAGGCCCGAGATGACGTCGCAACGGCAGCAGCGAGAGGTCGACCGCAATTACGACGCGTTCATGGGCATGCTGGGTTCGATCCTGGCCGAACACCGTGACGAGCTCGCCCTCATGAGGGACGGCAACATCGTCGGATACTTCACTACGCCGCGAGAACTGCTCGTCGCCGCTTCGAAACAGTTTCCGGACGGAATTTTCTCCATCCAAGAGGTGACCGACGAGGCTCTCGACCTGGGCATCTGGTCGCATGTCGGTTCTTGAATGGCGACGCGAGCGCCACCGTATTCTGTTGCCAGTCCAGATCCTCCCCCCTTTTCCAGTCTCTGTTCTCACGGGTGTCGAAGCGACGGCGCTCCTCGATACCGGATCGTCGATCAGCGGAGTCGCCCTTTCATTGGCGGAGAAGCTTGGTCTCCACAGGCTAGGCAAGCTTCCTCTGACGTCGGCACAAGGGCTGGGACAAGTCGAGCGTTACGCCTTCCGCGTCGGCCTCGCGGCCGAGGGCGCAGGCCGAGCTCCGAGCTTCCCCTTCGTGTTCGACGAAGTGGTCGGGATCGAACTGACCAATAGTTTCGAGTTCAATGCCCTCATCGGAATGGATGTGCTCGATCGGTGTGACTTCTCGACGGAGCGGACCGGCCGCTGTAGCCTGAGCTCGGTTGAAGGGCGGAACCGGCGGGTTCAGAGGGCATTCAAGTGGAACGGGGCAGAGCCCGCCTCAAATCCCATCCGATGGAGACATTAGAATGATGCGTTCGAAGACGCTCGCCCTTGCCGCCGCGCCGGTCGCGGCCTTCGCAATGCTGGCGCCCCAGGCGCCGGTCGTCGCCCAGGCAACCTCGCCGCTCACCCAGGTGACGGCGCACCTCAAGGCGGTCAACACCATGGTCGCGGGCTTCCGACAGACCGACCGGAAGGGCCGAGCGCTCGCCGGAACGATGACCCTGAAGCGGCCCGGCAAGCTTCGCTTCCAGTATCAGAGGGGCGTTCCCATGCTGATCGTCGCCGACGGCCGCAAGCTCAACATGATCGACTACGAGACGGGCCGGGTCGACGGCTGGCCGATCGGCAACTCTCCGCTCGGCGTCCTGCTCAACCCCAATCCCGATCTCAGCCGGATCGCCAAGGTGGTGCGCAACGACTCCCAGACCCTCCTCGTCCAGGCGCGGGATCCCAAGAAGCCGGAATTCGGAACCATCACCCTCGGCTTTGCCAAGGTTGCGAGCGGCCCGTCCGGGCTTCTGCTCCAGGGCTGGACCGTCATCGACGCCCAGAACAACCGGACGACGGTGAAGCTCTCCGGCCAGCGTTTCAACGTGCCGGTGGCGGACAGCGCCTTCACGTTCCAGCGGCCGACAAAGGGCCGCAAAGGCTGACGTCATTCATCGCGGCGACAGGAATGAGACACTAAAACATACCCTGCGATTGCGGGTGGTCGCTGTCGGGTTTTCCCCCTGTTGCCCGGCGTGCCGCCGTAATCGTGCCTCGCGTAGACCACGCTTGGTTGGCCCTCGCTCCACGCCCCCGGAGCGGGGGCCTTTACTGTCCGGCCCCTTCAACGACAGGAGCCGTCATCGACAGGAAAGGCCGCCCCCGTTAGAGCCGGGGTCATGAATCCCACTCTCAAGATCGCCTCCTGGAACATCAATTCCGTTCGCGCCCGCCTCGAGATCGTCGAGAAGTTCCTTCGCGAGGAAGCGCCCGATATCCTCTGCCTGCAGGAAACCAAGGTGTGCGACCCCGACTTCCCGGCCGGCATGTTCGCGCGCCTCGGCTACGTCCACCAGATCCTCTGCGGCCAGCGCATGCACCATGGCGTCGCGATCCTCAGCCGGATCCCGGCCCGGGAGGAGGAACGGCACGACTGGCAGGCCAATGGCGAGGCCCGCCACATCGGGGTCCGGCTCGACTGCGGGATCCGGCTCGAGAACGTCTACGTCCCGGCCGGCGGCGACACGCCGGACCGTGAGGTCAATCCCAAGTTCGGGCAGAAGCTCGACTTCATCGAGCGGATGACCCGCTGGTCCGAGGCCTGCGCCTGCCCCACCATCGTCGTCGGGGACTTCAACGTCGCGCCGCTCGAGTGCGACGTCTGGAGCCACAAGCAGCTGCTCAATGTGGTCAGCCACACGCCTGTCGAGGTCGAGGCGCTGACCAGGCTCCAGCGGAGCAACGACTGGGTGGATCTCGGCCGGCGATTCCATCCGGCGCCGGAGCGGCTCCACACCTGGTGGAGCTATCGCTCGCCCGACTGGACCAAGAACGACCGCGGCCGCCGCCTCGACCATATGTGGGCGACCGCCGACGTCGCCGCTTTGGCGGTCCGCCACGTCGTCCACGAGCCCTGCCGCAACTGGACCCGGCCTTCGGACCACGTCCCGCTCGTCACGGAATTCAGGGTTTGAGCGGCGGGCGCGACGTCGCCCGGGCGATCGATGCGCTCCGGCGCGGCTGGCCGATCCGAATCGACGGCACCGGCTTCCTCGCGGTCGAGACCGCCGACGAAGCGTCGCTTGCCGCCTTCGACTCGGCCGGGCCGGCGGACCTGCTCATCTCCGGCCACCGGGCGGTGACCCTGAAGCTTGCCAACCAGCGCGAGGCCGTGCCCAGCGGCCCGGTCCGAATCGAGCGGCTCGGGATGAGCCTCGCGCAGGCGACGGCCGTGGCCGATCCGGCGCTAGACCTTTCGCATCCGCTGAAGGGGCCGTTCCGCGCTCGCGGCCTGGGCTGCGACGGCGCCGCCGAAGCCGCCGTCGCTTTGTCCCGCCGCGCCGGCCTGCTTCCGGCCCTGTTCGTTGCCGGTGAGGCCGGCGAGGACGCCGTGTCGCTCACCCCGGCCGACGTGGAGGCCTTCGAGCATGCCGCCTCGCTCAGGATCGCGTCGCGCGCGAGGCTGCCGACTCGCTTCGCCGAGCAGGCGGAGATCGTCGCCTTCCGCTCCGACGAGGACGGCGCCGAGCACGTCGCCTTGCTGATCGGGACCCCGTCCGGAAAGCCGCCGCTCGTCCGCCTGCACAGCGAGTGCCTGACCGGCGACGTGCTCGGCTCGCTCAAATGCGATTGCGGCCCTCAACTCGACTCCGCGCTCGAGGCGATCGCCGTCTCGGGATGGGGAATCCTCCTCTATCTGCGTCAGGAAGGGCGGGGGATCGGGCTCGTCAACAAGCTTCGGGCCTACGCCCTGCAGGACCAGGGGTTCGACACGGTCGACGCCAACCTTCGCCTCGGTTTCGCCGACGACGAGCGCCATTACACGCTGGCCGGCCGGATGCTGGCGGCACTGGGGCAGGGCGAGGTGCGCCTGCTCACCAACAATCCGAGAAAGGTCGAGGGCCTCGAAGCCGCCGGAATCCGGGTCGCCGAAAGAGCGCCGCTCAAGGCCGGCGGCAATCCGCATAACCGCGAGTATCTCGAAACGAAGCGCTCGCGCAGCGGCCACGCCGTCTGACGCCATGACGCCGCCTGCAAATCCCTAGACACCCCCGTGCCAAAACCATGACTTTCCGTGTTCAGGGATGCCGGATCAAGTCCGGCATGACGAGGGTGAGGACGTCATCGTAGCTGCCGGCGATATGATCGGCGCCGGCCGCCAGAAGCTTGCCGCCATGACCGGGGCCGCAATGAAGGCCCGCGCAGAGGCCGATCACCGTCATCCCCGCCGCCCGTGCCGACTTCACCCCGGTCGGCGTGTCCTCGAGGACCAGCACCCTCCCCGGCTCCACTCCGAGCTCGCGCGCCGCGTGAAGATAGATGTCGGGATGCGGCTTCCCGCGAGCGACATGCTCGGCGGCGCTGAACAGCCGGTCGCCGAAATGATGGGCGAGGCCGAACCGCTCTAGCGAGCTGCGCAGCCAGCTCGTCGGGCTGGACGAGGCCACCGCCTTGGGCAGCGGCGGAAGCGCCGCCAGGAATGGCTCCACCCCGGCCACCGCGCCGACCTCCTCCAGCCGGAGCTCGAACGCCCGCTTCGTCCTCGGCCGGAAATCCTCCGGGACAGGTCGTCCGATCTCGGCCTCTATGACGACCGCCATGTCGCGCCAGTTGAGGCCGATATAGCGCTCCACCGCCTGCTCGAGCGTGGTGGGATGGCCGAGCTCGGTCAGGGCCTCGGCAAGGACGAGGTTGGAGAGTATCTCGCTGTCGACGATCACGCCGTCGAAGTCGAAGATCAGCGCTTCGAGCCTCAGCGCCTGTCTCCGAACAGGGCCGTCCCGACCCGCACGTGGGTGGCCCCGGTCGTGACCGCGGTCTCGTAGTCGGCGGACATGCCCATCGAGAGGCCCGCGAGGACGTGGCGGCGGGCCAGCTTGGCGAGCAGCGCGAAATAGGGTGCCGGCTCCACGTCGGCCGGAGGGATGCACATCAGCCCCGCAAGCGGAAGGCCGGCCTCGCGGCTGGCTTGGAGGAGGGCCGGAAGGCCGGCCACCGCGCACCCGCCCTTTTGCGGCTCGTCGCCGATATTGACCTGGAGGAAGCAGTCCGGGCGCCGGTCCGTCTTAGCCATCGCCTCGGCCAAGGCCGCCACGAGCGAGGGCCGATCGACGGAATGGATCGAATCGAACAGCACGACCGCGTCCGCCGCCTTGTTGGACTGCAGTCGTCCTATCAGATGGAGCCGAAGGTCCGGAGCCTCCGCCTTGAGCGCGGGCCACTTGTCCTGGGCCTCCTGGACCCGGTTCTCTCCGAACTCGCGCTGGCCCGCCTCGATCAGCGGCCGGATCGCCTCCGCGCCGTGGGTCTTCGAGACGGCCACGAGGGTGATCGTCTCCGGCGATCGTCCCGCAAGCCGGGCTGCGCGGGCGATCCTGCCCCTCGCCTCGTCGAGCCGCTCTGCGGGTGATGCGCCGGTCATGGCGGCTGCTATAGGAAGCGCCATGCCCCGCCGCCAGCCTCTGCCGCGACTCTGGCTGATGACCGACGAGCGCCAGGGCGAAGGCCTTTGGGACTCGCTCGAGCGGCTGCCGAAGGGGTCGGGCGTGATCTTCCGTCATTACAGCCTGGCGCGGGCGGAGCGGCGTAAGCTGTTCGAGCGGGTGCGGCGGGTGGCGCGGCGCCGGCGATTCCTTCTCCTGGACGGCGGCCGAGACAACGGCTTGAGCGCTTCAGCGCACAATCTGCGGGAGCTGAAGGCGGCCGAGCGCTCGGGCGCGGCTTTCGTGTTTCTATCTCCCGCCTTCGCCACCCGCTCCCATCCCGGGGCCCGACCGCTCGGGCCGATCCGCTTCGGCCTCATCGCGGGTCAGTCGCGAGTCCCGGTGATCGCCCTGGGCGGAATGGACGCGCGAAAGGCACGTCGATTGCCGCATATCTATGGCTGGGCCGGCATAGATGCATGGATGTCCTCCCCATCGCAGATGGGGAGGGGGGCCATGCGAAGCATGGTGGAGGGGTAACTGCCGTATTGTTGGTGGGTTCTCGAGCGATCCGCAGCGGCTTGCGCCTTCTACCCCTCCGCCACACTCCGTGTGGTCCCCCTCCCCATGCTCCGCACGGGGAGGATATTAAAAGCGGAAGGCGGTTCCGACGTAGACGGCCTGGCTGTCGCGCCTCGGATCCGCAAGCGCCTCGAGCCGGTCGCGCTGGATCTTGTAGCGCACTCCGCCGGTGACATCGAGGTTGCGGGCGATCCGGTACGAGCCGCCGACCCCGACCGTGTAGCTCTCATCCTCGGCGATGATCCGCGGCGTGGTCGGATCGGCCTTCGCCACTCCGGCCTCGGCGCGGGCGGTGAAGCGGTTGCCCGAATAGCTGACGCCGACTTCCGCGGCCTTGCGGCCGCCGGGGACGGTGCCGCCCTTGACCGCGTCCACATCGCCAGAAAGCGCGAAGCGCTTCCAGCCGATCGACGCACCAAGATTGTAGACGGCGGGCGTGATCGCGGTGACCGGAGTGGCCGACACGTCGGCGGCGCGGCGGAGCGCGGCCGGGGTCGCGGCCCTGGCGCGGATGGCGACCCGGATCGACTGGCTGCGGTTGACCGAGGTCGGCGCCGGGGTGAAACGGAAGCTGTTGGCCTGGACTCCGCGGCGGGCGAGCTCCGCGGCGAGGCGGGGATCGGCGACGGCCGGGGTGAAGGTGCCGGCCCGAAGCGAGGCTGCGGGCTTCAGGCGCTTGGCCGGCTGGGTGTTCGCGGCGATGGCCGGAGTCAGCACGAGCGCCAGCGCGACGAGCGCTGCGCTTCCCACTGCACCGAGGCCTCCGAGCTTCACAATCACCGTTGCCGACTCCTGTAACGAAGCCGATGTAGTACGTCCGTGCCGGTCAAACCAGCGAAGCGGGGTCGGTGGACACGAATCGTTCCGGCATGTTGCATCTTTTCCACAACCCCGCTTTGAAGTGGCCACACAACTCCCGCCGCCGCATAAGGCTCCGTCCCGCCGAGAGACGGCTTGCCGCCTGCGTGGCGCGTTCTATAACGGCGCTCGACCCCTGTAGTTTCCAAGGACACATGCTTGATGCGACGCGCTGCAATTCTGGCCCTGACCATGGTCGGCGCCTTCGGCCTTTCCGCCTGCGATTTCGTTCGTGAGGACATCGACAAGTCGCTCGGCCGCAGCAGCGGCGACCGGGTGCGCGAGGCGGACCTCGCCGCGTCTCAGGTGACGACGATCGGGGTCAATTCCTACCTCTGGCGCGCGGCGCTCGAGACCCTCTCCTTCGCGCCGATGGCCCAGGTCGATTCGAACGGCGGAGTGATGGTCACCGACTGGTACAGCAATCCCAGCTCGCCGGGCGAGCGGGTCAAGGTCACCGCGACCATCCTCGACCGCGACCTTCGCGCCGACGCACTGCGCGTCGCCGCCTCTCGCCAGGTCCTGAACGGCGGCCAGTGGGTCGACGCGCCGGTGGCCGCGGCGACCGTCCAGAGGCTCGAGGAGATCATCCTCACCCGTGCCCGCGACCTCCGCCGGAACGCCATCGCCAGCTAAGGAGCTTCTCTGACCATGGCGGCGCGTTTCAACCCGCTCGAGGCCGACGCGCGCTGGCAGAAGCTTTGGGAGGACAGGGGCACCTTCCACGCTTCCGGCGACGGCGAAAGGCCCCGGGCCTACGTCCTGGAGATGTTCCCCTACCCGTCGGGGCGCATCCACATGGGCCATGTCCGCAACTACACGATGGGAGACGTGCTCGCCCGCTACCGGAGAATGAACGGCTTCGACGTCCTCCACCCGATGGGCTGGGACGCGTTCGGGATGCCGGCCGAGAATGCCGCGATGGAGAAGAAGGTCCATCCCGGTGAGTGGACCCGGTCGAACATCGACACGATGCGCTCCCAGCTCAAGCGGCTCGGCTTCGCCCTCGACTGGAGCCGCGAGCTCGCCACCTGCGACCCCTCTTATTACGGCCATGAGCAGGCGCTGTTCCTCGACCTGTTCGAGGCCGGGCTGGTCTATCGCAAGCAAAGCGAGGTGAACTGGGACCCCGTCGACATGACCGTGCTCGCCAACGAGCAGGTGATCGACGGCCGCGGCTGGCGCTCGGGCGCCTTGGTCGAGCGGCGCAAGCTGAGCCAGTGGTTCCTGAGGATCACCGCTTTCGCCGAGGAGCTGCTCGACGGCCTCGGCCGGCTCGACCAGTGGCCGGACAAGGTCCGGTTGATGCAGGAGAATTGGATCGGCCGGAGCCAGGGGCTGAAGTTCCGGTTCGAGCTGGCGGAGCCGGTGGCGGGGGAAGAAGGCTTCGAAGTCTTCACGACCCGGCCGGACACCATCTTCGGCGCCAGCTTCGCGGCCATCTCTCCCGACCATCCTATCGCGCTGGCTCTAGCCGAGGGGAATCAGGCGCTCGCCGCGTTCATCGACGAGTGCAAGCAGGGCGGGACGACCGCCGCTGAGCTGGAGACGGCGGAGAAGAAGGGCTTCGACACCGGCGCCCGGGTAGTCCACCCGCTCGACCCTGAGTGGAGACTTCCGCTCTACGTCGCGAACTTCGTGCTGATGGATTACGGCACCGGCGCCATCTTCGGCTGCCCGGCCCACGACCAGCGCGACCTCGATTTCGCCCGCAAATACGGCCTTCCGGTCACCCGAGTCGTCGCCCCCTCGCCCGAGGAAGCGGACGAGCCGATCGGCGACGAAGCCTATATCGGCCCGGGGCGGCTGGTGAACAGCCGGTTCCTCGACGGCCTCGCCGCCGAGGACGGCATCCGGGAGGTGATCGCCCGGGCCGAGGCCGAGGGCTGGGGCGAAGGCACCACGGTCTGGCGCCTCCGCGACTGGGGCGTGTCGAGGCAGCGTTACTGGGGGACGCCGATCCCGATCGTTCATTGCGAGGCCTGCGGCCCCGTCGCCGTGCAGCGCGAAAGGCTGCCGGTGGTGCTGCCCGAGGACATCGATTTCGAGACTCCCGGCAACCCGCTCGAACGCCATCCTACCTGGTCCGGCGTGGATTGCCCCGATTGCGGGGGACCGGCCCGGCGCGAGACCGACACGCTCGATACCTTCGTCGATTCCTCCTGGTATTTCATCCGCTTCGCCAGCCAGCCGGCCGACTCGCCGTTCGACCGGGCCGAGGCGGAGCGTTGGCTGCCGGTCGACCAATATATCGGCGGGGTCGAGCACGCGATCCTCCACCTCCTCTACGCCCGCTTCTGGACCCGGGCGCTTCAGCGGATCAACAAGCTCGACGTCGAGGAGCCGTTCAAGGGGCTTTTCACCCAGGGCATGGTCACTCACGTCACCTTCCAGGATTCGGAAGGGCGGTGGCTGACCCCCGACGAGGCGGAGAGCCATTCCGGCCCCGTCACCCGCGGCCGGGTCGAGAAGATGTCCAAGTCCAAGCGCAACACGGTCGATCCGGAGCCGATCGTCGACCAATATGGCGCCGACGCCGTTCGCTGGTTCATGCTCTCCGACAGCCCGCCCGAGCGCGACCTCGAATGGAGCGAAGCCGGAATCCAGGGCAGCTGGCGCTTCGTCCAGCGGATCTGGCGCCTGGCCGCGGAGCAAGCGGAGCGCGGCGGCTCTTCCTGGCTCGGCGCGGGTGACGACCTTGCCCTCGATCGGAAGGTCCATCGTGCCATCGCCGCGGTCGGCGCGAACGTCGAGGCGCTCGCCTTCAACAAGGCGGTCGCCAATCTCTATGAGCTCACCAACGCCCTGGAAAAGGCGCCGGCTTCGCCGACGCGGAGCCGGGCCGTGGAGATATTGATCCGGCTCGCCGCTCCGATGGTGCCGCATCTGGCCGAGGAAGCCTGGACGGCGCTGGGCCGGGAGGGCCTGATCGCCGAGGCCGAATGGCCAGTCGCCGACCCCGCCCTGCTGGTCGAGGAGGAAGTGACGATCGCAATCCAGGTCAACGGCAAGCTCCGCGACACTCTCACCGCGCCGAAGGGGGCCGCCAGAGAGGTACTCGAGGAGATGGCGCTCGCTTCCGAAAAGGTGGCACGGGTCCTGGACGGGAAGCCGCCGCGGAAGGTGATCGTCGTTCCCGACCGGCTGGTGAATTTGGTCGCATGAAAAGGCTTCTGCCCCTGACCCTCCTGCTCGCAGGCTGCGGCCTGCAGCCGCTCTACAGCGGCGGCAGCTCGGGTCCCGTCGCCCGGTCGCTTCGCTCGGTGACGGTCGCTCCGATCGAGGGGCGTGCGGGGTGGCTGGTCCGGACCGCGCTCGAGGACCGGCTCGGCACCCCCGCGGGGGGAACCGCCGCCTACCGGCTCGACGTGCTTCTCGACGACGACATCACCGGCTTCGGGATCCGCCCGGACGACGCCGTCACCCGCGAGCGCCGGACCCTGAGGGCCCGCTACCGGCTGGTCGACGCGGCCAGGGGAACCGTCCTGCTCGACGCGACGGCCGGCTCGGATGCGGGCATCGACGTCGTCGGCTCCGAATATGCCACGGTCGCGGCCGAGCAGACGGCCCTCGAGCGGCTGTCGCAGGAGGTGGCGGACCAGATCGTCACCCGGATCGCCCTCTATTCGCGGCGCACCGGCGCCACGCCATGAAGGCGAAGCGGGCGGAGATTGAGCGGGCGCTGAGGAACCCCTCCGCCTGGCGCTTCTTCCTTCTTTACGGCCCCGACGAATCGGGCTCTCACTCGCTGATCAAGGTTGCCGCGTCCGGGGCGGGCGCCGGGGCGGAACGGGTCGAGCTGGCCGGGGCGGAGCTCAAGTCGGACCCCGCCCGGCTGGCTGACGAGGCGGCCTCCATCTCTTTGTTCGGCGGCGCCCGCTACATCGTCGTCCAGCCGGCCGGGGACGAGTGCCTGGCGGCGGTCGAGGCCCTGCTCCAGGCGCCCGCGGCGGGCAATCCCGTCCTGCTCGTCGCCGGCGCTCTCAAGCCGGCGTCGAAGCTCCTCAAGCTCGCCTTGGCAGAGCCGGCGGCGCTCGCCCTGGCGAGCTATGCGCCCGAAGGGCAGGAGGCGGAGCGGCTCGTCTCGGACATGGCTCGTGCGGAGGGGCTGATCGTCCGCTCAGACGTGGCCCGGCGCCTGGCCGACGCCTGCGCGGGCAACCGGGCCATACTCTCGCTTGAGCTTCAGAAGCTGGCCCTGTATCTGGACTCCGCCCCCGACCGTCCGCAGCCGCTCGATCATGACGCTCTCGACGAAGTCGGGGCCGCCGCCGAGGAGGGCGATCTGAGCCGGCTCGTCGACAGCGTCGGCAACGGCAATGCCGCGATGCTCCAGGCAGAGCTCCTGCGCCTCGCCGGCGAGGGCATCGAAGGCATCCCCCTGATCCGGGCGGTGCTTCGCCGGATGAGCCTGCTGTCGCGGCTGCGGGCCCAGGTGGAGCGCGGCAGCAGCCCCGACGCCGTCATGGCGTCACAAGGCAAGTCCTTGTTCTGGAAGGAAAAGGACGCGATAGGCAGGCAACTCCGGCGCTGGCGCGCCGACGCTCTTGCCCGCAGCGTCAGCCGGCTTCTAGAGGCGGAGCGCCAGGTGAAGGCCTCCGGCGGCCTCGGCTCGACCGCGGTCGACGAGGAGCTGTTCGCCATCTGCCGCCAAGCGGCGCGGCTGGGCTAGGCAGGAAGGCGCGCTGGATCCGACCTTCTCAAGTGGCGGATCACCCCATGCCTCGACTTCAAGATGCGAACGCAATGACGCAATGACACCGAGGCTTGCCGAAGGCCATCCATGACCGGCCGCTCAGACTAGAGCACCGTGCCTGAAAAGTGAATCGGGGGGATTCCCCTGAGGACCGCTTTGTGATTCACCGTGTGTGGAGGTGGATCATGGGCAAGCCTTATTCGGGTGATCTTCGCGAGCGTATTTACGGCGAGATATCGGG
>DASWLZ010000034.1:0-52051 GCA_036399975.1 Allosphingosinicella sp.
CCGCATGTCGATTGCGGCGACCATGTCGTCGTCGTCAACGCCGACAAGGTGAGGTTCACCGGCAAGAAGCTGGCCGACAAGATCTATTACCGCCACACCGGCTATGCCGGCGGAATCAAGGGCGTCACCGCCGGCAAGGTGCTCGAGGGCCGCTTCCCCGAGCGCGTGCTGGAAAAGGCGGTGGAGCGGATGATCCCGCGCGGGCCGCTGGGCCGCGACCAGATGCGCGCCCTTCACCTCTACAACGGCACCGAGCATCCGCACGGCGGCCAGAATCCTGAACCTCTCGACGTGGCGGGCATGAACCGCAAGAACAAGGTGGGTGCCTGATGACCGACAATCGCCAATCCCTCGCCGATCTCGGCGAGCTGACCGGCGCCGCCGCGGCCGCGCCGCCCGCCGCCCCCGAAGCCGCCCCAGCCACCGACTCCTCGGCCGCCGAGGCTCCTGCCCCCACCGGCAGGCCGGCCGAAGCCCCCGACGACCAGGGCGTCTCCACCCAAGGCCCGCAGATCCAGGCCGTGCTTCGCGAGCAGCAGCTCGACAAGCAGGGGCGGGCCTACGCCACCGGCCGCCGCAAGGACGCGGTCGCCCGGGTCTGGCTGAAGCCCGGCTCCGGCCAGATCATCGTCAACGGCCGCGACCAGGAAGTCTATTTCGCCCGGCCGACGCTTCGGCTGATCATCAACCAGGTGTTCGACGTCACCGAGCGCCGAGGCCAGTATGACGTGATCGCGACGGTCAAGGGCGGCGGGCTTTCCGGCCAGGCCGGTGCCGTCCGCCACGGCATCTCCACCGCGCTCACCCGCTACGAGCCGGAGCTGCGCACGACCGTGAAGCGCGAGGGCTTCCTGACCCGCGATCCGCGAGTCGTCGAGCGCAAGAAGTACGGCAGGGCCAAGGCCCGCCGCAGCTTCCAGTTCTCGAAGCGCTAGAGTCCGGCTTCAGCCGAAGCACGAAGGGCGGTCCGGCGACGGGCCGCCCTTTTCGTCTTTCCCCTCCCTGGAAGGGAGGGGCTAGGGGTGGGTAGGCGAGCGCAGCGAGACTTTTGCTGACTCGGAGTGTCGGCCGCCTTCGGCGGACCCACCCCCGGCCCCTCCCTTGCAGGGAGGGGAGACCGGCGACAGCCAGCCGGAATATCGCACCACGTCGCCGACGAGCGGAAGCGACACGGCGACCGCGAAGCGGAATCGGCCCTGCTCCTCCCACTCGCGCGCCTCGATCCGGGGGGCGAGGATGAGCGGGAGCGGGATCCCCAGGGCGCTCCAGCGGCGAATGTGCATTTCGAGGCCGTGCCGATCGGACGGGAGATCGAACTCGAAGCGAAGCGGGCCGAACCGCTCGACGGCTCGAGGTCCCGACTGGCTCAGCTCGCTCGAGAAACGGTGGCCTCCGAAGTCCCGGATCCAGCGCTCGGCCCCCTCCCTTTCCTCGAACGCGACGTGGAGCGGCCAATGCCCCTCCGGCGGGAATCGCATCGCCGCGGCGATGGTCCTGGCCGCCCAACCCCGCCCCTTCTCCACCCGCCCCTCGCCCCGGGCGCCCGAATCCCGGCAGAAATCGTGGAGCCGCCGGACCGCCGGCGGAAGAGTCGCGAAACGATCGCCGAGGATCCGGGCATAGAGCGGCGGAGCGAGCGGCCGTTCCACCGTCTCGTGCCGCAACGGAAGCTCGGCCAGAGCGGGCTCGAACCGCTCGAACGGCAGCAAGCCAGCGGCGCTCCGGGCTCCGGCGGCGAGGCGGCCCTCGAGAATGTCCCCGGCGAGCAACTCCGCCGCCAGGGTCGGCACTTCCAGCCCCTGGCCCTGCTCGGCGACCACGGTCCAGCGCCGCTCCACTCGCTGGCCGTCCACCGTTCCCGCCAGGGTGACCGCCATGGCCGAGCGCTCGCCGCCGATCCGTCCGGTCAGCCGGTAGAGGGGGAGGAGCCAGGCGCCGGCCCGGTCCAGCGAGCCCGTCCAGCCCCAGCTGACGGGCCAGCTGGCCAGCCAGAGCGCGAGCATCTGGAAGCGGAGCTCGGTCCCGGCCCGGAAGGTCACCGCCGGTCGGCCCGGGAGCAGGCCGGGCAAGAGCTCGCAATCCGGCAGGTCGGCCAGAGCGACGAGGCGGCCGCTGAGGCCGCTCCCGTCAGCGAAGGCGAAATCCTCGCGCCGCATCTCCTGCCAGCCGGGCGCGTGCGTCCAGCGCCGGCCTCGCCAAAGCCGGACCGGCCTGCCGACATAGGAGAGGATCGCCGCCACCACGGAATCCCCTCCGGAGGCGCGATTGGCGGCGCTGAGGGCGATGTCGACGCTGAACACCTGCTCCATCCCCTCCGCCAGCTTCCGGCAGACCGCCCCGGTCAGCGCCGGCGCCGACGAGGCCCCGGCCACGATTGCGACGCCTTTCGCCCGGGCCTCGCCGTCCAGCGCCCCGATCCCGGAGACGAAGTCGCGCGCGTCGGCGAGATCGAGATAGGGGATTGCCGAGGCGACGCAGGCGAGCGGCACCTCGTAGCGGCTCTCCTGGAACGGCCCGGCGGCGTCGATCACCAGGTCCGGCCGCTCGCGAGCGAGGATGGCTCCGATGCCGGTGCTCCGGTCCATGACGAGGGGCCGGGCGCCCGCGAGGCCGGCGCAGAACCTCCCGGCCCTGTCGGCGCTTCGGCCGGCGACGAGCAGCTCATGGCCGGCACGCGAGAGCCTGCGGCAGAGCCTCGAGCCGAAGCCGCCATAGCCGCCGATGACCAGGACGAGGCTCACAGGAAACGGTCCGCCAGGCCCGGATGCGGCAGCCAGCAGGTCTCCCGCCGGCCGAACAGCCGGTAGCGGTTGCGCGCCACCCAGCGGTAGAGTGGGTCGCGGAGCGCGGCGGGGACCAGACGGAGGGCGGCCGCCGCCCGCCACGGCCAGCCGAGGCCGCTCCAGATCGCCAGCACCGCGTCGCTGTCGCGAAGCGCCCGGTCGCCCTGGACCAGGATCATCGTCTCGGGATCGGACGGGTCTATCCCGAAGCGGCGATAGAGGGCCGCGCCGGCCGCGCCCTGCATCGAGGCGAGAAGGAAGCGGCGGCGGTGGTCGTGCCTGAGGATGAACCGGGCATTGGCCGAGCAGAGCAGGCAGACGGCGTCGAAAACGACGATCGCGGGTTCGGATCTGCTCATCGCTCGGGGCCATCCCGCGGGTCGGTCCGCTCCTCGAACATCGCGGTCTGGCAAAGCAGCTCGCCGATCAGCGGATGGACCAGGCTGAGGACAAAGGCGAAGGTGCCTCCGCCGCAGTCGATATGGCTCACCCGCATCCGCCCGGGGGAAAGGCAGCGGGGGAGGCGAAGCCGGGCCGGGCCCAGCCTGACGAAATAATGGTCGCTGAGGAAATGGAGCGCCTCGCCCTCCACCTCCAGGCGAAGCGCGATCCCTACCCCGCAGCCGACATATTCCTCAAGGCCGGTGGGGCCGGCGAAGCGCTTCGAGCTGCGGATGACCTGCGGAAAGCCGTGCCGGCGGCTGTACACCCGGGTCCAGAACTGCCCGCCCCGCTCCGGATCCTCGGTGACGCTGACCGCGGCGGGGACCTGCGTGTCGATCGAGAGCGGGAGAGGCGCCCCGACGAGCCGGACCAGCTGGGAAAGGAGCCGACCGCACCGGCTCATCCGGCATTCCACCACTTCTCCCGCATAGATTATCGTTGCGCCGGGGCCGATGTGACGCTCGAAGCGGGCGCGAACCGCCCGGGGCAGCCGGGACCAGGCCTGCTCGCCCGCCAGGGCCCGGAAGCGCAAGTCCTCGATCGCGGCGGGCCCGGTGGCGCTCGCCGGGCGCCGCGGAAAGGGGATGACCCTTCGATCGATCCGCTCACTCTCCATCGCGCTGCCCCTTGCCACCGGATCCAGATCAGTCTTCGACTTGCTCCCTCGCCGCCTTGCCCCGGCCGAAGCCGACCAGGCTCGCCACCTTTGCGCCCATCCGGATGAGCGCCATGATCTTCGGGGCGGGGACCCGCAGCATCTGGTCGTACCAGCGGTCGAGGGTGCGGACGAAATCGTCCATCTCGGCGAGCCGCTTGCGCGCCACCGGGCTGATCCGGGGATCCCCCTCCGCATCGGCGAGGCATGAGCGAAGGGCCGCGGCGGCGGGATCGATCTCCCGCTCCTTTCGGCCCTGAGCGATCCTCGTGACCATCTCCCACAGGTCCGTCTCCGCCTCATAATGGTCGCGCCGGTCGCCCAGCTGCGGGACCCGGCGGACCAGCTTCCAGCCGGTCAGCTCCTTGAGGCTGTTCGAGACGTTGGAGCGCGCCATCCCGAGCGTGTCGGCGATATCCTCGGCGGTCATCGGCCGCTCGGCCAGATAGAGAAGGGCATGGATCTGGGCGACGGAGCGATTGACTCCCCACTGGCTGCCCATGTCGCCCCAATGGAGAATGAACCGCTCGATCGCGGGCGGGAGTTTCGAATCGATTGTAATTTCTGTCATGACAGAAATATCGGACAGAAACGAACCCATGTCAAGCGTCGCCCGAGCGAAGGTCGGGACCCGAGGGGTGAAAAGCACCCGCGTCCTTCGCTCTATGGGGCCCCAGCCTTCGCTGGGGCGACGGCAATTACAGGTTCAGCGTCGCCATTCCGGATTCGTGGTAACGCGGCCCCGAGGCTGCGCCGGGCGGGAGAATGCGATCGATCCGCTCCAATTCCTCAGGGGACAGCCTGACGTCCAGCGCGCCGATATTCTGCTCCAGATACTTCCGCTTCTTGGTGCCGGGGATAGGCACGATGTCGTCGCCTTGGGCCAGCACCCAGGCGATGGCGAGCTGAGCCGCGGTGCAGCCTTTCTCCGCCGCCATCGCCTCGATCTCGCGGACGAGGGCGATGTTCTTCTCGAAATTGCCGCCGGTGAAGCGGGGGTGGAAGCGGCGGTAATCGTCGCCGGGGAAATCCGTCGGGCTCTTGAACTGGCCGGTGAGGAAGCCGCGGCCGAGGGGGCTGTAGGCGACATAGGCGATCCCGAGCTCTCGAACGGTCGGCAGGACCTCGGCCTCGGCGTCGCGGCTCCACAGCGAATATTCGGTCTGCAAAGCGACGATGGGATGGACGGAATGCGCCCGCCTTACCGTCGCCGGCGCCGCCTCGCTCAGCCCGAGGAAACGCACCTTGCCGGCCGCCGCCAGCTCCGCCATCGCTCCGACCGTGTCTTCGATCGGCACGTCGGGATCGACCCGATGCTGGTAATAGAGGTCGATGACGTCGACCCCGAGCCGCTTCAGGCTCGCCTCGCAGGCGGAGCGCACATAATCGGGCCGCCCGCAGACGCCCTGGAAGCTTCCGTCCTCGCCCCGGACGTTGCCGAACTTGGTGGCGAGGAACACCCGCTCGCGCCGGCCGGCGATCGCCCGGCCGACCAGCTCCTCGTTGCGGCCCACCCCGTACATGTCGGCGGTGTCGAGGAAGTCGATCCCGCGCTCCATCGCCTTGTGGATGGTAGCGATGGATTCGGCCTCGTCGCCGGCGCCGTAGAATTCGGACATGCCCATGCAGCCGAGGCCGATCGCCGAAACTTCGGGGCCGCCGCGCCCGAGCCGCCTGCGTGGGATCATGGTCCGTCTCCTTGTGCCGATGCCGGGGCCGCCTTAGGCTTCGACCCGCCGCGCCTCAACCGGGCTCGGGGAGAGGTTTTCCGATGTCGATCCGCAAGCCGGTGCTTATCGGCGCCGCGCTCCTCCTGCTGCTGGCGCTGATCCTCCTCGTGGCCGGCTGCGAGCGGGCCACCCTTCCGGTCGGCGCCGGGATGGGGCCTGCGCCCACCCTGCCCGAGCCGGCGAAGCGCCTGCTTCCCACCGTCAACATCGCCAAGGCGGTCGGCTGGCGGGGCGCCGAGCCGACTCCGGCGCCCGGCCTCAAGGTCACCGCCTTCGCCGAGGGTCTCCAGCATCCTCGCTGGCTCCACGTCCTGCCCAACGGCGACGTGCTGGTCGCCGAGACCAACGCTCCGCCGCGGCCGGCCAAGTCGGGGCTTCGGGCGAAGGTCGAGGAGATGGTGATGAAGCGCGCGGGCGCCCACGGCCCGAGCGCGAACCGGATCACCCTCCTTCGGGACTCGGACGGCGACGGGGTCGCGGACGTTCGAAGCGTCTTCCTCTCCGGCCTCAACTCTCCGTTTGGCATGGCTTTGGTGGGGACGGATTTCTACGTCGCCAATACCGACGCCGTCCTCCGCTTCCCCTACCGCGCCGGCGACATTCGGATCGCCGCCCCCGCGTCCAGGCTCACCGACCTTCCCGCCGGGCGGCGCAACCATCACTGGACCAAGACGATCGTGGCAAGCCCGGACGGCGAGCGCCTCTACGCCAGCGTCGGCTCCAACAGCAACGTCGCCGAGCACGGCATGGCCGAGGAGGAGGGGCGGGCGGCGATCTGGGAGATCGACCGCGCGACTGGCGCCAAGCGCGTGTTCGCCACCGGCCTGCGCAACGCCGTCGGCCTCGCCGTCGAGCCGCAAAGCGGCATGCTGTGGGCGGCGGTGAACGAGCGCGACGAGCTCGGCAGCGACCTGGTGCCGGATTATATGACCTCGGTCAGGCGGGGCGGCTTCTACGGCTGGCCCTATTCCTATTTCGGCCGTCACGTCGACACGCGGGTGAAGCCGCGGCGGCCGGACCTCGTCGCCAAGGCGCTCGTTCCCGACTATGCGCTGGGCCCGCACACCGCCTCGCTCGGCCTCGCCTTCCATCGCGGCGGCGCCTTCATCGGCCAGCACGGCTCGTGGAACCGGAGACCGGCGAGCGGCTACAAGGTGATCTTCGTCCCCTTCTCCGGCGGCCGTCCCTCGGGTCGGCCGTCGGACGTGCTCACCGGCTTCCTCGATCCGGGCGGCAGGGCGCGCGGCCGGCCCGCCGGAGTCGCGGTCGACAAGGCGGGGGGCCTGCTGGTCGCGGACGACGTGGGCAACACGATCTGGCGGGTCACGGCGGCGCGCTGAGCTTGTCCCGGGGCCGTTCCTGGCCCATCAGGAGGCTATGCGCTTGATCTTCCCGCTTCTTCTGCTGCTCGCCCCGGCCGCCCTCCCGGCGAAGGCCCCGCCGCCGCCACCGGTGCACAACGGCCCGTTCCTGAGCCCGATGGGAGAGCCTTTCCGCTCGCACCCGGCGGCCTCGGACAATGCCGGCGCCTGGTTCGCCGCCGCCGACCGGGACGGCGACGGCGCCGTGACCGCCGCCGAGCTGAGGGAGGACGCGGCGCGCTTCTTCGCCCTCCTCGACGGCGACCGCGACGGCGAGCTCGAGATGGTGGAGATCGCCCGCTATGAGAACGACATCGCCCCGGAGGTCCAGGTCGGCCTGCAGATGCGCAGCACCGGCGTCGGCGACTGGCGCGGGGACCGGCGGCGGCGCGTTCCGGTCTATGAGCGACGCGTCGAGGGCGCCGGCCGATATTCCTTCCTCAACATCCCCCAGCCGGTCATCGCCGCCGATTACGACATGAACCGGGGCGTTTCCCGCGCCGAGTTCGAGCAGGCCGCGGCCGAGCGCTTCGCCAGGCTCGACACGGATCGCGACGGCCGCCTCACCCGCGCCGAGCTGCCGCCGCTGCCTCAGCCGCGCTACCGCCGGGGCCGCAACGACGAGGACAGGGCCCGCCTGCCGGTGCCGCCGCAGCGCTGAAGCCGATCGGTCGAGTTGCCGTCATTGCGAGGAGCGAAGCGACGAAGCAATCCAGCGGGTGGCCGAGCCTTCACTGGATTGCTTCGCTTCGCTCGCAATGACGAGCAGCGCTCCTACGCCGGGACATTCTCCAGCGCCGCGCCCAGTGCGGCCTCGATCGCGCTCAGATCGTAGGGCTTGCGAACGATCTCGAACTCCGCTCCGGCGAGCCGGACGATCTCCTCGCTGTAGCCGCTGGCGAGAAGCACCGGCAGGCCGGGGCACCGCTGCCGGGCCAGCCGGGCCAGCTCCACCCCGCTCAGCCCGGGCATGACCACGTCGCTGAACAGGAGGTCGACCGGCTCCCGCCCGAGCACCTCCAGCGCCTCCTCGGCGGAGGCGGCGCTCAGGACCCGATAGCCGAGCTCGTCGAGCAGATGATTGGCGAAGTCGCGAACATGGTCGTTATCCTCGACGAGGAGGATGCTGAGGTCCCTCGGCGGCGCGGCCGACGGCGCCTTTTCCGAAAAACTCCCGAGGGCCTTCCCGGTCGCCGGCAAGATGATCCGCACCCTCGTGCCCTCGCCGGGGGTGGAGCGTATCTCGGCACGCCCCCCCGCCTGGGCCGCGAAGCCGTGGATCTGGGAGAGTCCGAGGCCGGTCCCCTCGCCGACCGGCTTGGTGGTGAAGAAGGGCTCGAAGGCGCGGTCCAGCACCTCCGCGTTCATGCCGGTGCCGTTGTCGGCGATCTCGACCATAACCTCGCCGCCTTCCCCGCCGGGCAGCCGGCGGGTGGTCAGGGTCAGCCGCCCCCCTTCGGGCATGGCGTCGCGCGCATTGAAGGCGGCGTTGAGCAAGGCGGTCTCGAGCTGGGCAAGGTCCACCTCCACCGGCGGAAGCGCGGGCTCGAGGTCGAGCTCGACCTCGTGCTGGCCGCCCAGGGTCCGGCCGAGCATCTCGGCGAAGGCGTCGAGGCGAAGGTTGAGATCGACCACCTCCGGCTTCAGCGCCTGGCGCCGCCCGAAGGCGAGCAGGTGGCTGGTCAGGGTCGCCGCGCGATCGGCGGTGTCGATGATCGCCTGGAGGTAGCGCGCCCTCTTCTCCTCGGTGAGGCCCGGGCGGGTCAGCAGGTCGGCGGAGCCTCGGATCACCGTCATCAGATTGTTGAAATCGTGGGCGACCCCGCCGGTCAGCTCGCCCAGCGCCTGAAGCTTCTGCGACTGGAACAAAGCGGCGCGGGCCTCTTCCAGCGCCTCGTTCGCCTTTCGGCGCTCGGTGATGTCGCGGGTGATCTTGGCGAAGCCGAGGAGCGTTCCGTGCTCGTCGTAGATCGGGTCGAGGACGACGCTGGCCCAGAAGCGGGTGCCGTCCTTCCGGACGCGCCAGGCCTCCTTCTCGTACTTGCCCTCGGCGATCGCGGTGGCCAGCGCCCGCGCCGGCTCCCCCGCTTCCCGGTCTTCGTCCGTATAGAAGCGCGAGAAATGCTGCCCGACGATCTCGTCGGCCTTGTAGCCCTTGATGGCTTCCGCGCCGGTGTTCCAGTTCGTCACCCGGCCCTCGGGGTCGAGCATGTACAAGGCATAATCCTTGACGCCCTGAACGAGCGTCCGGAAGCGGCGCTCGCTTTCGATGAGGGCGAGCTGGGCCTGCCTTTTCTCCGTGTCGTCGCGAGTGATCTTGGCGAAGCCGATCAGCTTGCCGGAATCGTCCCTGATCGGATCGAGGACGGCATTCACCCAGAAGCGGGTGCCGTCCTTGCGCAGCCGCCACCCCTCGGCCTCGAAGCGCCCCTCCCTTGCGGCGGTCTCCAGCGCCCGGGCGGGGACGCCGGCGTCGCGGTCCTCGGGAGTGAAGAAGGTGGAAAAATTGCGGCCGATGATCTCTTCGGCCTCATAGCCCTTGAACCGGCGCGCCCCCGGGTTCCACGTCGCCACATAGCCCTCCGCATCGAGCATGTAGATGGCATAGTCGGTGACGGAGTTGACGAGCAGCTGGAAGCGCTCGGCCTCGACGTGGACATCGAAACGGGTACCGTCAGCCATCCACCAACCTGCGGAAGGGCGGCCGCACGCGGCCGAAAGCGCGGCCCTACGCGGGTCGTTCCGCCACGGCAACCGGCAAAAATCGTTGCGGCGCATCATTTTGGCCCGCAGCCCGAGGAGCCGGTCGCAGGCGGGACCCAACTCGGCTGTGGATGGTTTTCAGACGAAACTCGTTTTCCGTTGACGGCCCTGCCGCACCGCACCATCTAAGGCCGCACATGTTATATGACGCCTATGAAATGCAGCGCTCGCTGCTCGCCGGGGCCAGCACCTGGGCCAATATCGGCGCCGGCTGGCTGAACAATCCCGCCAATCCCTTCGCCTACAGCCAGATGGGCCCGATCGTCGCCTCCGCGCTCGACGTCTTCGCCCATGCCTCGGCGCCGCGGGGCAAGCCGGAATTCGGGCTCGAGACCACCCTGGTCGACGGCAAAAAGGTCGCGGTTTACGAAGAGGTCGTGCTCAGGAAGCCGTTCGGCCAGCTCAAGCATTTCCGCCGGGAGGGCGTCGAAGGCGGACCGAAGCTGCTCATCGTCGCGCCCATGTCGGGCCATTATGCGACCCTGCTCCGGGGCACGGTCGAGCGGATGCTTCCGCGCCACGACGTCTTCATCACCGACTGGCGCGACGCCAAGCTCGTCCCGCTCGATTCCGGCCGCTTCGACCTCGACGATTATATCGATTACCTGGTCGAGTTCCTCGAGCATATCGGCGAGGGCGGCGAGCGCCCGCACATGCTCGCCGTCTGTCAGCCGTCCGTGCCCTGCTATGCCGCCGCCGCCGTGATGAGCGCGGACAAGCACCCGGCTCGCCCGCGCACCCTCACCCTGATGGGCGGCCCGATCGACACCCGCAAGGCCCCGACCCAGGTCAACACCGTCGCGACCCAGCGCCCGCACAGCTGGTTCCAGCAGAACGTCATCGCGTCCGTCCCCTACACCTATCCGGGGGCGGGCCGGGCGGTCTATCCGGGCTTCCTCCAGCTCGCCGGCTTCATGGCGATGAACCTCGGCGATCACCTCACCGGCCATTGGGAGATGTTCAAGCATCTCGTCCAGGGCGACGGCGAAGGCGCCGAGGCGAGCAAGGCGTTCTACGAGGAATATCGCTCGGTCTGCGACATGACCGCCGAATTCTACCTCCAGACGGTCGACGTCGTCTTCCAGCGCCACCTCCTCCCCAAAGGCGAGATGAGGCACCGCGGCCGCCGGGTCGACCCGGCCGCGATCCGCGACGTCGCCCTGCTCGCCATCGAGGGCGAGCGCGACGACATCTCGGGCATCGGCCAGACCAAGGCCGCGCTCGACATCTCGACCAAGCTTCCCCGCGACCTGAAGCAATATCACCTCGCCAAGGGCGTCGGCCATTACGGCATCTTCAACGGCAGCAAGTGGCGCGAACGCATCGCGCCCGTCGTCGAGGACTGGATCGAGAAGCACGACTGACCGTCATCCCCGCGCAAGCGGGAATGACGAAGATCAGGCGTAACCCGCATCCGCGTCGAAACGCGCCCGTGCCTCGATCCGGGTGCTGCGGTATTTGAAACAGCCGACCGTCCCAAGCACCGCCAGGATCGCCGCGAGCAGGCCGATGCCCTTGCCCAGCAGCAGCGAGCCGACGAAGACCACCAGGCCGACGATCGCCATCACCAGCATGATCTTCTCGTTGCCGGTCGGGATCGCGAAGCTGGCCCGGCCGTCGCGGGTGCGCATCCCGAACAGGCCGCGATGGTCGATCGCCTTGTAGCCGTAGAAGCGCCCATCGGTGCCGGGCTGAAGCGACGCGGCCACCTCCGGCGCGACCGCCACCTTTTCCAGCCGCTGCTCCGATCCCGCCGTCGTGCGTATGCTTATGCTGTCGTACATCACGACCTTCGCGGTCGACCTCTTCACCGCCGCCGCCTCGATCGTGCCGTCGATCACCTCGATCGCCATGTTGCTCCTCCCCCCCTGTCAAGCCGGGCAGTGTCTACCCGGATGGGGATTGTGGCAATGGCAACCGTCACCCTCAACCTGTTTCAGGATCGAGCGACGAGCCGCCTCGCGCGCGGAGAAATGGATGCTGAGACAAGCTCGGCATGACGGGGTTGACGACGGGTTGCGCCACTCCCGGCCCGCCAGCTATGCTGCGCCGCAACAGCGCAGGAGTAACCCGGTGAAGAAGATCGAAGCGATCATCAAGCCGTTCAAGCTCGATGAGGTGAAGGAGGCCCTTCACGACGTCGGGGTCTCGGGGATCACCGTCACCGAGGCCAAGGGCTTCGGCCGGCAGAAGGGCCATACCGAGCTTTATCGCGGCGCCGAATATGTCGTCGATTTCCTGCCCAAGGTGAAGCTCGAGGTGGTGGTCGAGGACGGGCTCGCCGAGCGGGTCGTCGAGGCGATCGCCAATGCCGCCCGCACCGGCCGGATCGGCGACGGCAAGATCTTCGTCATGGACGTCGAGGAGGCGCTCCGCATCCGCACCGGCGAGCGGGGGTCGGACGCGATCTGATCTCGTCGTCCCAGCGCAGGCTGGGACCCCAGGGGGTGAAATGCACCGGCGATCTTCACCCGCGCCGGGCCCCAGCCTTCGCTGGGGTGACGGGAAGGGGGGGCGCGCGCTAAAGCCCCCCGCGTGGAAGACCCCCTCCTCGCCTCCATGTCCCCCGACGAGCTTCGCCTGTCGATGCGGACTCTCGGCTACCGGACGCAGAACGAGCTTGCCGGCGCCATCGGGGTCTCCCGCTCCGCGGTCAGCCTCTGGCTCGAAGGCAAGGTCGGGGTTCCCCGGCCCGTCGCCATGCTGCTGCGAATGCTGATCGCCGCCCAGCGCCGGCAATATTGAGCTTCGGACTTCATTCGGTCCGTCCGGAGCGCTCCTCGATCTCCCTACCCGCCGGTCCGACGGCCAGGCCCGTCACGGCCTCGCCTTGGGCTTCGAAGGTGATCTGAGTGCCCGGATTGTCCTCATGGGCGAAGCGGTGGTCGCCCAGCGCGACGAGCGCGACCGCCGGGCCGCGACCTTGGCGGAGGTAGAGGCGTCCGCCCTGCTCGCTGATCGTCCGCTCCCCATAGCGGCCGGCATAGGCGGCGAGCGGAAGCGCGGGTTTCCGGCCGTCGGCGCCCGCCGCCACGGCCTCGGCGATTCCCTCGAGATGGGCGCGGTCCTCGCCGGCTGCCCGCGCCGCAAGGCGGCGGAGGGCCGCGGCGTGCGCCACGTCCAGCGCCCTTGCCGCGGGCGCGGGCATGGTGGGGGCGACACCCACGCCTTCCCAATCCTTTCCCGTCGAGGCGAGGATGGTGCGGCCGATCGACACGCTGAAGACGAAGCCGCCGGGAATCGGATGCCATTCGTTGCGGAAGGCGGCTCCGGCGGTGGTTTCGCCGACGATGTCGCCGAGCCGATAGCCGGCGACATGGCCCGCGAATTCCTCGCCGGCGGAGGCGGTGCCGCCGCTGGTCAGGACGAAGAGCGGCTTGCCGACCATCCGGGGCGAGGGAAGATCGGGGAAGCTGCTCATCGTGCCGAGGGTCCGGCCGCCCATCTGGAAGCTCGCCAGGGGCCGCCCGGCCTCGACGAAATGGCTGACCATGAAGCCGACCGCGGGAGGCGAGCCGCCGTTGTTGCTGCGCAGGTCGATGATCGCCGCGTCGCCGTCGGCAAGGAAGCGCATGACGTTGCCCAGAGCCGCCTCGCTGCCCTCGCCGATCCAGCCGAAGGCGCGAACGTCGATGTAGCGGACGTTCCCGGGCAGCACGGCCAGGGTCCGGACTCCGTGGTTCATGGCCCGGACCCGCCGCTCGAACTCGGCGGCCGGCCCCGCCGGCGGCCCTGCCGGACCCGGCCCACCCGGACCTGGACCTGGCCCCGGCCCTCCCGGTCCCGGGCCTTGGGGAACTCCCGGTCCGCCGGGGCCGCCGGGGCCTCCCGGGAGCGGCGGCGGCGGCTCGGTCATGGCCGCCTCCTCGGGCGAGTAGTTGATCCGAAGGTGCTGGTCGCGGCCGGCGCGCTGGAGGTCGGCGTTGATCCGCCTCGCGAGCTCGGCCGGATCTTTCGTGGCGTAGCGGCCCGATTTCAGGCCCTCCGCGAGAATGGCGTCGAGCTGGGGCCGCCGCTCCGGGAGGACGTAGCGCTCCGCGACGATCCGCCGGATCTCCGCGACGACGGCGCGGGCATCGACCGCCTGTGCCTGCGCCGTCCGCGTCGGCTGGGCCGTGGCGGCGGGATGGAGAGCCATCATCATCGCTCCTGTCGCCAGTGTCAGGTTCATCCTTCTCATTTGCTGCCTCCCACCTGTCAGAGCCGGCGTGATAGCCCTGTTATACTGCAGGTGTTATACTCATGTAACTCAGCTTGCAAGCATGTGAATTCTTCACCTGCGCTGGACCCGCTGTGCGCGGAGCGGGAAAGGTTCGCTCACGCCGCCACCGGATTCGCTTGTTCGTCATTCCCGCGAGAGCGGGGATCCCGACGGGCTTCGGGCGCGGCACGAACTCAGCACAATATCCCCGCTTTCGCGGGGAGGGCGAAAGGACGATCATGGCGAGCGACGCGGGCAAGATATTGAAGCGGATCGAGGACGAGGAGATCGAGTGGGTCGACCTGAGGTTCACCGATCCCCGCGGCAAGTGGCAGCACCTCTCGATGGTCGCGGGGATGGTCGACGAGGACCAGCTCGCCGACGGCTTCATGTTCGACGGAAGCTCGATCAACGGCTGGAAGGCGATCAACGAATCGGACATGATCCTCAAGCCCGACCTCGACGCCGTCTATGTCGACCCGTTCAGCGCGACCCCGATGCTGGTCCTGTTCTGCGACATCGTCGATCCCGGCACCGGCGAGCTCTACGCGAGGGATCCGCGCTCGACGGCCAAGCGCGCCGAGAATTACCTGAAGGGCACCGGAGTCGGCGACACCGTCTTCGTCGGCCCCGAGGCCGAGTTCTTCATGTTCGACGACGTCCGCTTCGAGGACGGCTACAACACGTCCTATTTCCGGATCGACGACATCGAGCTTCCGACCAACAGCGGCCGCGAATATGAGGGCGGCAACCTCGCCCACCGGCCGCGCGCCAAGGGCGGCTATTTCCCGGTCGGCCCGGTCGACAGCGCCGTCGACATCCGGGGCGAGATGGTCTCGACGATGATTGAGATGGGCCTGCCGATGGACAAGCATCATCACGAGGTGGCCGCCTCGCAGCACGAGCTCGGCCTCACCTACGGAACGCTCGTCCAGACGGCGGACCGGATGCAGATCTACAAATATGTCGTCCACATGGTCGCCCAGGCTTATGGCAAGACGGCGACCTTCATGCCCAAGCCGATCAAGTCGGACAACGGCTCGGGCATGCACACCCACTTCTCGATCTGGAACGCGTCCAAGCCGCTGTTCGCCGGCAACGGCTATGCCGGCCTGTCCGAGATGGCGCTCTACTTCATCGGCGGGGTGATCAAGCACGCCAAGGCCTTGAACGCCTTCACCAACCCGACGACGAACAGCTACAAGAGGCTCGTCCCGGGCTTCGAGGCGCCGGTGCTGCTCGCTTATTCGAGCCGCAACCGCTCCGCCTCCTGCCGGATCCCCTACGGCGCCGGCGAGAAATCGAAGCGGGTCGAGTTCCGATTCCCCGATGCGCTGGCCAATCCCTATCTGGCTTATTCGGCAATCCTGATGGCCGGGCTCGACGGGATCCAGAACCGGATCCATCCGGGCGACCCGATGGACAAGAATCTCTACGATCTTCCGCCCCAGGAGCTGGTCAACGTCCCGACCGTCTGCGGCAGCCTGCGCGAGGCCCTCATCGCCCTCCAGAACGACCGCGCCTTCCTCACCAAGGGCGACGTGTTCAGCGACGACCAGATCGACGCCTACATGGAGCTCAAGTGGGAGGAGCAGATGCGCTGGGAGACCACGCCCAGCCCGGTCGAATACGACCTTTATTATTCGGGGTAGATTGTCCTCGCCATCGCAAGATGGGTAGGGGGCCACCCGAAGGGTGTGGAGGGGTAGAAGGCGCAGAAATCGAGGATCGCTCGCGAACCTGATGACCCCGCGCCAGTTACCCCTCCACCGCGCTTGACGCGGTCCCCCTCCCCAGGCTTCGCCTGGGGGAGATAGTCATTTCGCCGCCTTGCGGGGCTCGAGATATTGCGGCTTCAGGACCTGGGGAGCGCTGCCATTGCGGGGCGTTCGGGCGAGCTTGCCTAGCGCGAACTCCTCGCCGAAGTGAAGGCCGACGTGGCCGTGCAGGCACCAGCGGACCTCGGCCGGGAGAGTACCGGCCTCGGCCAGATCGAGCTCGACGGGGGTGCCGGGATCGAGCTCCCCGTCGCACTCGATCATCGCTCCGCCGGCGGAAATGTTGCGCAGGCGCACCGGCAGCGACCCGCCGGCCCAGAGCAGCCGACCGTTGCGGATCAGCCGGTGGCGCGGCGGCCGGCTGAAGCCGACCACCTCGGCGCTCGGCCGGCTCTCGGTGGCGAGGGTCAGCGCCTCCTCGGCCAGCATCGGCCTGGCGAAGATGAAGCCCTGGACCTGCGAGCAGCCGAGCCGGCGGATCAGCGACAGCTCCTCGATCGTCTCGGCCCCTTCCGCGGTCGTGTCCATGCCGAGGCTCTCGGCCAGAACGACGATGGCCCGGACGATCGCCCCGTTGCGGCTGCCGGGGGCGGCGGCGCCGCGGACGAAGCTCTGGTCGATCTTGATCTTGTCGAGAGGCGCGTCGCGCAGATGGCCGAGGCCGGAATGCCCGGTCCCGAAATTGTCGAGCGCGAGCCGGACTCCGATGCCCCGGAGCCGGGTGAGGGTCGCCTCGGTGACGGAGCGGTCGGCGAGGAACACCGCCTCGTTGATCTCCAGCTCGAGCCGCCCGGGATCGAGCTGCGAGGCGGCGAGGGTCCCGGTGACCGTCGCCGCGAGCGCCGGATCGGCGAACTGCAGCGGCGACAGGTTGACGGCGATCCGGATGTGGCTCGGCCATTTCGCCGCCTCGGCGCAGGCGGTCCTGAGAACCCAGTCGCCGATCCGCGGCATCAGCCCGCTTTCCTCGGCGAGCGGGATGACGAGCGCCGGGGGAAGCAGGCCCCGCGCCGGATGGCTCCAGCGAAGCAGGGCCTCGAAGGCGACCACTTCCTCCGACACGGAATCGACGATCGGCTGATAGTGGAGCGACAGCTGGTCGCCGGCCAGGGCTTCGCGCAGGTCCTTCTCCAGGATCTGCCGCTCCGTGGCAAGGGCGTGCATCTCCTGCGCGAAGAAGCGGAAGGTGCCGCGCCCGTCGGCCTTCGCGGCGTAGAGCGCGACATCGGCGTTCTTGATCAGCGCTTCCGCCAGGGTCTTGCCGGGCACCGCCACCGCGATCCCGATCGACGTTCCGATCCGGACCTCATGCCCTTCGATCTTGTACGGCCGGGAGACCTGCTCGATCAGCTGCCGGGCCAGCTCCGCCAGCCGGCCTTCCTCCTCGATGCCGGGAAGGATCGCCTCGAACTCGTCGCCGCCGAGCCGGCCGACCTGGCCGTCCTCGCCGAGGACCCGGGTGAGCCGGGCGGCGACCTTCTTCAAAAGCTTGTCGCCGACGGGGTGGCCGAGCGTGTCGTTGACCTGCTTGAACCGGTCGAGGTCGATGATCATCAGGGCACAGCCGCGCCGGCGGGCGTCGGCATTCGCCAGCGCATCGTCGAGCATCGAGCGCATCTTCGCCCGATTGGGAAGGTTGGTGAGGCTGTCGTACCGGGCCAGCTTGTTCACCTCCGCCTCGCTTCGGCGCTGCTCGCTGAGGTTGCTGCCTATCCCGCGGAAGCCGAGGAAGCGGCCGTAATGGTCGAAATTGGGGCTGCCCGAGAGCGACCACCAGACGTCCTCGGCCGCGGGGGCGCGGACCACCACCTCGGCGAAAGGAAAGCGGGCGGAGAGATGGAAGCCGAGGGTCCTGCGGCTGTCGTCCTCGCCGGCGGGGTCGAGCAGCACGTCCTCGAACCGCCGCCCGATCAGCTCCGAGGCGGAGACCCCGAGATGCTGGGCAAGCGGCTCCGACACGTAGGTCAGGCCGCCGTCGGCATTGGTTTCCCAGAACCAGCCGCGGCCGCTCGCCTCGAAGTCGGAGACGAAGCGCCGCGCCTTTTCCGCCTGCCATTCGAGCGAGAGGCGGCGCCGGGCCGTGGTCAGGAGCTGGCGCGAGCGGGCAATTCCCAGGCAGAGCAGGAACAGGCTGAAGGCGGCGCCGATCGGAACGACCGGCTCCCTGGTCGGAAGGACTGCGGCGACTGCGAACGCGGTCCCGACCGCCAGGGTCATCAGAAGCGGAACGCCGAAGAAGACCGGGATTGCGGAGCCGGCGCCGACGATCAGGGCCGCCTTGACCATCACCGTTTGAGCCTCGGCGGGAACGGCCAGCGCCGCTCCGAGCCACAATCCGGCCGTCGCCGCGCCATGGAGGGCCGTGGCCCGCACCGCCTGATAGGGGCGAAGCCTCCGCCGCTCCAGGGCGAGCCAGAGCAGGCCGTCGAGGAGCAGGATCGCCAGGAGCAGGGTCGCGAGCGGAGCGAGGCCGCTCGTCATTCCGCCGGCCGCCAGCCCGCCGAGCAGGACCGCGCCCCACAGGGAATGGGCGCCGGTCAGGAGGGGCAGGGAGAGCGCGATGGTGCGGGCCCGCTCGTGGGCGGCGCGGTCGTCGTCTTCGTCCGCGGGCGCGGTGAAGTCGAACAGCAGCAGCTCCGCCAGCCCCGGCGGAGCGACGGCCTCCTGGCCCCTGTCACTCAAACCGGCGAACCGCCCTTTCCGCATCCCCTGAGAATCCCGAAAATGACCCGCGCGCCCTGCCGGATCCACTGGAAGGAGCCTAGGTAACTTCCATTAAGAAACCGCTTCCGGTCGCCCGATTTTCACGCCGAGGCGCAGCCTTTCCGCATCGGCAAAGCGGAGAGGATATCGCGCCTCAGCTGCCCTTCCGCCCCGGCCCGGCCGGCCCGCTTCGCGGCCGCCCTCTCGACCAGGAGCCGGGCCAGTGTGTTGTGCCGTTCCGCGAGGTTCCAGTTGCAGCGATCGAGGTCGATCGGGGCGAAGAAGCGGGCTCCGAACTGGTCGTCGCGCTGCCACTCCACCTGCGCCTCGACGGAGCCGATCCCGGGCACGTCCAGGGTGACGCTTCCGCCGCGCTTCACCCGCGCCTCGCACTCCGCGCGAAAGCCGGACGCGGACAAATCGAGCATCCTGACCTGGAGGCTGCTCCAGCTGTTCGGCCGCAAGCGGGTCTCCGCGTCGAGCGGGAGCCTTGGCGACCGGCGGCCGCTGTCGAAGCCGTTATCTTCGTCCGAGGACATATGATCCCCATCCCCAAGTTGAGGCTGGGGCCGACACTAGACCTTCGGCGTTAATGAATTGCTGCCGCAGAAGCGGAGTAGTTGTAAACATGGATCAATTTTTGCAGTCGTCGTTGCGAGCGAAACGAAGCAATCCCAGCGGCTCGGCAGTCGAACTAGTTTGCCTCGTCGCCTCGCTCCTCGCAATGACGGCGGCGGGCGCCGTCAATAATCCTTCGACACCCGAACGTTCACGCTCTCCCGGCCAATGGTCGAGATACTCGAGAGCAAGGAGAGCCAGCGGGTGATCTGATATTCGACGAGGGTAGCCGAATAGCCGCGAGCGTCGGTCACCACCTCGACATAGACCCGCCGCCCGAGATACTTGCCGGCGGCGATGGCGGTGCCCTGGCCTGTGGTGATGTCGGCCGGGACGATGCGCAGGCGGTCGAGCCCGGTGGCGGCGCGGACGGCGTTGATCGGGTCGAGGCCGCCGCCGCTGTTGTTGAGCGAGGCGACGGCGGCGGCGAGCTGCAGGGCCTCCGGCGCGGACAGGTTGGTGATCGAGGCTCCGAACAGGAGCCGGCTGAGCAGCTCGTCCTGAGGAAGCGCGGGAGTGCTGGTGAAGCTGATCTCCGGCCGCTGGCCGCGCCCCGTCACCCGGATGACGGCGTTGAGGCCCTGCACTCCGCCCTCGGCGGTGATGTCGAGCACCGGGTTCACCGGGGATTCGCCGAGGAAGCGTATCTGGCCGCGCTCGAGGTCGAAGCGGCGGCCGGCGAAATCGTAGCTGCCGCGGATGAGGTCGGCGCGGCCGCTGATCCTCGGCTCGGTGACGGTGCCGGCGATCTTGAGGCCTGCGCTCCACTCGCTGTTGATCCCGAGCCCGGTCACCATCAGCCGGTTGCGCGCCTCGACGTCGAGGTCGAGGCGCCAGGGCGACAGGCGCCTCGGCGCCGGCCGCTCGTCGACCGGGCGGTTCACCTCGCGAACGGCGAGGCGCGGCACCTGGGTCGAGGCGGTGACGGCGCCGAGCCGGAAGCTGCCGCTGACCAGCTCGACCTTGCCGGAGATGCTCCCGTCCTCGCCGTCGGAGCGGATCCGGATCGGCCCGGTCACCTGGGCCTTGATGTCGTCGCGGTCGAGGAGCTGAGCCGCCCTGGCGTCGAGCTCGATGTCGATCCCGAAGCCCTTCGGCCCGGCCAGGTCGAAAATGGCCCGGCCGCCGACGGTGCCGCCGCGCTTGGTGGTTCCGGAGAAGCTGTCGAGCGCCAGCTTGGAGCCGCCGAACCGGCCCGCCGCCCGGACGTTCTCGATCACCATCCCGGTGACGGCGCTCTCGATCCGCGCCCGCTCGGCCCTCAGCGAGCCGCGGATCTGCGGACTGGCGAGGGTTCCCCGCGCGTCGGCGCCGACGGCGACCGGGCCGGAGACGTCGAGCAGCTCGACTCCGGTCAGCCGCCACAATGTATCGGCGGGGCCGTTGTAGCGAAGCTGGGCGAACAGGGGCGCGGCGCTGAGCCGCTCGCCGATATTGCCGCTTCGCCCGATCGGCGCCAGCCGCGCCTGGGCGCGGCCGATGGTCCGGCCTTCGCTGACCGCGACCGCTCGAACCGCCGCGTTGCCGCCGGCGAGCTTCGCCACCACCCCGATGTCGACCGGCCGTGACGACAGGACGAGGCCGGAGCGGGTGAGGCCGCGGACCCGGAGGTTGGCGTCGCCGCTGGGCTCGCCCACCGCTCCGAACCGGTAGCTCAAGGTGCCGGAGGCCGAGCCGCCGAGGCCGAGCCGCGGCCAGCCGATGTCGAGGATCCCGAGCGGCATCGATTCCACCCGGGCGTTCAGCTCGCTGGTCGATCCGCCGAACAGGCCCGAGACGGTGGCATTGCCGCCGGCGAAGGTCAGAGCGGTGGAGGCGAGGCGCCAGCCGTCGCCTTCGCGGGTCAGCACCGCCGGCTCGCTCAGCACGATCGCCCGCCGGTCGACGGTGCCGCGCCCGGTCAGCCGAAGCCGGCCGGGGGCTATGTCGGCCACGGTGTCGAAAACGAAGTCGCGGCCCCGGGTGCCGGCGATCCGGGCCCGGACCTGCCCCGCGCCTCCGCGAAGCTCGCCGGTGGCGTTGAGGCTGGCGATGGAGAGGGCGCCCCGGCTGAGGCCACGGGCCGTCAGGCTGCCCTTGAGAGAGGTGCCGGCGGGGTCGAGCAACGCGACCCCTTCGAGCCGGCCGCTCCGGATGACGATCGGCGGGGGGCCGGCGAAGCGGGCATTGTCGGCCCTGAGGTCGATGGCCACTCGCTGGAGATTGTTGAACGGGCTGAACACCAGCCGCCCGGCGAGCCCCCCGCCCTCGACGTCGAGCTGCCCGGTGAAGCCGCCGGGATCGGAGCGAAGTGCGCCCGAAGCCCTCGTGTTGGAGACGTTGATGGCCGCCACCCGGATCAGCGCCTGCTGCCCCCTCGGCAGCAGGATCGCGCCGTTCGAGGTGAAGGGGCCGAGGTGCGACCGGCCCGCCGCCCGGTAGGCGAATCCGTCGGGCGTGGGATCGAGGTTGAGCAGGACGTCGGCGAGCCCGAGCGGCTCGCTCGGCCGCGCGAGGCGGATCACCAGCTTCGGCCGCTCGATCCGGCCGTCGAGGCTCATCGCGAACGGGCCATAGGTCGCCTGGTTGCCCTTGCCTTCGAAGAAGAAGGTGCCGTCGCGACGCCGGAAGCCGGTGCCGGCGATCCGGATCTTGGGGGCGGTGAGGACGAGGTTGCGGAAATGGAGGACGAAATCGTTGCCGCGGACCAGATCCGCCTCGAGATAGGGGAGCCCGCCCGCGAGGCCCGCGAGGAATTTGTTGTCGAAGCGGCGCACCCAGGCGCGGCCCTTGCCGGTGACGAGAGTGCCCTTGCCCGCGGGGTTCGGGACGACCTTCAGCTCGGTGAGGACGTCGACGATCCCTAGGCCGGGGATGAGGTAGCGGGTGAGTCCACCGGAAAGGACGACGTCGAAGCGGCCGGTGATCAGGTCGACGAACAGGCTGACCTTGCCCTTGAGCTTGTCCGACGTGAGGGTCAGACCCTCGCCGGTCAGCGCCTTGCCGGTCACCTTCAGGACTCCCTCGACCCGAAGGTTGGCGAGGATCCCGCCGGCCACGTCGCCGACTCCGGTGACCCGCCGAGCGGACATCAGGAGGGGCACGGTCACCGGCGCCTTCGAGAAGCGGCCGCGGCCCTGCGCCCAGACGTCCTCGAAGCCGGTATTGTCGAACGCCACCCGCGGGCTGGTCAGCCGATAAGCGAAGGCGAACGTCTTGAAGGGGCCGTTGAGCAGAGCGACCAGCCGCACCTTCTGCCCGGTCATGTTGGGGAACAGGGTCGGCGGGCGAAGCAGGTCGGCCCCCAGGCGAAGGTCGCGAAATGCGCTTCGGGCGAGGTCGATCGTGCCGGTTCCGACCAGGCTCAGCGCCGGCGAGCGAAGCGCCAGCCGGCCCTCTAGCTGGCGGTCCTCCAACGTGGCGTTGCCGCTCACCTGAACGACCGGCGCGGTTAGCCTGGCCTTCTTGCCGGTCCAGAATTGCGCGGGGGCGAGCCGGCCGCCGAGGCTGTAGCGGCCATTCTCGGCGCGAAGGCGGAGGTCGGCGGTCCGGCGCCCTGACAAATCGAGCCGGGCGAAGCCGTTCCACCTCGCCCAGCTCCCGTCGCCCTCGACGGTGAGGCCGATCGGCCGCTCCGTGCCGAGCAGGGCGCCAGCGACTCCGCGCGCCGGCGAGGCGAGCCTGACGTCGAGGTCGAAGCGGTCGCGGTCGGGCTGGGCGTCGAGGAGGAGCGAGAGGCGGTCGCCGCCGTCCCTCACCACCGCCTGCAGCCTGACGAGGGCGCGGCCGGAGCGGACGTCCGCCTCGCCGGCGAGGCTCGCGACTCGCGGCTGCCCCGTCACCGCCTTGCCGAGCCTGAGCTGGTCGATCCTCAGTCGGCCGACATGGACGTCGAAGCCGGGAAGCACCGGCCCGGGCTTTTCGCTGGGGCGAAGCTTCGGCAGGCGATGAAGGGCCGCCAGCCGGGAATCGAGGCGGTGGATGACGAGGCGGTTGGTGATCCAGCCGAGCGGCTGCCAGTCCACCTCGATCAGCGGCGATTCCGCGAACAGCCCCTGCGGGTCGTAGAGTCGGACGTCGCGCAGCCGGGTGTCGCTCCAGATCGAGCCTTCGATCCGGCCGATCTGGATCCTGAGCCCGGAATTGGGCGCCATCGCGGCGATCCGGTCGGCGATGAAGCGGTGGCCGGCCGAGGTGTCGAGAAGCACCGCGAGCAGCGCCGCGAGCAGGGCGAGGGTGAGCGCGAGGCCGACGGTCCATTTGGCAAGGCGCGACAGCCAGCGGCGGCGGCGGGGCGGCGGCTCGTCGGCCTCGCCCATCAGAAGGCCTGGCCGAGCGAGACGTAGACGGCCACCCGCGAATCTCCGCTCCTCGGGTTGAGCGGGGTGCCGACGTCGACCCGGATGGGCCCGAAGCGGGTGTGGTAGCGGACGCCGAGACCCGCGCCGAAGCGCAGGTTGTCGAACTTCGGGAAGGAGGAGGTCGAGATGTTGCCGCCGTCGAGGAAGGGGACGATCCCCCAATTGCCCCTTCTTATCCGGGCCTCGAGCGCGAATTCGGTGACGCTTCGCCCGCCGATCGGATCGTCGAACACCGGGTCGCGCGGACCCAGCCGCTGGAAGCCGTAGCCACGGACCGAGCCGCCTCCGCCGGCGTAGAAGCGCCTCGACGGGGCGATCCGGTCGCGCCCGGCGCCGAGGATGGTGCCGAGCCGGACTCGCCCGGCGAGGGTGACGGTCCGGGTGAAGGGCTGGTAGAGGCTGGCGTCGATCTGGGTCCGGGCGTAGCCGAAGGCGCCGGACTGGAGCGAGGCCTCGGGCGAGAAGCGCAGGGCCAGGCGGTAGCCCACCGCCGGGTCGAGAAGGTCGTTCGAGCCGTCATAGCTCAGGCTCGCGGGCAGTGCTCCGATGAAGAAGGTCCGGCGCCGGGTCGTCGCGCTTTCGAGGTCGACGTCGCGCTCGTCGGTGGCGACCAGCTCGGCCCCGGCCGACCAGGTCCATTTCTTCTGCCAGATGAGGTTGCTCTGCCGCTCGATCGCCCCGGCAAGGAGGGTGGTCCGAGCATCGTAGGCGGCCCGGTCGATGTTGCTGATCGCGAACTGGGCGGTGAGCACCTGGTCGCGGCGAAGGAAGTTGTTGCGCCTGAGGATCGCGCCGACCAGCTGCTCCTGGGTTCCGATCACGCCTCGGAAGGTGACCGCGCCCTCGGGTGGGAGAAGGTTGCGGTGCTGCCAGCTCGCCTCGACCCGAACGCCCTCGCCCGTGCCGTAGCCGGCCTGGCCGGCGACGGTCCGCATCGGCGCCCGCTCCAGCGAGACGGCGAGGTCGACGCTGCGGTCCTCCGCCGCGACCGGCCGGATCGCGACCGTGGAGACGAGGCCGGTGGCGATCAGCGCCCGGCGCAGATCCTCGACCAGCGACGCCTCGTAGGCCGCCCCGGGCTTCCAGCGGGCGATGGTCTGGATATGGCGCGCGCTGAACAGCGGCCGCCCCTCGACCCGGATCCGGCCGAACTGCCTGGCGCCGTTCGGGTCGACCGGGAGGGTGAGCGAGGCGGTCCGGGTCTCGTGGTCGAGGACGATGTCCATCTCGCCGACCTCGGCGAAGGCGTAGCCGCGGCGGCCGAGCTCGACCCGAAGCGCCGCCTCGCCAGCCGTCACCCGGGCGGCGTCGACCGGCTCGTTCGCCGCCACGGCGAAGGCTTCGCGGAGCGCCGCCGCTTCCTCGCCCGTCTTGTCGAGGCCGGGCAGGTCGACCGTGGTGAAGCGATAGACGGGCCCCGGCTCCGCCTCGAGAGTGACGATCGCCTCGCCGCCGGCCGCCGCCGCCTCGACCCGAGTTCGCACGAGGGCGTCGTAATAGCCGCGGGCGCGCAGAAGCTCGGCGAGCAGGTCCGCATCCTCCCGGGCCCGGCGGTCGATCTGGGCGGCGTTGGCGGGATCCTTGCGGCTTCGGGCGAGAGTCGAGAGGGACTCGAACTGCTCCCTGAGCGTTGCCTCGAGATCCGGGTCGAGGCCGTCGATGCGCACCGAATAGGCCCGCTCGGCGGCGGAATCGGCGAGTCCCGCCTCGGGGGCGTCGGCGATTCTGTCCCCGCTGCCCTCTTCCATGTCGGGCCAGTCGACCCCGAGACCGGGGAGATCGTCGAGCGGCGCCGACGGATCGAGCGGCGGCTGGTCGAGCGGATCCGGAGGCGTCGGCTGCTCCTGGGCGAGCAGCGCCCCGGGACAGGCGCACAGCAAAAGGGCGGCCAGCGCGGCCGCCACCCCCCGCCCCGCATCGACTTGAAACATCGCGCGAATCTAGCGGCGGGCGGGGGGCGCCGCCAGCCGTGAAATTGCGGGGCTAACCGTCGTCCCAGCGAAGGCCGGGATCCCGGTGGGTGAAGAACACCGCACCTTTCACCCCAGCCTTCGCTGGGGCGGCGGAATTAATGGACCGGCCCCGTCACCGCTTCGTCGCGGATCAGCTCGATCATCCGGCCGACCTCGCGCCAACGGCAGAAATGGATGAAATTGCCGAGGTCGCGGCTTCGGTCCGCGCGAAGGGCGGCCTCCGACCCGGCATGGTCGCCGAAACGCTCGATGAGCCGCGCCGCCTCGGTGAAGGCAGCGGGCGCGAATGCGGTCTGCTGGAGCAATCTTTCCCCCGGTTCTGGTTTCCGCGGCTGTAGCGCCCGCGGGTTTCGAAACCGCGCAGGGCCATGCTTGACGGGGGGTTAAGCACGTGATTCCTCACCCAGCCTGCTGGGGGAGGGGTTCTTCGGAGTCCGCCTTCCCGGCACCACGACGCTTCGCGCCGCGGTCCCCCTCCCCGAGACGAGGTCGGGGAGGAATTGTGCATAGCGCGCCTTCCTGCCAAAGGCGCTTCATGGCTCAGCGAACCCGATCCGCCCAGGCCGCGGGCTTCATCCTAGCGATCAGCATCATGGCCGGGGCGGTGGGCGGATCGATCGTCGGGCAGCCGAGCATCGGCTTCCTGGTCGGCCTGACCGCCGGGGTGCTGCTCGCCATCCTGTTCTGGCTGAACGAGCGACGCCCCCGCGGCTGAACCGCGGCACGGCAAATCCCGCGCCCGCACAAAACCATCCATTTTGGTAGGAACTTTCCTAGACAAATAGGAATCTTGATTATAAATAGAACATATCACGAACAGCGATTCGCAGGGGAGTGCTGGTGAAATGGTCGTTGCAGCGGAGAATCGAGGCCTATCTCCGGCGTTCCGGAATGCCGCCGACCAAGTTCGGGCTGGCCTCGGCGCGCGATCCGCAGCTCGTCTTCCAGGTGAGGCGCGGCCGGAAGCTGCGGCCGCCGACGGAGGCCAAGGTCGCTTCCTATCTGGACCGGGCGGAGGCCGAGCTGAACGAGATCCCGCGCCGGCTGCGGCGCCGGTGAGCGATCCCGGCTCCGCCTTGATGAACGCCATTCGCGTCCACTTCGTTCACTTCTGCGGCTTCCTGGTCGAGGAGACCCGAAGCCGCCGCTGGGCGAGCGTCACCTTCCAGGGCGCCCGCCACGAAATCGCCTTCCGTTTGGACGGCGAAGGGGCCGAGGTGGAGGCGGAGCGGTTCCTGCTCGGCCTCGAGGCCCGCAACTTCCCGCTGCGCGGACACCTCGTCGCCGACCTGTCGCTGGTGGCGCAGGAGCGGCGGCCGGGCTTCGCCCGCATCCGCATCGAAGCCCTCACCGTCGAGGAGCGCTAGCGGGTCGCGGGCGGGTCGCCAGGTTCCGGGAGCAGGATGTCAGGCGCCGCTGGAGGCGATCTTCTGAAGATCGTTGATCGCGCTGCGCAGGCGGTGGCCGACCTTCTCCTGCTCGACCGGCTCTTCCTCGACCTGGGGAAGGTCGGCTCCGGCGGAAAGGGCCTGGCGCTTGCGCGACAGCCCGAATTCGATGCGGTTGACGAGCTGCGCCAGCGGCTGGTCCGACGGCTCCTCGGAATCGGGCAGCCGGGCCGCCAGCTTGGACAGGGGCAGGGGCTCGGCTTCCTGCTCCCATTCCGCGTCGGGCTCCGGCTCGAGCTCGGGCTCGGGCTCGGGCTCGATCCAGGCCGGCGCGGCTTCGGTCCAGGCCGGTTCGGCCTCGGCCGGGGCGGGCTCGGAGTCCCATTCGGGCTCCGCTTCCGCGACCGGCTCCGCTTCCGGAGCCTGGGGGATGAGGAAGCCCGGGAGCGGCCGGTCGTCGGCCCCCGCGAACGGCGCCTCCTCGGCCGGAGCCTCGGCGAAGTCCTCCAGATCGAGCGGCTCGCCGAGGTCGCGGGCGAGCAGCGGCCGCCGGGCCGGGGCATCGGGATGGGCGTCGGCGCGACGGAGGCGCGGCGCCTCGGCCTCGGCCTCGGGCTGCGCTTGCGGCTTGCGCCGGGCGGGCACCCAGCCGAGCCCGGCCATCAGCCCCCAGACGGAGGCGAAGGTGGCGAAGGCCGCCCCGCCGACCGCGGCGAGCCGGGCCGTCTGGCCGAGCGGCGGCTGAGCGGCCGCGGTGAGATCCGGGAGAGGGGTGGCCTCGACGAGGCCGGTGAAGAGCGCGTCCGGCATGGCGAAGGCGACGAAGCCCGCGGAAAGTGCCGCAAGCCCCGCCAGGCCCGTGTCGAACGCGCGTCCGCTTAGAAATGAGAGTTTCGGCATCAGACCGCCTTGCCCGTGAGCTTCTGGTAAGCGGGTATGTAACTTGAAATATTTGACGACCAGTTACGATCCCGCCGGACGAAGGCCTGGGCGACGTCGCGCCGCTCGTCCCAGCGGGCGCGATTCGCGAACATCGTGTCGAGCGCCTCCGTCAGGGCTTCGGGGTCGCCGGCCCTGAACAGGGTCCCGGTGACCCCGTCCTCGATCAGCTCGCGATGGCCGCCGACATTGGAGGCGACGACCAGCTTCCTCTGCGCCATCGCCTCGAGCGGCTTCAGCGGAGTCACCAGCTCGGTGAGTCGCATCGCCTTGCGCGGATAAGCGAGGATGTCGATCAGGCCGTAATAGCGGTCGACCTCGTGATGGGGCACCCGGCCCGTGAAGTGGATCCGATCGCGCGCCGGGGAGGCTTCGGCCTGCGCCATGAGCGAATCTTCCATCGGTCCGCCGCCGACCAGGAGGAGATGCGCCTTCGGGCGCTTCCCGAGCAGCAGGGGCATGGCCGCGATGAGATCGTCCAGCCCTTCGTAATCGTAGAAGGAGCCGATGAAGCCCACCACGTCGGCGCCGGAGAGGCCGAGCTTGCGGGCGAGGGCCCGATCCGCGGCGAGGGGATTGCCAAACAAGGTGAGATCGACCCCGTTGGGGGCGACGATGATCTTCTCGGGCGGGATCCCGCGCCCGATCAGGTCGCGCCTGAGCCCCTCGCAGATCACGGCGACTCCGTCGGCGCGGCGCGCGGCCCAGGTCTCGAACATCCGGATCAGCCGGTAGCGGGCCGAGCCCTCGCGCCCCGTCCCGTTGCCGACGGCGGCATCCTCCCAGAAGGCGCGGATCTCGTAGATGAGCGGCAGGCCCCGCCGCTTCGCCACGGGGAGCGCCGCCAGAGCGTTGAGGACCGGCGAGTGGACGTGGAGCTGGTCCGGCTTCCACTCTTCCGCGAGCGCGTCGAGCCGGGCCTCGAGCGCCTTTATCTCGCGCCACTCCCGCAACGGGGAGGGCGCGGGCGCCGGCTTCGGGGTCCGGTGAAAGTCTATGCCTTCGATCGTCTCCGGGTCGGCGCCGTCCCGCGAATGGCGGACCCCGGTGAGGCACGCCACCTCCATGCCCCGCGCCTTCTGCGCGGTCACGATCGCGCGGGTGCGGAAGGTGTAGCCGCTGTGCATCGGCAGGCTGTGGTCGAGGACGTGGAGGATGCGCATGGGCAGCGCTCTGCCACAATGAGCTTAACGGCCCGTCAACCGCTCCGGCCTAACAGCGGGCGTATGGAACCAAGCTTCATCCTCGCGACCACCGCCGCCGCGGCGGCGGCTGCCACGCGGCCGCTTCATTCGGCGCGGCAATAGGATGGCGACACAGGTCCTCCTGACGGTCGATACCGAGCTGAGCTGGGGCGCTCACGACCGCGGCGCTTCCTGGCGGGAGAATCTCGCCCTCAGCTACGATCCCGCCGGCGTCGGCACCCGCTATCAGCTCGACCGGCTGGCGGCCCACGGCCTCAAGGCCTGCTTCTTCGTCGATCCCATGCCGGCGCTCGTCTACGGCATCGAGCCGATCCGGCACATGGTCGAGCCGATCCTCGCCGCGGGGCAGGAGGTCCAGCTCCATCTCCACCCCTGCTGGGCCGACTCGTCAAACCCGGTCTTCGAGCTCACCGACTTCGATCGCGGGCGGCAGCTCGATCTGATCCGCACGGCGCGCGACCTGCTGGTCGAAGCCGGAGCGCCTTCGCCCATCGCCTTCCGCTCGGGCAGCTATGCCGCCGACGGCTCGACCCTCGAAGCCCTGGCGGCGCTGGATATCGCCTATGACAGCAGCCACAATGGCAGCCACCATCCCTCGCCGAGCGCGCTTCCGCTCGAGCCTCGCCGGATCGCTCCGACCTCGGTGAGCGGCGTCATCGAAATCCCGATCTCGCAGATCGAGCAGGGCTCTGGCCGCCTCAGGCATCTCCAGATCTGCGCGGTCTCGTTCGGCGAGATGCGGGCCGCTCTTCTGCACGCCGCCGACCGGGCCCACCCCGTCGTCGCCCTGGTCGGCCACAGCTTCGAGCTCGCCGCGCGCGGCGGCCTGCGAGCCAACCGCCTGCTGGTCCGCCGCTTCGAGAAATTGTGCGGCTTCCTCGCGGAGCATGGCGAAGGGCTGCCGACCGCCCATTTCACCGATCTCGCAGATCTCCGGCTCGACGCCGAGGCGTCGCCCTTGCGCTCCGGCGCTCTGCGCGCCGCCGCTCGGATGGCCGAGCAGGCGTGGGGCAATGCCCTCTACGAACGCGCGTCCTGACGACTCTTAACGGGCCGTCAACCGCCCCGCTCTAGCTTCGCCGGGCTGTGGTCCCGAAGGAGACGTCATGAAGATCAGGATTGCGATCGCGATCGGCCTCGCTTTCGCCGGCCTGGCGCCTTTGCAGGCGCGGGGCCCGGCGCCGTTCCTCGTCGCGGAAAGCGGCGAATATTTCGGCAGCCTCCAGCAGGCGGTGGCGGCGATCGGCTCGGGCCGCGGGACGATCCGAATCGCGCCGGGGCGCTATGGCGACTGCGCCGTCCAGGAGGGCGGCCAAATCGCCTTCGTGGCGGACGAGCGGGGAACCGCGGTGTTCGACGGCGGCGCCTGCGAAGGCAAGGCGACGCTCGTGCTGCGCGGCCGCTCGGCGAGCGTCGACGGCCTCGTCTTCGTCAACGTCCGCGTGGCGGACGGCAACGGCGCCGGGATCCGCCTCGAGCAAGGCGATCTCAAGGTCGCCTTCACCCGCTTCGCCGACGGCCAGTGCGGCATTCTCACCGCCAACGGGCAGGCGGGCTCGATCTGGATCGACCATTCGACCTTCAGCGGCCTCGGCAAGCATCCCGACGGCGACGGCGCCCACTCGCTCTATGTCGGCGATTACGGCCGCCTCAAGGTCACCAGAAGCCGCTTCGAACGCGGCACCGGGGGCCATTATCTGAAGAGTCGCGCCGCCCGCATCGAAGTCCTGGACAGCAGCTTCGACGACAGCCGTGGTCAAAGGACCAATTATCTCATCGACCTGTCCAACGGCGCGGCCGGGCGGATTGCCGGCAACGTCTTCGTCAACGGCACCGGCAAGGAAAATCACGGCACGATGCTGACGGTGGCGCCGGAAGGGGCGGAGAACAGCTCGGCGGGCCTCGTCATCGAGAATAACGACGTCTCGGTGGCCCCCGGCTTCAAATGGCATACCGCCTTCATCGGCAACTGGAGCGGCGAGACTTTGGTGGTCCGGGGCAACCGCGTGGCGCCGGGCATAAAGCTGCTGGAGCGGCGCTAAGATCCTCCCCATCGCTCCGCGACGGGGAGGATCAGGCGGCCAGCTTCGATCCAAGCCGCTGGGCGAAATATTCCAAATTGGCGATCCGCCGCATCAGGCTCGAATCGTTGATCCGGCCGATGTGGAAGAAGCGGCGCATCACCGGAAAATCGAGGTCGACGACCCGGCCCATATAGTCCGGGCTGAGCAGGCCGCCATGCTCGTCCGCCACCGGCCCGAGCCGCCGCCGAAGCGCATAGCTCTTCTGCCGAAGCCAGACCGGGCGGGCACGGGTCGACCATTCGTCGAAGCGGTGCCGGAAGGTCGGCGGGGTGGCGAAATCGTGGCCGTAGACGGACGGGAGGCGGGCGATATCGGGGTCGATGGCCTCGAGCAGCATCGCCTCGAACCGGCCGGCATTCTTGAGCGCGAGAGGCAGAGTCATGGCCTCGGCGACCACGTCGCGGTCGAGGAAAGGCACGAGATAGGCCCCGTAGCGGCCCTCGAGGCTGATCTCGCGGCCGAACAGGCCCCGGCAGCGAACCCGGGGATAGATCTGCTCGGCCACCGCCCGCGGCAGCCGGCCGCGCCTCCCGGGGAGGCCGAGCGAGGCGAGGATCTTGTCCTCTATGCCGCGAAGGAAGGCGCGCTCGTCGAACTCGCCGGTGACGTCGCCTTTGGCATAGCGCGCGAAGAAGGTGCGCCCGACCGCGCCCGCCGAAACCGGACGATTGGGCAGATAGAAGAAATTGCGGTAGATTTCGCCGCAGCCGCCGCTCGCCGAAAGGGCGCCGCCTTCATGCCGGGCGTCGCGCGCGGCCGCGTTGCTTCCGTTCTCGAACAATTCGCCGAAATTGGGGAGGCCGTCATATTCCTGGAAGTTGCGCTCGACCTGCTCGGGGAATTCCTCGGGGGAGAGCCTCCGCGCCGCCTCCTTGTCGAGCCACTCGACGTCGAAGCCCTGGGCCTCCCCGATCAGTCGGGCGATCCGGACGTCGCCGTCGTCCAGGCAGCCATAGACGTAGGTGCGCGGGCGGCATCCCTCCGCACGCAAAGCGGCGAGCACGAGGCGGGAGTCGAGGCCTCCGGAGAGGGGGCAGTGGACATGGTCGCCGAAGTGGCGGACGTGCCGGCGGACGACCGCGGCCAGTCGCGCCCGGTGCCGCTCGAGCCGCTCCTCGATCGGCATCGCAGCCACTGAGTCGGGCAGCGGCTTGGCCAGGGCATGCGGACGCGGGCCGTCGGGCGTGAGCTCGACCACCCGGTCCGGCCCGAGCGTCTTGAGCTCGTTGAAGATCGTGTCGTCGCCGATCGCTGTGACGTTGAACGCCAACTCATAGACTCCCTGCGGGTCGAACGAGACCCGGGGAAGGGCGCCGACCGCAGCCAGGAGGGAGGTCGAGAACAGGTTCATGCCCGGGTCGTGGAAGAGCTGGAACATGGCGAAATGGTCGGTCAGCAGGAAGCAGCGCCCCTGCCGCCGGACCAGTGCGACGAACTGGCCCCCGAGCCGCGACCAGTCCGGCTCGGGCAGCGAGCAGTCGCGAAGCAGCGCCTCGAGCGCCGGGCGACCCATCAGATCGTCCCAGCTGAGAGTCCCGGCGACGGCCACCATGTCGTCGCCATGCTCGAGGAAGCTTTCGGGCCCGCCGATGATGTGGGGCGAGTGAAGGAGGCGCCAGCCGGGAAGGCTCCGCTCGGTGAGGCCGGAGAATCCGTGCCGCTGGAACTGGGCTCGAGCGCCGGCGATCGCGGCCTGCGCTGAATCGGGGTCGCGGGTACGAACGAGGAAGAGCGCTGCCATCGCCCTCCGTCTCTGCCACGGCAAGCTTAACGGTCCGTCAACCGCGAAGCACTAGGTCGGGGCGATGGAGCGCGAGCAGGGACGGCTGCAATGATCGACAGTTTCTCGCTGGCGCTGACCCACGGCCTGTTGCTGCTCGTCGCCTGGCGTCTTCTGTCGCGCCCCGATCTTGACGAGGATCCGGCGCCCGGAGCGGATCCCGCGGCCCCGAAAAGGCGCGGCTGGACCTTCCGCAAGGGTTTGCCGGATGCGTGATCTCGCCTTCGTCGCCTTCCTCGTCGCGCTGATCGGGCTAGGCTTCCGCCGGCCGTTCCTGTTCGTCCTCGCTTATGCCTATATCGACACGGTCTCGCCGCAGCGCCTTTCCTATTACCTGCTGAACAATGTGCAGCTGTCGCTGATCGTCGGCTGCCTGGCCATCGGCAGTTGGCTGCTGTTCGAGAAGAAAGACCAGCTCGGCTTCACCGTCCGCCAGGCGCTGCTGACGATGCTGCTCTGCTATACCTTCTACACGACCGCCAATGCCGATTTCCCGATCGAGGCGGCGGAGAAATGGGATTGGGCATCCAAGGCCCTGATGTTCGCCATCTTCCTGCCGCTGACCCTTCGCTCGAAGCTCAGGATCGAGGCCGTCCTCCTGTTCCTGACCCTGTCGGCGGCGACGATCATCATCGTCGGAGGGCTGAAGACGGTGGCGTCCGGGGGCGGCTACGGCGTCCTCAACCTGATGGTCACCAACAATTCGAACCTCTACGAGAGCAGCACCATATCCACCGTCGCGATCGCCCTCATCCCGGTCATCTTGTGGCTGGCGCGCTACGGGACGGTCTTCCCCCCCGACTGGCGGGTGAAGGCCTTCGCCGCCGGGCTGGTCTTCGCCTGCCTGCTGATGCCGATCGGCACCGAAGCCCGGACCGGGCTCGTCTGCATCGCGGTGCTCGGCCTGCTCATGCTGCGCGACGTCAAGCGCCGCTTTCTCTACCTCGCGGGAGCGGCGTTGCTCGTCTTGGGCTCGGTGCCGTTCCTGCCCGCCTCCTTCACCGGCCGGATGTCGACCATCCAGGGCTATCAGTCGGACAATTCGGCCGGGGTCCGCCTGGCCGTGTGGGCCTGGACCTGGAATTACGCGCAGGAGAATCCGCTGGGCGGGGGCTTCGGTGCCTATCGCCAGAACAAGATCGAGGTGAAGACGGTCGCCACCCAGTCCTCCGGCGGGGTGGAGACGATCACCGCCCGTACCAGCCTGGATGAATCGCGCGCCTATCACAGCTCCTATTTCGAGATGCTTGGCGAGCAGGGCTTCCCGGGCCTGATCCTCTTCCTCCTCATCCACGCAGCGGGGCTGTTCCGGCTCGAGGTGCTTCGCCGCCGCTACCGCAAGGCCGAGGGAGACGATTCCTGGATCGCTCCGCTGGCGACGGCGCTCCAGCATTTCCAGCTCATCTACCTGGTCGGATCGCTGTTCGTCGGGGTCGCGTACCAGCCCTTCCCGTGGCTGGTGTTCGCGGTCGGGATCGGGCTCGACTCCCACCTGGCGCGCCGTGCCCGGGCCGCGGCCAGGAAGCCCTTCCTCGCGCCTCAGGCGGTCTCGAGCCGGGCCTCCGCTTTCTCGTAGAGCGCGATCAGGGCCTCGGTGAACGCCGGGATGTCCTCCGGCTTGCGGCTGGTGACGATGTTGCCGTCGGTGACCGCCGCTTCGTCGACGAACTCCCCGCCCGCATTGCGCAGATCGGTCCGGATGGAGGGCCAGCCGGTCACCTTGCGGCCGCGGACGATGTCCGCCTCGATGAGCAGCCACGGGCCGTGGCAGATCGCCGCCACCGGCTTGCCCGCGCCGGCGAAGGCGCGGATCGTCGCCACCACCTTTTCGTCCATCCTCAGCTTGTCGGGATTCTTCGTCCCGCCGGGCAGGATCAAGGCGTCGTAATCGCCCGCATCGACCTCGTCGACCGTGCGGTCGACCTGGGCCGTGGCGCCGTTGTCGCCCTTGATCTCGCCTTTCTCGAGCGAGGCGAGGGTCACTTCCGCGCCGCGCTCGCGAAGGATGCGCCGCGGCTCGAGCAGCTCCGAATCCTCATAGCCGTCGGTGGCGATCATCAAAATCCTGGCGTCTTCGATTCTGGGCATGAATTCCTCCTCTAGCGGCACTCAACGGCGGCCCGGCGGGCCCGTTCCGGAACGAAGCGGGCGAGCGGGCGCTTAGAGGCCCCATGCTGTGCTTCGTCGACGACCGGTCCCTGACAGGAATTACGCGCCGGCGGCGAGGGCGTTACTGGCAATATTTCGCGCCCGACGGCAGCCGGATCACCGATCGCGACGAGATCGACCGCCTGAACGCGGTGGGCATGCCGCCCGCCTATGAGCGCTGCTGGTTCTGCCCGAAGCCGAACGGCCATATTCAGGCGACCGGCTACGACGCGAAAGGCCGAAAGCAATATCGCTACCATCCCGACTTCAGGGCGAGGCAGGAGGCGGCGAAATATGAGCGGCTCGCCGCCTTCGGGCGGGCGCTTCCGAAGCTCCGCAAGAAGGTGGAGGAGGACCTGGCCGGCAAGCCGACGCTCCGCGACACCGTCCTGGCCGCCGTGGTGCGCCTGATCGACGAGACGAGTATGAGAGTCGGCAACGAGGAATATGCGAAGGAGAACAAGAGCTTCGGCGCCACGACGCTGAGGAACCGCCACGCCAGGGTCACCCGCGGCCAGCTCAAGATCACCTATACCGGCAAGCACGGGGTCAAGCGCTCCGTCACCCTCACCGACCGCAACCTCGTCCGGATCGCCAGGCGGACCCAGGACCTGCCGGGCCAGAATCTGTTCGAATATGTCAGCGACGGCGGCGACGTCTGTCCGGTCACCTCCGGCGACGTCAACGCCTATATCAAGGAGGCGATGGGCGACGAGTTCACCGCCAAGGACTTCCGCACCTGGGGCGCCAGCACCATCGCCTTCGAGGAGATGATCCGCCGCTTCCGAAAGCACGGCACCGTAAAGCTGAAGAGCGTGATCGAGCCGGTCGCGGAGGCGCTCGGCAACACCGCCGCGATCAGCCGCAAATCCTATGTCCACCCGGCCCTGATCGAAGCCGCCAAGGATGCCGGGGCGATCGGCGAGCGGCCGCTGCCGCGGCCCTCCAAATATCTGAGCTCGGCCGAGCGCGGGCTGATCGAATTCCTCGACGCCCTCCCCTGCGAGCAGGCGAGGGTGGACGGAAAGGGCAAAGTTCCTGCAAAGGCGGCCTGATGGCAGGCACGACTTCGAACTTCATCGAGAAGAGCGGCGTTCTGGCGACCGAGGCTCGGACCTGGGTCGACGGCAATATCGTGGGCCTCCTCGTCGCGGCGGCGATCGGCACCGCGATCGTTCTCGCAATGCTGGCGGTCCGTTCGCTCGGCTGCAGGATGATCGCCCGGCTCGGCAGCGATCCGCACTGGCCTGGCATCTTTGCCCGGGCGCTCGCCAAGACCAACATCTACTTCATCGTCGCGACTTCGGCGCAGCTCGTCGCCGACCACGCCAACACGCCGCCCGCCCTGAGGGGCGTCATCCATGTCGCCTTCGTCATCGCCGCGTCGCTTCAGGCCGCGATCTGGGCCCGCGAGCTGATCCTCGGCTACGTCGCCCATCGCACCGGCGACCAGGAGCAGGGCACCCTCGCCTCGGCCATTTCGATCATCCGGCTGCTGGTGACGGTCGCCCTCTTCGCGATCGCGATCATCCTCATCCTCTCGAACCTGGGCGTGAACGTCACCGGCCTCGTCGCCGGCCTCGGGATCGGTGGAATCGCCATCGGTCTTGCCGCTCAGGGCATCTTCGGAGACCTTTTCGCGGCGCTTTCGATCATTTTCGACAAGCCCTTCCGCCGCGGCGAGACGATCACTTTCGGCAACCCGCCGATGACCGGCACGGTCGAGCGGATCGGCCTCAAGAGCACCCGAATCCGGGCGGTGAACGGCGAGGAGGTGATCATGTCGAACGCCAACCTCCTCAACGCCCTGGTCCAGAACTGGGCGCGTCTGCAACGGCGGCGCGCCCTGCTCACCCTGCAATTGGTCTACCGGACCCCCGTCGAGATCCTGGCCGGGCTTCCGGGGGAGCTTCGAGCCATTGTCGAGCGGGAGGCGCTGGCGAGCTTCGACCGCGCCCATATCACGGCCTTCAACGTCTCCTCGATAGACATGGAGCTCGTCTTCTTCGTCGAAGCAAGCGACCTTCACGACTTCCTGCAGGTCCGGCAGACCGTGATGCTCGGCATATTGCGCCGCTTCGCGGAGCTCGACGTCGAGTTCGCCTACCCGACCCAGACCTCCTTCACGGCGGGCCCCGACGGCCGGCACATCATGCCCTATCCGGAAGTCCAGAGGATCGTTGAAGAGGGCTGCGCGTAGTCATCGTCGCCCCAGCGATGGCCGGGGCCCGGCGGGTGACGTGCGCCGCACCTCTCACCCGCTGGGATGCCAGCCTTCGCTGGCATGGCGGGGAGCCGCCACATAAGCCTCCAACCGCTCGATCTGAGCCCCCTTCTCCGCCTCGCCCAGGAACGACCCCTCGAAGCTGTTGCGCGCCAGGGTCGCCAGAGCCTCGCGGCCGAGCGCTCCGGCCACCGCCCGGTAATTGTCGTTCACATAGCCGCCGAAATAAGCGGGATCGTCCGAGTTGATCGTGGCGCGCAATCCGGCCGCGAGCATCTGGTCGATCGGATGCGCCGCCAGGTCGGGGACGACGCAGAGCTTGTGGTTGGACAGCGGGCAGACGGTCAGGGTCATCCCCTCCCGGGCCAGCCGCTCGACCAGCTTCGGGTCCTCCAGCGACCGGTTGCCGTGGTCGAGCCGGTCCACCTCGAGGATGTCGAGCGCCTGCCAGACATAATCGGGCGGCCCCTCCTCGCCGGCATGGGCGACCCGCTTCAGGCCCCGCTCCGAAGCGGCCCGGAACACCCTCGCGAACTTCTCCGGAGGATGGCCGAGCTCCGAGGAATCGAGCCCCACCGCCTCGATCCGGTCGAGCCAGGGCTCGGCCTCGCCCAGGGTGGCGAACGCCGCCTCCTCGTCGAGATGGCGAAGGAAGCACAGGATGAGCTTCGAGCTGAGCCCGTGCCGCTCGCGCGCCTCGTCCATCCCGGCCAGCAGCCCCGCCATCACGACTCCGAACGGGACTCCGCGGTCGGTGTGGGTCTGCGGGTCGAAGAAGATTTCCGAGTGGGTCACCGAATCGGCCGCCGCCCGGTCGAAATAGGCCAGCGCGAGGTCGCGGAAATCCTCCTCCCCCCGAAGCACGTCCGCGCCCTGGTAATAGATGTCGAGAAAGTCCTGAAGGTTGGAGAAGCTGTACGCCGCCCGCACCTCCTCCACGCTCCGGAACGGAATTTCGACCCGGTTGCGCCGGGCCAGCTCGAACATCAATTCGGGCTCGAGGCTGCCCTCGATATGCATGTGGAGCTCGGCCTTGGGCAGGCCGGCGATGAAGGTGTCGAGGTCGGTCATGGGCGGACGGTAGCGCCCCCCGCCTACACCGTCATCCCGAACTTGAAGCCCGTGGTCCCAGCGAAGGCTGGGACCCCAGGGGCTGAAAGGCACGGCGGCCTTCACTCTCTGGGACCCCAGCCTTCGCTGGGGTGACGACGGGTTAAAGCCCCACGTCCTCCAGGCTCAGCAACGTCGCATTCCCGCCGGCGCTGGTCGTGTCGGTGCTGGTCACCCGCTCCGCGCAGAAGCGGGGGAGATAGTGGGGGCCGCCCGCCTTTGGGCCGGTGCCCGACAGGCCTTCCCCCCCGAAGGGCTGCGAGCCGACGATGGCGCCGATCATCGAGCGGTTGACGTAGAGGTTGCCGACCGTCGCCAGCTCCTCCACCGTCTCGGCGGCGCGGGCGATCCGACTGTGGAGGCCCATGGTGAGGCCGAAGCCCGAGCGGTTGACCCGCTCCACCGTCTCGGCCAGCCGCCCGGCCTTCCAGGTCGCGACGTGGAGGAGCGGCCCGAACCATTCCTTCTTCACGTCCTCGAGACGATCCACCCGGATGATGGTCGGCGGGACATAGAGGCCCTCCCCGGGAACGCCCACCGTGTGGATCCACCGGCCGCGCGACCCCTCGCGATGCTCCATCAGGCGTTCGAAGGCGCCCTGATCGATGACCGGCCCAACGTCGGTGCGCGGCTCGGCCGGATCGCCGACGATGAGGGCGTCCATCGCTCCGGACAGCATCTCCAGCGTGTGATCGGCAATCTGCTCCTGCAGGAGCAGAAGGCGGAGCGCCGAGCAGCGCTGGCCGGCGGAGCGGAAGGCGCTGGTCACGACGTCGACCACCACCTGCTCGGGCAGGGCCGTGGAATCGACGATCATCGCGTTGATCCCGCCGGTCTCCGCGATGAAGGGGATGATCGGCCGTTCGTCGTCGTTGAGCAGCTCGCGGGCGATCCGCTTGGCGGTCGCGGTCGAGCCGGTGAAGGCGATGCCGGCGATCCGACCGTCCTCGACCAATGCGGCGCCCATGTCGGGCCCACCGGGCGCCAGCACGAGAACGTCCTCCGGTATGCCCGCGCCGTGGGCGAGGCCGACGGCATAGGCGGCGATCTCCGGGGTCTGGGGCGCGGGCTTGGCGACCACCGAATTGCCGGCGACCAGCGCCGCGCTCACCTGGCCGAGGAAGATGGCGAGCGGGAAGTTCCACGGCGCGATGCAGACCCAGACCCCGCGACCGCCCATGCGAAGCACGTTGCGCTCGCCGGTCGGCCCCGGAAGCTCGACCGGCCGAAGCCCCTTTCGCGCCTGGGCGGCGTAATAGCGGCAGAAGTCGACCGCCTCCCGAACCTCGGCCAGGGCGTCGGGGATCGTCTTGCGCGCTTCCTGCACGCAGATCCGCATCAGCGCGTCGCGCTCGCGCTCGAGCAGGTCGGCCAGGCGCTCGAGGCAGGCCGCGCGCTCGTCCACGCTCCGCTCGTCCCAGGCGGGGAAGGCGGCGAGGGCCCGGGAGACCATGGAGTCCGCTTCCGCCCTGCACTGGAGGGAGCCTTCGCCGGTGGATTGCACCGCCGGCTTGAGCCCCTCCCCTTCAGGGGAGGGGCTTGGGGTGGGGCCTGTGGGTGAGGCGGCGCCGTCGGAAGAGCCCCTGGCGACATCCCCCACCCCAACCCCTACCCTGAAGGGGAGGGGCTTGCCGCCCCCGACCGCGGCCGCCACCCGCGCCAATTCCTCGCGGTCCTGGAGGTCGAGGCCCCGGCTGTTCGGCCGCTCCGGAGCGAACAGGTCGCGGGGCAAGGGGATTGCCGGATGGCGGGTGCCGCCGACGGCCGCGATCTTCGCCACCGGATCGGCGATCAGATCCTCGTCGCTGAGGCTCTCGTCGGCGAGCTGGTGGACGAAGCTCGAATTGGCGCCGTTCTCCAGCAGGCGCCGGACGAGATAGGCGAGCAGGTCGCGATGCCCCCCGACCGGGGCGTAGATCCGGGTCTGGTAGCCCTGCTCCCGGACCAGGCTCTCGTACAGCCCCTCGCCCATGCCGTGCAGCCGCTGGAACTCGAAGTCGCGGCTTTCGCCCGCCCATTCGAGGATCGTGGCGACGGTCAGCGCATTGTGGGTGGCGAAGGCGGGGAAGATGCTCTTCGCCGCCAGCATGTCCCGGGCGCAGGCGAGGTAGGAGACGTCGGTCGAGGCCTTGCGGGTGAAGAGCGGGTAGTCGGAAAGCCCCTGCTCCTGGGTGCGCTTGATCTCGCTGTCCCAATAGGCGCCCTTGACCAGCCGGACCGCGATCCTCCGGCCCGTCGCGGCCCCGACCGCATCGGCCCAGGCGATGGTCGGCCGGCAGCGCTTGCCATAGGCCTGGACGGCCATGCCGAGGCCGTCCCAACCCTTCAGAGAGGGCAGGCCGGCGACCGCCTCGATGATGTCGAGGCTCATCTCGAGCCGCTCGCTCTCCTCCGCGTCGATGGTGAAGGCGATCCCGCTCTGCTTGGCCAGCAACGCGAGCGCCTCCACCTGCCCGACCAGGGAGGGGACGCAGCGTTCGTATTGAGCGACCTCGTAGCGCGGGTGGAGCGCGGAAAGCTTGACCGAGATGCTGTGCCCGCGCGCCGCCACCCTGCCGACGGCCCGGATCGCCCCCTCGTAGGACCTGAAGTAGCGCTCCGCGTCGGGAAAGGTGCGGGCCGCCTCGCCGAGCATGTCGAAGCTCGCGGTGAAGCCGGTATTCTCCTTCTTCTCCATCCGGCGGATCGCCTCGTCGATGGTCCGCCCCATGACGAAGATCTCGCCCATCAGCCGCATCGCCGCACCCACCGCCTGGCGGACGAAGGGCTCGCCGGCGCGGGAGAGCAGGCGCTTCAAGGCGCTGGCCTGGTCGCTCTCGCTGACCAGGGCGCGGCCGATCACCAGACCCCAGGTGGCGGAGTTGACCAGCGTGGAATGGGATTTGCCCTTGTGGGACCGCCAGTCGGCATTGCCCAGCTTGTCGGCGATCAGCTGATCGGCCGTCTCCGGATCGGGAACGCGCAGGAACGCCTCGGCCAGCGAGAGCAGGGCGATTCCTTCCGACGTGTTGAGGCGATATTCCTGGAGGAACTGGTTGACCCAGCCGGACGATTGGGCGGAGCGAAGGTCGCCGAGCATGGACAGCGCCCTCGCCTCGACCCGCCTTCGCGAATCGCCTTCGAGCGCGGAGTCGCGCAGCAGCGGCCTCAGAACCTCCGGCTCCGGCGCCCGGTGCAATTTCCTCAGCTCGGCGCGTGCGCTTGCCGTAGCGTCCGCCATGTCGTTTCCTCGCGGGGCTTGAGTCTCGTGTCCGGGGCGCTCTAGACGGCCTCCATGCCCATCGCCAGCATCGAAGACATCCAGTCGAAGGTCGGCAGCGAAGTCGGTCTGTCCGACTGGATCCTCGTCCACCAGGCGCGGATCGACGCCTTCGCGGAGGTGACCGAGGATCCGCAGTTCATCCACATCGACCCGGTGGCCGCGGCGAAGACCCCGTTCGGCGGCACCGTCGCCCACGGCTTTCTCACCTTGTCGCTGCTCAGCCGGATGGCCGCGGACGCCATGCCTCGCCCCGAAGGCGTGAAGATGGGCGTCAATTACGGCTTCGAGCGGGTCCGATTCATGGCGCCGGTTCGCTCGGGCAAGCGCATCCGCGGCCGCTTTGCTCTCGTCCGCTTCGAGGAGAAGAAGCCGGGCCAGTGGCAGTTCGTCCACAACGTGACGGTCGAGATCGAGGGGGAGGACAAGCCCGCCCTCGTCGCCGACTGGATCGGGCTTATATTCGTTTAGGAAATTCCTCCCCGAGATTTCTCGGGGAGGGGGACCGGGCGAAGCCCGGTGGAGGGGTTCTTCGGGCTCAGAAAGGCCCCTCCACCACCCTTCGGGTGGTCCCCCTCCCCTGTAAATGCAGGGGAGGATACAAGAAGAAAGGAACCACCAATGGCCACCCGCGAAGCCGTCATCGTCTCAACCGCCCGCACGCCGATCGGCAAGGCCTATCGCGGGGCGTTCAACGCGACTCCGTCGCCGACCCTTGCAAGCTTCGCCATCAAGGCGGCGGTCGAGCGCGCCGGAGTCGATCCGGCGGAGATCGACGACGTCGTCATGGGCGCGGCTCTGCAGCAGGGCGTCCAGACCACGATCGGCCGCACCGCCGCGCTTCGCTCCGGCCTTCCCGTCACGGTCTCGGGAATGTCGATCGATCGCCAGTGCGCCTCGGGCCTGATGGCCATCGCAACCGCGGCCAAGCAGATCATCGTCGACCGGATGCCGATCTGCGTCGCCGGAGGAGTCGAGAGCATCTCGATGGTCCAGACTCCCGAGATGCGGGTCGGGTCCGATCCGGAGCTGCTCTCCATGCACAACGGCGTCTACATGCCGATGATCCAGACCGCCGAGGTGGTCGGCAATCGCTACACGGTCAGCCGCGAGCGCCAGGACCAATATGCCCTGCGCTCCCAGCAGCTCACCGCCAAAGGCCAGGCGGAAGGCAAGTTCGACGACGAGATCGTGCCGGTGACCACGAAGATGATGGTCAAGAACAAGGAGACCGGCGAGACCTCGATGCAGGAGGTCACCCTGACGAAGGACGAGGGCAACCGCCCCCAGACCACCCTCGAGGATTTGCAGAAGCTCCAGCCGGTGATGGGCCCGGAGGCGATGATCACCGCCGGCAACGCCTCCCAGCTCTCGGACGGCGCCTCGGCCTGCGTCCTCATGGAGGCGGGCCTCGCTGCCGAGCGCGGCCTCCAGCCGCTCGGCCGCTATGTCGGAATGGCGGTGGCCGGCACCGATCCCGACGAGATGGGCATCGGCCCGGTCTTCGCGGTGCCCAAGCTGCTGAACCGCTTCGGCCTCAAGGTCGACGAAATCGGCCTCTGGGAGCTGAACGAGGCCTTCGCCGTCCAGGTCCTCTACTGTCAGGACCGGCTCGGGATTCCCGACGACCGGCTCAACGTCGACGGGGGCTCGATCTCGATCGGCCACCCCTACGGAATGTCGGGCGCCCGGATGACCGGCCACGCCCTCATCGAGGGCAAGCGCCGCGGCGTGCAATGGGTGGTGGTGACGATGTGCGTCGGCGGCGGAATGGGCGCGGCCGGGCTGTTCGAGATTCTCTGATCTTCTGCCTCCCCACGCAATGCGTGGGGAGGGGGACCATGCGAACATGGTTGAGGGGTGGCCTGCCTGGGTCTCGCCGGATAACCCCTCCACCACCTTCGGTGGTCTCCCTCCCCATCTGACGATGGGGAGGCAGGTTAACTCGAGTAGAGCGCCGCCTCGGCCGAGCGCCTCCGGGTGAGGCCGGGCAGCACCTTTCCCGCCGCCTTGTTCCATCTGGCGAACTCGGCGGCCGCGCCCGCATAGTCGCCTGCCTTGTGCTTCCTCAGCAGGGTGCTCGCCGACAAATTGCCGACGCCGACATTGTAGGCGAAGCTCACCATCGCGTCGAACTGGTGCTGGGTGGTCGGACAACCCCCCAGGACCTGGCTCACCTTGCTCGCGAATTGGTCGACATGGGCGGTGAACCGGTCGTCGCATTGCTGCTGTGACCAGACGACGCCCTTCTTGACATCGGGGCCGGTCGTGCCCCAGCCGATCGTCCAGGGGTCGCACCCCGTGCCCGGATCGGGATAGGCCGCGAACGAGCCGTCCGGCTGCCTTTTCGCGCAGCCCTCGAATTCCTGGATCAGCTTGGTGCATGCTTGGCTAGGCTGCATTGCGGGTCCCCTCCGTCTCCGACAGCAGGTGCGAACCTAGCCTAGCCCCCCGGCCTGTCAATCTGCGGCGCAACCCGCCGAGCACTTCGCCGTTGTCCCTTCGAAACGAAGGAGGTTCGTCCATGCCCGTCTCGAATTTGACCCTGGTCGAGCGCATCGCCCGAGTGCTGGCGGGCCGCTACCACAGCATCAACGCCGACGGCGACGATCCCTCGGCAGGCCCCAATGTCGACGAGACCTGGCACGAATATGTCCCCGACGCCCTGTCGATCCTTCGAACGATGCGCGAGCCCGACAAGGTCATGGCGGCCGCGGGCGACCCGGACGTCTGGGAGCGGATGGTCGAGGCCGCGCTCCAGGTCGAGAAAGCGGTGAGCAACGCCTGAAATCCTCCCCTCCCTTCCAGGGAGGGGAATGCCGGCAATTCAGTCCGCGAACTTCGGCTTGCCCGCGAACCCTCCGGCCGCGCGGAGCGCGTCGGCGTCCATCAGCACTCCGTCCATCATCACCCATTTGGTGTGCCTGAGATCGCCGATCCGCTTCGACGGATCGCCGTCGACCAGCACCAGGTCCGCCGCCTTGCCGACCGCGATCGAGCCGGTCGCCTTGTCCGCGCCGACCAGCCGCGCCGGCACGATGGTCGCCGCCGCAAGCGCTTCCGCCGGGGTGAAGCCCGCGTCGCTCACATAGAGCTCGAGCTCGCGGACCAGCTCCATGCCGCTGCCGTCGGTGCCGGCGACGATCGGGACCCCGGCCTTGTGCATCGCCCCCACCAGCCCGGCGAGCTTCCGGTAGCTCGCCCGCCAGTCGGCTCGGGTGAGCCCGGCGGGGACGGCGAAGCCGCCCTGGCGGAAGTTGCGCTCGGTCGCCGGCGGCAGGGTGCCGACGAACGGCGCATAGGCTGGCGAAAGGTCGCCATTCTCGGGCACGAACAGGCTCTCGGCGACGACCAGCGTCGGGTCGGCGACCGTCTTGCGCCGGACCATCGTCTCGATCAGCTTGCGGATCGCCTCGCCCTCGAGATCCACGTCCTTCGCGTAGCGGCCCGGCCCCTGGAAGCGCTGGATCCCGTTCGAAGCGGCGACCACCTCGTCCGGCATCGCCTGCATCATCATGAAGTAGATGTGGGTGACCTCGTCATATCCCGCCTCGATGGCCTCGACCGTCCGCATCCCGGCCGGGACATGGCCGCTGACGTGAAGCCCCAGCCGGCGCGCCTCGGCCGCGGCCACGGGAAGCCAGGCGCGGTTGAACGTGCCGTAGAACTTCACCCCGATCATGCCGTCCGCCTTGGCCTTGCGGACCTTGGCGATCGCTTCCTCCTGCGAGGTGGCGACCTCCGCCACCTGGGCGGTGTTCGGCCCCTTCCCGTCGATCAGGGTCGAGGCATAGACTCGCGGGCTCAGCAGGTCGCCCTTGGCCCGCCGCTCGCGCCGAGCGATCGTCAGGGCCGTATTGTTGCCGGGATCGCGGGCCGAGGTGATTCCAAGCGAGAGCAGCATCGGCCCGGTGCTGTCGTCGCCGAAATGCATGTGGGCGTCCCACAGCCCCGGAACCAGGGTCTTGCCGCGCCCGTCGATAAGCCGGGCGCCGGCCGGAGGCCTTGTGCTTCCCGCCGGCCCGACGGCCACGATCCGGCCCTTGTCGACGACCACCGTCTGCGCTTCCTCGAAGCGGCTGCCGTCGACGAAGGCGCGGACGTTGGTGAAGGCGACCGGCCCTGCCGGCGCCTTCAGGAATTGCCGGGCAATGATCGGCGAGCGCGCGGCCAGCGCCTCGTCCTGGGCCTTTTCGAGGATCGGCTGGGCGTCCTCGTAGCCGACCGGGACCGTGGAGAGGAATCCGACCGAGGCGAAATATTTGCCGTCCTCGGTGGTCCAGACCGGGAAGGGGCTGCTTCCGATCCCGGTGACCGCCCAGGCGACGACGTTTCTCGCGGCGGCGCCGGTTCCGATCCGTGCCTTGGTCAGAGGCTCGATCTTAGCCCGGCCGCCGGGCAGCAGCGCCACGCTTCGGCCCGGCGCGGCGATCAGCCGCTCGACCAGATGCTCGAAGGTCAGCGAGCCGGGCCCGGCCGGGTAATAGATTGCCGGCTCCCGGTAGGGCGCCGATCCCCTGTCGATCTGGGATTTCCATTGCGCCGAGCCGCCGGCGACGGCGAAGGTCTCGCCGATGTCGCCCTGAGGGCTGACTCCCCGAGCGGCGTATCGGGCCACCATCCCGTCCGGTCCAAGCGTCGCCGATTCGTCTATCTCCCAGACCTGCCCTCGAAGCACGAGGCTAGCCCGCGCCCAGCGGGTCCCGTCGGCCGCGGTCCACCCGCTCGCTTCGCCATGCTTGCCGGCGGTCGACATGATCATGTAGCGCCTGGCGTCGGCGGGGGGCTTGGCGAGCTGATCGACGGGCACCTGCGCCCATGAGGAAGCGGCGCTCAGCGCCAGCCCGGCCGCCACGATCCATCGCATCTTCGCTCTCCCCCGTCGTCGGGAGAAGGCTAAGCGGGAGCGGCGCAGAGTCAATTGCCCGGAAATGCGAAAGGCCGCCCCTCTCGGGACGGCCTTTCCATTGTCAGCCGGTCATTCGGCTTGGATCTTCAGGCGCGAACCCCCGTGGAGGCTGCGCTCACCCGACCCGCCGCACGCGGCATATGACAATGAGACATCAGACCACCTCCTTTCCGTTGTTGAACGATGCAGGGGAGATGGGGGAGTTTGGAAGAATTTCAAGATGTTACCTAATCCTCCCCCAGCTTGCTGGGGGAGGGGGACCAGGCGAAGCCTGGGGGAGGGGTAATGCCGAGTCGGAGTCACCCCTCCACCACGACGCTTCGCGCCGCGGCCCCCCTCCCCGAGCAAAGCTCGGGGAGGAATTCAATAAGGCGGCCGATCCAGGCCCGCCGAGCTTTTCGTGAAGATCTCGCAGCCGTCCTCGGTGATCCCGACGCTGTGCTCGAACTGCGCCGAGAGCGAGCGGTCGCGGGTGACGGCGGTCCAGCCGTCCTCGAGCAGTTTCACGGCCGGCTTGCCGATGTTGATCATCGGCTCGATCGTGAAGAACATCCCCGGCCGAAGCTCCGGGCCGGTGCCGGGGCGGCCGGCATGGACGACCTCGGGGGCATCGTGGAAGAGGCGGCCGAGGCCGTGGCCGCAAAAGTCGCGGACGACCCCGTAGCGGTTCCTCTCGGCATAGGTCTGGATGGCGTGGCCGATATCGCCGAGGAACCTGCCGGGCCGGGCCTGCTCGATCCCCAGCATCATGCATTCGTAGGTGATGTCGACTAGGCGTCTGGCGCGGATCGCAACGTCGCCGACCAGGAACATCCGGCTGGTGTCGCCGTGCCAGCCGTCGAGGATGATGGTGACGTCGATGTTGACGATGTCGCCGTCCTTGAGCGTCCGGTCGCCGGGGATGCCGTGGCACACGACGTGGTTGATCGAGGTGCAGCAGCTGCCGGTGAAGCCGCGATATCCGAGGGTGGCGGGAATTCCGCCGCGGGCGACCATCTCGCGGTGGACGATGTCGTCGATCGCCTGGGTGGTGATTCCGGGCACGACGTGGGGGACGAGCGAGTCGAGCACCTCCGCCGCCGCCCGGCCGGCGCGGCGCATCCCTTCGAAGCCTTCGGGCCCATGGAGCTTGATCGCCCCGCTGCGGCCGACCAATTCGGTGCCGCTGATCGCCTGATACTGGGTCATCGGATGCATATAGTGGAAAGCGGTTGATTTTGCAGCCCGTCATTCCGGCCAAGGCCGGAATCCATGAACACCGCAGAGCGAGAACCCGACGTTTCCCTGTTCATGGATCCCGGCCTTCGCCGGGATGACGTGTTACCGGCGAAGCGCTAAGGGGCGAGCCATGACCGAAGAGCGCATCTGGACGGCCGGGCTTCTGATCATCGGCGACGAGATCCTCTCGGGCCGGACCCAGGACAGGAACATCGCCCAGATCGCCGGCTGGCTGAACCTTCAGGGGATCAGGCTGAGCGAGGTCCGGGTGGTGCCCGACCTGATCGAGCGGATCGCCACGGCGGTGAACGCGCTCAGGGCCGATTACGACTATCTCTTCACCACCGGCGGCATCGGGCCGACCCATGACGACATCACGGTGGACGCCATCGCTCATGCGCTCGGGGTCCCCGTCGTGGTCCATCCCAGGGCCCGGGCGATACTCGAGAATTATTATTCGACTCGCGGCGGCCTCAACGAAGGGCGGCTGCGGATGGCCCGGGTGCCGGAGGGCGCGGACCTGATCGAGAACAGGATGTCGGGCGCCCCGGGAATCCGCCTCGGCAATCTGTTCATCCTGGCGGGAGTCCCGCACATCGCGACCCAGATGCTGGAATCCCTGGCGGGCGGGATCGAGGGCGGGCGCCCGCTCCTCTCGCGCACCGTCGGCTGCTGGACCGCGGAAAGCGAGGTCGCGCAGCTCCTGGAGCAAACCGAACGCGCCCACCCGGGCTGCCAGATCGGCTCCTACCCCTTCTTCCGCGAGGGCCGGGTCGGCGCCAATTTCGTCATCCGCTCGACGGAGGAGGAGGCGCTTGCGGCGTGCGAGTCGGATCTGGCGGGGCGGCTCCAAGGACAGGGACGGCAGGTGGTCCGCGACGGAATCTAGGTGCAGCCCCCTCTCCCCATCGGGGAGAGGGTTGGGGTGAGGGGGCTCTGAGTCCGCCCACTTCCTCGAGGGCCGAACCCCCTCACCCTGCCCTCTCCCCGATGGGGAGAGGCGTCGGCTCAAGCCGAGTGAGTTGAGGGTGACGACTGGGTGGGCGGAGGCGCTGTCGCCCCGATCGGCCTTCGGCCGCTCGTGCGCTCCAACCTGAGGCATCCCCCGGATGCCTCAGGTTGGAGCGGGCGAAGGGAATCGAACCCTCGTCGTAAGCTTGGGAAGCTTCTGCTCTGCCATTGAGCTACGCCCGCTCGGGTGGCCGATATCTAGGTAAGGCCACGAAGATTGTCGAGCCTCTCGCTTCGTCCGCTTCCGGGCGCGCTTGTGGCGCAATGGCTCGCGGCGGCGGAGCCGATCCCCTTATTCCCCATGCTCCGCGGCGAAGGCTGCGGCGGCTCCGAACAGGCCGGGCTGCCGGTGGGTGATGATCTTGACCGGGATGTCGCGCATTCGCGCCTCGAACCGGCCCTTGGCGATGAACCGGCCGCAGAAGCCGGAGCCGGGCAGATGCCCGGCGAGTCGGAGGCCGAGCCCGCCTCCGATGACCACCGCCCGGGCGCCCTGCGCCAGCGCGATGTCCCCGGCGATGGCGCCGAGCGAGAGGCAGAAACGGTCGAGCGCGGCGGCGGCGAGGGCATCCTCGCCGGCCAGCGCCGCCGCCCATAGCGCCTTATCGTCGCCTAAGCGCGGCTCGGCGCCCTCGATCTTTGCCAGCGCTCGATAGAGGTTGAAGAGGCCCGCGCCGGAGGCGACCCGCTCGACCGACACCCGACCGTGACAGGCTCGCAGCTCCGCCAGGATCCGATCCTCGAGGCCGTCCAGCGGCGCGAAGCCGATATGGCCGCCCTCCGTCTCGACGACCCGGTATTCCGAACCGCTGCGGAGCAGCTGCGCCACTCCAAGGCCGGTGCCCGGGCCGACGATGCCGATCACGCCCTCCGCCGGCAGCGGCCGCTCGGGGCCGCACAGATGGCTGAAATGCTCCTCGCCGAGCTGGGCGACGGCGTGGGCGACGGCTCCGAAATCGTTGACCAGAGTATAGCGCCCGGCGCCCAGAATCGCGGGGATCGCGGCTGGACGGATCGTCCAGGGATTGTTGGTGAGCTTCAGCAGCTCGCCGCGGACGGGGCCGGCGAAGGCGATCCCCGCGGCGGGAGGAAGCGGGCGCCCGATCTCGGCGGCGAAGGCGCTCCAGGCCGCCTCGAATCCCGGATGCTCGGACGTCCGGAGCGTGCATTCCTTGGCCAGCCGAACCACGCGCCCCCGCTCCACCTCCGCGATGGCGAAGCGGGCGTGGGTGCCGCCGATGTCGACCACGACGAGCTCGGTCACGGCCGCGGCTCGGCTTCGATCGTCGGGGGCACGGGCATCGGCAACTCCGCAAGGCGTTCGCTTCGCCTGTTAGCCGCCGCGCCGCCAAGTTCAAAACCCGCGCGCTTGCCCCGCCGCCCTCATCCCTTGCAGTCGCCGCCGGTAAGGGGCAGCATGGCGGCCGGGGGAAGGGCGACATGAGGGGGAGGGGCGACATGGCGGCTGCGGATTCGAAGAGGGACTGGACCCGCCTGGTCACGCGGGCGGCGCTGGGGCTGGGGCTCGGGGCGGTCGCGGCCGCGCTGGTCGCGGCCATCGGCAGCGCCGCGGAGATATGGACCTTCCGCGCCGGCCTCACCGCCCTTCGCTACCTGTTCTTCGCGGCGATCGCCGGCGCCCTGCTCGGCCTCATCGGGCTGATCATGGCCCGGCGGCGGGCGAAGCTGATGCTCGCCAACCTCCTCGCCTTGGTGGTGGCGCTCGGCTTCGTCCTCTATCTCGGCAATCTGGTGCGGATCGCCAGGAGCGTGCCGGCGATCCACGACGTCGCCACCGACCTCGACGACCTGCCCGGGTTCGACCGGCTCAAGGTCCGCGCGGACAATCTCGAGAACATCCCCGACGAGGGGAAGCCGGAGCTCAAGGCGATGCCCCCGGAGGAGCGCTGGAAGGCGCTGCACCGGGTCCATTATGGCGACCTCCGGCCCGTCCGCCTGGCCATCCCGCCCGCCGAGGCGGTCCGCCGGGCCGCCGCCCTGGCCCAGGATCGCGGCTGGCAGGTGGCGCTGGTCGACCAGGACGGCGTCGAGGCCACCGCGACCAGCACCTTCTTCCGGTTCAAGGACGATGTCGTGGTCCGGGTGCGTCCGGCGCCGGGCGGCGGAAGCCTCGTCGACATGCGCTCGATCAGCCGGGTCGGCGGAAGCGACGTCGGCATGAATGCGAAGCGGATCAGGGAATTCCTCGCTGATCTTCAGGGCCGCTGACGCAGGATTGTCTCTAAAAAGCGGAGCAACATGGACCTCAATCTGGCGGCCGCTGTTCGGCACTGCGGGGCAGCGGCACTTCCTCGAGCTCAACCTGATCTCCGAGACTCTCGAATTCGCGCCGATCCCAAGGCCCGATCCCCAACCGTGGCCTGCTTCAGCCCGACATCAACATGTTCGGGGTCCCAGCAACACCGCCTTCCTCGTCGGCACCTCGGCCGGCCCGAACGCGGTCGCCGCCAAGATCAGCGCGGCCTTCTGGATCGAGATCGTCGCCGGGGAGGGCGGCCATCCCGCTTTCCACCAGCTGCGATATTCGCCGCTCGTGATCCTGAGCTTCGCCGGGCTGAGCTGGCCCCACATGACCGTCGCCACCCTTCGCAAGCAGTCCTGGTCGACGTGCCGCCGCAAGGTGTGAATCCCGACATTCCGGCCGAGACCCTCCAGCGCATCCGGGGCGCGAAGGCGAGATGACCCGGAATCCGCTCGTCTCGCGGGCGGGCCGGGATGACGGGACGCATCCCTCCTGCTAACCCGCGGCATGGCCGACACCATCGACGAGACCGCGGCGCCACGGAAGATCGCGAACCTGGCCCTGATCTGGGGCTTCACCGCGCGCTACAAAGGCCATGTCGCCGGGGCGGTTCTGGCGCTCCTAGTCGCCGCGATGGCGACGCTGGCGATTCCGGCCGCGTTCAAGCTGATCATCGACCGCGGCTTCACCGGCTCGGGCGGCGACATCGGCCGCTGGTTCCAATATCTGCTCGGGATCGTCGTGGTGATGGCCTTCGCCACCGCCACCCGCTTCTATTTCGTGTCGTGGCTCGGCGAGCGGGTGGTGGCGGACGTTCGAGAGGCGGTGCAGCGCAACCTGCTTCGCCTCGCTCCCTCCTTCTTCGAGGAGAACCGCCCTTCTGAGATCGCCTCGCGGCTCACCGCCGACACGACGATCATCGAGCAGGTGGTCGGGACGACCATTTCGGTGGCCCTCCGCAACATCGTCATGGGCGTGGGCGGGATCCTCTATTTGCTCGCCTTGACTCCCAAGCTGACGGGAATGCTGCTGATCGGAATCCCACTGGTGATCCTGCCGATCATGCTGCTTGGCCGGCGCGTTCGCCTGGTGTCGCGCAAGAGCCAGGACCGGGTGGCCGAGGTCGGCGCCATGGTGGACGAGACGTTGGGCGCGATGAAGATC
>DASWLZ010000035.1:0-1874 GCA_036399975.1 Allosphingosinicella sp.
GTAAGTCTCCAAAAATGGCCGGACCTCGCTCTCGGGCGAGTGGTAACCAGGCTGAACCGAGGCAGGCACATCGATGTTCCAAACACGCGGGCTTCCGCACGTCCTTTCTGGCGTGCGTCCCTTTCTTCTAGAACGGTTCAAGGTCCTGCAGGACGTTGCTCCGCTGGACGAAAGGTCAAAGAGCGCCTCCGTCGAGGACAGGGGCCGGACTTGGCCCGAGCAGGATGGAGAAGTGTTCGATCGCCTTCTGTCCCGTGCCGAGTTCGAGTTAGCGGACCCGAAAGCGGTGCGGCGGCGCGAGGCCATCGCACGTCTCAAGCGGGCTGCGGCTTCGACCAACGCAGAGCACGCCTGAGAGGCACTTGCACTGGCTAGGTCCCCAGCACCCCCACCACCTTCGCGGCCTCGAACATAAATGACCCGAACTGGCTTGGTCTCAGGTCTGGCAGAGCGGTAGAACAGCCCGCAGTCGGATGCGAAACGCCCCCGCGACGCGTGTCGATCACGCCCGCCGAATGGTCTTGGCACTCATACGGATTCCGGCTGATTGAGTCGCGCGGGACGGGATTCCCGGTGTGGCTTGGAAGGTTTATCGTCCGCTCCGGCGATCAACGGAGGCGGGTATGGCCGAGGTGGCGGGACATCTAAGCCTGGCGGAGCTTCAGGCGGGCTACCGAACGAGCGGGGATGCGCGGCTGGCGCGGCACTACCAGGTAATCTGGTTGCTGGCGCAGGGGCGCAGCTGTGCGGAGGTCGCGCAGCTGACGAGCTTGGCGCGGCGCTGGGTCGAGCAGCTGCTGGCCCGCTACAACCAATTCGGGCCGTCCTCCCTCGGCGACCGGCGCCGGGGGAACGGGGCGAAGGCAACGATCCTGACGCCGGCAGTGCTCGACCTGCTGCGCGAGCGGCTGAAGACCTTGCCGGAGGACGGCGGGGTCTGGACCTCGAAGAAGATCGCGGCGCTGATCGCAACGGAGCTCGGTCTCGAGCGGGTCGCCGAGCAGCGCGGCTGGGAGGCGCTTCGCGCCATCGGCTGGACGATCCAGACCCCGCGGCCGCGGCATGCCCGGGCGGCGGGGCCCGAGGCGCAAGCAGAGTTCAAAAAAAGCTCGCCCAAGCCGTTGCCGAGGAAGCGGAGCGCCACCCCGGCGCAGTGATCGAGACCTTTGCCACCGACGAGCACCGCATTGGGCTGAAGCCGATCCTGCGCCGCGTCTGGGCACCCCGCGGCGAGCGGCCCGTCGCGGTGGGGCACCACCGCTTCGAGTGGCTCTATGTCACCGCCTTCGTCTCGCCCGCCACGGGCGAGAGCTTCTGGTATCTCTCGACCGGCGTCTCCAAGCGCGACTTTGAGGATGTGCTTACGCTCTTCGCCCGAGAGGCGGGTGCCGGGCGGAATCGCATCATCCTCCTCGTGCTCGACAACGCCGGCTGGCACAGCCCACCCGGTCTCACCGTCCCCGAAGGCATCCGCCTCGTCTACCTGCCGCCCTATACTCCCGAACTCCAGCCAGCCGAGACGCTGTGGGTCCACCTCGACGAGCCTATCGCCAACCGGCACTTCGATAGCCTCGCCGAGCTCGATGCCGCCGTCGCCAGTCAGTGCGTCCGCCTCACCGCCGACCGCCACCGCGTCAGGGGCCAAGCCGGCTTCCATTGGTGGCCCGATCGTGTCGTCCCGAACTGATCAGCCGGAGGCCGTATCATGTCCGAGGCGCAACCTCCCAAGGTCAAGCGCTCGCCGGGAGAGGCCGGGGCCGCAGCGGTTTCCGCCTGGGATCGCCCGTCGGCCCGGGTGACCGGGGGCCGACGGACGCGCTCAAGGCGACTCGGACGTGGGGCGTCCGGCGCGGCTGAGCACGGCAGGGGGACTG
>DASWLZ010000036.1:0-56053 GCA_036399975.1 Allosphingosinicella sp.
TCGAAGACCACGACGTTGATAGGCCGGATGTGGAAGTGGGGTAACCCATGGAGCTAACCGGTCCTAATTGCTCTATTCGCGCTTGAGAATCCCACCATCAACGACAGCTTTGGCTGTCGGTGGATCTCAGCCAGACGGTCAAAACGTGCACGATTTCTAGAATTTCTCATCCGCTCGTCACATAGCTTGGTGGCCATAGCGTCAGTGACCCACCCGATCCCATCCCGAACTCGGCCGTGAAACCTGACAGCGCCGATGGTACTATTGCCTAAGCAATGGAAGAGTAGGTCGTCGCCAGGCTTTGCGACGAGCGGTTAAGGGCTTCCCATCAAAGTAGCACTTTGATGGGTTCCTGAGAGAGCCCATTCACAAGATTGAGCCGCCCGAAGTCTGCACCAGCAGCCCCGGGCGGCTCGATTGTTTTAGCGCGGGGTGGAGCAGCCCGCCGCCGTTTCGCTTCGGCGAACCGGGAAACAAAAGACGCTTCCGGGCGGCCTCGGCCTCCCGTCACTGGTGACGCGGGGTGGAGCAGCCCGGTAGCTCGTCAGGCTCATAACCTGAAGGTCGCAGGTTCAAATCCTGCCCCCGCAACCAACGAGGCCCCCGCCGCAAGGCGGGGGCCTTGTCGGTTGTGCGGGCCGTGGAGCGGCTCTCGCCCATGGACGGGCGCGGCGACCCGCCGCGCGCCCACAGATCCCTGACACCGCCCGGATGCCGTCTCCGACGGCGCACTCGATCGGCCGACGCTCCCGCACGGAACGCATTGCGTCCAGGCGGGCTGGCCGGAGGGCCTGCGAGGGCGAGGTTGCGGAGGCACGAGGTAGCTAGGGGCCTTCCACGTCTCGCCTTCTCCTGGAGCATGGGCAGGCGCCGGAGAGGATGCGCAGGCGCCCGCCCGCCGGCCTGACTTGCCGACCGCCTCGAGCTGAAGCCCGGAGAGTCGGCCATGCTCGGGCCCGCGCGATGGCCCCCAACGAAAAAGGCCCCGCCTCGCGGCGGGGCCTTTCGTCGTCCAGGCCTGTTCGTCGCCAGCGCCTAGTGGTGATTCCCGTGCGCATCGGCCGGCGCGTTGACGCTCGCGGAGGTCCCGCCGGGCAGCACCACCGCGACGTTCTGCATCATGCCCATGTCCTCATGGTCGAGGATGTGACAGTGAAGGACGAAGTCGCCGATGTAGCGCTCGTAGCGGGTGCGGACCGTGGCCGTGTAGCCCGGCTTGATCCACAAAGTGTCCTTCCACAGCCCGCGCAGGCCGCGATATTGCGGGTCGCCCTGGTCGACGACGCCCGGCGCGCTGAGATCCACATTCGGGTTGTTGTCGTTGACGATCCTGACGATCTGGAACGGGTTGACGTGGATGTGGAAGGGATGGCCCGCCGCGGCGGAGCTCAGCTTCCACTCCTCGGCCGTCCCGAGCACCAGCTTACGGTCGAGCCGGGCCGGGTTGTAGGGCTGGGGATTGTAGCCGGGCGACGAGGGCAGCTGGTTCGCGACGCCGAACATGAAGGGCGGAGCATTGCCCTGGATGTCGAACGTCATTTCCTGGCCGCCCGTGAGCTCGCTCGCCTGGACCGTCTGATGCTTGGTGAAGCGGCTGAGCCTCAGGCCGTTCTGGAGGTCGCCGACCACCGCATCGCGGACGTCCGCGGGCATCGTCTTTTGAGCGGCTTCGATCAGCTGCTGGGGGACGGTCCCGCGGTTCAGCGCCGCCTGGTCGGGAATGACCCGAACCAGGCCGAGGAGACGGGCGCCGAGCGCCACGCCGCCGACGCTGTCGGCCGCGCTGCTCAGCGCGTCGATCATGCAATATTCGCCTTCCTGATCGAACTTGACGAGCGCGTCGTAGCGATAGCCGGGCTGCAGGGTGGCGGAGCGGGTGACCTCGACCGCGGGCATGGTGAGGCCGTCCTGCGCAACGCCATGCCAGATCTCCGTCGCACGGCCGCAGACGGCGTTGACATACTCGTCCATGGCCGCCGGCGCGAGATGCTTGCCCGGCCGCGTGTCGGGCGGCGAGCTCGCCTTGGTGAAGATGACGCGGATCGTGTCGCGCACGCCGCCGTGAATGAAGCGCCAACGCTCGATCGTGCCCTGCCTGACGTCGATCGTCGGCAGAACGTGGCCGTTGATGCTGGTATAGCGGCCGGACTGGCCCCAGGTGCCGAAACCGAAGCCGTTCGGCCCCATCGGCGCGGGGCGGTTGTCAACATAGGTCTCGATGACCCCGACGTCGCCCGGATCGCAAGCCCACGACGTGATGAACTGGCCGGTGGCGTCGGTCCCGATCTTGATGTTCTGATTCTGGTCGAAGCAGCCATATTGGATCTGCTGGAAGACCATCGTCCGATCCTTGTAGTTGCGCAGGCCCTCGAGCAGCACGTCGACGTCGCCGTTGCTCGCGGGGGTCGGCACCCTGTCGCCCTTGATGATCAGGGCTCCGGCCATGCCGCTCGAGACCTGCAGCGCCGTCGAGCCGTGACGGTGCGTGTGGTACCAGAAGGTGCCGGCCGGATGCTCCGGCGGAATGGCATATTCATATTCGAAGCTGACGCCGGGATTGATCGACAGAAGCACGTTGTCGCCATTGCCCGACGGGTTCACCCAAAGGCCGTGGGTGTGAAGGTTGGTGCCGTTGAAGCAATGCGGCACGTTGTGCTCCGCGCTTCCGCAGCCGGCGTCATAGGACGTCGACACGGCCGGCAGCCTGTTGTTGAGCTTGACCCGGACGGTGTCGCCGGGGCGGGCGACGATCGTCGGCGACACGAAGCGCGCCGGCTTCGGCAGGCCGTCCTGGGTGTAGGCGCGAAGCCTGACCGGATCGTCTTTCCCGGTGCTCGGATTGTAGATGGCGCCATCGACATATTCGATGTTGAGATCGAGCCGGATTTCCTTGCTGGTCGGGGCGAAGGGGTGTTGCGGGCTCGCTCCGCGCTGCTTCAGCACGGGCGGTTCGGCGACATCAAGTCCGGGCTGCGCCGAGGCGGTGCCAGCCGCAAGAAGCGCCGTGGCGGCCGCCGTGCCCAAAGTCATCGCGCGCAGGCTGCGCGTCCTTGCACCATGTCTAAACATATGCCCATCCCCTGAAAGTGCCTCACCGACATCGGTGCGACTCGGGGGCGAGGCTATTTGTAGAGACCTGAAATGGCACGCGAATTTGCATCCGCTTCAGAACCTATACTTCACCATGCCGGAGGCCGGCATGGGGGGCGACAGGCGCGTTGCGGGAATCCGCTTCCCGCCCTAAAACCGCCCGCAAGGGGGATTTCGCCATGGGTTTATGGATTGCGCTCGGCCTGCTCGCGCTGGCCCTTCTCTACGTAGTCATCGTCTACAATCGGCTGGTGCGCCTGCGCGCGCTCGCCAAGGAGGGGTTCAGCGGGATCACTGTGCAGCTCCGCCGCCGCGCCGATCTGGTGCCGAACCTTGTCAGCACCGTCGAGGGCTATGCCGCCCATGAGCGCGAGACGCTGAGCGAGGTCGTCGCCCACCGCACCGATCCCACCATGGCGGGAAGCGTCGAGGCCACCGCCCAGGCGGACAATGCCTTCGGCGCCATGCTCGGCCGCCTGATGGCGGTCGCGGAAGACTATCCCGAGCTCAAGGCGGACGAGAATTTCCGGGCGCTCCAGGACGAGCTCGCCGAGATAGAGGAGGAGCTGCAGGGCGCCCGGCGCTATTACAATGCTACCGTCCGCGACCTGAACACGCGGGTCCAGTCCTTCCCGGACGTGCTTGTCGCCCGGCCGATGGGTTTCAGCGAGCAACCCTTCTACGAGGACGGCGACGCCTCGATCCAGACCGCGCCGAGGGTCAGCTTCGGCAAGGCCGGCTGATGCGCCGGCTCTGGCTGCCGCTTGTGGCGGCGCTCGCTTTGCTCTGGCCGGCCGTCGGCAGGGCGGAGGAGCGGATCCTCCATTATCTGAGCGACGTCGTCGTCCAGGCCGATGGCGCGCTCGACGTCACCGAGACGATCCGGGTCCGCTCCGAGGGCGTTCGGATCGACCACGGCATCTACAGGGACTTTCCGACCCGCTACACCAGCCGCGCGGGGGCGCAGGTGCGGGTCGGGTTCGACGTCGTCGGCGTAACCCGGAACGGCGCCGAGGAGCCTTTCCACACGGAGCGCCAGGGGAACGGTGTCAGGGTCTATATGGGCTCCGCCGAGACGAGCGTCCCGCCGGGCGAGCATGTCTATTCGATCCGCTACCGGACCACCCGCCAGCTCGGCTTCTTCAAGGATTATGACGAGCTCTACTGGAACGCCACCGGCAATGGCTGGGTGTTTCCCGTCGACGTCGCCGAGGCGCGCATCAGGCTGCCTCGGCCGGTCCCCTTCGGCCAGCGCTCCGTCTATACGGGGCCGGAAGGCTCGACCGCGCGCAACGCTGAAATCGTATCCGAAGGCCCCGGCGAGATCGTCTTCCGGACCACCGCCCCTCTCGCGCCCTACGAAGGGCTGACGGTCGCGACCGCCTGGCAGAAGGGGGTGGTCGCCCCGCCCCCCGCGCCCTCGGCCGCGGGCCTCTGGCTCCGTGACAACGGCCCGCCGGCCGCCGGGATTCTCGCTCTCCTCGCCGTGCTGGCTTATTATTTCCACGCCTGGCGCCGGGCAGGCCGCGATCCGAAGCCGGGCACGATCGTCCCCATCTTCAGTCCGCCGGACGGGCTCTCGGCGGCCGCCATGCGCTACATCACCAGGATGGGCGCCGACAGCCGCGCCTTCGCCGCGGCTCTCGTCGAGCTCGGGGTGGGAGGCCATATCCGCCTCAACGAGGAGAAGGGCGGCTTCTTCAGGCGCGACAAGACGAGAATCGACAAGACCCCCGGCCGGACGACGCTCGCCGAGCCGGAGGCCTCGATGCTGTCGCGGCTGTTCGCCGGGGGCGATTCGATCCTGATGGAGCAGAAGAACCACGCCACCTTCAGCGGCGCCAAGACCGCGCTCGAGGCCGGGCTGAAGCGGGTCCATGAGGGCCGGCTCTTCGTCCGGAACCGGATCTGGGCGGTTCGCGGCCTCGTCCTGATGGTCGGCGCTCTCGCCCTTCCCGCGGCGATCGTCCTGCTGTCGTCGGCCGGGGATTATGGACGCAACGACCTGTTGGTCGCGTACGCCGCGCTGCTCCTCCCGGGGGCCGCCCTTGCCCTCTACTCTCTGTCCGCGGGAAAATATGGCGCGATGGCGATGTCGGCCAAGATCTCCGCCGCTTTCCTCGGCGTGATCGGGCTCGTCTCCGGAGTCGTCACCATCGGCAATGCGGTGGAGGGCATCGTCGCTTATGGCGAGCTCAGGCGCCTCATCCCGCTGGCGATCCCGCTCCTCGCCCTACCCGTGGTCCTCACCGCCTTCAGCTGGATGGCCGCCCCGACCCGCGAGGGGCGGGCCGTGCTCGACCGGATCGAGGGTTTCCGCCACTATCTCTCAATCGCCGAGGAAGAGCGGCTGGAGACAATGCACCCGCCCGAGAAGACGCCCGAATTGTTCGAGCGCTATCTGCCCTACGCGATCGCGCTCAAGGTCGAGAACGACTGGGCCTCGCGCTTCACTTCCGTCCTCGCCGCCGCGTCGGCGTCGGGCCAGGCGCAGCCCATGGGCTGGTATTCGGGCCATTCCGACCCCTGGAACGATCCGGGCGATTTCGTCGACAGCGTCGGCTCTTCGCTGGCCGGCACCATCTCCTCCGCCTCGACCGCCCCCGGCTCGAGCAGCGGCTCAGGGGGCGGCGGCTCGTCCGGCGGCGGCGGCGGCGGCGGCGGAGGCGGAGGCTGGTGAATCCCCCCGGGCGGCAAGGATCCGCTCGGCCAGCTCCAGATCCTCCGGCTTGTCGACATCGATCGCGGCCTCGGCGAAGGGGAGCAGGACGGCCTTGAGGCGGAAGCCCACCTTGCGCCCCACCCGCTCGGCGGCGGCCTCGAGCGAGATGGTGCGGGTGACGGCCCGGAGGAACACCCCCAGGCCGAGGAAGCTCAGCAGCTTCAAGGTGCGCTTCCGGTCCTTCTCGGCCTTCGCCCAGAAATCGGCTCCGCGAGCCGAGGCCGGGGTCATAAGAGCGAACAGATTGGCGCCGCTGAAATGGCCGTTGGCGGCCTTGAGCCAGGTCCGGCGGGTGTCCGGATAGGCCTGCTCGACGACCTTGCGCTCGACCATGGCGAAGGCGACGTCCACGCCGGCGGCGCCGGCGATGAAGGTCTCGACCATCTCCGGCCTCAGCAGGGCATGGTCGGCGGTCGTGACGAGCACCGGGTAAGGCGCCGCCTCGGTGCCCGCCACGCGCGCCACGCTCTCGGAAATGCCTTCGGAGGACTCGGCGGCGGAGATCCGGGGCTGCTGGGCCATCCAGCCGAGGTCGCCGGTCAGAAGCGAGGCCGTATCCTGGGCCAGGATCAGGATCCGGCCGATCGACGGCGAGTCGAGCAGGGTTCGGGCGACCCGCCCGAGCATCGGCTCCCCGCCGGCGCGGATCAGCGCCTTCGCCGCCACGCCGTGCGACGCCGCGAACCCGTTCTCCCCCGGCCGGCGCCCCGCCAGCACGATCGCGGTCCATTCCCCCATGGCGCGAATCAATCACAGCAAGTGGCCGTGGCGGCTATCGAAATTTGCTCGGCAGGGCCGTTAATCGCGCCGCCGTTGCCGATCCGCCACGCCTCCTCCACCCAAAAAGAAAGGGCCCACCGCAGCGCGGCAGGCCCTCCTTTCGCTCGCGCTCCGGCTTCTACAGGAAGAAGTCGGACACGGCGGCCGCGGCGCTTCCAAGGTTGATCGTGAAGTCGGCGAGGCCGTCGCCGTTCACGTCGCCGGCGAGGAAGTTCTCGCCGCCCTGGCTGTAGCTGCGAAGCTCGCCGGCGGAATTGCTGAACGCCGCTCCGCCGATGAACGTGAAGGCCTGGTCGCCGGCCGTCCCGCTGTTCGCATCGATCTCGCTCAAGGAGATCCTGTCGCTGCCGCTGACGAAGTCGGCGATCCGGTCGTTGCCGCTGCCGTCGGTGAAGCGGAACTCGTCCGCCCCGCTGCCGCCGGTCAGCAGATCGTCGCCGCCGAGACCGTTCAGGACGTCGTCGCCGGCATTGCCGCTCAGCTTGTTGGAGACATGGTTGCCGACCAGATAGTCGCGTGCCGAGCCGCCGTTCGCATTCTCGATGATCGTATTGTAGGCGATCGAGATATTGCGGTGGCCGATCGTGAAGAGGCCGGCGACCCCGGTGTCCGCGAACACCCGTCCGACCATCTGTGCGCCGATCTGGTTGGCAATGCTTTCAAGCTGGGCGGAACTCGTCCAGGGCGTGAAATCGGGCTGCGGCGCCTCCGTCGCGGCATTGAATTCCGCGACCAGCTTGTTCGCCAGCTCCAGACTCGGAGCGCCGAGGCCCGCCGAGCTGAAGGAGCCGGGGCGGAGGTCGATGAACACGCTGCGGTTTGCGGTCGAGAAGTCGAACGTGTCCTCGCCGCCGGCATCGTAGACGGCCAGATAGGGGTAGGGGTTCTGGGAGAGGTCGTAGACTCCGTTGCCGGCGTTGGAGTTGCTGAAATAATTGGTGTCTCCGACCCGGGTGGCCGGGTCCGCGCCATATTTCGCCTGGATGGCCAGGATGTCGTGGATCAGGGGAGTCTGCGGGTTGCCCAGCTGCAGGATGGACCCGTTCACCACCAGGCCGCCGGTGTTCTGGATGTTGAAATAGGACATGATCGAATATTGCAGCGAGTCCTGCGCATATTCGGCATAGTTCTGGTAGCTGAACGCCGCGGAACCGTTGTAAGCCCCCGGATGCGAGAGGCCGAGCGCGTGGCCGGACTCGTGGACCATGGCGGTGAATCCGAAGCCGTTATATTGCAGCCAGTTGGGGACCCAGTTCACCTCCGGCGCCCCCACCCAGACGTCGCCCTGGAATTTGTGGCCCTCGCCCGGATAATAGCCGAAGCCCGCCTGCGTGTTGATGTCGCTGGCGAAGAGGATGTCGGCGCCGTTGCCGTTCTTCTCGACGATCTTGACTGCGATGAGATCGTCCCAGAGCACCATGGTCTGGCGGGCGGCGGCCTTCTGGCCGTCGTTGAACTCCCGGAAGCCGAAGCCCTCGGTGACGAAGAACTCCCTCTGATATTTCGGGCTGTTGTAGAGACCGACGGCGGTCGGGCCGTCCATGAAGCCGAAGGTGATGGTTCCGTTCGCGGTGTTGAACTTCCGCCCCGTGTCGAGTTGATTGATCACCTGCTCCTGGTTGAAGATCGGCTTGTCGCGAAAGGTGGCGATGCCGGCAAAGTCCTCGAGGCGGAACGGGACCGCGTTTTGCCCGAGCTCCGATCCTCCGGCCGCGCTTTGTGCCGCCGCGACTTCGTCGTCGAATAATCTATGTTGAGGTTTTCCCATGATGGCTTCCTAAATGTTTGAAGCGGCAGGGAGAATCCCGCCCGCCCGAAGGAAAAGCTCCGCCCTAACTTTGCCCAAGTCAAACCATAATAGGTCCGATTCGAGAGGGGTGTTCGCGGGCCCGGGCAGCCGCGACGATCGGGGCGCGGGGATCATGAGCATTCACAAGGCCATCATCCTGAGCGCCGGAAAGGGGTCGCGCCTCCTGCCGCTGACCGCGGAAAGGCCGAAGTGCCTGATCGAGCTGAGCGGCCGGACCTTGCTCGAATGGCAGCTCGACGCCCTTCAGGGCGCGGGCATTGGCGAGGTCGTCGTCGTTACCGGTTTCGCCGAGGAGCTGGTCGAGGCGGTGGCGGCCCGACGCCCCGGGGTGCGGACCCTCTTCAACCCCTTCTACCATGTCGCCGACAATCTCGGCTCGGTCTGGATGGCGCGCGCCGAGCTCGATCGCGACACCTTGCTTCTCAACGGCGACACCCTCGTGTCGCCGCGACTGCTCGAGCGGGTTCTCGAAGCCCGCACCGGCCCGATCGCCGTCACCGTGGACGAGAAGGAAAGCTACGACGCCGACGACATGAAGGTGCTTCGGGACGGCGAACGGCTGCTGCGTATCGGCAAGGCGCTGGAGCCGGGCCAGTATAATGCCGAATCGATCGGCCTCCTCGCTTTCCGAGGGGAAGGCCCGGGCCTGTTCGCGCAGCAGGTCGAGGCGATGATGCGCCGGCCCGACGGCACCCGCCGCTGGTATCTTCGGGCGATCGATGCCTTGGCCCAGGCCGGCGCCGACGTCCGCACCGTCTCGATCAAGGGCGAGGAATGGCAGGAGGTCGACTTCCCCGAGGACGTCGAGGCGGCCCGGGCGCTGACGGCCAGGTGGGCCTCGCGTCCATAATCCTCCGCCGCGAACACCAGGAAGGGATTCAGGTCAACGCGGCCAGCATCCCTTAAAATACCCCACCAGCGCCTCGACCTGCTCCGGCTCAAGCTCGACCGCCTCGCCCAGCGCCGGCACTTTCGGCCACCCGGAATCCTTGACACCCACGCCGCAGGCCTCGCGCTCCCCCTCATATCGGGGGACGACGTGGAAATGGACGTGAGGGTCGACCATCATCAGCATCAGATAGTTGATCTTCTCGAAGAGGACCGCCTCGCCGAGCGCCCGCTCGATGTCCGCCGCCGCCCGCTGAAGCTCGGTGAATGCCTCCGCCGGCAAGGCCGCGAAGCTCGTCTCCTCGCCTTTCGCGGCCAGGATCAGGCTTCCGAGCGTCGGCTGGGCCGGACGCAGGAGCACCATCCAATGCTCATAGTCGGCGATCAGCGTCGCGGGATAACCGAAGCGTCGGATCGTGTCGTTCATCAGTCTCTCCTCAGGCCAGCCAAGACACAACCGGCCGCCCCGCCGCCCGGGCTGCCAGCGCCTGGGCGAGCTGCACCATGTGCACGGCAAGAGAGAGCAGGGTCCACGCCGCGACGGCGAGCAGGCCCCAGTCCGGCCGGCCGGCGACCAGGAAGGCGAGCAGGATCACCATGTTGGGGTTGCGCCGGGCGGTGATCAGGCGGAAGCGGCTGTCGAAGCGTCTCCAGACGTGGATGTGCATCCCGAAGCGGGCGATGAAGGCGCCCTCGATCAGCCTCTGGACGACATAGGCGGCGATGATGGCGGCGAAGGTCCACCAGAACAGCCCCGGCTCCAGCGGCCGCCCCCAGGCGTGGAGCCCCACCCCCCAGGCCCACCACCAGAAAGGCGGATGGACGAGGTCGATGCCGTGGTCGAACGCCTCGCCGACCTTGGACGAGGTGATGGTGCAGCGGGCGAGCTTCCCGTCCACCGTGTCGAGCACCATGAAGACGAGGCCCGCCGCCAGCCCCGTCCAGTACCAGCCCTGGTAGAACAGCCATGTGGCGAGCAGGCACAGCGAGGCGCCGACGAACGTGACCTGGTTCGGGGTCATCCCGATGCGGGCCGCCCAGCGGGTCAGGACCAAGGCCCATTCCGGCCATAGATATTTGGTGAGGAGGTCCGTCACCCCCTTATAGGCGCCGAAATAGCTGGCCCGCTCGAGGCCGCGCACCGTCTCCGGCGCCAGCCGGTCCATGAACGGCCGCTGCTTCTTGCGGAGCTCCTCATTCTCGAGCCCGCGCGATTCCTCCCAGGCTAGAGTTTCGCCGGGGAGCGGCTCCTCGCCGGGTGCGGGGAGGGGAGCGTTCTGCTCCATCGCCCCGCGGATTGCCTCATCGGCCCCGACATTCGCAAGCACCGGCACTCCGCCCCGGGTCACCACCAGCCCCGGCTTCGCCGCCGCCAGCTTCAGCCACCCCGGATCGAAGGCATAGCCGAGATTGACGAGGAGCTCCCCGTCCGGCCGGACCTCCAGCTTCTGGGCCACGGCGATCCGGCGCAGCCTCTCCTCGGCTGTCAGTCCCCACAGCCGGGTGGCATTGGCACCGACCGGAGCGACGGCGGTCACGATTTCAGCGCCTTCGAGATCGTCTCCGCGCTCCTCAGCGCGAGGGCGACGATGGTGAGGGTGGGGTTGGCCCAGCCGCCGGTCGGGAAGAGCGAGGAGCCCGCCACCCACAGATTGCCGATCCCGTGCACCCGCCCGTCGGAGTCGGTGACGCTGGACCTGGGATCGTCGCCCATCCGGGTCGTTCCCATATGGTGGTAGCCGCCGATCGGGTGGGAGGAGATGAGCGGGTCGGTCTGCCATTCGCCGGTTGCGAGCCAAGCCGCCGGCTCCACCCGGCCGAGCCCGAGCCGCTCCAGCTCCGCCCCGAGCGCGTCGACCAGCACCGCGACGCTTCGAACGTCGATCTCCGATAACCGCCAGTCGAGCTTCACCCGCGGCACCCCCGTCGAATCCCTGTCGCCGGTCAGAGTCACCCGGCTCGCCGGATTGGGCGCCTGCTCGCCGCGCACCAGCAAGGCCACTTCGAGATTGCCGAGCTTGTGGAGAAGCCATGGCCGCGCCGGATCGACATGGCGCTGGGCCCAGCCCGCCGCCTTCTTCGTCACCATCCAGAGCGCCCGGCCGCGTTTCGTGGGCGCCATTTTGTGCTTGAGGCCGGAATAGGCCTTCATGCCGATGAACTGCCGCCGGCCCTGCGGCTGGCGGGCCACGATGGTCAGCGAGGTGTTGAGTATGCCCTCCCGCCTCTGAAGCGCCTGGGAAGGGCTGATCAGGGCGGCGAGGTCCTGTCCGCTGACCCGGTGGCGCCGCCCGAACGCCTTGAGGAGCCGCCATGCCGCGCCCCTGACTATCCGGCCGCCGCGGGCGTGGGGATGCTCCATGAAATAGCGGCCGACCTGGTCGTGGCCGTTGCCGAGATCGGAGGCGAGCAGGAGCCTGGGATTCTCGATTCCCCCGGCGGCCAGGGCGAACGCCTTCGCCCGGACCGTCAGCCGCCCGGCGCCGAGCGAGCGCGCCTCGACCCGGCCGATCCCATGGCCCTCCCCCACGATCGCGGTGACCGTCGCGTGGGTGGCGATCTGGCATCTGGGGTCGGACTCGAGGTCGGCGCAGCTTTCCCAGGCGAAGCGGTTGAATCGGCGGTCGAAGGTCCAGAGCGGGGTCTCGAGCTCAGCGAAACGGGGCAGCTTGACCCCAGCGGCGCGGAGGTCCGCGGGGGTCGGCCGACCGGACGCCAGGCCGAAATGCGGCCGCGCCGCCTCGTACCAGCGCTCCAGCTCCTCCCAGCCTATCGGCCAGCCCGAATGGGGCACATAGTCCCGCCGCTCCAGGTCGATCGGGTCGAGCTCGGCGCAGCGCCCCCCCCAGATGGCGGTCGTTCCTCCGAAGAACCGCAACCGGCTGTCCTCGAGCTCGTAATAATCCTCGCCGTCCGTCTCGCCCGCATTGAGGGCCGCGGTCTCCGGCTCGTAGTCGAGCCCGCCGCTCTCCAGCAGCACGACCGTGTGGCCCAGTGCGAGGAGCCGCCGGGTCAGGGTGATCCCGGCCGCCCCGGCGCCGATCACGCAGACCTCGCCCTCGAGCTCGAGCGGGCCGGAGGCTTGTGCGAGGTTGATCATGGCGTCGCCCCAGCGAAGGCTGGGGCCCCAGGGGATGAAAGGCGCAGGCGTTCTTCACCCGCTGGGATCCCAGCCTTCGCCGGGATGACGAGACGCCTCACCTTCCGAACAACTCCGCTTCGATCCGGCCGGACAGGCTCCCCGCCAGCACCGAGTCCTGAGCCCAGCGCAGGTCGTCGGCAAGGTACCGGTCCGCCTCGTAATGCTCGACGTGACGCCGGATCTCCGCCCGGGCCCCTTCCAGCGTCGGCGAGCTTTTCATCGGCGCGTGGAAGTCGCAGCCCTGGGCCGCCGCCAGAAGCTCGATCCCGACCACCCCGGCCGAATTGCCTGCGATCCGCCGAGCCTTGGTTCCGGCATGGGTCGCCATCGAGACATGGTCCTCCTGGTTGCCCGAGGTCGGCACCGTGTCGACGCTGGCCGGCCAGGCGAGGCTCTTGTTCTCCGAGACCAGGGCCGCCGCCGTGACCTGGGCGATCATGAAGCCCGAATTCACCCCGCTGTCCTCGACCAGGAAGGGCGGAAGGCCGCTCATCTTGGGATCGACCAGCACGGCGGTGCGCCGCTCCGAGATGCTCGCAACCTCGCATAACGCTATCGCCAGAGTGTCGGCGGCGAAGGCGACGGGCTCGGCGTGGAAGTTCCCGCCGGACAGCGAGTCGTTCGATTCCGGGAACAGCAAGGGATTGTCGGTGACCGCATTGGCCTCGATCCGGAGCGTCTCGGTCACGTTCCTGAGCAGGTCCAGGCAGGCGCCCATCACCTGCGGCTGGCAGCGGAAGCTGTAGGGGTCCTGCACCCGCGTGCAATCGTCATGGGAGTGGCGGATCTCGCTTCCGTCGAGCAGCCGCTTCAGGACCGCCGCCACCTGGATCTGACCCTTCTGGCCCCGCGCCTCGTGGATCCTGGGGTCGAAGGCGACGTCCGTGCCCTTCAGCGCGTCGAGCGACAGCGCTCCGGAGATCAGGGCGGAGGCGAACACCCGCTCCGCCGCGAACAAGGTGTCGAGCGCCACCGCGGTCGATATCTGCGTGCCGTTGATCAGCGCCAGCCCCTCCTTCGGGCCCAGCGCCAGCGGCTCAAGCCCGAGCTCGCGAAGCGCCTCGCCGGCCGGAATGATCGTGCCGCGAAGGTCGATCCGCCCCTCGCCCAGCATTGCCGCGCTCAGATGGCCGAGCGGCGCCAGGTCCCCCGAGGCTCCGACCGAACCCTGGCTAGGGATGCAGGGGAGGGCATCGGCTTCGAGGAGTGCGAGCAGCCGCTCGACAACCTCGCGGCGGACTCCGCTATGCCCGCGAGCCAGCCCGATCACCTTGGTGGCCATGGCCAGCCGGACGACGGGGCGGCTGAGGTCGTCGCCGAGGCCGCAGCTGTGCGACAGCACCAGGTTGCGCTGAAGCTCGGCCAGCCGGTCGCCGGGGATGCGCGTCTGGGCCAGGAGGCCGAAGCCGGTATTGATCCCGTAGACGGTGCGGCCGCTCTCGACGATCCGGCCGACGCAGGCGGCGGCGGAGTCGATCGCGCCCCAGGCGCCGGCAGCGAGCTGGACTGGAGCGCCGGCCCATATGGAGCGAAGCTCCGCCAGGGTGACGGAGCCGGGGCGCAGGGTGATCATGCCGTCGCCCCGGCGAAGGCTGGGGCCCCGGGGAGTGACGAATACGGGAGCCTTTCACCCCCTGGGGTCCCAGCCTTCGCTGGCACGACGCTCACAGCCCCACCATCGGCAGGTCCAGCCCCTGCTCGCGGGCGCAGTCTATCGCCTCCTCATAGCCCGCGTCGGCGTGGCGCATCACGCCGGTGCCCGGATCGTTCCAAAGCACCCGCTCCAGCCGCTGCGCCGCGGCCTCGGTGCCGTCTGCGACGATCACCATTCCGGCATGCTGCGAGTAGCCCATGCCGACTCCGCCGCCATGGTGGAGCGACACCCAGGTCGCGCCCGATGCGGTGTTGAGGAGGGCGTTGAGCAGGGGCCAGTCCGACACCGCGTCGGAGCCGTCCCCCATCGCCTCGGTCTCGCGGTTTGGGCTCGCCACCGAGCCCGAGTCGAGATGGTCGCGGCCGATGACGATGGGCGCCTTCAGCTCTCCGGAAGCGACCATCTCGTTGAACGCCATCCCGAGCCTGTGCCTCTGCCCCAGCCCGACCCAGCAGATCCGCGCCGGGAGGCCTTGGAAGGCGATCCGCTCGCGCGCCATGTCGAGCCAGCGGTGGAGGTGCGGGTCGTCCGGGATCAGCGCCTTCACCTTGGCGTCGGTGCGGTAGATGTCCTCGGGGTCGCCGGAAAGCGCCACCCAGCGGAAAGGGCCGATCCCCCGGCAGAAGAGCGGCCGGACATAGGCGGGGACGAAGCCGGGGAAGTCGAAGGCGCGGGTCACGCCGTCGTCCTTCGCGACCTGGCGGATGTTGTTGCCATAGTCGAAGGTTGGGATTCCCAGGTCCTTGAAGGCGAGCATCGCTTCGACGTGGATCGCCATCGACCGCCGCGCCGCTTCCTCGACCGCCTCGGGCGAGCGCTCGCGCATGCTTATCCATTTCTCGACCGACCAGCCGAGCGGCAGATAGCCGTTGACCGGGTCGTGCGCCGAGGTCTGGTCGGTCACCGCATCGGGCCGGATGCCGCGCCTCACCATCTCCGGAAGGATCTCGGCGGCGTTGCCGAGCAACCCGACCGAGGTCGGCTCGCCGGCGGTCCGGAGGATTTCCAGCGCCTCGTCCAGGGTCGAGGCGCGCCGATCCAGGTAGCGGGTCTCCAGCCTCTTCTCGATCCGGCTCGCCTGGCACTCGATCGCCAGGCAATGCGCACCCGCCATCACCGCCGCCAGAGGCTGCGCCCCGCCCATCCCGCCGAGCCCCGCGGTGAGTATCCAGCGGCCCTTCAGATCGCCGCCATAATGCTGGCGGCCCATCTCGACGAAGGTCTCGTAGGTGCCCTGGACGATGCCCTGGGTGCCGATGTAGATCCACGATCCGGCCGTCATCTGGCCGTACATCATCAGCCCCTTGCGATCGAGCTCGTGGAAATGCTCCCAGGTCGCCCATTTCGGGACCAGGTTGGAATTGGCGATCAGCACCCGCGGCGCATCGCGATGGGTGCGGAAGACGCCGACCGGCTTGCCCGACTGGACGAGCAGGGTCTCATCCTCCTCGAGCCGCTCGAGCGTCTCGACGATCCTGTCGAAGCTCGGCCAGTCCCGGGCCGCCCGGCCGATCCCGCCATAGACGACCAGCTCCTCCGGAGCCTCGGCGACGCGCGGGTCGAGGTTGTTCTGAAGCATCCGCACCGCGGCCTCGGTGGCCCAGGATTTGGCGACGAGGCCCGGCCCGGTGCGGGCGCGGATCGAGCGGCTGTTGTCGCGGCGTGAAAGCATGGGGAGGTCTTTAGGAGGTGGCGGGGAGCAAGTGAACCCGTCGCCCCAGCGAACGCTGGGGTCCGGGGGGGGGTGAAGGGCACCGGCGCTTTTCACCCGCCGGGGTCCCAGCCTTCGCCGGGACGACGTACTAGGCATCCACCCCCGCCACGATCCTTCTCTCCGGACCCGGCAGCCCGACCCAGTAAGCCAGCTCGGCCGGCCGGCTCACCCGCCAGACGCACAGGTCGGCGGCCTTGCCGGTCGAGACCGTTCCGACTTCCTTCTCCAGCCCCAGCGCCTTCGCCGCGTGGACGGTCATCCCGGCCAGCGCTTCCTCGGGAGTCAGGCCGAACAAGGTGCAGGCCATGCTCAGCATCAGGGTCGGCGACAGGACCGGCGAGGTGCCGGGGTTGCAGTCGGTGGCCACCGCCATCGCGACTCCGTGCCGGCGAAGCAGGTCGACGGGCGGCTTCCTCGTCTCCTGGAGCGCGTAGAAGGCGCCGGGCAGAAGCACCGCGACCATTCCGGCGCGCGCCATCGCTCCGACGCCGGCTTCGTCGGCATGCTCGAGATGGTCGGCGGAAAGGGCCCCGAATTCCGCGGCCAGGGCGGCGCCCTGCAGGTTGGAGAGCTGCTCGGCATGGAGCTTGACCCTGAGGCCGTGCTCCTCCGCAGATTCGAACAGCGAGCGCACCTCGTCCGAAGTGAACCCGATCCCCTCGCAAAAAGCGTCGACCGCTTGCGCCAGCCCCGCCTCGGCGACGGCCGGGATCATCTCGTCCACCGCGAGGCGAACGAATTCCTCGCGACTCTCCTTATGCTCGGGGGGAAGGGCGTGGAGCGCGAGCAGCGTCGGCACCACCCGAACGGCCTCGCTCTCCCCGAGCGCCTTCGCCGCCTCGAGCATCTTGATCTCGCTCGGGACGTCGAGCCCGTAGCCCGACTTGATCTCGACCGTGGTGACCCCGCCGCGCATCAGCGCCCGAAGCCTCGGCCGCGCCTGCTCGACCAGCTCCTCGAGGCTTGCGAATCGGGTCGCCTTGACCGACGAGACGATCCCGCCGCCGGACCGTGCGATCTCCTCGTAGGTCGCGCCGCCGAGGCGCTGCTCGAACTCCGCCGCCCGGTTGCCGCCGAAGACGAGGTGGGTGTGACAGTCGATCAGGCCCGGGGTCACCCAGGCGCCTCCGAGCGGCTCGACCCGCTTCGCCCTGTAGCCGGCCAGGTCGATCCGCCGCCCAACCCGGACGATCCGCCCGTCCTGGATCCCGATCGCCCCGTCCTCGATCGTGCCGAAGGCGCCCGGCACCGCGGGGTCCATCGTGGCGATATGGCAATCGGTGAGGAGCCGGTCCCACATGGGTCGCTTCTTAACCTTCGCCCGACTAAGAGCAACGCCATGAGCTGGAAATCCATCGCTGACTTGATCGGCAGCGAGGGCCAGATCGCGATCCTTGGCGCCCCCATGGAGGCAGGCTCGGTAACTCCGGGCCGCTGCGACCTCGCCCCCGAGACCGTCCGCAAGGCGCTTCGCCGCTTCTCGACCTACGATGTGGAGCGCAGCTCGGAGCTGTTCTTCGCGGTGAAGGACTATGGCGACGTGCCGGTCCAGGGCGTCACTCCCGCCCAGGGTTTCGAGCCGATACGCGCCGCCGCCGCCGCGGCCGTCGCCGAGCACCGGCTGACCATCCTGCTCGGCGGCAACAATGCGGTCACCCGCCCCGCCGCACATGCGCTCGGGCCGCCGCTCTCGAGGGTCGGTCTGATCACGCTCGACGCCCATTTCGACCTCCGCGACACGGCCGAGGGCCCGATGAACGGCAACCCGATCCGCTGCCTGATCGAGGACGGCATGCCGGGGGCCAACATCTGCCAGATCGGCCTTGCCCCCTTCGCCAACACGGCGAGGATGCACGCCGACGCCCAGGCCGCCGGGATCGGGATCTACACGATGGCGGACTGCCTCGAGCGCGGCATCGCGGCGGTGCTCAACCACGTGCTCGCCCGCTTCGTCCATCTCGACTCGCTCATGGTCGATTTCGACATCGACGTGATCGAGCGCTCGTCCTGCCCCGGAGCCCCCGGAGCGCGCCCGGGCGGAATGCCTGCCGCCATGTTCTTCGCGGCGGCCAGGCGCCTCGCGGCCGAGCCCAGGGTGAAGCTGGTCGACCTGACCGAGTTCGATCCCAGCCTTGACGTCAGCGACATCACGGCGCTCACTGCCGGCCGGTGGGTGGCCGAGACCCTCGCCGGCTTCGCCGCGCGGTAGAGCCGGGCCTAGAGCTCCTTCAGCGCCACCCCTGTATCCGCAAGCCGCTCCGGCTCGACCGCCCTGCGCTCCAGGATCAGCTTCTTGCCCTGCACATAATCCTTAGTCGAGTTGACGCAGTCGAGGGCGATGACCCGGCCGTCCAGAAGGTAGAGGACGGAGAAGCTGCGCTGCTCCGGCCGGCCGCGCACGACAGTGGAATCGTGGCCGACCGACAGGCCCACCGTCTGCAGCCGGAGGTCATATTGGCTCGACCAGAACCAGGGGACCGCCTCATACGGCTCGGGTCGGCCGACGATCGCTTTGGCCGCCGTCGCCGCCTGGTCGTGGGCGTTTTGGACCGATTCGAGGCGGACTCGAAGGCCTCCCGCGAAGCGGTTCTCGTGCGCGGCGCAGTCGCCCACGGCGTAGATATCCGGCAGGCTGGTCCGGCAGCACGAATCGACCTCGACTCCGTTCGCCCCGGCCGCACCCGCGGCGAGCAGCGGCGCCACCGCCGCCTCGACCCCGATCCCGACGATGACCATCTCCGCCTTCACGAGGGCGCCGTCCCGGAGCCGGACTCCGGCGACCCGGCCGTTCTCCCCGACGATCGAGGCGACGGTGGCGCCGAGCCTGACGTCGACGCCCTGGGCGATATGCTCCAATTCGTAGAATCGCGAAATCTCCGGCCCCGCGACCCGCGCCAGCACCCGGTCGAGCGCCTCGAGCAGGACGACGCGCTTGCCGAGCTTGCGAAGCACCGCTGCGGTCTCCAGCCCGATATAGCCGCCGCCGACCACCGCCACGCAGCCGACACCCTCGAGCTCCGCCCGGATGGCGTCCGAATCGGCCTTGCGCCGGACGAGATGGACTCCGGCAAGGTCGCCGCCCTCGCAGCCCAGGCGCCGCGGAAGCCCGCCCGCCGCCCAGATCAGGCTGCCATAGCCGAACCGCTCGCCGCCGCGGCCGGTGAGCCGCTTCGCCTCAGCGTCGACGGCGTCGATCTTCGTTTCAAGCCGGATATGGACGCCGCGCTCCGCCCAGAAGGCCTCGGGCCGGATCAGCATCCGGTCGAACTCCTTCTCGCCGGCGAGATATTCCTTGGAGAGGGGCGGGCGCTCGTAGGGCGGTTCCGATTCGTCGCCGATCATGGCGATGGAGCCCTCGAAGCCGAGCTGCCTCAGCTGGATCGCGGCCTGGGCGCCGGCATGGCCGGTGCCGACGATGAGGATGTCGTGATGGGTCATGGACGGTCCGGCGGCAAGCTGAGGAGGGTCCTTCGATACGGGTCTTCGCCAGGCTCAGCCCCTACTCAGGATGAGCGGAAAGGCACAACCGCTCATCCTGAGTAGCCGGTGAGCCTGTCGAACCGGCGTATCGAAGGACCTTCCGATCCGATGACCTCAGTCCTCCGGCGCTTCGACCGGGACGGCGACGAGCGGCGCCGGCGCCGAAACGCCGTGGCCGGCGCCAGCGACGAGATTCTCCAGGGTCGAGCCGTCGAAGCCGAGCTCCTTCATCAGCCCGTCGACGATCGGCGCCTGGGCGCGGTAGCGGAGCGCCGCGGCGACGGCGCTGGAAGCGAGGTTGCCCTCGCCGCCCGTGCCTCCGCCGGCACCCGCATTGGAGCCGCCCGAAAGCCCCTCGACCTGAACGATCTTGATCGAATCGATCGCCTCCATCGGCTTGGCCGCCTCGCGCACCACTTCCGGAAGGACCTTGAGCAAAGCCATCTTGGTCTGAAGCGAGATCTGGTCGGACGAGAGCAAATTCGCCGCCTCGTTGATCGCCCGCTGGCCGGCGGCCTCGACCTCGAAGCGCACCCGAGACGCCTCGGCGCGAAGCTTCTCGGCCTCGGCCTCGCCCTCGGCGCCGAGCCGCATCGCCTCGGCGCGGTCGGCGGCGGCCTGCTTCTCGGCGTCGGCCTGGACCTTGATGCCGATCGCCGAGCGCTCGGCCTCGCGGCTGGCGTCGATCAGCTCGATCCGCTTGACGCGCTCGGCGACCTCGGTCTCGCGGGCAGTGCCGACCCGTTCCTCGGCGGCGACCGCCTCGGCGCGCGCCTTGTCCGCCTCGGCCTTGGCCTGGCTTTCCTCGCGGCTCTTGTTCTGGATCGCGATCTGCTGCTCCTGGCGGGCGATCTCCACCGCCTGCGTCTGGGCGATCCTGGCCTGCTCGACGACCTTGTTGGCCTCGATCTGGGCGCTGTCGACCTGGCGCTTGGCGGTGATCTTCGCCTCATCCGCCTCGCGCTGCCGCTCGGCCTGCTGCTGTGCGACCTCGGCATTCTGGGCCGCTCGGCGGACCTCGACTTCGCGCTCCTGCTCCAGTCGGGCGAATTCGGTGTCGCGGCCGATCTCGAAGCTCTTGCGGGCCGCCTCGAGATTCTTGGCCTCGATCAGGACCCTCGTCTCCTGCTCGATGTCGTTGCGGGTCTTGCGCCGAAGCTCGATCTGCTCGGTGAGCTTGGTCAGGCCTTCCGCGTCGAAGGCGTTGTTGGCGTTGAAATGCTCGATCGAGGTCTGGTCGAGGCCGGTCAGGGAGACCGATTCCAGCTCAAGGCCGTTCATCGCGAGGTCGGCGGCGGAGACCTGCTGCACCTTCTGGACGAAATCGGCGCGCTGCTCGTGGAGCTGGTTCATGGTCATTCCGGCGGCGACCGAGCGGAGCGCGTCGACGAACTTGCCTTCGATCAGCTCCTTCAGATTCTCCGGGTGCATGGTGCGCAGGCCCAGCGTCTGGGCGGCGATGGCGATCGATTCGCGGTCGGGGCGGACCCGGACGTAGAATTCGGCCTTCACGTCGATGCGAAGGCGGTCGAGCGTGATCAGAGCGTCGACATTCTTGCGCTCCACCGCGAGGCGCACGGTGTTGAGGTTGACCGGCATCGTCTCGTGGAGGACCGGGAGGACGAGGGCGCCGCCGTTGATCACGACCTTCTCGCCGCCGAAGCCGGTGCGCACGAAGCCGATCTCCTTGGTGGCCCGGCGGTAGAGCCGGGTGATGATCAGCCCCAAAATGAGCAAAGCGGCAACGACGATGCCCGCGTAAATGGCCATCTGGACCATGTCAGTCTCTCCTGTTTGAAATCGGCGGGTTCAACGCTGGAAGCACGTCGAAACGGGAATCGAGGCCCTCGGTCCTGCCGGGGCCGATGAAGATATTGCCCTCGCGGCGGTCGAGACGCACGGTCTCGCCCTGGCCGATCGAATGGCTGTCGTCATAGGGCTCGACCATCACATAATGAGCCTGGCCATGGTCGTCGACGACCCGCGCCTGGGCGGGCGAGCCTCGCCGCGCGGTGCCGATGGTGATCGTCGCCTTCTTGCCCACGAGGCTGTCGAGGCTGACCGCCGTCGTCTCGTCGCGAGGCATGATCCGGGCGAGGCCGCGGGCGCCGAGGCCGGTCAGCGGAAGCGCCGCCGCCACCGCCGCGGGCGTTGCGATCCACAAGGAGAGCGGTCCCGCGAATTGCTGGATGGCAAGGCCGGCGAGGCCGAAAAGGGCGAGGAAGACGACGAGCAGGATCAGGAGCGGCACCTGCCCCACCCCGAGCCAGCCGAGCAGGTCGCCATCGACGTCGGCGTGGAGGTCGAGATGGACCGCCGAGGCGCCGAGGCCGAGCGCCTCCACCGCACCGATCATCAGCATGACCAGCAGCGCCACCGAAAACGGCAAATTCGCCGGAGCGGCGATGATTTCCAGCATTCCCCCGTCCCCTCGAATCGGGAGGATAATTGGAATTCACGTAATTTCCTAGCAAAATCCGGGGTTTGCTGCTGCTGTTGAAGCTCGTCGCCCGGCTAAGCCATTGCCAGCGCGGCCCTTCCCCGTCATTGGCGGGCACCATGGCGACCTCAGGTGCCGACCTCCCCCGGGACTTCAAGCAGGCGATGCGCCGTGTCGCCTCGACAGTGAACGTCATCACCGTGTGCGTCGGCGGCGAGCCGATGGGAATCACGGCCACCGCCATGTCGTCTCTGTCGCTCGACCCGCCGAGCCTGCTCATCTGCATCAACCGGACGGCGTCGCTCCACAGCCCGATGGAGGACGTCTCCCATTTCTGCGTCAACGTCCTCCACCGAAGCCAGGAGGATATCGCCCAGATGTTCGCCGACCGGAGCCAGATGGCGCTTCGCTTCGCCTCGGGCTGGGAAGTGGACTGCGCCCGCCCGCCGCGCCTCGCCGACGCCCAGGCGGCGATCCTGTGCCGCCGGATCCGGCACTTCCCCTACGGCACCCACTCGATCTTCGTCGGCGAGGTCGAGGAGGTGACGGTGAGGGACGACGTGGACCCGCTGGTCTATGTGGATGGGAGGTACGGCGGCGCGGGCTGAAGGTTCCCGAGCGGTCCTTCGATACGCCGTTTCGCCAGGCTCAACGGCTACTCAGGATGAGCGGAAAGGAGCCTGCTCTCCGCTCATCCTGGGTAGGGACTGAGCGAAGGCGAAGGCCCGTATCGAAGGACCCCCGCTCGTTCACCCCCTGATGAACCGCTCCAGCGCCTCGTGCGCCTCGTCGTCGGTGGTCTGGACCGGCGGGTGCTTGCAGAAATAGGCCGCCGCCGGATGCACCGGGCCGGCAAGCCCGCGGTCCATGGCGATCTTGGCGCAGCGGATCATGTCGATGGCGACGCCCGCGCTGTTCGGGCTGTCCTCGACCGAGAGCCGGAGCTCGAGGTTCATTGGCACGCCGCCGAACATCGAGCCTTCCATGCGCAGGAAGCAGACCTTGTTGTCGTTCTGCCAGGCGACGTAGTCGGACGGCCCGACGTGGATGTTCTCGTCCTCGAGCCTGTGCTCGGCGACGGACTGAACCGCCTCGGTCTTGGAGATCTTCTTCGAGGCGAGCCGCTTGCGGTTCGACATGTTGAGGAAGTCGGTATTGCCGCCGGTGTTGAGCTGGTAGGTTCGCTCGAGCTTCACGCCGCGCTTGTGGAACAGGTCGGTCAGCACCCGGTGGACGATGGTGGCGCCGAGCTGGGCCTTGATGTCGTCGCCGATGATCGGCACCCCGGCCGCCCGGAAGCGCTCGGCCCAGGCCTCGTCGGAGGCGATGAACACCGGGATGTTGTTGACGAAGGCGACCCCGGCCTCGAGCGCGCATTCGGCGTAGAATTCGGTCGCCTCCTGGCTTCCGACGGGCAAATAGTTGAGGAGGACGTCGGTCTCCGTCTCCTTAAGCCGCCGGACCACGTCCGCCTTGTCGGGCTGAGGGAAATCGGCGGGAAGGAAGGTGCGGTCGTCCGGCCATTCCGCCATATGCTCGGAATAGCCGTCGAGGGTTCGGCCCATCTCGACCGTCACTCCGCTCTCGGGGACATGGTCGCAGAAGACGGCCGTGCAATTGGGCTTCTCGAAGATCGCCCCGGCGACGTCGCGGCCGACCTTGCGGCGGTCGATGTCCCAGGCGGCGACGATCCGGATGTCCTTGGGGCGATAGCCGCCAAGGTCCCAGTGCATCAGCCCGATCTGGTCGTTCGCGCCGCCGTTCTGGTAGTGGGCGAGGCCCTGCACGAGGGAGCTCGCGCAATTGCCGACGCCGATGATGGCGATGTTGATCGCCTTGGGGTCGTGAAGGCTCATCAGGCGACCGCCGCCTTGGCGGCCGGGCGGGCCGGGGCGTAGCGCTCGATCATTCGGGCGCAGAAATCAGCGAAATACATGGGATCCTTCGGCGGGCTGGTGTGATGGGGCGCGATCCCCTCCGACTCGGGCGTGAAGCAGAACGTGACGGTGGTCTCGAATTCCTCGAGCGCCTCCATCTGGCGATCGAACCAGGCCTCCCAACCGGGGCGGTAGCTGTCCGCCCAGCTGAGGCCGGTCCGCAAGTGAGTCACCCCGAGCTGCCGAAGCCAGCGGACGGCGTCGTCCAGGCGCGGGTCCTCGAAGTGAAACCATTGCATGATGCCCATCGCGGGCGTGTGCCTCGCAAAATGCTCCAAGGCAAGCTTCGGAGTGCCGTCCTCGCGAATTAAGCCCATGTAGAAATGGCGATAATAGGATGAGCCCTCGGCCTCCTTGTGCCGGGTGGTCGCCCCCCAATGGTGGGGCAGGTCGAACAGGGAATACCAGAAGAGGCGCGGAACCCGGCCGAGCAGGAGCTCGGCGGTGCGGTCGACTCCGAACACCTGAACCTCCTCGGCGCCGAAGCTCCCAACCCCCACTTCGGTCGCCCAGATCTCATGGCCCGGGGCCGCCGCCTCGATCTCCGCGACCTTCTCGGGCCAGGCGTGGATCGGCCACAGATTCCAGTCGAGCGGGAAGCCGTGGACCCCGATCGCGTCGACATGGTCGAGCACGCCGTAGCCCTCGAGCCGGCCGATGAAGGCCGGGTCGATCGGGGAGATCCCGCCGAGCACTCGCTTCACCGCCGGGTTGACGTCGGCGATGGCCTTGCCGGCCTCGGCGACGAGGCGGCCGAACATCGTCCATTCGGGGTCGATCTCCGGGTCCCAGTGCGACTTGTTGTTGGGCTCGTTCCAGATCATCGCGGCTTCGATCGCCAAGTCTCACCCCCTGTGTGGATAGACCGCGCCGGTCCCGCGCTCCTGATAGGGCATTTCCGTCCGTCGGCAAATGTAGACCTCGTCCTCGGCGCGGGTCTCGACGGCGAAGCCGCTCGAGCGGAGCATCGCCTCCGCGCAGGCACGGTTCGGCACCCACCAGTTGGTCCAGTCGTGCGCATATTCGCGCTCGACGAAATGGAGCCTGGGGTAGCCGCTCTCGTGGAAGAGGTCGGTCTCCTCGAACGGATAATCCTCCTCGAGCGGAAGAACATGGGCCGAGCCGCGCTGCATCGACTGGAAGATGAGCAGGTCGCCGGCGACATGCTCGTGGATAAGGTCGAGGGCGAGCAGGGGATGGCGGAGGTGGTAGAGGACACCCATGAAGATGACGACGTCGAACCGCTCGCCGAGCGCCGCCACGTCGTAGACCGACAGCTCGCGGAACTCGATATTGTCGTAGCCCAGCGTCTCCGCCGCGAAGCGTGCCTGGGCGAGGTAGCGCTCGTCGGAGTCGATCCCGACGACCCGGCCGGCGCCCCGGCGCTTCATCTCCATCGAATAGAAGCCGGCGTTGCAGCCGATGTCGAGCACGCTCGCGCCGGCGAGATCGTCGGGCAGGTGGGGAGCGAAGCGCCTGAATTTCAGGTTAGGATAATCGCCGAGGAAATGGTCCGGCGCCGTCGCGACGCCGTTCAGGTCGAGATTGTGGAACCAGGGGCCGAGCGCCTTCACCTGCTCTTCGAGCGCGCGGGTCTCGGGGCTGATCGAGCGGGCGGCAAGGTTCATTGGTAGAGCCTTTCGTTGACGGTCATGATCCGGGCGCCCCATCCGCCCAGCGCGAGTCGCGAGACGGAGGCGGGGTCGACGTCGAAGCGCAGGAGGTGATCGAGCGGAAGCCCGAGATAATGAGCGATGACCCCGCGGATGATGTCGCAATGGCTGACGCAGGCGATCGACGCCCCAGGATGATCGGCGGCAATGGCCTCGAGGGCCGAGGACGCGCGGGTCACCGCCGCGGCCATGCTCTCGCCGCCGGGCGGGCGCGCCGTCCCCCGGGCCTCGTTCCACTCGCTCCAGGAGGGATCGCCCTCCAAGTCGTCGAAGCTTCGCCCGGTCCAGTCGCCGAAATCGACCTCGTCGAGCGGGTCCGAGATCTGCACCTTGAGCTCGTGCGCCTCCGCGATCTGGCGGGCGGTGTAATAGGCCCGCTCGCGCGGGGACGAGTAGACCGCGGCGATCGGCTCGACCGCGAGCAGGTCGGCGACGATCTCCGCCTGCTCGAGCCCCTCGACGCTGAGCGCCACGTCCCGCCGGCGGCCGGAGAGGATCCGGCCGAGCTCCACATGCGCGGCGTGGCGGACGAGGAGGAGGGTGGCTGTCATTTATCCTCCCCATGCTCGCGCATGGGGAGGACGAGGATGCGCGCTGCTCTTCCGGAAACCCTCATGGGGCCGACCAACCGGTAAAGACCGGCAGTTGTTCCGCGCTCCGGTGCGGTGCCGGAACGATATTCTTCCGGAACAATGTCTCGGGCAGATGGGTTGATGTAGAAGATGCTAAACGCTTACTAATCCATGTTATTTATGTAGGATAAAGGACTTGACTTGATCGACATGTCCTTAGAATTATCCATATATTACTTACAGTGACAAGCAGATAACCTTCAACGGAAGCTAATTTTCGCTAGCACGCCGAATGATATCCTGCGGCAGGCAGAAAGGAACAAGGGGTTGAGGGAACGGATCTTGATTACGGGGGGTGCGGGTTTCATCGGCAGGGCTGTCACTCGGGAGCTTCTGAGTCGAGGCCATGAGGTCCGAATTCTCGACAGCCTCATCGAGCAGGTGCACGGAGACCGCGAGCGGCCTGAAGATCTTCCTGACGACGTAGAGCTGATCCGCGCCGACGTCCGCAACGGCGACGCCGTGGCCAAGGCGCTCAAGGGCGTGGACAGCGTCGTCCATCTCGCCGCCGAGGTCGGCGTGGGCCAGTCCATGTACGCCGTCGAGCGCTACACTTCGGTCAACGACGTCGGGACGGCCGTCCTGTTCGAGAAACTGATCGACGATCCCGTGCGGAGGGTCGTCACCGCCTCCTCGATGAGCATCTACGGCGAAGGCCTCTACGTCGATGCCGACGGAAATCCGGTCCAGGAAGCGAAGCGCCAGGCGCGCACGTCGGAAGGGCAGGGCTGGGATCCGGTGGACGGCGATGGCCGGCCGCTGAGGCCGGTCGCCACGCCCGAATGGAAGCGGCCCGACCTCGCCTCGATCTACGCGCTCAACAAATATGTGCAGGAGCGCACCACCCATATCATGTCCGAGGCTTACGGGATGGAGGGCGTCTGCCTCCGGCTGTTCAACGTCTACGGCCCCGGCCAGGCGCTTTCCAACCCTTATACCGGGGTCCTTGCCATCTTCGCCTCGCGGCTCCTCAACGGCCAGCAGCCGATGATCTTCGAGGACGGCGAGCAGCGACGCGACTTCGTCTATGTCGGCGACGTCGCCAGGGCCTTCGCCGACTCCCTCGAGCTTCCGCAGGCGGCGGGCCAGACCTTCAACATCGGCTCCGGCCGCGACCGCTCGGTGACCGAGGTCGCCGAGGAGCTCGCCCGGGCGATGGGCAGGAACGACATCTCGCCGCAGATCGTCGGCAAGACCCGGGTGGGCGATATCCGCCACTGCTTCTGCGACGGAACGAAGAGCGCGGACATCCTCGGCTTCACGGCTCGGAAGGATTTCCAGGAAGGGCTCGCCGAGCTGGCCGAATGGGTCGCGGTCCAGACCGCCGACGACCGGGTCGACGAGGCTCGGGCCGAGCTCGAGGCGAGAGGGCTGGTGGCATGAGCGCGGTACGCCACAGGCTCCTGGCTCACCCCTCTCTCCAGCGGGGAGAGGGCAGGGTGAGGGGGTTCGGCCGCCGAAATTCCTCGATGACTCAGAGCCCCCTCACCCCATCCCTCTCCCCGTCGGGGAGAGGGGGCGCTCCGGGAGGCGCCGCATGAGCATTGGACACCCCGACTCCCGCCCAATCCTCGTCACCGGCGGGGCCGGCTTCGTCGGCTGCAACATCGCCAACGCGCTGGCCGAGGCCGGCCACGAGGTGCTGGTCTACGACGCCCTCTCGCGCCCGGGAGTGGAGGGGAACCTCGCCTGGCTGACGGAGCGGCACGGCGAGCGGATCGTCCCCGTCATCGCCGACATTCGCGACGAGGACGAGCTCGCCCGGGCCGCCCGCGACGCCAAGGCGGTCTTCCACATGGCCGCCCAGGTCGCCGTCACCACCTCGATGGTCGATCCCCGCGAGGATTTCGAGATCAACATCCGCGGCACGCTCCACCTGCTCGACGCGGTCAGGCTGAAGGGCGACGGCGTCCCGATCGTCTTCGCCTCGACCAACAAGGTCTATGGCGACCTCGCGGATCTCGACTTCCGGCTAGACGGCGGGAAATATGTCGCCGTCGACCCGTCGGTAGCCGGCTGGGGGATCGGCGAGCAGCGGCCGCTGGATTTCCACACGCCTTACGGCTGCTCCAAGGGCGCCGCCGATCAATATGTGCTCGATTACGCCCGGAGCTTCGGCATGCGCACCGCCGTGCTCCGGATGAGCTGCATCTACGGAGTCCGCCAGATGGGCACCGAGGATCAGGGCTGGGTGGCCCATTTCCTGATCCGGGCGCTCGAGGGCAAGCCGATCACGCTCTACGGCGACGGCTTCCAGGTCCGCGACATCCTCGACGTGTCGAACGCGGTCGAGGCTTATCTCAAGGCCTGGGAGCGGATCGACCGGATCAAGGGGCGGGCCTTCAACCTCGGCGGCGGCCCGGCCAATGCGGTGAGCCTTCGCGAGCTGCTCGCCCATATCTCGGGCCTGCTCGGGCGCGAGGTGGAGGTGGAGTTCGCCGACTGGCGCGCGGGCGACCAGCGTTACTTCGTCGCGGACACCAGGGCGATCTCGCAGGAGCTTGGCCTTTCGCCGGCGGTGCCATGGAAGCACGGCGTTGCGAATTTGCTCGAATGGCTGAAGGAAAGTCGCCTCCCCTCCCTGGAAGGGAGGGGCCGGGGGTGGGTAGCGAGCGAAGCTCGCCCAGCGGCCTCCGAGGAGAGCGAGGGAAGCGGTCGCCCCGGCATCGAGCCGGGACGATCGCTACCCACCCCCAGCCCCTCCCTTGCAGGGAGGGGAGCATGAAGCCTTCCCTCCGCATCCTCATCACCGCCGACGCGGTCGGCGGGGTCTGGCAATACAGCCTCGACCTCGCCCGCGGCCTGTCGCGCCTCGGGCATGAGACGGTGCTCGCCCTGATGGGGCCGGCCGCGACCGACGAGCAGATCAGGTCGGCGACCGAGGTCCCGGGCCCTCGCCTCGTCGACACCGGGCTCGACCTCGACTGGCTCGCCGAGGACGAAGCTTCGCTGGTCCGGGCGGCCGAATCGATCGCCGACCTCGCCGCCGAGACCGGGGCGGATATCGTCCAGCTCAACACGCCGGCCCTCGCCGCGCTCGCGGACTTTCCCTGCCCGGTGATCGCCGTCGTCCACAGCTGCGTCGCCACCTGGTGGGAAGCGGTTCAGGGGAGCGAACTCCCCGCCGATTTCGCCTGGCGCACCGATCTCGTCGCGAGGGGCCTTCAGGACGCTCGCGCCGTCGTCACGCCCACGGCCGCGTTCGGCGAAGCGGTGAAGCGCCGCTACCGGCTGAAGAAGGCGCCTCGGACCGTTCATAACGGCCGCTCGCCGCTGACCCTTCCGATCGGGGCGCCGCACGATTTCGTGTTCACCGCCGGCCGGCTCTGGGACGAAGGCAAGAACCTGGGGCTTCTCGACGCCGCCGCCGGGAGGATCGGAGTGCCGGTCCGGGCGGCGGGGCCGCTCGCCGGGCCCAACGGTGCCAGGGTCATCTTCGACAATATCCACTGCCTCGGCACTCTGGACGAGGAGGAGCTCGGCCGCTGGCTCTCCGCCCGCCCGGTCTTCGTCTCCGCCGCCTTGTACGAGCCGTTCGGCCTCGCGGTGCTCGAGGCGGCCTCGGCGGGCTGCCCGCTCGTCCTCGCCGACATCCCCACTTTCCGCGAGCTTTGGGACGAGGTCGCGATCTTCGTAGACCCGCGCGACGAGGAGGGCTTCGCCCGGGCGATCGGCGACCTCGTCGGCGACGATTTCGAGCGGGCCGTGCTCGGCCGGGCGGCCAAGGAGCGGGCGGCTCGCTACACGCCCGACGCCATGGCCGCGCAGATGGCCAGCCTCTACCGCTCGCTGCTTCCCGCGGTGCGCGGGCCGGTGCTGGCGGCGGCCCGGGCGCCTATGGGGGCGGCGGCGTGAAATTCGTCTATTTCACTCACAGCCTCGCCTCATGCTGGAACCACGGCAATGCGCATTTCCTGCGCGGAGTCCTTCGCGAGCTGATCGCCAGGGGGCATGAGGTCCGGGCTTACGAGCCGGAAGGGGCGTGGAGCCTCCTCAACCTGCTCAAGGACCATGGCGAGGAGGGGCTGGGGCCGTGGCGGGAGGCCTATCCCGAGCTGAGCTCGACCGTCTACGGGCCGGAAGACGACCTCGACGCGATGACGGACGGCGCCGACGTGGTCATCGTCCACGAGTGGAACGAGCCGGCGCTGGTCGCGGCGCTCGGCCGGCTTAGGATCCGGGGCGCGCCCTTCACCCTGCTCTTCCACGACACCCACCACCGAGCCGTCTCCGACCCGGAGGCGATCCGGGCCTTCGACCTTTCGGGCTATGATGGCGTGCTCGCCTTCGGCGAGACCCTGGCGGAGGTCTACCGCCGCTGGGGCTGGAGGGAGCGGGTGTTCGTCTGGCACGAGGCGGCCGACCTCAGGCACTTCCACCCGCCGGCTCGGGAGGGCGATCGCCAGGGCCTGGTCTGGATCGGCAATTGGGGCGAGGGGGAGCGGACGAAGGAGCTGAAGGAGTTCCTCTTCCGCCCCGCCCGGGCCTCCGGCCTCGGCCTCGACGTCTACGGCGTCCGCTACCACGAGACCGCCAAGGCGACGGTCCGCCGCTATGGCGGCCGCTACCATGGCTGGCTCGCCAATGCCGAGGCGCCCAGGATCTTCGCCCGGCATCTCGCCACGGTTCACGTGCCGAGGCGCTATTATACCAGGCTCCTCCCCGGCATCCCGACGATCCGCGTGTTCGAGGCGCTCGCCTGCGGGATCCCCCTCGTCTGCGCGCCTTGGGAGGATAGCGAGCATCTTTTCCGCCCGGGCGACGATTACCTGATCGCGAAGGACGGGGAGGAGATGACGGCGATCCTCGGGAGCCTTCGCGACGATCCGGAGCTTCGCGCCGCCCTCGCGGCAAGCGGCCTGGAGACGATCCGAGCCCGCCACAGCTGCGCCCACCGCGCCGACGAGCTCCTCGCCATACTTTCCCGACTCGATGCTCCCGCCGAACCGATGAGACTGACCGCATGAAGATCGCCTTTTACGGCTCCAGCCTGCTCTCCTCCTACTGGAACGGTGCCGCGACTTATTATCGCGGCCTGCTTCGCGACCTGGCGGGACGCGGCTACCAGGTCACCTTCTACGAGCCCGACGCCTTCGACCGGCAGCAGCACAAGGACATGGAGGCGCCGAACTGGGCGAGGTCGGTGGTCTACGAGGCCACAACGGAGGCGCTTCGCCGGGTGCTGGCGGAAGCGCGAGCGGCCGACATCGTCGTCAAGGCGAGCGGCGTCGGGGTTTTCGACACCGAGCTTCTGGAGGGCATAATCGAGCACAGCCGGGAGGATGCGCTTCGAATCTTCTGGGACGTCGATGCGGCCGCCACCCTCGACGAGATGCGCGCCGACGAAAGCCACGTCGTCCGCCGGATCCTGCCGTCGCTCGACATGGTGCTGACCTACGGCGGCGGCCCGCCGGTGATCGAGGCCTATGAAGGTTTCGGCGCCCGAAGCTGCACCCCCGTCTACAACGCGCTCGATCCAACGACCCATCATCCTGTCGAGCCGGATCCGGCTTTCGACGCCGATCTTGCCTTCCTCGGCAACCGGCTCCCGGACCGCGAGTCCCGGGTGGAGGAATTCTTCCTCCGCGCCGCCTCGGCCCTGCCGGAACGGAGCTTCCTGATCGGCGGCAATGGCTGGGAGTCGAAGGGGATGCCGGCCAACGTGCGCCACCTCGGCCATGTCTACACCCACCAGCACAACGCCTTCAACGGATCGCCGCTGGCGGTCCTGAACGTCGCCCGCGATTCGATGGCGAACATCGGCTTCTCGCCGGCCACCCGGGTGTTCGAGGCCGCCGGAGCGGCCGCCTGCCTGATCACCGACGCCTGGGACGGGATCGAGCAATTCCTCGCCCCGGACGAGGAGGTGCTGGTCGCCCGCGACGGCCGGGATGTCGCCGACCATGTCGCCGGGCTCACGGCGGATCGCGCCCGGGCGATCGGCGAGGCGGCGCTTCGCCGGGTCCTCAGCGAGCACACCTACGCGCACCGCGGCGAGCAGGTGGATGCGATCTGGCGGGCGGAGCGGCAGCCGGAACGGAGCGCCGCCTGATGCGCCTCGTCGTTCTCGGCCTCTCGCTGTCCTCGAGCTGGGGGAACGGCCACGCCACCACCTTCCGGGCGCTGCTGAAGGCCTTCGCCGCGCGAGGGCACGAAATCCTGTTCCTCGAGCGGGACGTGCCCTGGTATGCGGCGAGCCGCGACGTCACCGATCCCGATTATTGCCGGCTGGAATATTATGACAGCCTCGACTCGCTCGAGCGCTGGCGGTGGGAGATCGGCGCGGCGGACGCGGTGATCGTCGGCTCCTACGTCCCGGAAGGGGTGGCGGTGGGCCGATGGGTCCAGGCTCATGCGCGCGGGGTCACCGCCTTCTACGACATCGACACCCCGGTCACCCTCGCCAAGCTCGAGCGCGGGGATTTCGAATATCTCTCGCCTGACCTCGTCCCCGGCTTCGACCGCTATCTCTCCTTCACCGGCGGCCCGACCCTCCGGCACATCGAGCAACGCTACGGCAGCCCAGCCGCACGGCCCCTCTACTGCTCGGTCGATCCCGGTGCCTATCCGCCGCTCGACCTCCCGAAGACCTGGGACCTGTCCTACCTCGGCACCTACAGCGAAGACCGCCAGCCGACGCTCGAGCGGCTGCTGATCGAGCCGGCCCGGCGCCTGCCCGAGCGAAGGTTCGTCGTGGCCGGTCCCCAATATCCCGATTCGATCGACTGGCCCGCCAACGTCGAGCGGATCGACCATCTTTCGCCGGCCGAGCATCCGGCTTTCTATTCGGCCTCGCGGTTCACTCTGAACGTCACCCGGGCGGACATGATCGCCGCCGGATGGTCGCCTTCGGTGCGGCTGTTCGAGGCCGCCGCCTGCGCCGTCCCGATCATCTCCGACCGGTGGGAGGGGCTCGAGGATATGTTCGAGCCCGGCTCGGAAATCTTGCTGGCCGACGGGGCCGAGGCGGTGGTGGCGACTCTCTCCGGCGTCCGGCCCGAGCAGGCGGCGGCCATGGGGCGGGCGGCGAGGGAGCGGGTGATGGACGGCCATACGGCCGCTCACCGGGCGGCCGAGCTCGAAGGCTACATGATCGAGGCGAAGGAGGGTGTGGCGAGCCGGACTCCGCAGCCGGAGCGGGAGGCGCAGCCGGCTGAAGCCAGGTGAACGGACGTGCTATACAAGATGATCAAGGGAGCTGATTGGTGAAGAACGGGAAACACAAGAAGGTGGCACTGGTCGCCGGCGGCGCGGGCTTCATCGGGTCGCATCTCGTCGACGCCCTGCTCGCCGACGGGGCGAAGGTGATCTGCCTCGACAGCTATCTCACCGGCCGGGTCCAGAACCTCACCCACCTGGAGCGCGAGCCCGAGTTCGAGATGATCGAGGGGGACGTGATCGACGCCCTGCCGAGGGAGGTCGCCCGAGCCCGACCGACCCATATCTACAGCCTCGCCTGCGCCGCCTCGCCGCCCCATTATCAGGCGGATCCGGAGCATACGATGCTCACCAACGTGCTCGGCACCCGCAACCTGCTCCGGCTTGCGGAGGAAAGCGGGGCCCGGCTGCTGCTCAGCTCCACCAGCGAGGTCTATGGCGATCCCGAGGTCCACCCGCAGCCGGAGACCTACCGGGGCTGGGTGAGCTGCACCGGCCCGCGCGCCTGCTATGACGAAGGCAAGAGGGCCGCGGAGACCCTCGCCTTCGACTTCCACCGGCTCGGGCGCGCCGACGTCCGGGTGGCTCGGATCTTCAACACCTACGGCCCGCGCATGCGCCACGACGACGGCCGGGTGGTCTCCAACGTCATCTGCCAGGCGCTCGCCGGCGACGACATCACCGTCTACGGCGACGGTAGCCAGACCCGGAGCTTCTGCTACGTCAGCGACATGGTGGACGGGCTGATCCGGCTGATGGACAGCGACGTCCGGGACGGGCCGGTCAACCTCGGCAACCCGCACGAGCTCATGGTCAACGACCTGGTGGAGCGAGTGCTTCGCCTCACCGGCTCCTCCTCCGCACTGGTCCACCGCCCGCTCCCGGTCGACGATCCGCGCCGCCGCAAGCCCGACATCGACCGGGCGAAAGCGCTGCTCGGCTGGGAGCCGAAGGTGCCGCTCGAGCAGGGCCTCGAACGGACCGCCGCCTGGTTCGCGCAGGACCGGCGCGCCGCCTGGCAGGGGGTGGCCCGGACCCGCGCAGGGTCCCAGCAGGCCGTCGAGCCGATCATCGTAGGGGTGGCTGCGGAGTAGAAAGTCCTCCCCTGGATTTGCAGGGGAGGGGAACCGCACGAAGTGCGGTGGAGGGGCCCTTCTGACTCCGAAGAACCCCTCCACCAGGCTTCGCCTGGTCCCCCTCCCCCCGAAATCCGGGGGAGGAATTGAGTCGACCTATCTCGCGAACAGATTGGCGGGATCCGCCATCGCCTTGATCTCGAGCGCGTTGCCCGACGGGTCGAGGAAGAACATCGTCGCCTGCTCGCCGGGCTGACCCCGGAAGCGGACGGTCGGCTCGATGACGAACTCGGCGCCCGCCGCCTGCAGCCGCTCCGCCATCCTTTCCCAGGCCGCCATGTCGAGCACCGCTCCGAAATGCGGCACCGGCACGTCGTGGCCGTCGACGGGATTGTGGTGCCGCCGGGGAGTCATGGCGGGGTCGAGATGGGCGACGATCTGATGGCCGAAGAAGTCGAAATCGATCCAGTCGTCGGCGCTTCGGCCCTCCGGGCAGCCGAGCAGGCCGCCGTAGAACGCCCGGGCGGAGTCGAGATCGTGGACGGGGAAGGCGAGGTGGAAGGGGGGAAGGGTCATCGCTCCCCTCTACGCGCCGCGGACGGATTGTAAATTCGCGGCTTTCCGTCGAAGAGCGGCGAGTGAAGACCTTCGCCCTCGCCTTCCTGGCCGGGCTGGCGGCCGCCTGCGGCTTCCAGCCGATCGGCCTATGGCCGCTCACGCTGGCCGCCTTCGCTCTTCTGCTCTGGCTGATCCGCGAGGCGCCAAGCCTGCGCAGCGCCCTCGCCCGCGGCTGGTGGTTCGGGGTCGGGCATTTCATCCTCGGGCTGAACTGGATCGCCACCGCCTTCACCTATCAGGCGGAGATGCCGGCCTCGCTCGGCTACGTGGCCGTGGTCCTGCTCTCGCTCTACCTCGCCGTCTATCCGGCCGCCGCGGCCGGGCTCGCCTGGCGCTGGGGGCGCCGGGACGAGCTCCGCCTCGCCCTGGTCTTCGCCGCCGCCTGGATCGTGACCGAATGGCTTCGGGCGACGCTCTTCACCGGCTTCGCCTGGAACCCGCTGGGCGTGTCGCTGGTGGCGACCCCGGTGGCCTGGTCGTCGCGGCTGGTCGGGACCTATGGCCTCTCGGGTCTCACCGCTCTGGTGGCCGGAGTCGCCCTGCTCCTGGTGCTTCGCCGATGGCGCCCCGCCGCCGCGGCCGCGGCCATCGTCGCCCTCAGCGGCGCCGCCGGATTCGCGGCGGGAGGGCCGGCCGACGGGCCGCCGGGGCCGGCTCTTCGGATCGTCCAGCCCAACATCGGCCAGCAGGACAAATGGAGGCCCGGCTTCGAGGGTGAGAATCTGGCCCGGCTCCAGCGCCTTTCCGCCTGGGGGCACAGGGAGCCCAGGCTCCTGCTCTGGCCCGAGGCCGCGGTGACCCGGCCGCTCGAGAACGGCCTTCGCGACGTCGGCCATATCATCGAGACGCTCGAGCTTCGCCGCGACGTCGCGGCGATGCTGGGCGACAAGGACCTGCTCCTCACCGGGGGGGTCACCTGGCGCTCACCGGACGGCCGCGACATCACCAGCGCCACCAACAGCGTCTTCGCCATCGACCGATCGGGCCGGATACTGGGCCGTTACGACAAGGCGCACCTCGTCCCTTATGGCGAATATCTGCCGATGCGGCCGATCCTCTCCTCGCTCGGCCTTTCGCGACTCGCGCCCGGCGACGTCGACTTCGATCCGGGGCCCGGCCCGCAGACTCTCGACCTCCCGGTCATCGGCAAGGCCGGCTTCCAGCTTTGCTACGAGATCATCTTCTCGGGCGCGGTGGTCGATCGGGCGAATCGCCCCGCCTTCCTGTTCAATCCCTCGAACGACGCCTGGTTCGGCGCCTGGGGACCGCCGCAGCATCTCGCCCAGGCGCGGCTGAGGGCGCTCGAGGAGGGGCTGCCCATCCTTCGCGCCACCCCGACCGGCATCTCCGCCGTCATCGACTCCGACGGCCGGCTCCTGCGCAGCCTGCCGTGGCGGACCGCCGGGGTGATCGACACGCGCCTCCCCCCGCCCCAGCCGCCGACTCCCTTCGCCCGGCTCGGCAACATCCTCCCGCTGTTGTTCTCGCTTCTCCTGATTGCCCAGGCGATGCTCTCGCAACGCATTGCAGGGCGGCGCAAAGAAGGCTAGGGAGCGCACATATAAGGATATCTTTATATCCTTAGGTCCCCCTCTCGGAAGCTCAGGAAGGCCGGTTTCTCCCGATGCGCAGCAATTATCTCTTCACGTCCGAATCCGTGTCCGAAGGCCATCCCGACAAGGTGTCCGACCAGATTTCCGACGCCGTCGTCGATCTTTTCCTCGCCAAGGACCCGGAGGCGCGGGTCGCCTGCGAGACCCTGACGACGACCCAGAAGGTCGTCCTGGCCGGCGAGATCCGCGGCCGCGGGATCATGGACGAGGAGGGCAATTGGGCTCCGGGCGTCCGGGACGAGATCGAGCAGGTCGTCCGGCAGACGGTGAAGAGCATCGGCTACGAGCAGGACGGCTTCCACTGGGAGACGCTCGACTTCTCGAACAACCTCCACCCCCAGTCCGCCCACATCGCCCAGGGCGTCGATGCCTCGGGCAACAAGGACGAGGGCGCCGGCGACCAGGGCATCATGTTCGGCTTCGCCTGCGACGAGACCCCGGACCTGATGCCGGCGACGCTTTATTACAGCCACAAGATCCTCGAGCGCATGGCCGCCGACCGCCACAGCGGCGCCGCGCCGTTCCTCGAGCCGGACGCCAAGAGCCAGGTCACGCTGCGGTTCGAGAATGGCGAGCCCGCCGCGGCGACCGCGATCGTCGTCTCGACCCAGCACGGCAAGGGTTACGACCAGGGCGAGAAGGAGGCCGAGCTCAAGGCCTATGTCCGCCGGGTCGTCGCCGACGTGCTCCCGGCCGAGCTGCTTTCCGCAGACACGGTCTATCACATCAACCCGACCGGAAGCTTCGAGATCGGCGGCCCCGACGGCGACGCCGGGCTCACCGGCCGCAAGATCATCGTCGACACCTACGGCGGAGCGGCCCCCCACGGCGGCGGCGCCTTCTCCGGCAAGGACCCGACCAAGGTCGACCGCTCGGCGGCCTACATCGCCCGCTATCTCGCCAAGAACATCGTCGCGGCCGGCCTCGCCCGCCGCTGCACGATCCAGCTCGCCTACGCGATCGGGGTCTCCGCGCCGCTGTCGCTCTACGTCGACACCCACGGCACCGGCAACGGCGCCGACGATGCCGCGATCGAGCGCGCGATCATGTCGATCCAGGAGCTGGGCGGCCTCACCCCGCGCGCCATCCGAACCCATCTCAGCCTCAACAAGCCGATCTACCAGCGGACCGCCGCCTACGGCCATTTCGGCCGGACCGCCGAAGGCGACTTCTTCCCGTGGGAGAAGACCGACTTGGCGGACAGGTTGAAGGCGGCGCTTTAGGCGCTTCCGCGGGCCGTCGTCTCCGGCGAAAGCCGGGACCCAGCCTTCTGGCGCTGACCACTGGGCCCCGGCCTTCGCCGTGGAACGGCTATCCGTCCTGGAAGCAGCGCACCCCATAGGTGCGGCCTTTGCGGACCAGGGTGCCGGTCCCGCCGAAGCCCTGGTTGCGAACTCGCAGCCGCGCTTCGAAGGCGCCGGTCTCCGGGTGGACCAGATCGACCCAGGTCCGCTCGCGGTCGATCCACCATTGATCGAGGACGAGGCCTTCCCCGGGTTTCATGGTGGAGCGCCAGCGGCCTCCTTCCCTGATGGCGGCGCCGATCACTCCGCCGGGGATCCCGTGGCCGATCACCAGGCTGATCGCCGGCCCATCGCCGTTCGCGGGCGAGCACAGGAAGCCGCCGGTCGCGGCAGCCGGGGCGGAAAAGCATGAAGCGGCGGCGGCGATGGCGATTCGCATCGGCCGGGGATAAGAGCCGTCAGGTGAACGATCCCAGTACCATCCGCCGGCTCTACGGCCGCCGCTCCGGCCACAAGCTTCGCGGCGGGCAGGAGGCTCTGCTCGAGCGGCTGCTTCCGGCGGTGAGCGTTCCGCAGGAGGGTCCGGTCACCTCCGAAGCCTTGTTCGGCGACTCGCGGCCGCTCCATTTCGAGATCGGCTTCGGCTCGGGGGAGCATCTCGCCTACCGCGCGGACCTGCTTCCCGACCACGGCTTCGTCGGCGCCGAGCCCTTTCTCAACGGGGTGGTCGGGGCGCTGCAGCATATCCGCGACCAGCGCCTCGCCAACATCCGCCTGCATATGGGCGATGCGCTCGACGTGCTCGAGCGGGTTCCGGACGGGGCGCTGACCATGGTCTACCTGCTCCACCCCGATCCATGGCCGAAGGCCCGGCACGCCAAGCGGCGGATGGTCAATCCGGGTCCGCTCGACCTCATCGCGGCCAAGCTCAGGCCCGGCGGCGAGCTCCGGCTCGGGACCGACGACCCGACCTATTGCCGCTGGTCGATGATGGTGATGAGCGGCCGCCGCGACTTCGAATGGCTGGCGGAGAGCGCGAAGGACTTCCTCACCCGTCCCGGCGGCTGGCCGGAGACGCGCTACGAGGCCAAGGCGCGGAGGAAGGGGCACGAGGTCTGGTACTTCCGCTACCGGAGGATCCAGGCGGGATGACGATAAGGGAGCAGGGACCGGGCCCGAACTGGCGGGTGCGCGGCGGAGTGCTGCTCGCGGTGGGGCTGTTCCTGGTCCTGTTCATGGCAGGGATCGCCTGGAACCTCGCTCCGATCATGCTCAGCCCGGGCGTGGCGATCGACGGCTCCACCTTCACCGGGACCGAGGCCCAGGGACAGATATTCCTCGGCCTGTTCGCCCTGGTCGGGCTGTTCGGGGCGATGTGCGTCGCCAACGGCGTCTGGATGATGGCGACGGGACGGCGAAGCCCGACGGGTACGCGCCTCTTCATGATCGTCTTCCTGGCGCTCTTTGCCCTGGGCTGGGCGATCCGGCGCGGGATGGTCTAGTCGGGCCCGCGCGATGGCGGTATCTTTCACGCCTCCGGGAGGATGTCCGATGCCGCGCCTGCTTCTCTTGCTACTGCTCTTCCTGGCCGGGGAGAGCGCCTCGCTCGCCTGCTCGTGCATCAGGCCGCCGACCGATCCGGCGCAGCAGCGCACCCACGCCCGCCAGGTCGCCCGAGGCGCGCTCGCCCTGGTCGAGGTGGAGCTCGTCGCGCCTTACGACCAGCGGCTGGGCCGGGGCGAGCGGCTTCGGGTCCGCCGTACCTTAGCGGGACGGGCGCCCGCCGCCTTCGAGGTCGAGCGGCACCACGCTCCGAGCAGCGCCTCCTGCGACGTCGAATTCCAGCGCGGGGCGCGGACCTGGGTCCTGCTCTACGCGCCGCAGATGCGCGGCGGGGCGATCCGCTACCGGGTCTCGGCCTCGTGCACCGGCTACATGCTCGCGGATGCCGCCTTCCGCGCCGAGCTCGCCGCTCGGATGCGGCGGCGCTAGGGCGCCTCCATCGTCATTTGCGAGGAGCGTAGCGACGAAGCAATCCAGCGGGCCTCCGAGGCCGCACCGGATTGCTTCGCTCCGCTCGCAATGACGGGGGAGTTGGGCTATCTCGCCGGGGTCAGCTTGAGCAGTCGGCCGCCCTCGCCGTCCTCGAGCAGGTAGACGGAGCCGTCCGGCCCCTGCTCGACCTCGCGGATCCGCTTGCCCATGTCGAAGCGCTCGGCCTCGCGGGCATTGGCGCCGTCGACGTCGACGCGGATCAGGGCCTTGCTCGACAGGCCGGCAACGAGGATGTCGCCGCGCCAGCCCGGGAAGGCCGAGCCCGAATAGAAGATCATGTTGCCCGGCGAGATGACCGGGGTCCAGGTGACCTTGGGCGCGGCGAATTCGGGCCGGGTGGAATGGTCGGGAATGTCCTTGCCGTCATAATGGTCGCCGTTGGAGACGATCGGGTAGCCGTAATTCCTGCCGCGCTCGACCAGGTTCAGCTCGTCGCCGCCTTTCGGGCCCATCTCGATGTCCCACAGCCGGCCCGAGGGGTCGAAGGCGATGCCGAGCGGGTTGCGATGCCCTATCGACCAGATCTGCGCGGTGGCGCCGCCGCGGCTCGCGAAGGGATTGCCGGCGGGGACGGTGCCGTCGTCGTTCAGGCGGACGATCTTGCCGAGAGTCCCGCTCATGTCCTGGGCGGGCGTGAATTCCTGGCGGTCGCCGTTGGAGATGTAGAGCTTGCCGTCGGGGCCGAACGCGATGCGGTGGCCGTAATGGCCTTTGCCGCTCAGCTTAGGGGTCTGGCGCCAGATCACCTGCAGGCCCTCCAGGCGGGGCCGGCTGCCGTCCTCGAGGAAGCGCGCACGGCCGACGACGGCGCCGCGATTGCCGCCCTGGCCGGCCTCGACCCAGCTCAGGTAGACCAGGCGGTTGCGGGCGAAGCCGGGGTGGAGGACGACGTCGCCGAAGCCGCCCTGGCCGCCATAATCGACCTTGGGAGCGCCCGCGACGTCGCCGACCCGGCCGGTGTCGCTCCACAGCAATTTAAGCCTGCCCTTCTTCTCGGTGACAAGGGCGCGGGGGCCGGGGCCGGGCAGGAAAGTCATCGCCCAGGGCTCGTCGAAGGTGGCGATCGGGCGGACGGCGAAGGGCTTGCCTCCGACCGGGGCCGCCGCCTCGGCATTGCTCTCGGCCGCTTCGCCGCCGGCGCTGCAGGCCGCGAGGAGGAGAAGTGGGATGAGGCTGCGCATCGATCGTCTCCCGTGGGTTGCGGTCGCCCTAGCGCGGCCCAAGGGCCGCGGGCAATCGCCAAGCGACGGAATCAGGGCCGCTGGCGCCGGGTCGGGATTGCGGCTAGCCGAAGGGAGTGAAGATCCCCGCCCTGATCCTTCCCGCCGCGCTCGCCGCCTGCGCGACTCCGGCCGCGGTCGAGGCGCCGCGGGACCGGTTCTTCGGCGTCCTCGGCTCTCTGTGCGGCAAGGCCTTCGAGGGGCGGATCGCAAGCCCTCCGGTCGAGGCGGATTCCGCCTTCGCCGGCAAGCGGCTGGTGATGCACGTGCGCGCCTGCTCGGCCGACGAGATCCGGATGCCCTTCCACGTCGGCGATGACCGTTCCCGCACCTGGGTCGTGAGCCGCACCGGCGCCGGTCTCCGGCTCAAGCACGACCATCGCCACGCCGACGGGAGCGAGGACAAGCTCACCCAATATGGCGGCGACGCTGTTGGTCCCGGGACGGGGCTTCGGCAGGAATTCCCCGCCGACGCCCTCTCGAAGGCGCTGTTCACCCGCGAGAACATCCCCGCTTCGGCGGCGAACGTGTGGGCGATGGAGGCTGACGGCCGCACCTTCGCTTACGAATTGCGCCGGCCGGGGCGCTTCTTCCGGGTTGAGTTCGACCTTACTCGCCCGGTGGGGTCGCCGCCCCCGCCTTGGGGGGCGGACTGAATTCCTCCCCCGCATCGCAGGGGAGGAATTGCCAAGGCTTACGGATTGCGGCGGGCGTCGACATGGATGTCGCGTTCGCGCTTCTTGAGGCCGAGGAGACCGGCCAGACCCAGGAGCCCGAGCAGGCCCCAGGGGAAATCGTCGTCATCTTCCTGCTGCACCGGCTGCGCATAAGTGGTGTCCGTGGTGCCGACGGTGGTATCGTTCTGGGCGACGGCCGCGGCGGGGCTCAGAGTTAGCACCGCAGCCAGGGCCGCATGCTTCAGTACCGAATGTCGCATCTGATTTCCTCCTGTTGGGAACCGGCCCGATAACGTCCGGGCGGTGCGGCAAACGGGCGGTGCACAGGGCTGTTCCGGACTTTGTCCCATACATAGGTTAAGTCTTCCGCGCGCGCCACGCCGGCACAACCGCTTGGCGCATCTTGAAAAAACCCCGGAACGACCGCCGCCGCGGGAGGTTTGGCGGAGCGATGTAGGCGTCGAGGCGAACCCCATGAAAGAGGCTGAAGAGGTCGCGGCGATCCCGCTCGTCGAGGAGCGCCTGGAAGTCGGCAAAAGGCAGGTCGAGAGCGGCCGGGTCAGGGTCCGGGTCGCGGTCGACACGCACGAGGAGACGGTGCCGGCCGAGCTTCGGCGGGACGAGGTCGAGATTCGGCGGGTCGCTCGAAACGTGCCGGTGAGCGAGCTTCCCTCGGTCCGCCTCCAAGGCGACACCACCATCATTCCCGTGGTCGAAGAGCGGCTCGTGGTCGAGAAAAGGCTGGTCCTGGTCGAGGAGATCCATGTTCTTCGGCGCACCGGGACGACCGTCGAGGAGATACCAATGGTTCTCCGCTCCGAGAGGGCCGAGATCGAGCGAGCGGGCGCCGAGCGATGAGCGGGAACGAAAGCTCCGGACAAGGTGACGTCGCCCCGCGCCAGAGCGCCGCCTGGATCGACCCCGGCGCTCCGGCAGAAGAGTTGCGGATCGGCGATTCGCGCCTGGTGAGAGGCGGCGCGAATGTTTTCGCCTTCACCCAGGAACCGCCCGCGGAAGTCCCGGCTAACGGCGCGGGCCGGTTCGTCAGCGAGTCCGAGGTGGCCGAACGCGGCCTGCTTCAGGAACGGGTGATCGAGATCGGCGAGATGCGCGAGGAAGCGGTGGTCTCCAAGCAGGCCGTAGTGCGGGAGGAGCTGGTGATCCGCAGGGATGTCGAGGAGCGCACGGAGCGGGTCTCCGCGACGCTGCGCCGCACCGAGGTCGACGTCGAGCAGATCGAGGCGGGACCGGAGCAGGCCGGCGCCGAGGGCAGGGGAGATTGTCCGGCCCGCTGAGCCGGACCGGATGAGATTGCCGCGGCGGCGCTGCCGGGCCGCGGACCGACACGAGCGGGGAAAACACTGAAGGAGAGTAGCTTATGTCCCGGACCGTCACCGCCCTCTACGATACCCGCCAGGAAGCCGAGGCCGCGCGCCAGCGCCTGTCCAGCGCCGTCGCGATCGAGCGGATCAACATCATCGACAAGGATTCGGGGAGCGGCGGCGACGGCCGGTCTCTCAACAACGTCTACATGTCCAACGACGACCGCCATGCTTATGGCGAGGGACTTCGCCGCGGCGGCTTCCTGCTCTGCGCCGAGGTGGAGAGCGGCGAGGATCACGAGCGGATCATCAGCCTGCTCGAGGAATCCTCGAGCGTCGACCTCGAGGAACGCCAGCAGAGCTGGCAGAAGGAAGGCTGGGCGCCCTTCTCCGGCCAGTCCACCCAGACCACCCAGCCCACCGGCACCGCGCAGTCCGCGACGGGGACCGCGACGGTCGCGACCGGCAACGTGGTCGAGGAGCAGCGGATTCCGATCGTCGAGGAGGAGCTCCGGGTCGGCAAGCGGGAGGTGACCCGCGGCGGCGCCCGGGTCCGCTCCTACGTTCGCGAGGTTCCGGTCGAGGAGCAGGTGACCCTGCGCGAGGAGCATGTCTCGGTGGAACGCCGTCCGGTCCAGCAGCAACCGCAGCAGGGCGTGCAGTCGACCCCGATCAGCGAAGACCTGCTCCAGGATCGTGAGATCGAAATGCGCGAGACCGCGGAGGAAGCGGTGGTCCAGAAGGTCGCCACCGTCCGCGAGGAGCTGGTTGTCCGCAAGACGGCGGAGGAGCATGTCGAGCAGGTCCGCGACACCGTCCGCCATACCGAAGTCGAGGTCGACGAGGGCAAGGGCGACCGCTCAGCCTTCGGCAGCTTCGGCGGCGGCGAGAACCGCACGACCTCCTCGGACTCCGGGAAGCCCGATTTCGAGCGCGACCGCTCGCGCTGAACATGGAAGGGCCAGGGCCAGGCGGCCCCGGCCCTTCCCCCTTTCGTGAAGCCGCGAAGGCCGCTCCCCGGCAGGAGCGGCCCTTGCTTTGCGCCATGGCGGCGGTAGCGTCATCGGATCGTCATGGATCCGTCACCGAAACGTCATCAGTGGCGCAGGCGAGAGGGCCAGTGAATGCAGGAATTCTTTTCCTCGAACCCGTTCGACATCGTGCCGCACGCCGTGGCGATGGCCGCCGCCTATCTGCTCGCCTTGCCGGTCGGCTGGAACCGGGAGAAGGAGGAGCGCAGCGCCGGTCTTCGAACCTTCCCGCTGGTCGCGGTCGCCGCCTGCGGCTTCGTCCAGGCGGCGGAATCGCTGACCGTCGGCGAGCCCGAGGCGATGGCGCGGATCATCGAGGGCATCATCACCGGCATGGGCTTCATCGGCGGCGGCGCGATCCTCAGGCTCAAGGACAGCGTCAAGGGCACCGCGACCGCGGCGAGCCTGTGGGCGACGGGCGCGATGGGGACGGCGGTCGGGCTCGGAAGCTACGACGTCGCGATCGTGATCTCCCTGATCACCCTGCTGACCTTGTGGATCCTGTCGCCGCTCAAGACCGAGCTGGTCGAGGAGCCGGACGGGGAGGAGACGCGGGTTGGGGACGAGGGTGTCGACGGCCCGCGCTAGCGGCCGGACGTAGGGGTTTTTCCCCGCTTGCCCCGCGCCCCGGCCGCGCCTATATGCGCTTCACCTTCCTCGACATCGTTAGACGTTGAGGCTGGTCCCGGGGACGGGGCCGGCGCGGGAAGGTTTTGGTTTTCGTGGGAAGAGCGTGTGGCGGATCTTGCCGAAGTGACCCGATTGATCGAGCCGGCGGCGCAGGCCGAGGGGCTGGCGCTGGTGCGCGTGAAAATGATCGGAGGAACCGGCGACCCGACCCTTCAGGTGATGGCGGAGCGGCCCGACACTCGCCAGCTCACCCTCGACGATTGCGCGCGGCTGTCGCGGCGTCTGTCGGAGCTGCTCGACGAGGCCGAGGCCGCCGGACGCGATCCGATCCCGCACGCCTACAGGCTCGAGGTCAGCTCGCCCGGGATCGACCGGCCGCTGACCCGGCTCAAGGATTTCGACGACTGGAAGGGGCATGAGGCGCGGATCGTGCTCGCCGAGAAGCTCGACGGACGCAAGGTGTTCAGCGGCGCGCTCGGCGGGACTGAAGGAGACACGGTGCTGGTCGACGTGCAGGGGCTCGGCCCGACCGGGCTGCCCTTCGCGGCGATCCAGTCCGCCAAGCTCGTCATGACCGACAGGCTGATCAAGGCGACCGCTCCGCTCGACGCGGAAGGCGCCGACGAAATCGAACCGATCGAAGAAACAGAAGAGACAGAGGAAGACTGACCATGGCCACCACCGCCCCGGGCGCTCCCGGCGCCGTTTCCGCCAACAAGGCCGAATTGCTCGCCATCGCCGACGCGGTCGCTCGCGAGAAATTGATCGACAAGGCGATCGTCATCGAGGCGATGGAGGACGCGATCCAGCGCGCCGCCCGCGCCCGCTACGGCGCCGAGAACGACATCCGCGCCAAGCTCGACCCGGTCTCCGGCGACCTCCGCCTGTGGCGGGTCGTCGAGGTGTGCGAGCAGGTCGATGATTATTTCAAGCAGGTCAGCCTCGACGACGCCCAGAAGCTCCAGCCGGGCGCGGTGGTCGGCGACTATATCGTCGACCCGCTTCCGCCGATCGAGTTCGGCCGGATCGCAGCCCAGGCCGCCAAGCAGGTCATCTTCCAGAAGGTCCGCGACGCGGAGCGCGAGCGCCAGTATGAGGAGTTCAAGGAGCGGGCCGGCGAGATCATCACCGGGGTCGTCAAAAGGGTCGAGTTCGGCCACGTCGTCGTCGATCTGGGCCGCGCCGAGGGAGTCATCCGCCGCGACCAGCAGATCCCGCGCGAGGTCGTCCGGGTTGGGGACCGTGTGCGCTCGCTGATCCTCTCCGTCCGCCGCGAGAATCGCGGGCCGCAGATCTTCCTCAGCCGCGCCCATCCGGACTTCATGAAGAAGCTGTTCGCCCAGGAAGTGCCCGAGATTTACGACGGCATCATCGACATCAAGGCCGCGGCGCGCGATCCGGGAAGCCGCGCCAAGATCGGGGTGATCAGCTACGACAGCTCGATCGATCCGGTCGGAGCCTGCGTCGGAATGAAGGGCAGCCGGGTCCAGGCCGTCGTCCAGGAGCTCCAGGGCGAGAAGATCGACATCATCCCCTGGTCCGAGGACCTCGCCACCTTCGTCGTCAACGGCCTGCAGCCGGCCACCGTCAGCCGCGTGGTCATCGACGAGGAGGAGGGCCGGATCGAGGTCGTGGTCCCCGACGATCAATTGAGCCTCGCCATCGGCCGCCGCGGCCAGAACGTGAGGCTCGCCTCGCAGCTGACCGGCTCGGCGATCGACATCATGACCGAGGCCGACGCCAGCGAGAAGCGCCAGCGCGAGTTCATCGAGCGGTCCGAGCTGTTCCAGAAGGAGCTCGACGTCGACGAGACCCTCGCCCAGCTGCTCGTCGCCGAAGGCTTCGGGGCGCTCGAGGAAGTGGCCTATGTCGAGCTGGACGAGCTCGCCTCGATCGAGGGCTTCGACGACGAGCTCGCCACCGAGCTGCAGAGCCGAGCCGCCGAGGCGCTGGAGCGGCGCGAGGAGGCGTCCCGCGAGGAGCGCCGAGCGCTGGGCGTCGAGGACGCTCTGGCCGAGATGCCCTATCTCACCGAGCAGATGCTGGTGACCCTGGGCAAGGCGGGCATCAAGACCCTCGACGACCTCGCCGACCTCGCCACCGACGAGCTCGTTCAGAAGAAGCGGCCCGAGCAGCGCCGCCAGCGCGAGAGCAACCGCTCCGAGGACAAAGGCGGGATCCTCGCCGAATATGGCCTCACCGACGAGCAGGGCAACGAGATCATCATGGCCGCCCGGGCGCACTGGTTCGAGGATGAAGGGGAGGACGCGGTTGCGGAATCCTCCCAATGACACCGTAAAGGTTGATCGAAGGGCGCGCCGCTCACTCCCCTCCCTGCAAAGGGAGGGGCTGGGGGTGGGTGCCGCCGAAGGCGGTCGAAACTCCGAGTCCGAAGACGTCTCGCTGCGCTCGCCGACCCACCCCCAACCCCTCCCTTCCAGGGAGGGGAGGCACACTCCCGAGCGCAAGTGCATCCTGTCCGGGGAGCATGGCGAGCGCGACGGGTTGATCCGGCTCGCCCTGTCGCCCGGCGGCGAAGTGCTTCCCGACGTGCGCGCCAAGGCCCCGGGCCGCGGCGCCTGGATCGGCGTCGACCGCCAAACCCTGGAAGCGGCCCGAGCCAAGGGACGCCTGCGCGGCGCGCTCGCCCGGGCCTTCAAGGGCGCTCCGCTCTCAATCCCGGAGGATCTCGGCGAGCGGATCGAGGCGGCGCTACGCCAGGCGGCGCTCGACCGGCTCGGCCTCGAGGCCCGGTCCGGAACCCTGCTCGCCGGCTCCGAGCGGATCGAGAATGCGGCGCGCAAGGGCGAGGTCCACCTCCTGCTCCACGCCGCCGATGCGGGGGAGGACGGCAACCGCAAGCTGGACCAGGCCTGGCGGGTCGGCGAAGGCCGGCCCCAAGGTCTGGTGATTCCAGCCGAAAGGGCCATATTGTCATTGGCGCTCGGGCGCCAGAATGTGGTACATATCGCAATAATTGATCGTGCAGCCGCCGCGCGTGTCGAGCATGCGCTCGGGCGTTGGCGCGCTTTTATCGGATCCGAGGCTGGGCTAAGTGCCGCTGCGGCGGGCATGCCGGACGCGTCGGCTGGGAATGTGAGCGAAGGAAAGTAATGAGCGAGACGTCAGATAAGCCGAAGCTCGGAGCGCGCGCCCCGCTGGGCCTGAAGCGCACCGTCGAGACCGGCAAGGTCAAGCAGAGCTTCAGCCACGGCCGCTCGAACACCGTGGTGGTCGAAGTCAAGAAGCGCCGGATCCTCGGCCCCGGCGGAGCGCCCCCCGAGGCGGCGCCCGCGCCCGTCCCGGAAGCGCCGAAGCCGGCCGCGCCGGTCGCCCGCGCGCCCGCGCCGCCCCAGCCCGCCCCGCCGCAGCGCCCCGCCAGCGACCCCTCGTCGCGCCGCGAGCTGCAGGAGCGGCTGCTCCGTGAAGCCGAGGAGGCCCGTCTCTCCTCGCTCGAGGAAGCCCGCCGCCGCGAGGATCGGCAGGCCGCCGAGGCCACCGAGGAGGAGAAGCGCCGCGCCGAGGAGAATCGGCGCGCCGAAGAGGAGCGCGCCGAAGCCGCTCGCATCGCGGCCGAGGAAGAGGCTCGCCGGGCCTCCGAGGAGCCGGCGCGCCCCGCCGAGGGCGCTCCGGCGCCCGCCCCCGCCGCCGAGGACGAGGAGGAGGACCGCCGCCCGGCCCACGCCCGCCCCAAGGGGCATGCCCCCGCGCCCAAGCCGCCGGCTCGCCCGGTCCGCGGCCGCGACGACCGCCGCCATGCCGGCAAGCTCACCGTCACCCGCGCCCTTTCCGGCGAGGACGACAGCCGCGCCCGGAGCCTCGCCGCGCTTCGGCGTTCGCGGGAGAAGGAAAAGAGGGCTCACCAGCAATCGGGTCCGTCCGCCAAGCAGGTGCGCGACGTGATCGTCCCCGAGGCGATCACCGTCCAGGAGCTCGCCAACCGGATGGCCGAGCGCGGCGCCGATCTCGTCAAAGCCTTGTTCAAGCTCGGCACCCCGGTCACCATCACCGAGACGATCGACCAAGATACGGCGGAGCTCCTCATCGAGGAATTCGGCCACCGGATGGTGCGCGTCTCCGAGAGCGATGCCGACATCCAGACCGAGGCCGATGTGGACCCGCAGGAGAGCCTCCTGCCGCGTCCGCCGGTGGTGACGATCATGGGCCATGTCGACCACGGCAAGACCTCGCTGCTCGACGCGATCCGCGGCGCCAACGTCGTCTCCGGCGAGGCGGGCGGGATCACCCAGCACATCGGCGCCTATCAGGTCGCCCTGCCCGACAAGTCGAAGATCACCTTCCTAGACACTCCGGGCCACGAGGCGTTCACCGAGATGCGTCAGCGCGGCGCCAACGTCACCGACATCGTCATCCTGGTGGTCGCCGCCGACGACGGCCTGAAGCCGCAGACGGTGGAGGCGATCAACCACACCAAGGCCGCCGGCGTGCCGATGATCGTCGCGATCAACAAGATCGACAAGCCCGGGGCCAACCCGCAGAAGGTCCGCGAGGAGCTTCTCCAGCACGAGATCCTCGTCGAGGACATGGGCGGCGAGGTCCAGGACGTCGAGGTTTCGGCGCTCAAGAAGACCAATCTCGACGGCCTCCTCGAAGCCATCTCGCTCCAGGCCGAGCTGCTCGAGCTGAAGGCGAACCCGAACCGCAGCGCCGAAGGCGCGGTGGTCGAGGCCAAGCTCGACAAGGGCCGCGGCCCGCTCGCCACCGTGCTGGTTCAGCGCGGAACCCTGAGGGTCGGAGACATCTTCGTGGTCGGCGCCGTCCCCGGCAAGGTCCGGGCGATGATCGACGACAAGGGCAAGCAGGTGAAGGAGGCGGGGCCGTCCGTCCCGGTCGAGGTGCTCGGGCTTTCCGGCGTTCCGTCGGCCGGCGACACGCTCACCGTCGTCGAGAACGAGGCCCGCGCCCGCGAGGTCGCGGCCTACCGACAGAGCGTCCTCGACCGCAAGCGGACCACGACCGCTCCCATCAGCCTCGAGAACATGTTCGCGTCCAAGGCCAACCAGGCGATCGAGTTCCCGCTGGTGGTCAAGGGCGACGTCCAGGGCTCGGTCGAGGCGATCGCGAGCGCGATCAACCGGATCTCCACCGAGGATATCAAGGCGCGGATCCTCCACGCCGGAGTGGGCGCGATCACCGAGAGCGACGTCATCCTGGCGAGCGCGTCGGGAGCCCCGATTATCGGCTTCAACGTCCGGCCCAACGCCAAGGCGCGCGAAGTCGCGGAGCGCAACAAGGTCGAGTTCCGCTATTACGACGTCATCTACCATCTCACCGACTGGGTGAAGCAGGCGATGGCGGGCGAGCTTGGCCCCGAGATGATCGAGACCGTGCTCGGCCGTGCGAGGGTCCAGGAGGTCTTCCCGGCCGGCAAGAAGGACAAGGCCGCCGGCCTGCTCGTTCTGGAGGGTGTCATCCGCAAGGGCATCCACGCCCGCCTGACGCGCGAGGACGTCATCGTCTCCAAGACGACCATCTCGTCGCTTCGCCGGTTCAAGGACGACGTCGCCGAGGTCCGGGCGGGCCTCGAATGCGGAGTCCTCCTCGCCGACACGAACGACATCAAGCCGGGCGACCATCTCGAGGTCTTCGAGGTCGAGGAGCGCGCTCGGACTTTGTAACGTCGCCCCAGCGAAGGCTGGGGCCCCGGTGGGTGAAGGGCTCCAGTGCTTTTCACCCGCCGGGATGCCAGCCTTCGCTGGCATGACGGAGGTGATATGAAACAGACCGAATCCACCGAAGGCCGCTCCGTCCGACTGCTCCGCGTCGGCGAGCAGGTGCGCCATGCGCTCTCCGACATCCTCATGCGCGGCGACGTCCATGACGAGACGCTCGCGAGCCATCTCGTCTCGGTCACCGAGGTGCGGATGTCCCCCGATCTGCGCCATGCGACGGCGTTCGTCATCCCTTTGCTCGGCGCGAACGCCCAGGGCGTGCTCAAGGCATTGCGCACCAACACCGCCTATCTGCAGAGCGAGGTCGCCCGGCGGGTGAACACCAAATATGCCGCCAAGCTCAAATTCCTGCTCGACGAGAGCTTCGACGAGGGCAGCCATATCGACAAGCTGCTGAGAGCGCCTAAGGTGGCTCAGGATCTGGGACGGGAGGATGGCGCCGATGGGGTCGAGGGTTAGCACCGCCCTTCTCTCCATTCGTCACCCTGAACGTGTTTGGGGGTCCAGTTCTCCATCCGCGAGGCGGCTCGTCCCTGGATGCTGAAACAAGTTCAGCATGACGGCCGGGGCGGTGGCCGCGCCGGGCATTCCCACTGGTGACGGCGCGCCTTGATCTCGCCGCCCTCGGCGCTCCGATGCGGGAGGGCGATCTGAGCCTCGACCCGATGGCCGAAGCCCATCGCGAGGCGCTGAAGGCGGCCTGCGCGCAGGATCTCGATATCTGGTCCATTTATGCGACCTCCTACGATCCCGACCGATTCGACGCGGCCTTCGACCTCATCCGGTCGCGCCCCGACTGGCGCTGCTTCTCGATCTTCCTCGGCGGCGAGATGGCGGGGATGAGCTGCTTTCTCGGGATCGACCGGACCCGCGCAGTGCTGGAGATCGGCAACACCTATTACCTCCCGCGGCTTCGCGGCTCCGGCCTCAACCGCCGGGTGAAGGACCTGATGCTTGCGCGCGCCTTCGGCTGCGGCTTCCGGCGGGTGGAGTTCCGGGTCGATGCGCGCAACACCCGCTCGCAGGCGGCGATGGCCAAGATCGGCGGCGTGCGGGAAGGCGTGATGCGGCAGGACCGGATCACCTGGACCGGCCATGTGCGCGACACGATCCTCTTCTCCATCCTCGCCGACGAATGGAAGGCGGCCGGTGGCGCCTGACAACATGGCCTTCCAGATCGCCACCTGGCTGATCCCGCTGGTCGTCGCGATCGTGCTTCACGAGATTTCGCACGGCTGGGTCGCAAGCGCTTTCGGCGATCCGACCGCCCGCGACCAGGGAAGGCTGAGCCTGAATCCGGTCCGGCATGTCGATCCGTTCGGAACCGTCCTCCTTCCGCTGGTGCTTGCGGTGAGCGGAGCCCCCGTCTTCGGATGGGCGAAGCCGGTGCCGGTGGTGGCGCAAAGGATGCGCAACCCGCGCCTCCACATGATGATCGTCGCCCTCGCCGGCCCCGGCATGAACCTGCTGCTCGCGCTTCTGGCCGGGATCGTGCTGGCTTTGGTCCGTCCCGACGGCCCGCCGGCCGGGCCGGGACAGCTGTTCCTCCTGCTCAACCTCTTCAACTTCATCGCGATCAACCTCTTCCTTGCCGTCTTCAACCTCCTGCCTTTGCCTCCGTTCGACGGCGGCCATGTCGTCGAAGGGCTGCTGCCGCGCCGCCTCGCCCGCCATTATGCGAAGCTGGGGCGGTTCGGCTTCCTGCTGCTCATCTTTCTCCTGCTCATCCTGCCGATGCTGGTGCCGGAGGCCAATGTCGTCGAGCGGGTGGTGCGCCCGCCGGTGGAATGGCTGCTCCGGTTGTTCCTGGGGGGCTGACTCGGCTGGCGCTCCGGCGCCACCCATGTACAAGGCGATATGGCCAAGCTCTATTTCTACTACGCAGCGATGAACGCAGGTAAATCCACAGTGCTTCTGCAGACCGCGTTCAATTATCGCGAGCGCGGGATGGAGCCGATGCTTTGGACCGCGGCGGTGCACGACCGCTCCGGCCTCGGGGTCATCGATTCGAGGATCGGGATCACCGCCCAGGCCAATGCCTATGAGCCGGAGACGGACCTTCGCCGCGAGGTGGAGGCGGAGCTCAAGAAGAGGCCGCTCCACTGCATCCTGATCGACGAAGCCCAGTTCCTGAGCCGCGTCCAGGTGCTGCAGCTCGCCGCCATTTGCGACGAATTCGACCTTCCCGTCCTCGCCTACGGGCTCAGGACCGACTTCCAGGCCAATCTGTTCGAGGGCAGCGCCACTCTGCTCGCGCTCGCCGACAAGCTGGTAGAATTGAAGGCGATTTGCGAATGCGGCCGAAAGGCGTCGATGAACCTCAGGGTCGACTCGACCGGCGCCGCGGTGGCGACCGGGGCCCAGACCGAGATCGGCGGCAACGACCGCTACGTGGCGCTCTGCCGCCGGCACTTCATGGAGCGGTTAAGCGAGGCCGGGGCGAAGCAGCGCCCGGCCAGGCTCGTCGGCGGCTGAAGCCATCCACGGCTGGCTGATCATCGACAAGCCGGTCGGGCCCGGCTCGACCGACATCGTCTCGAAGGTGAAGCGGGCGCTGAGGGAGGGCGGCTACCCGAAGCTGAAGGTGGGCCATGGCGGGACTCTGGACCCGCTGGCGAGCGGGGTCCTGCCGGTGGCGCTGGGCGAGGCGACGAAGCTCGCCGGTCGGATGCTCGATGCCGACAAGGTCTATGAGTTCACGATCCGGTTCGGGGAGGAGACCGATACGCTCGACGTCGAAGGGAAGGTGAGGGCGACGTCGGACGTTCGGCCGACGCTCGCGCAGGTGGAGGCGGTGCTGGGGCGATTCACCGGTGAGATCGATCAGGTGCCGCCCGCTTATTCGGCGCTCAAGGTGGACGGGAAAAGGGCTTACGCATTGGCTCGGGCGGGGCAGGCGCCGGAGATGAAGACGCGGCGGGTGACGGTGCACGACCTTCGTTCCTCCCCGGAACGGGGAGGGGGACCGCCGGCGAAGCCGGTGGTGGAGGGGGCCCAGCGTTCGAGCAGCGGAAAGACGGGTCCCCTCCACCATGCTTCGCATGGTCCCCCTCCCCGTTCCGGGGAGGAACTGGGCGAAGTCACCCTCACCGCCCGGGTCTCGAAGGGCACCTACATTCGCTCGCTCGCCCGCGACATCGCCTGCGCCTTGGATTGCGTCGGCCACGTCACCATGTTGAGGAGGCTCAAGGCCGGGCCGTTCACCCTCGCTTCCGCGATTTCGCTGGACAAAATGGAGGAACTCGCTAAGGCGCGGCAGCTTGAACAGGCACTCTTGCCGCTGACGGCGGGGCTGGACGACATCCCGGCTCTACCCGTCACCCCCGACCAGGCAAGGGCGCTCCGCGAGGGGCGCAGATTGGCCGGGATCGCCGCAAAGCCAGGGCTTCATCTAGCGACCGACCAGTCTGTTCCGGTTGCGCTTGTGGAGCTTAGCGAAGGAGAGCTTCGCGTGGTCCGCGGCTTCAACATCTAGACGAAGGAGTTTGACGATGTCGGTTACCGCCGAGCGCAAGCAGGAAATCATCGAAGACAATGCCCGCCAGTCGGGCGACACCGGATCCCCCGAGGTCCAGGTCGCGATCCTCACCGAGCGGATCAACAACCTCACTGCCCATTTCAAGGCGCACGCGAAGGACAATCACTCCCGCCGCGGCCTCCTGATGATGGTCAACAAGCGCCGCTCCCTGCTGGATTATATCCGCAAGGAAGATCACGAGCGCTACACCGCACTCATCGCGAAGCTCGGGCTTCGCAAGTGACGCAATCGTTCGGCCCGCCTCGGCGGGCCGATTACGTATTGCGTCATCCCGGCGAAAGCCGGGATCCACCTTCTTCTCTCCGTCAGGAACGGAATGAGGTGGACCCCGGATCAAGTCCGGGGTGACGGAGGAGGGGCAATCCCGCCGATCCTCCTGGACCAACATCGGTCCACTACAGGCCCCCGGCGCATCTGGCGCCGGGCGTTGAAGGAAAAACTATGTTCGACATGAAGAAAGTGGAAATCGAGTGGGGCGGCAAGACGCTCACTCTCGAAACGGGCCGGGTTGCCCGTCAGGCCGACGGCGCGGTTCTCGCGACCCTCGGCGAGACCGTCGTCCTTTGCGCCGTTACGGCAGCGAAGAACGTCAAGCCGGGGCAGGATTTCTTCCCGCTCACCGTTCACTACCAGGAAAAATTCTCGGCCGCCGGGCGCATCCCGGGCGGCTTCTTCAAGCGCGAGCGCGGCGCCACCGAGAAGGAGACTCTCACCAGCCGCCTCATCGACCGCCCGATCCGGCCGCTCTTCCCGGAGGGCTTCTACAACGAGGTTCTCGTGATCGCTCATGTGATGAGCTATGACGGCGAGAACGAGCCGGACGTGGTGGCGATGATCGCCGCTTCCGCGGCGCTTACCCTCTCCGGAATCCCGTTCATGGGCCCGATCGCCGCCGCCCGCGTCGGCTATGCCGAGGGCGACTACATCCTCAACCCGACCCAGGACCAGGTCAAGGAAGGCGAGCTCGATCTCGTCGTCGCCGGCACCCACAATGCGGTGATGATGGTCGAATCGGAGGCCAAGGAGCTTTCCGAGGACGTCATGCTCGGCGCCGTCATGTTCGCCCACCGCTCGATCCAGCCGGTCATCCAGGGCATCATCAGCCTCGCCGAAAAGGCCGCCAAGGATCCGTGGGAGCTCGAGGAGCCGACCGACACCAAGGCGATCAAGGAGACGCTTCGCGGCCTCATCGGCACCGACCTCGCCGCGGCCTACAAGCTGACCGACAAGCAGCAGCGCCAGACCGCGATCAACGAGGCCCGGGCCAAGGCCCGCACCGGCCTCGCCGACATGGAAGCCTCGGACCCCGCCGGCTATCTCGGCGCCCTCAAGTTGGTCAAGAAGCTGGAAGCGGAGATCGTCCGCGGCGCAATCCTCAAGGAAGGCGTGCGCATCGACGGCCGCGACACCAAGACGGTCCGCCCGATCGAGGCAATGGTCGGCTTCCTGCCCCGCACCCATGGCTCGGCTTTGTTCACCCGCGGCGAGACCCAGGCGATCTGCACGACCACCTTGGGCACCAAGGACGCCGAGCAGATGATCGACGGCCTGGAGGGCCTCTCCTACACCCGCTTCATGCTCCACTATAACTTCCCGCCCTACTCGGTCGGCGAAGTGGGTCGCTTCGGAGCCCCGGGGCGCCGCGAGGTCGGCCACGGCAAGCTCGCCTGGCGGGCGCTTCATCCGGTCCTGCCCAGCCACGAGGAATTCCCCTACACGATCCGGGTCCTCGCCGACATCACCGAGTCGAACGGCTCCTCGTCGATGGCGACGGTGTGCGGCGGCTGCCTCGCTCTGATGGACGCCGGCGTCCCGATCGCCCGGCCGGTCTCGGGAATCGCCATGGGCCTGATCCTCGAGGGCAAGGACTTCGCGGTGATCAGCGACATCCTCGGCGACGAGGACCATCTCGGCGACATGGACTTCAAGGTCGCCGGAACGGAGAAGGGCCTCACCTCGCTCCAGATGGACATCAAGATCGCCGGGATCACCGAGGAGATCATGCGCATCGCCCTCGACCAGGCCAAGGAGGGCCGCGCCCACATCCTCGCCGAGATGGCCAAGGCGATGGGCGAAGTCCGAGGCGAGCTCAGCGCCCATGCGCCCAGGATCGAGACGATGCAGGTCGACAAGACCAAGATCCGCGACATCATCGGCACCGGCGGCAAGATCATCCGCGAGATCGTCGCGACGACGGGCGCCAAGGTCGACATCGA
>DASWLZ010000037.1:0-189426 GCA_036399975.1 Allosphingosinicella sp.
CGCGACATGGTCGCCTCGATGACCTCGTGCCCGATCGTGATCATCACGTCGCGCGGGCAGCCGGTGCAGTACATGTTCTCGACCTCGAAGGTCGGCGTGCGCAGCGGCTGGTCCCACTTGATCGCCGCGGGGCGGCGCACGGTGACGCCCTCGGCCTCGAGCACCGCCGCGAGATGATCGAGCTGGCGGTTGGCGGCGTCGATGACTCGCGGGTGCTTCGAGCCGCGCGGCCAGGGGATGGTGCGCGCGAGCGCGGGGTCGCGTATCTCCGCGCGGTACCCCGGCTCGGTCGGCGAGAAGCAGGCCCCGTCGACTCGGCCGACGACGACCTCCTCGAGCGGATCCCATTCGTTCCAGGCCTCGACGCGGTGGGCCGCGGACGATCTGTCGATGTCTCTCGGGGAGGAGGTCTCCGTTACCGGCGCAGTCGCGCCGAATGCATTGTCCATGACGAAACCTCCCCCACAATCGGGATCGCGTTAGCGACAACGATACCGATACCCCCCAAGAAGGACTTCCCGAACTCGGGACCCCTGACCACGTGCTCGAACCTAGCCGTTGAAAAGGCGGGAGTAGAGCGGACAGTGACCCAAAGTGGATAACCGTATTATTTATGATGCGATTTCTGTTCGGAGGGCAGAGAGCTTACCTGCGGCACTCGCAGGCCAAGGCTGGGGCGTTGGACGTTTGCTTGGGCCCATCCTCGTCATGCCGGACTTGATCCGGCATCCACCTTTTCCATATCGTTCAAAGCGTTTGAAGAAGGTGGATCCCGGATCAAGTCCGGGATGACGATTCACACCAAACGCAGAATGCTCTACCGGCTCTCTATCCGATCGTTCAGCGACGGCGGCAGGCCGAGTCCGGTGCCGGCCTCCGGTTCAACGCTCGTCCCGAAGTCGGCGAGCGGCGGCCGCGCCTGGCGATAATATTCGGCCGCGCGTGCCGGATCGAGGCCGAGGAGCGTGAGCTCCCGAAGCTTGGGAAGCAGAAGCAGGCTCGGCGAAATGGCGATCTCCTGGACATGCCGGTCGATGAGATTGCTTTGGAGCACAGTCCAGCGGTTGCCGCCGACGCGGGTGACGAGCCCCCTCGCCTCGAGCCTCTGCGCGTGCCGCCAGGCGGTCGCGTAGGGGATCGCCACGGCCGCCGCCAGGCGGCGGAGCGAGATTGCGGCCCGAACCTCGTCGGGCGGGATCGAGCGGCCGAAGCGCCGGCACAGCAGCGGATCGTAGGTCACCCGGCGCACCGCGACGACGGTCAGCGCTGCCCAGAGCAGGTGGGCCACCCTGCTCGTCCCCGGCAGCCGGAACGTGTCGACCGGCTGGAGCAGAACGTCGAGCCCCCGTACGATCACGTCGGCAATTTCGAAGTCCCGGCCGTGCGCAACCCGAAAGTTGATGTCGCACGTTCTCGAAACATCCTCGATCAGCCGGACGAAGCGGTCGTGGACGCCCAGATAATATGACAGGACCAGCGCCTCATTGGCCTCGGCAGGCGCAAGCGAGACACCCTGCGGCGACTCGGCGAACACCCCGCGCTCGATCAGCTGGCGGCAATGGCGGCGGGTGGTTTCGAACGCGTTGCCGAGCGAAAGCGCCATCTTGCGGACGGATATTGCCCGCGCCGCTCGCGCCGGCCGCGTCACCCCCGCTCCGCATGTCCAGTCGGGCAGGCAGATGCGCGCGACAATTCCGAACTCCATCCCCAGAAACGGGTCTTCGGGAAACAGCCGGGCAGTCAGTTGAGCCATCGAGATTTGCATTTCACTCCTGAGCCGCGTCAGCTGGCGAAGCGGTGGTTCGCCCAAAGCATTGCTCAGTGTATGTGTCGCCTCCACCAACGGCATTTTCCGCTTAAGGAAAGAGGTGCGGCTCCAGGCGCCACCCCCCGCGCGGGGCGAACAGCGCGAGCCGGTCGGCCGATAGTCTCGCGCGCTTGTGCCCGAAAGTCATGCTGTGCAGACCAGGCGCGAGCACCTTGACCGTGTGCAGGCCCCGTTCGCGCGCCGGCGTGTAGCTCTGGTCCACGACGATGACGTCCTCCGCGTGCGCGAGCGTGGCCGATGCATATTCGTCGAACAGCTCGTGCGCGTCGCGTTCGCGGACCCGGGCGGGCGCGATCATATGCCCGCTGCGCCTGAAGGCCTTGGAGCCCAGCGCCGAGGGCGCGTTGCCTTGGGCGGCATGGTCGTGCATCGTCAGGACGGTTTCGGGGGCCATCAGCAGGGCTTCTGCCTCGAGACGCCGCTTGGCCCGCTCCTCCGCGTCATACACGCCGAGCATGCCGGCGCCCTCCTGGAGCGCGGCGGCGCAGGCCTTGGCGGGGTCGGGATGTGCCGCCGCCGTCTGGCTGAGCCAGGGCAGGTACCGCCCGGTCGTGTCACGGATCTCCGCTGCCACCGCGTGGCCGGGCAGGCCGCAGCCGATGTCGAGGAGAGAGACCTCGACGCCCTCGCCGGAAAGGCGGGCGACGACGCCGCGCCCCCAGTCGTCGAGCACGTCCATCGAGATCTCGTCGACCGGGCGGGACGAGTGCCAGCTCGTCAGGAAGGCGTCGCGCTCGACCACCTCGAGCAGCCCGTAGAGCGCAGCTTCGCCCACACTGCCGCCGCCGGCGCACCCGTTCGAGATCTCGTAGGCGAAGCGTCCGCCGAGGGGGTTGCTGAGCCCGAAGTGGACGAGCTGGAGGGGGACCAGGACGGGCGCCCCCCTGCGCGCCGACCATCCCCACATCCATTGGTATTCGGCGGCTTCGTCATAGGGCCGCCAATGGGCGAGGCCAGGATCTTCGTCGTTCAGGATGAACCCGCGCGGGTCGACCGCGTCGTCGCCCAACGCGTTCCTACTCGCCTTGACGATTTCGACCCCGCGCCAGGGACGGAGTGCGCCCCAGCGCTCGACCGCTTCGGCGACCGCCGTCACGCGGTCCGCCGCCGGCATTCCGCTGCGGCCATGGCCGTATTCGAGGTCCTGCGGCCCGGCGAGCGGCCGGAGACGCGCGCTCGCCCCCGACATGGGGCTGTCGTTGCGGAACTCGGTAATGTCGCGCACCACGCCGATGTGGCTGTCGACGAGACCCGCGACCGCGTGTTTCAAGTCCCCGGCAGACAATTTCCTCATCCCGCCATGCGCTTCGTCGCCGCGCGACAGCATGACCTCCGCGTGCGCCCGGCCCATCGCCCGGGCGTCGTGCCTGTCGCATCCCGGGTGCCGATTGAGCGCGTGCTCGTGCGCCTGGCCGGTCAGCGAGTCGATTCGTCGCGGCCGTGCGTCCGGGTCGGCCGCCATAGCCGCCTTGTGCGCGTCGATAAGCGGCCTCACATGCCTGGCCGGCGGATCGCCCCAGTCGCGGCTGAGTTCGTTCATGCGCCACGCCTTGAGGCACTCGAGACAAGCTCCTTCCGGTAGCAGCCATGTCTCGGCCCCGTGGGTCCATTCGACGATGCTCATGTCGCGTTCCGCTCCGTGCCGGCCTGGCCAGTCGGCGCCATCCCGGTCTGCACTTTGCTCAGCGCGTTGCCGATGGCGCTCGCCACGGCCTCGCCTTTGTCCACGCCGGCACCGTCCCCCCTGATTTCGCCGAGCGTCGCGGTCGCCGTCCATCCCTTGGCCCGTTGGACCGCCCGCACGGCCGGCGCGCGCCCCGTATAGAGTTCGGAGACCCGCCACAGAAGCGCCGCCCTGCCGTCGAGATCGTCCGGCACGACGCTGCGCGGTTCGCCATGTCCCTGCTTTTCGGCTTCGTCTTCGGATCGGGCTTCGATTCCGCTCCTGGCGGCGAGTTCCGCGAGCGCCGCCCCCAAGGCCCGCTCGTCCGCTTCCCGCGGGCTCAGGCCCCATTCGATGATCACAGTCTCGGGCTCGTCGCCGTTACCCTTCAACGTGATTGTCCGGTGCGCCAGGGGGAAGGCGGGCTCGACGTCCACGCCCGCCGCCAACGGGCTGGCGTCGTTCAGCCATTCGCTGGTGTCGGCCAGTGGGTCCGGCCGTTCGACGGACGCTATGCCAAGCGGGTTGTCCGCTTCCAGGTCGAACTCGCTTGCCAAGCCCCTGCCATCCACCACGACCACTTTCCCGGCCACCGCGTCGGGCGCGAGCGCCGCAAGCAGCGCGTGGCGCACAATTGTCGCCGAGACGATCATGCGGCGTTCGTGCTTCTGGGGACGTTCTTCGGCCTTGCCTTGCGGCAAGGGGATGTTCGACCCGGGCCATTCGGCCTCGTGCCCCGGGTCCGCCGTACCTATGACCGTCCCCGAGCGCGTCTCGGCGACGACCACGGTCGCGCGGGCAGTCGCACGGATCTCGATCCTGTCGGAGCCGCCCCGGCTCGCTACTCGCCCGCCCGCCTCCACGACCTGTCGGGCGAGATTGTCGACCTCCCCCGCGTCGGGTCCGCTTATGGAAATTCCGGTCTCCGACCATGTGCGGAGGCGTTCCTCCCAGTCGCCGCCGATTGTCAACGCCAACAGGCCAGTGCCGGATTCGACCACTTCGGCCGCCACAAGTCCGCGCGGTGCTTCGACCAGCATCCCCTTCTCAGCCATCTGCGACAGGATCGCGGCCATTAGCGGCCGCGCGCGCTCGGGCAGCGCGGCCTCCAGTTCCGGCGCCGTGCGGCGTCCGTCGATCTCGCCGACAAGCTTTTCGGCGATAGCGGCGACCTTGGGATTGGGGAGGACGAATCCGTCGTCACCGTGCGTGACCAGGAGGCCGCGCTCCATCACGCGCCACCTCACGTTGGGCTTGGCCTTTGGTCGCTCCATCGCGTCCTCCCTATATGCCTCCGCGCACGACGGTGAATTCGACGCCGATTTCGGCCATCGTCCTTTCGCCATCGTCACCGGACGGCACGTCCGTCGGTTGCGGCAACGCCTCGACGAACCTCACATCCCCCGACGTGCCCACGATCTCCTTGCGCATCGCCTGGACCATGGCCGGGTTGCGGCGGTCGACCGGCATCGGCTTCGGGCGTCGGTTCGCCTCGCCACCTCTGGACCGGTCGTCGGGGGCGGTGACATAGATCCACCCCGGCATGGCCTCGCCGTCCATCCAGTCGTTGAAGGCGCGGTGGTATCCGACGTCGTCCATGTCGCCGCCGGGCGTCCGGGCGTAAGGCGCGATCAACTGCCGGCGGCAGACGGTTATCCTGCCGACGTCGACTCGTGGGCACCGTTTGACGCCGTCCGAATCCTCCCGCACGTGCGCGGTGAACGGCACCCATGTCTCGACCACGCTTTCCGTGTTGGCGCCGAGCGTGCGCGCGACCAGGTGGAGCCGCGGCATGACGCCGGTCGCCAGGATCGCCGTGAACGTCAAATTGGTGTCGCGACCGTCCGCCCCGGTGAACACCAGGTCGCCAAGTTCCGGCCGATGTCGCAGGCCGTAGGATTCTATGCTTTCGGCGCCGCTCCCGGGGTCGTCGATCGGGGGTATGAAGACCTTGCGCGGGAGGATGTCGGGACGGTCTGCGGCGTTGAAGCCGAACCAGCCGAGGATCTCCGCTGCCCCGCCTTCCTCCGATACCATTTCCAGATATTCCCGGATCGGTCCGATCGCCCAGGAGTCGTCGTCCAGAAACCGGGAGAAGCTGCCGGCCCATCCGGCGTGGCAGCGGTTGAGCGCGTAGCGCGTTTCCCCGTCCTCGACATATTCCTGCATGAAGCACATCTGCGAGACCGCGCGCGGTCTCGTCTGCTTGTCGATGAACGTTCGCGCCCATTCGCTCGTGAGGCGCACAGGCTCGTTGCCGCCCTCGTTCAGGACGGCGGAGATCGTGGCAATCTTCGCCTGGTGCCGGCCCTCTTCCGTTCTCCTGATTGTTTTCCACAGGTCCGTCATCCCGTCCTGCAGCGAGCCTACGTAATGTTCCAGGAAGGGCATGGCCGGAGCCTTCGCTCCCTCCCCGTGCCTCTCGACGAAACGGGCCGCGATATGCGCGCGGGCGCTTTCGATGTGGCCGGGCTGGTCCAGCGCCTGCGCGAAACGGACGGCCGTCGCGAGCTCCTCGACGAACCCCGGCCCTTCTTTGAACGTGAACGCCCGTCCCTGCGAATAGGCGTCCTGGAAAATGGCGGGTCGCACGTCCTGCGGCCTGATCCCGGCCCCTGCCACCCGGGCCAATCCGGCCATTCGGGTTGCGGTCCGCTCCGCGTCGCCGGCACTGGCGGCCCCCATTACCGCGTCGAGGCTGGAGGCGAATTCCTCGGCAAGCCCGGTGTCGAGCGCTTCGGCCATCCGCCGGGCGGCCTCGAGTGGCCGTTGTCCGTAAATCGCTCCACAGACGACCATTTGATTGGCGATCGCAGAGCGCGCCAGATTCGTGATCTTTTCGCTGCCCTGGCCTGGCAGCATCTGACGGAGGGCCGACACCAATATAGCTTTCGTCATCCGGTCGACCTTGGCCATGGCCGCGACGACGACCTTCAACGCCGCGGAAGTGCTCGTCGACTCGGTCATCTTGACGTGCCGCACGCGCCATGACGGGGGGCCGTTCTCCACCTTGCGCCACCTCAACGTCCCCTGCTCCAGGGTCAGGCTTGCATTCAATCGCAACGGCGCTTGGTCGCTCAGCTTGTCGAAGTCGGTCGCGAGCCATTCCACGACGTGCCCGATCGGTCCGTAGTTCGGCTGGGAACGTATCCTCCTTTCGGGCGGGGCGTCGGCGAAACCGTCCTGGGGCCAGCCCCCGATCTCGACTTCGCCATAGACGCCGAATGGGCTTGTCTTGAGCGAGATGCGCGCAACCTGCCTGACCGCGCCGGTCCTGGCGTTGGCGAGGTCCTTGGCCTTCATGCAGCCGGGATCGAGTCTCGCCCCGTCGATACGGGCGGCAAGTTCCGGGTTGCTGTTGCGCATCGCGGAGGCGAGGTCCTCGCGACCGATGGTTTCGACTGCCTTGGAGCTCATCTCGTGGAGCTCGTGCCGGTAGGCCGCTTCGTATTCGCCCTTCGCCCGGGCGACCTCCTCGATGGCGGAAAGGGCGCGCCGCACGCGATCCGCCGCGTCAGGCCCTAGCTCGTCGAGGGCATTCTCGATATCCTTGTCGCGCGGCCGCTTGCCGTTGTGCAGGGCGCGTTTGACCGCGAGGGCCGCGTTCGCGGCTTTGCGCGATCTTGCATGCAGATGGGGAACCGCCTCCTCGAGAGCCTCCACGGCCGGCCGCGCCGCATGGGCCATGCGCGTCTCCGCCGCCCCGAGAGCGGCGATCGCGGCGTACGTCGCGCCGTTGGTGGCGAGGGTCCCGACCGGGAGACCGGCCAGGCGCTTGACGACGACCGGGCATGCGTATGTCGTCTCCTCGTCGTCGCCTGGCACGCAATGCTCCTACTTGTCCGGGTTACAACCGCCTGCCGCTACATCTTGGCGGCGTTGTCCCAGATGCGCCTGAAGGTCTCGGGCATGTGCCGGCGGAGGACCCGGTCGATCGTGTGGCACGCAAGCAGTTTCGCCGCCACCGTCATGCCCGATGTCAGCTGCAGATCGTATACATCGTTGATCATGTGCCGGTAGATGACCCGCCTGGGCGCCCTCGCGATCTCGCGCCAGCGTTCCTGGCTCACGGGAACGGGCGGCTCGTCCTCGCCGTCCTTGCGACCCCACGACAATACGAGATCCTCGTTCGCATGCCAGAAGGCAACATGGGCATCGTACTGCGCCTGCAATGCCTGAACGAAGCCGCGCGCATCGTCGCCGCAGCTTCCATTATCTCGGAACTCCGCAGAATCGAGGCGCGACAGCAGCCGCTGTTCGAGCGCGTCGAGGATGGCCGAGTTCGCCTCGCTTTCGTAAATGTGGCGTTTGTTGTCCGCGTGGGCGAGGATCGACATCGCCCAAAGGTTGATGTCGTCGACCCATTCGATCCTGTCGAGCGCCATCATGTGCAACGCGAGTTCGGCGACGGCGTCGCCATGGTCCTGGGTCCAAAGCCGGCGCAGGCGGTATTGGCGTTCCAGCGTCTTCGACCTGAAGATGTCGCGTATATGTCCGAGATCTTCGTTGTTCCGCGCCCTCGGAGGGGTGAAATCCCCGCGTTCCACAACGCCGTTCGGCCTCAGGGGAGACGAATCGGGCGTGAGCCGGCCGCGCACGCTTCGCATTCTCTCATATTCAGCCGGAGTCGTGTCTTCTCCTCCGCCGTGCTCGTCGAGATGGCCCTGGAGCGCTTGCGCGATATACTCGATGGCCTCGGCCGGGTGCTCGCCGTCGACCGCCACCCTGATGTGCCCTCCGCCCACCCAGTCGGGCTGGTACGCAACCGCCGTGCCCTGCCCCTTGGCGGTCACGGTCTCGATCGATGGCGCCAATGCTTCCAGCACGAGAGGCGTGCTTGCGCCGTGGCAGTTGGCCCGGAGGACGTATTGCATTGTCGGCCGCTTCCTAAGCGTCGGTCAGGAGCGACGCTCGCTCCGCCATGAATAGCCCGCGGCCGACCGCTGATGTTACGCTGAACCGGTCGCATCGCGTTGCGCCCGGTCCCCGTAATCAGGTGAGGTCAATGCACGGGCAGCTGCAGCTGCAGGTCACCCGCATGGACGACGCACCGTCGGGCGACGTGCCGCTATTGTCGGACGCATTGAGGATCTCGATGTCGTCAAGGTCGATCGACTCGAGTTCGAGGTTGTCCAGATCGATACGGTCCATTGTCTGCGTCCTTCCCGTCGCCCCCAAGCGGGCCGGAGAAAGTTGAAGAACCTTCCTGGGCCTCTGTCAAGACTCGTTGCCGGATAGGCGTGATGACACGTCGCCGACTTCTTCATCGTCGTCGATCGACTTCTTGGCCCGCCTAGGGCTCGGCTTCGAGCATAGGTTCAGGCGCCCGCAATTAATTCCTGCGAACTCAGCGGGCGCCATTCAGCCTCGTGGACACCGTCAGCTTGGCATGCAGCTTTGCGTCTCTCCCGGCAGTAGAGAGAGTCATCATGTAGGTGCGTCGCGCCCTACCCGATGATGTCGGGCAGCTCGATGCACGGGCAGCTGCAGCTGCAGGTCACCCGCATGGACGACGCGCCGTCGGGCGACGTGCCGCTATTGTCGGAAGCATTGAGGATCTGGATGTCGTCAAGGTCGATTGACTCGAGTTCCAGGTTGTTCAGATCGATGCGGTCCATTGTCTGCGTCCTTCCGCCCCATCGGGCGCAAAAGTTGAAGAGCCCTCCCGAGCCTCTGTCGAGACTCGGTTACCGGATCGGCGTGACGAGATGTCACGGACTCTTTATTGTCGTCGATCGACTTCATGGCCGGCCCATCGGCTCGGCCATCGATCGAAGGCTCAGGCGCCCGAGAGCGTAGCCTTCTCGTCGGGATACATGCACGGGCAGCTGCAGCTGCAGGTCACCCGCATGGACGACGCGCCGTCGGGCGACGTGCCGCTATTGTCGGACGCATTGAGGATCTCGATATCGTCAAGGTCGATCGACTCGAGTTCGAGGTTGTCCAGGTTGATGCGGTCCATTGTCTGTGTCCTTCCCGTCGCCCCCAGCGGGCACGAAAGCTGGACAGCCTTCCTAAGCATCTGTCAAGGCTTGATTTCCCGATCGGCGTGACGACACCTCACGGACTTCCGGTGGATGCCGGCGCATCTGCGGATCACCGATCGATATCGGCGTCGATGACGAGCGTTCGAACGTCGATCTCACGACTCGCCGTTCGAGGTCGCCAGGGCCTCCGCCATGGCGATCTCGACGTTCGGCCAGAGGCCCAGCCGGTTGTTCAACATGTGGATTTGCGAGTGAGTCATCGACGCCATAGCCGACCGTATGGGGTCATCGCCCTCGGCCCTCTCCCCGCTCATGGGCGAGATCATCGCTCCTCGCCGGGAGATCTCGTCCAGACGTCTGCGGGCCTCGCGCAGGGCGCCAATCCACTTTCCCGATATCGTCTTGGGCAATTCGCCATCCGGTCGCGATGCCCTTTCCCGATAGGACGCCTCCACGTCGAAGCCGACCGTCCTGGGCTTCTCGATGTTGTCCGCCCAGGCCCCTCTCCAAGATGCGGCGTATTCGGCCATGTATCGCCGCGGGTCTGCTTCCAATCCCAACAGCCCGGCCAGGGTGTCGAGCGTGAGCCGCATCGCCGCGCCGACCCTGTCGCCGGAGTTGTGCCCCGTCCTCCGCACCACCTCCGTCGCAATAGCGCTCGATGTCGCAAACAGGTCCTCGTGCACGGCCAGGGCTTCTTCCCCGCCGTAACGGATGGTCTCGGGCTCGTAGGCCATTTCGACGGCCTGTCCCGGCGCGTGGACCTCTCCCCGCCTGGTCGGGGTTGTCACGGCTCGCGCCCATTGGTCGGGCTCTTTGCCACGAGCGAGCTTCGCGCAGACGTCGGTCATGTGTCGCTTGAGCGAGGACCAAGCCTCGTCATCGTCCGCCTTCGCCCGCAACCTCAAGTGAGGCCCTCCCTCCATATATCGTATGAAGAACCATGGCCGGGAAGACCCAACCTTTTGGTCGGCCATCCACGATCCCGCCTCGAGGGCGAGCGCGTCGAGGTCCCGTTCCGCAGCCACGAAGAGGTGCACGGAGTGCCAGGCGGGTTTCGGGTCGTTCATGCCAGGCGATACCTCAGGCGATCGGCGCGGGGCCCGATCTGGATCTGCAGCAGCGGGCGTCTGTCCAGCGCGAGGGTCGCGCCGACAGCGGAGTCCGGCAGCGCCCGATAGCCTCTCGCGTACCAGCCGTGCCGGGCGGCCGCGAGGCCCACGGCCTGGAGGATCTCGCCGGCGGCCATGTGGGCTTCGACATAGGCGTTGGCGTCTCCGTCCGAGGCGAACCCGTGTCTTGCGTAAATGGTGAGCACCGAGGCGTTTCCGCCCAGCGCCATGTTCGCCGCGGCCGCCTCTCGCGGCCTCAATGGCGTATGCGTGAGGCCGTCGGCCCCCATGGCCGCTTTAGAGATGGCGCCCCGTTGATCCGGCATGACGACATCGACCCCGATCCCGTGCGGACCGCCCTCATATTCCCCAATCGAACGGACGATGTCTGCGACGACATCCTCGCAGCGCTTGTCGTAACGCCCCGCGGCGATACGTCCGTTCGACGTCCTTTCCCCCGTCCATTTGAAGGGTTCCCTGATGGGCGCGCGTCCGCGCGCCGCGAGACTGTCTGTCTCCGTTGCGCCGCGGCGGACCATCTCGTCGATCATCGCGTCGAGCTCGGGTGCCTCCGGTCTCGCCGTCCGCTTCGTGGCGGGTTTGATTTCGTCCGTCACGCCCCCGTTCCTCGGTGGTGCGTCCATCCACAGCTTCATGATGTCCGCCCGCAAGATACGCTCGCGGGACGTGCCGGCCCACGCGCCGCTTGTTCTGCTCGCGGTGACGCCGAGCGTGCGTGCGAGCGTCCCGACCTGGGCGCGCATCGCCCCCGCCTCGATGAGGAGCAGGCAGAGGCCGAATTCTCCGTAGGTGCCCAGCATATCGGCAACATGGGCTTCGATGTGGAACGTTATGTCCCTGGCGTCCTTCCATTGGTCAGCGGGGATGTCGGTCTCGACCAATCTCCTGCCGTGAAGGTCGACCTCATGTACCGATCGCCCGTGCCCCAGGTCGCATTCGACGAGCAGCTTGACGGCGTTCTTGTCGCCTCCGCTGGGCAAAGGCCTGTGCACGCGCGTCTGCAGGTCGTACCCGACCTCCAACCGCGTGGGGAGGACGGTGTGCCGCACGATCTCGGCGAGTTTCTCGTAGGAACCGAGGCCTTCCCCGCCCTGATCGAGGTCGGCCGTCGCAATCGCCGGCGGCAGGTTATGGACGCGCGTGATCCGTATCGGGGCCGGGGTGTCGCCGCCGCTTCGTGCCACCTGCTCGGCCCCGGAGACATTGCCCCACATGGTCCCGATGTTCTCGGACCGCCTCTCGGAGGTCAGGACCGCAAAGTCGCGGACGGGATTCCCCGTCCCGGCCGCCCGCTCGCCTTCCGGCATGACGGTCGTTTGCAGCCGCGCGGCCAATGATGTCAGCGAATCCCTCAAGGCTTGGTCCGCGTCCGGTGCTCGCGCGGTGGCGACCTCCCCGCGTGCCGTGGTCGTGGCCAGGGCCATCGCGCCATCGTCCGAGACGGCCGCGAAGGGGAACTCCCCCCAATATATGGCGATCAGCCTGGCCAGCGACCTGACGGCTTCGCTCCAGTCGTCCTCGAAATCTACCTGGCGTCCGGCGACGGCGGCGCGGTGGGCCGCTTCCCCACCTGGTCCCGCATGTCCTTCGGGTGCGCCTTGCATCTGCACCGGGTAGGCCCTGGCGGGCGCCCCGTCCGCCGCGGACCGTGCCGCCTCGCGCGCGGTTGGGGCGGTATCGTGCTTCTGCTGCCGGCGCCCGAAAGCGGCCTGCTCGAGTCCCTCGTGACGGATTATGCGGCCGTCGTTCGTGATCGTGGTAATTCGCGTTGCGGCCGTGGCGTCTCGACCGAGAAGAGCAGCGTCGAGCGTCTCGAGCGACGCGAGGGCGACGGCGAGATCGGACGCGAGGGGAGTCGTGGCGGCGTCCGGCCATAAGACGGGGGTCGTGGCCTGGCCTGTTCCGCGCGTGACCGTCGCGCCGTCGGCACTCAAGGCTATGCCGATCTTCCATTCCGGGCGTTCGACGGATGAGTCCGGGTCGATGTGGATGGCGAGGACTTCGGGCTTTCCAGCCGTGTCCCGGCGGGTGGCGGACACCCTTCCCACGCCTTGCGCCTCGAGGATCTCGCGGACCCTCTCGGTCATCGCTTTCGGTCCCTCGACTCGAACCTGGGTTGTGGACCAGCCGATGAGCCGGGCCTCCCAGCCTTCGCCATATTCCTGCGAGAGGCGCGCCACTTCCGGGGGGATGCCCTTGGGGATTGGCCGTTCCGGCCCTTCTACCACCATCCCCTTGCGCTCCAGCGCGGAAACGATCTGCTCGCCGACCGCCCTGAGCGGGCCGGGCAACGCCTCGATCACCTCCGCCCTCGAGTTCGTCCCGTCGAGCGTCGCAAGCAGCCGCGCGATCAAGGGCGCAAGCTTCGCGCCGCGCAGCGGCAGGGCGTCCCGTCCCCGAAACACGCGTACGATGTCGCCGTCGATCTCATATCCGACGCCGCCCTTGAGCAGGGGCCGTACGGCCGCGCCGGATCCTGTGCTTCCTCCTTTGCTCCGGTGCGCGCGGTCCTCTTCGCCGCTGAGCGTGGCGGCCGTCATTCGGCGAGGACCGCCTCTTTTGTCGTCGTCAATATCTTCGTACCTTCTTGTTCGATGCCTTGTCGGCGTCCCTACAAGTTCGCCGTCCAGGGTTCCACCTTCGGCGGCGAGCGCAAGCTTTACCAGGGTCGACGAGGCCGACCGCGGCCTTGGCCGGCACGGATCGCTTCGCGGGCGGATCACGGGCGGCGTGCGCGGAACGGGCCCGCGCACGCCGCCGCGCCGGTCAGTTGAGCGGCGACTCGCGCCCGTCGAGCAGCTTCTTGTTCGACGGCACGCAGAACATGGCCCGCTCCGCGACGTGGAGATCGGCGACCTGGAACTGGTTGCCGATCCGCACACGGCGGACCCGCGGCCTGGGCTCCCTCGCCGGCTCATAGCAGACCAGATGAAGCTCCGGCGACTTCACGGGATAATCCTTCTCGCGATGCACCTTGGCCGACGGGTTGCACAGCATCACCGGCCGGGCGAGAACGATCCGCGACCGCCCGAACTGATCCGCCACCGCGATCGGCTGGGGGGGAAGCGCGGCACCGCGAACCACGCGATAGCATTGATAATGGTCGCCCGGCACGTCGACGGTCTGCACGCAAGCGCCGGCCTGGGTGACGAACGCCTGATCGGTATTCATATAATTCTCGTCCATCACGATCCTGAACGTGTAGACCTGATTGCCGACCAGCGAGACGCTTCCGGCGGACGGCTGCCACGCATAGCTCCCATTGGCGGCGATGGTGACCGTCGGGCTCGACGCCAGCAGCGCGCCGTTCGGGCCATTTCCCGCCAGGACCATCGTCTGGCCGCTGCCGCCGGCATGCGAGCGATCGGAGAAAGAGGCGCCGAAGCGGAAGGTGGCGGAGCACGGGGCCGTGAAGCTCTGATAGACGCTTTTGTTGGCGGTACCGAAATCGAGATAACGCTGGGGCGTGCCCGCCGGCGCGTTCGAGGCGTCCTGCTCGGGGCCGTTGGAATAAGTGTAGCCGCCCGAACCGTCCACCTGCACGACGTTGGCGCTGGCGCCGCCCTCGATCGTCCAGCCGGTGAGATTGCCCGAATTCGAAGCGTAATAAGCATCGCCGTCGGCGCGCGCCGGCGGCGCTTCGAATCCGGGATTCGTCAAGATCTGCGCATAGGCCGGCACAGTGCAGCATGCAAAGAACGCCAACACCGTCCATTTAACATGTTGTAGCACGGTCATTTTCACCCCTCCTGCTTTACTGCCTGAGATGGTGCGGAACTTCTTACATGGCCCTTTGCATCATCCCCGGTCCACTACAGAAGAACGATAGATACTCTTGATACTGTCTGGGAGCCACATAAAATTGTGCGATTGACAAGCATCCCACGACTATCAGACGCCCCGCCTCCGCCCTCGCTGCGAAACTCTGCTGAGCAACTTTGTTGTCGCTGCGACGCTTCCTTCTCCCGGTCTCAGGGAAAAGGATGGGGCAGGAACCCGGTTGGCGGCGGGCCGGCCGCCGGGTCCGGCGCGAGCGCGCGCAGCCGCTCTTCCGAAATCCGGCGATATTGATGGCCGAAGGTCATGGGTAGCAGCCCGGGAGCGAAGACCTTCACGCATCGCAGGCCCGCGCCGCGGAAAGGCTCGAAGCTCTGGTCGACGACGACGACGTCATGGGCGATGGCCATCACCTCGCCGATCAGCTCGGCAAGCAATGTCGCGACCGGGCCTTCGACTCCGGCGGCCGCGCCGAAGGCGCTGTGCCAGTTGAGGTCGGGGCCGCTCGATCTCGTGAAGTCCCGGGTGCCGATCGCCTCGACCGGCCAGCATTGCTCCGTATGATCCGCCATCACCTGGACGAGCTCGGGACGGGCCAGGAGCTCACGACCTCTCTCCAGCCGAGCGGCGGCCTTGGCCGAGTCCCGGATCGCCAGGGCGGATATCGTCTCAACCAGCGCGCCTTGCAGCGCTCGCAGCGGATCGATATGCGCCCCGGCGGCGACCGCCAGCGCGGGCTGGTCGTCCCTCTCCCGGTTCCTCAACGACACGGCGAAGACGGGCGTGGGCAGGCCTGCCCGGATATCGAGGATCTCGACCTCGAACCCATGCGCCCCGCACTGCGCCAGAAGCGCGCGGCTCAGCTCGTCCTCGATCCCGGACGCGTCGACCCGCGGGACGGGCCGTCCGGAATACCAGTTCGCGAGGAAGGCATCGCGCTCGATCACCTCGAAAAGGCCGTGCAGGACGGCCTCCTCGATGCTCCCGCCGATGGCGCATCCGTTCGAGCTCTCGCTGACGAAACGCGCGCCCGACGCCGCGCCCCGGGATGCGCCGTAATAAGCGAGCTGCTCGGGAACCAGCACCGGAGCGCCGCGGCGGTAGGAATAGCCCCAGACCCAGCTGTAGCGGGTGGAGGGGCTGTAGGGCGCCAGGTGAAAGCCCGGCTCGTCCTCGCTGCCCGGCGCATGAAGGATGAACTGATGCGGATCGACCGCTTTGTCCTTCAACTCGGAATAGGACCCCTGGACCTTCGTCTTCCGGCCGCGCGGCCGAAGCCCCGCGAAGCGCTCGATAGCCTCGAGCACGGCGACGACGGCGTCCTTTCGTCTCGACCCGGTGCGGCCGACTCCGACTTCGAAGCTGGTCGGCCGCCGGTCCGGGTAGAGCACGGCATGCGCCATTGGAAAGAGCAATGACGGTGTGTCATGGCTGACGGTCCTGACCAACCCGCAGCGGCTGTCCACGCCCATCTCGACGATCCGCTCGAGTTCGGTCAGGCTGAGCGCCCGAAACGACCCGGCGGCGGGCGCCGTACCCGGCCCGGCCAGGGCGAGCGCGGCTCCGGGCGAATCCTCCGGAAGGGGGGAGCAGCGGTCGCATTGCGGGTGCCTGAAGAAGGAATGACGCGACCATTCCCGCAAGTCGGCCGACAGGAAAAGCGCGGTCGAGCCCTCCATCCCCGTCAGCGCTTCGCTTGCGACGGCTTCGGCGGCGGCCGATCGAAAGGGCTCGGACCAGGCGGATGTCAAACCGCTGTCCCGGGCAAGCCGCTCCGCGACGGCGCGCGACCAGTCGTTCGATGTCCACAGATGGAAGCATCGGATGCAGCCGTCCTGCCCCGGCTCGACACAGGGTCCGATCCAGAGATGGTCGGTGGACCACGCCACCCTCAGGAGTCGGGCGCCCGCCTGCCTCGCCTCCTCCTGCGCTGCGAGCTGGCGCTCCACGTCGGCCGAATTGCCGCCGGCGATCAGAAGGTCGCCCTCGCGCAGCTCGCCCTGCCCGGCCGCCCGGACGCCGCCGCCGACGGGCCCCAGCGACTCCAGGACCAGGTCGGAAAACCACTCGTCCAGGCCCTGAAGCAATATCCGCCCGGAGGATCCTGAAGCCGCGGCGGTCGTCACCACCATCTCAGATCGTAGGCGGGGTTGGCCTGGCGCCTGACTCCGCAGGCGATCTGCAAGATCGCGCGAAATTCCAGCCCCAGGAACATGTTCGCGCTCGCCTCCGAATAACCCCGAAGCGGCCGCGCGAAGAGGCCCTGGGCCGTGGCGGCGAGGCAGATTTTCTGGGCGAGCGCCCCGGCCGCGATATGATTGAGGATGAAGGATCGGGACCCGGACCGCCGCTCCTCGGCGACGTCGTCGACTCCGATCGTGAACATGAACTGGCTCCATCGCGTCGACGGCTCCGCGGCGGGCGTAAGGCGGCCGTCCCGGAGATCGACATCGAAGGCCATGGGTCGCCCGCCGGCCTGGTCGGTGGCGACCAGGGTCATGGAGAGGCGCACGCCGGCAAGGTCCGTGGCCCCATCCAGGGAATGAAGCAGCGCTATCTCGGCGGCAAGGCCCGACAGGACGGCCATGGTCGTCCGCCCGTCCTGCCGGTTCAGATCCGCGCTGAGCCCGGAGGACCGATGTCGGATCAGGTCAAGCAGGTCGATCGAGGATCCGGCCGCGAGGCCGGCCGGCGAGGCCCCCTCCGGGAGCGGGCCTGGGCCCGCCGAGGGAGGCGCCGGCTCGTTTACGATCGCGTCGATCAGGCGGCGCATCCGCGGATATTCGTCGGCGGGCTCGCTCGCCACCACTTCGCTCGTCGACAGTGTCTCACGGCGGAATCCCGTCACCGCTTCACCGGCCCCCGGTCCGGTGACGCGGATGACGACAGCCGGTATCCGGCTCCAATGGCCCAGCTGCAGGGCGTCGGACACTGCCCGATAGTCGTGCAACGTCACGGTCTCGCTCGTCCATGCGTGGGCGCGGCACAGCAAGGAGAGTTGCGCCTGCATGAGACCGCATTCCAGGCTCGCCAGGCACGGGCTGAACTCGCCATAAGGGTTGAGGTAGCGAGCGAGGCTGCCCACGATGACGAAGGCGAGGTCGGCCCCGCCGAGGATCCCCTGCAGCGCCGGGCCGCTGCCTTCCAGTTTCAGGGCGCCGTCCTGGGAGACGTGGCGAAAGCAGGCGAGGCCGTCGTGGCCGGCAGCGACGAGGTACAGCTCGGCGCCGAAGGCGCCTCCGCCCGACGGTATCCCCCGATGCTCCGTGGCGACGTTCAGCGGCTCCCATCGCAGCGGAAGCGCGACATGCTCGAGCATCGTCGCAAGAACCGCCTCGGGAGGAGCCGCGGCGGCGGGAAGCCGGCCGAGCGCGATGTCCGCGATCGATCCCACGTTCGGCACGGACGGACCGGGGACGGCGGCCAGGAAGCGCAACTCTCGAACGGCCTTCTGCCCGGCTCCCTCGCCCTGGTGATCGTCTTCGGGACGGTCCGGGCGAGGCGGTCCTCCGGCGCCGCCGCCGGGATCCCGCTCACCCCTCAGCCGGCTCCACTTCAGGCCCGCTTGCTCCTCCTTGCGATACGTCGTCGACACGACATAATCGCGCGCGATGGGGGCGGCGGCGGCGATCATGACCAGGCTCGAACGCGCCCGATGATCCAGCGGCGCGAGGCCCCGCCGCCGGGGAACAGCCGCTCTTCCGAGAATTGGAATTGCGGCGCGGCAAAGTCGGCGACCGAGTCCAGAGCGACGGCGGACAGCTCCGGGTCGGGCTCGATCGAGTCGAGCGGGCCGAGAAAGTCAGGCTGCTGGCGTTGGGGGCGATGGCCCGTCTGCACGGCGCTCAGCGAATCTCCGAGCGCCTCGACCAGCGCTTTGGCGGGTGAGGCGGCTGCGGCACGGTAAAGCTGGCCCTTCACTGCGACGCAGGCGACGTTGACGGCCCCGCCGCTCAGCAGCCACAGGTGCGGAAGCTCGCCGCCGTAGAGGCGAACGAGCCGGATCAACATCCGCGCATCCTGGTCCGCGATCGATTCCGCCTCGATCCGGACCGGCGAGGCCTTGTGCAGGAAGGCGGGATGGCGGGCCACGGCATTGGCCTGGGCGTCCCGGCGCCAGGCGGCCTCGTCGCGGGCGGCGAGCACCGGCGAAAAGGCGCTGCCGTCGACGGCGCCCGCCGGGCTCTGCGACTCGGCCAGGGCTTCGAGCGCCCGGGCCGTGGCTCGCTCATCGACATCCTGGGGCGTCAGCGCCCATTGCGCGATCGGCTCGGAGGAGAGGCGGCCGGCCGGATCCGGCTGAATCCGGATCGCGCGGTGCGGCAGCGGAAACTCCGCTCCGGCAAAATCCTCCCATTGCAGGCAGCCCGTCACCGGATCGAACAGCGGCGAGTCATCCGCCCGGGGCTCGGCCGCCAAAGCGGTCGGCGGGTCGCTCGCCGGTGAGGGAGGCTCGGGGATGAGCCTGTGAACCTCGGTCGTGTTGTCGGGCCGCACATGGAAGCAATGCCTGCGTAGCCAATCGCGGCGCTCCGGCTCGGCGAATTCGTCGATCCCGAAGGCCTTGAGCGCCTGGAAGGCCACGACCGATCCGAGGATCGCCCGAGCCGCGCGCGAATAGGGCGGGCCCGCCGACTGGGCCGCGATCCGGTCCCAAATCGGAAGCAGCGAGAGGCCCTCGCCACCCTCGGGCCCGACCAGGGCCGCACCGCGATAGACCCCGCCGGCCAGCACGTCCGGCCGATCCCCTGCCGTCAGTTGCCGGAAGAGACTTCCATCGCCCAACGGAACCGAGTCGCTCACATACAGGATGCGAATGCCCTGGGCTGCGGCCGCCTCAGCCGCCCGGTCCGAATCGATCCAATCGACGGAGATCTCGGGATCCCGGCTTTTTGCCTCGGCGACGGCCGCCGTGATCGCGTCCCGGTCGCCTGAAGAATCGTCGGCCCCGTCGAGAGCGAGGGCCAGGCGGGCGGCGCCGGAGCGCATCAGGTTGCGCACCAGGACCCGATAGGAGAAGCCGGCGCCGGCGGCCAGGATCCTCGTCTCCCGCCAGCGCCGGAAGACCGTTGGCCAATGCGGCGTCTCGTCCTTCAGGAAAGCGATCGTGCCGAAGTAAAGCGACTCGACATGCTCCGGCAGTGGCGGCTCCGGAGTGTCCACGACCATATGGACCATCCGGCGTTGCTCGAGCTCGCCGAGCAGAAGCCCGAGCAGGGCGTGCGCCTTCTCGGGAACGATACCCTCCAGGGCCGCCACCGTCCGGGTGCCGTCGAGCAGCGATACGATCCGCGAGACCAGCGGAAAAAGACCTCGACCCTTGAACAGGAAGTTGTGCTGGCCCGATTCGAAATAGACTCCTTCATCGACCGGAATGAAGGCGACGTTGGACTTCAGCAGCGGCTTCATGCTGCCTCGGCCTTGCCGGCGGCCCGGACGGAGCGATCCGCGCGCGCGATCAGCTCGGGTGCGGAGCTTTCCACGGTGCTCCATATGAGGCGGCATAAAAAGGCGCGGTCGACGGGCTTGAGGCCGATGAGCGGGAAGAGACCGTAGACGAAATTGATCATGATCCGAAAGCGCAGGTGCGAGCTCGTCATCATCAGGGCTTTGAAGCTTGCGCTGTCCCAGCCGAGATAGGGCTTCGGGTCGCCGACCGGATCGCCCAACTCGGGCAGCTTCCCGGTCAGCGCCCGCAGGTCGTCGTTGAGATTGGCGAGTGCGGCCGACCAGGCCTGCAGATCCTGCGAGGAGGACAGGAAGGTCGACCCGTCGCCTTCCTCGATCCTGCGATCGCTCCAGCTTTGCGCCAGCCCGGGGACGAGCTTGGCCGTCAGCCTCTCGAAGGGCTCGCGCTGGGCCTTGTGGATCGCGAGGAAGGCCTCGCTATGGGCGAGCATCGAGATGGGCCAGAAATCATATTCGCCGTCTCCCCGGAGCCCGGCGGCGGCGATGAGGGTCGCCAGCTCGATCATGAAGCGGGGGCGGGACTCGAGCCGCTGCGCGGCCAGCTTGAGGCAAAGATCGAGCGTGGCGACCTGAAAATCGTCCCGCGGCCCGGCCAGATCCGCGATCCCCATCGGCGGTTCCCGGTCATACCAGGCGGCTTCCACGCTGTTGTCGGGAGCGAGGCGATCGGCGCCGGGAGAGACGGCTTCCGACTGGGCAAGCAGCAAGGCGAGCCGGCGATATTCGCCCGAGTCGAGGCCGGCTCGGGACGGGTTGGACCGGAGCCAGGATTCGACTCGCCGCCGGCACGGTTCGTAGATGTCCCGGGAAAAGCGCTGCTCATCGACGTCCATGGCGACGAGGACATGCGGGCCCTCCCTCCAGTCCGCCCGGACGAGGATGCGCACCCCTTCCCGCGCCCGCATGTCGGCGACCAGCGGCGCGACCGAGTCGCGAAGCAACTCGCCATGGTCGTCGCAATGATGATTGATGCGCAGCGCCGGCCACCGACTCATCGGCCGAGGCTCCTCGCCAGGGCGGCCGCCCACATCATCTCGAGATAGGGCGGGATTCCCAGCCGGTTGTTCAACATGTGGATCTGCGACATCAGCATGTTCGAGACCGCGGACTCGCGGCCCGGGCGATCGGTGACGATCTTCCCCTCGGCCGGAGACACGAGCTTGCCGGAGGCCGCGAGATCCTGAAAGCGCCGCCTCGCTTCGGCGAGCCGGCGAAGCCACAAGTGGGACGGGCTTTTGGGCGCATCGCCCGACTCGCCGAATTCGCGCAGGCTTTGAAGACGGGATTGCGCCATGGGCGTGCTGGTTAATCGACTTCCTTCCGGCATTCGAGAGGCCTTCAACAGGTTCGAGGCCCAGAATCGGGAATAGGCCTCGAAAAACTCGCCTTCCCTTCCCGAATCCTCGACCGCGACGATCGCCGCGGCGAGCATGAGATCGATCGCCAGCCTCGCTCGCTTCGGGATATCGCCAAGGGTCGCGCCGATCAATTTGAGAGCGAGCGACGTCGAGAAAGCGAACAGGGCCTCATTTTCGACCAGCGCATCGGGGCCGCCGTAGCGCTGGATCTCCGGCACGTACGGAATTTCGACGATCGATCCGGGAAAGTGAAAGTGCCCGCGTTCGTCGGCAAAGCCTCCCGCCGGGGGTTCCGACATCTCACCAGGAGATTGGGCCAATGCCCAGGCCTTGGCCCGGACCCCCTGGAGGAACTGATTATAACAGCTTGGGCTGTCGCGAAGCCTGAAGCGAAGGTGCATCCCGCCTTCGGCATATTGGATGAAGAACCAGTGGACCGGCTTCGGGCCCAGCGCCGACATCAGCTTGCCGGCTTCGACCAGCAGCTCGTCGACATGCCCGGGATCGAAATAAAAGACATGAAAGGCGCGCCATTCACCGGCTTCGGGGCTCATCGCCGGCGGAGCTCAGCGCTTCGGGATTTCAGAGGCACGAAACGATATCCGCCCTGTTGCGGCACTCAGGCTGCAAGGATGCATTCGGGCAGGGCGACGGAAGCCTCGTGGCTTCCTGTCGCCGCCCGACCACGTGCACCTGAACGCTTCGGGAAATCCCGACTCAGGTTTCCTTGACGCCGCAGGACGAGCAGGCGCACCCGCCGCACGAGAATATCGTGCAGCACGACGCCCCCGTCTCGGGAATGCCGACCGCGTTCGAGGTCCGGACGATCTCGACATCGACCAGATCCAGTTCGGACATGTCGATATCGTCGAACATGTCGGCGCCGGCGCTATAAGTAATGGTCATCTTACCCTCCGATCTCGTCAGGTTCCGCCGCCGGGTCTCAGCCTGCGGCAGTGCCCGAAAGAGTCGGCTGCTCGTCGGCGTAGCAGGACGAACAGGCGCAGCTGCCGCACGAGAATATGGTGCAGCAGGACGCTCCCGTCTCGGGAATGCCCATCACGCTCGAAGTCCGGACGATCTCGACATCGACCAGGTCCAGCTCGGACATATCGATGTCGTCAAATATTTCGCTATCGACAGAATCATGCATCATCTCAAGTCTCCCGTTTCTATCTTTCGCGGCCCGAAAGCCGACATGCTCTCAAAAAATCAGACAGGCCCATCATCCCGTCGGTTCATCCACTTGGTAACAGGAGGAGCAGCCGCTCCCGCCGCACGACTGAATGATGCAGCATGAAGCACCCGTTTCGGGGATGCCCATCACGCTCGAGGTCCGCACGATCTCGACGTCCACGAGATCCAGTTCCGACATATCGATGTCGTCGAACATGCCCGTGCCGAAAGAAGTGGTCTGGACCATTTCGCGCCTCCCGTTTTCGTCCGCGGCCGGCAAGCCGACGCGCCCTCAAATATCAACCGGGCCAATTACCCCAACAAGTCGTCCGGCACATAACAGGACGAGCAGCCGCTCCCGCCGCAGGACTGGACGATGCAGCATGACGCACCCGTCTCGGGAATGCCCAACACGCTCGAAGTCCGCACGATCTCGACGTCGACGAGATCCAGCTCCGACATATCGATGTCGTCGAAGATGCCAGTGCCGATGGAAGTGGTCTGCATCTTGCCCCCCAATTTTTCCGGCCGCCTTTATCGGAGCCATGAATTGCGTAGCATGGCATCGATGATGATGCAAAGAGGCAATGGCGCCGATGCAGGCCTTATCGTAGATCGGGCCGGCAACGGCAGAGGGAGCTATGGTTCTGATTTCGTATTTTTTTCAGTCCGGAGATGCAGAACCCCAGACTTCATCCGCAGAGACAGGCGATCCCCTGCCCCGAGGCGATTCGGAGCCGACTGGCCGGCTGATCGCGCATCCGCTTTTCATCCTCAGGATCGCCGGCGAGCCGATCGACGCGATTGCCGGCCTGACGCCTGGAGCAACCGTCGATCGCCTCGCGAAGAAGGCCGCGGCCGGCGAGTCGGCGCAACGCCTCTCATCTTCCGTTTGCGCGCTGCTCGAGGGCATTTATCCGCGTTTATCGACGAGGGATCAAAGAAACGCTTTGGTGGCGGCGAAACGCGACTTCTACAATTTGAGGTCGCCTCGTCCAAAGACGCTCGATGCCTTCGTCGAGCTGCTGACCGAAGCCGAGCGCGCTCCGATCAAGGCCATGCTGTCCGCGCTCGAGGATATCGCGGCCGCGGAGGCCGCAGCGCAGGCCGCCTATCGGGACGAGACGCAGTTCGTTTTCGGGGAGCTCACCAAGCGCTTCTCGAGCCACGGGCTGAGGGATGCCCTGCAGCGAAGCAATCCCTTCCTCGTCGAGAAGCTCGACGGCCTGACTGCCGGGAAGGCGATCTCGGCACGGGACAGCGTGTCGCTGAACATGGCTCTGTTCGCCTATTTCCACCGGGCCGCTCTTAAGACCAGCCCGCGATCCTCTTTGACCCTGGTGGCCCCGGGCCGGTGGACGGAGCTGCGATCCGGCCAGTCGGATGCGCTTGCCCTGTCGTCGCTTCAGGTCGAGCGGTCGATCGCGGCCAGGCATGGGCTGATCGAGTGGCTGTTCCAGCCCTTGCTCCAGGATCAGGCGGCGCTCGGCCCCGACGCCAGGATCGCGATCAACCCGACGGCGCGGGTCGCAGGGGACCATCTCGAGTGGCGCCGGGTCCTGAAGACGGAGCCTGCCGGCCAGGAAATCTCCGGCATCACCGAGACGACGTCCCGAGTGAAGATGAACCGCGGCCTGGCCCTGCTGCTGCAGCTGTTCGAGAATTCCGGCGCGGAGCGTATGACCCTCTCGGCCCTGACCGATGGGCTTAAGCGGCAGCTGCCGGAAGGCGCATGGCCCGGGCTGCCGAGGCTGTTGGGCGCGGCCCTTTCGCAAGGCATAATCGACGCCCTTCCGGCGGTGCCCGATCAGGTCGACAAGCTGGTGTGGGCGAAGCACGCTTTGTCGCAGCTGGGGGACGAGCCCGCGGCCCGCCTTCGCGATCCCCTCCAGCGGTTCGAGGCCGCGGTCGACGCGTGCCGGATGGCGCCCGACGGTGATTCGATCCCGGCCTATCGAAGGCTCGAGGAATCGTTCGGGGCTCTGACGGAAGCCGCCGGCTCGCCCCTTCCCGTCGAGAGCGTCCGCCCGATCGTCCATGAAGATTGCAAGGTCACCGCACCTTCGCTGTGCCTGCACCCCGATGAGCTTGGGCGAGCCCGCGAGGACCTTCCCGGGCTTCTGCAATTGCTTCCGCTTCTGCGCGGCTACGGCTGGCCGCAATTCTGGCTGGCGTCGCGCTTCCTCGATCAGTTCGGCCCGAACGGTCGGTGCGACGATCCGGAGGCGTTCCTGCTCGAGGCCGCCCATAAGCTCGAAACGCCGGGCGAGCCCTCGAATGTCGCGACCCGGGTGCAATTGGGCGCCCCCCCTCCCCATCCGGTGGCCGTGGCCGCCGACGCCGTCGCCCAATCCTTCCTGGCGGCGGCGACGGCCCTGAACAAGGATGCGCCGGAGCGGCGGATCCCGAACGACCTCGTCAGCGAGCATTATGCCGCCCTGCCGGAGGCGCTGCGCCGCCGCTCGCGCTCCCACTGCCTGAATGCGCAGCTGCTCTGCGGCTCGGGCGACGACCGGCTGATGATCAACGCCGTCTATGCCGGCAACAGCCGGATCATGTCCCGCTTCATCGCGGACGACCCGGCGCAACAGGCGGAGACGCGCGCCTATCTCGGCCGCCTCGCCGGCGGGAAATATGCCGCGATCCCGGGCGTCTTCGGTTTCAACGTCAACCTCCATCCGCCGTTCGCCGACATTGAGGTTGGCCTTCCGCTTCGACGCGAGGATTTCGGCGACAGCTCGATCGTTCCGCTCGCCGACCTTGGGATCGTCTATGACGAGCGGGAGGCTCGAATCGTTTTGGTGAATGCGAAGGGCGAGAGGATCGAGCCCTTCTACTTCGGGACTCTGAACCCGCGCGGCCTGCCGGCGGTGCACCGGATGCTCGACTGGATGAGCGGCGCGGCCGACAATCTGCTCTCGATCGCCGGAGGATTGGCTTCCCCCGCCGCGGAGGGCACGGCGCCGGAAGTGGCCGTCCATCGCAGGACGACGATGGGCCGCCTCGTTCTCACCCGGAGCGCTCAAGTCGCCCCCATCGGGCTGCTTCCCGACTCGCAAATCGACGAATATGCCTTCTTCGCCGAGTTCCAGTCATTCTGCTCGCGCTGGTCCATTCCGCGCGAGACCTTCTTCCGAATTCATGGCGGCGAGGTCGTCGATTCCGGGAACGAGGCGAAACGGCAGAGGGCCCCGAAATGGCGCAAGCCGATGCACCTCGATGCGCATAACCCGGTCGCGGTCCGGACCCTGCAGCGGGCCTTGCGGCGCCACGAAGGCGTGGTCGAATTCGCCGAGGCCCTGCCGGCCCCCGATTCCGCCCGGGTGACGGTGGACGGGGCGAAGCGCGTCTCCGAGCTGACCTTCGAGATAGGCTTGACCGGCTATTGAGATCAAAGCGGAGGGGGCCGCCAGCCGCCGCTCCATCCTTCGATCAGCCCGGCGATCTCGATCGCGACATCCTCCCGCCACCGCCGGGCCGCCACCTGCACTCCGATCGGAAGCCCGCCGGGGGCGGTTCCCGCCCGAACCGTCGCCACCGGCCATCCCGTGAGGTTGAACGCCGGCGTGTACCAGCGGCCGGCCTTGAACTCGGGTTTAAGGCTGTCGCCGTGGCGGGGGGCCGACCAGGGCCGGACGGGGCAGATCAGCGCATCGAAGCCCTTCATGAACTCGTCCATCTGCGAGCGGAAGCGGGTAGTGCGCTCGGCGAGCTCATCGGCCGGCAGGCCACGGCCGGGGATCGCAGGCTCATGGATCCAGGCGAGCTCGTCATGAACCCGGGTCGTCCCGGCCCCTTCGAGCAGCCGCTCGATCCACGAACGGTCCGCCCGCCGCAGCTGCCGCAAATCGTCCATCGCCCGCGGCCGCGCCCATTCGACGTCGAGCCCGCAGGTCGCGAGGAACCTCGAGGCCTCCTCGAAGACCAGCCGGGTCGCCTCATTGGGCTCGGCCAGCCCGTCGGACGTGAAGAGCGCCACCCGGCCCGCTTTCGCCGCCGGTCGCCGGTCGCGGCCGAGGCTCGCCATCGGATCGATCCCGTCGGGGCCCTCCAATATCGGGAGGATCAACGCCAGATCCTCGACCCGCCTCGCGATCGGCCCGATCTGGGTGCGCTCGTCGTCGGCGATGATGTTGCCGGTGCGAGGCACGCTGCCCGCCGTCGGCTTGAGCGCCGCGACCCCGCAGAAATGCGCGGGCACCCGCAGGCTTCCCGACGTATCGCTGCCGACGTCGAAGGCTGACCCACCGGACGCCACGATCGCGGCGGCACCGCCGCTGCTCCCGCCGGGCGTCCGATCGAGATCGTAGGGGTTGTTGGTTCGTCCGTAGATGAGATTGTCCGTCTCGAACGAAAGGGTGAGCTCCGGGGTATTGCTCTTCCCGAGCAGGATCGCGCCCGCCTCGCGCAACCGCTTCACGACCGTCGCATCCCGCTCGGGTCGGTGATCGCGCCGACCCAGCGTGCCGGCGGTCGAGACGATGCCTGCGGTGTCGAACGAATCCTTGACCGTGAACGGCACTCCCGCCAGCGGCGGCAGGGAGGCGCCCGAGGCACGACGGAGATCGACGGCCCGGGCCAATTCCAGAGCCTGGTCGCGATCCAGCTGGACGACGGCATTGAGACGGGGGTTTACGGCGTCGATACGCGCAAGATGAGCCTCGATCAGCGCTTCGGCGGCTATTTCGCCGCGTCCTACAGCCTGCGCCATCATCTTTGCGGACCAATTGAGCACCTCAACCAATAGCCGTATCCGCTTTCGCTTTGATAGTTGCTCCAGGAAATAGCCTGCTATACCCTCTGCGTTTAATCGCCCGCAAACGCACGGAGACCTCGTTGCAGCGCAGACCTGCAGACATTTTATTGGTGCGGCACGGCGAGCCCGACGTCGACTGGACGCCGTCCATTGATGTTGCAACCTTCGAGCAGTGGACGCGCGGTTATGACGTAGCGCCGCTCCAAGATACGAGTCAACCGCCGGCGGAGGTGCGCCGTTTTGCGACTGAGGCTTCGCGCTTATTCTGCAGCACCCTGGCCCGATCGCTCCAGTCCTGCTCGCTTGCGGCAGGAGAAGAGCGACGTGCCGAAAGCTCGCCTTTGTTCAACGAAGTCAGGCTGGTCATGCCCCCGCTTCGGAAGCTCCGGTTCCCGCCCGCGCGTTGGGTGTCGATGGCCGGGATCTTCTGGCGATGCGGCTATTCCCGAGGTGTGGAATCCCGTTCCGCAGTAAGATCGCGGGCCGAGGCCGGCGTCGACCTTCTCGTCACCGCGGCGCTCGAGGAAAAGGCTCCGATCGTGCTCTTTGGGCATGGTGCGATCAACCGGTTCCTGAAGCGCGCACTGCTGCGCCGAGGCTGGGGACTTGCCGCTTCCTGTGCGAACGCCGGCGACTATTGGGGCTGGTCGAAACATTCCTTCCGGAGCGCGCGCCTTGCGCACTGACCAAACCGCCGGCGCCGCCATCGCTTCGCCCCTCGGGGCCGCGGCCGCCGGCGCCGCCCTCAACGCCCATGCCCCCTATTCCCGCTTCCGGGTCGGGGCCGCGGTGCTCGCGGAAGACGATTCCGTCTTCGTCGGCTGCAATGTGGAGAATGTCTCCTTTCCCGAAGGCACTTGCGCCGAGACCGCCGCCATCTCGGCGATGGTCGTGGCCGGCCGGCGCGAGATCGTCAGGATTGCCATATGGTCGGCGGGCCCGGACGTCTGTGCTCCCTGCGGCGGCTGCCGTCAGCGAATTGCCGAGCTGGGAAGCCCCGCGACCGTCATAGAGGTGTTCCGCGACGACGAGCTCGCTCTCCAGACCACGCTTGGCGCCTTGCTCCCCTCCTGTTTCGGCACCGCTAGCGTCGAGGCCAACCGGGCGCAGGTCCCGGGCGAGCCGGAGCGACGGGAAGATCATCAGGAGCGGATATGAACCAGCCAGCCACCACCACCACCAGCCAGACGCAATATCGAGTTGCTCCGCCCGGATTCACGGACGCCCAATGGGAGGTGTTCGAGAGGGACGGGATACTCGTCCTCGAGAACTGGCTCTCCGAGGCGGAGATCGAGCGCTATACGGACGCGATCATGCGGGTCGCGAAGGCGGATCCCGATTATTCGCCGGATCGATATTACGGCGTCGAGAATATCGTCGAGCGGGATCCGGTTCTGGCCGAGCTCATCGATCACGAACGGCATGTCGGCTTCGCCTACGATCTCTACGGCGAGCTGCTCAAGGTCCACAAGACCCAGATCCATCTTCGCCCCCCCGGAAGCAAGACGGCGGTCTGGCACCATGACGGGTCGCGCGCCCTGCCCTATGGGGTCTTCGCGCCGACGCTCCCGCTCAACATCCTCATCGGCTACTGGCTCACCGACCTGCCGACTTCCGACATGGGCAACATGGTCGTTCTGCCGGGCAGCCAGCACAACCAGTATATGGACGAGTTCTATTCCGCGGCGACGATCCCGGGGGAGCGGCCGCTGGTCTTTCCCCGAGGCACGATGACCATCATGCAGTCGCGCGTGTGGCACCGGGTCTACCCGAACCTCAGCGACGTCACTCGCAAGAACCTGTTCATCGCCTATTGCCCGGCCTGGCTAGTCTCGGAGGACCGGCACGGCTCCGACCCGGAATGGCTGGACACGCTGAGCCGGGAGCAGCGCATCATCATGCGCAGCTACGACAAGGCCTATTTCAACCATCGCCCTCCGGCGTCGGAATTCCCCCTGTTCCTGGATCGCGACACCGGCCTCGATCGGGACCCCGGCACGACCCGGGAGGATGTGGCGCTGCACATCCGCAAGCGGCTTACGGCCGCGGAGAAACGGCAGATCGCGAAGGGCCAGATCCCGGACCCCCGCCGCCGCATGCCCTCGCCCGCCTAGGCCCGCGGTCGCTCGAGAGTCTGAATGGAGGCGACGAGCTCGAGGAAATCGTCGCGGAGGCTTCGTGTGGCGCCCCAGTTGCGCCATTCCGACGGCCGCTCCGGCGCCCGCACCGCGTAGAAGGACAGGATCCCGAGCAAGGTCCACGCCTCGAGATGCGCGACCGCCGAGCGCTCCTCGAGGCTCCAGCCCTCGGTGAGACGGTCGAGGAAGGCCTCGCGGACCGCGAACGGCCGGAGATGCGCGGCGACGGCAGCGACGGCATGGGCGCGGGTCGAGCGGCCCACGATCGGAACGTTGAGCAGGGCCAGCTCGCCCTCGTTCGTCACGATGAAGTTGCGCAGGTTCGAATCGACGACGATGGGCGCGAACCCTTCCGGCGCCAGCGATGCCGCGCGCAGGCCGTGCGTGACCCAATGGTCGACCCGCTCCCCCGCCTCGCCGTCGACGAACGGTCTGACCCGGCGCCAGTATTTATCGGCATAGGCGCGAAGAAATTCCTGGTGGCTCGAGTATCTCGGGCCATCCTGCTTGTACAGGCCGAACCCCTCGAACATCGGCGGCAGCCTTCGCGAGGCGGCCAGATATCTGGCGAAGAATTCCACCAGCCTGTCGTCCGGGATCCGGAGCGCGCCTCCCTCGGACAGGATTGCCGCGAGATCGTGGCCTTCGATATATTCCGAGACGATGGAATCGAACGGCGCGCCGTCGGCCTCGAAGAAAATACGCTCGATCCTCGGAATGGGGAGCGCTTGCTCAAGAATCTCGCTGCACCGGGCGAAATAGGAGATCGGCACATCGGTATCGACCATCCGCTTTGCGGTCAGTGTCGAGCCTTTGTCCTCGACCTTGTAGATTTCGTTGTTGGTCGAGCTCAGCGGAGTAACGATCGCGTTGGGAAAGGTCTGCTGGATAAACTCCGCGAATGACAGGTCAGTCATCCACCAACGTCCTTTCGATGATCGGGCGCCTCGGACAGGCTCGGAAGCAGGGCGGCCTCGCGGTTTGGCGGATGGCCCGAGGGATGACAAGCCCGTTCTCGGCCAGTCCGCATTGCGTGCCCACGGTGACTTGGCTAGCGTCAGTAATGAGAGAGCGCCGTCAGCCGTCGAATGCCTGTTCCCGTCCGGTTTCGGGCCGCGCGCGCGAATGGAGGTAGTCGAGGCTATGAAGGACCTTGCCGTCAGCAGGTCGCGGCCGGATTTCCGGCGCTCCGAACCTGAAGGTGGGTCGAGCCGCGGGCGTCGTCCATTCGAACAGGCCTCTCGCGCTTGAGCGACGCTTTCGATCCGGAGCAGCCGAAGGTCGATCGTCCGGAAGGTTGGCCGCTGTATCGGATCCGCATCGCGGTCTCCCTCGGAATATTGCTCGGAGCGATCGACGGCGGAATCATCGCACCGATCCTTCCCGCCATTTCGCGCGAACTGGGCGCCGGGGCCGGTGGATTGTCCTGGCTGGCAAGCGGTTACTTCCTCGGCACTGCCTTGGCAGCTCCGGTGTGGGGCGGGATCGGCGATTCTAGGGGGCATTCCTTCGTCGTCACGATGGGCCTCTTGATCCTGACCGTGAGCACGATCGCCTGCGCCGCCACCGGGATCGTATCGCAGGAGCTCACGATCCTCTCGAACGATCTGCAGTTCGCCGCCTCCCGCTTTGCGCAGGGAATCGGCAGCGCCGCGATCTTCACCGGCGGCTTCGCCCTGCTGAGCGAGACGGCCTCGGCGCGCCGGCGGGTGAGGAGCAGCGGCCTTTTCAGCGGGGTCTTCGCGATATCGACGATGATCGGGCCGGTCGCCGCCGGGATGGTCAGCGATCACGCCCATTATACGTTGGGGGGCGTGGAGATCGCCGGCTGGCGGTTCGTCTTCATCGCGCAATTGCCGGTCGCGCTCCTCGCCCTTCTCCTGATGCCGATGAGGCCGCCGCGAAGCTCCCCGGCGAAGGGCAGGTTCGACTATTTCGGGCTGGGCCTCGTCGCCCTGATCGCCATTTTGTGCATGAGCCTGGTCAGCCGGACCAGAAGCGTAGAGGGCGGCTTGCTGATCTTGGCGACCGTCGCGGGAATTGCGATCGGCCTTGCCGCCCTCGTCCGGGTCGAGCGGCGCGCCGAGCGGCCCCTTCTGCCGCCCGATCTGCTGGCGGTGGATGCGGTCCGCAATTCCTGCCTCGCGGCGGCGATGACGGCGGGGGCCCTGACCTGCTTCGGCCTGTCGATCCCGGGAAGCCTGCAGGCGGGCGCGGGTCTCTCGGCGGCGGGCAGCGGCGCGTTCATGGCGGCCCTCTCGTTTGGCTATTTCGTCGGGACGGTCGTCAACGGGCGGGTCGTCGGCCGAACCGGCAGGGCCCGGGAGGCCTCCCTGTTCTGGGCCGGGCTCTGCCTGCTCGCGCTCGGGTTTCTCGCGGTCCAGCCGCCCGGCGAGCGCAACCTGCTCTTCATCATATTGTTCGTGATCGGCGTCGGGTTCGGGCCGCTTCAGCCGATGCAGTTCATCATGATGCAGCTCGCGGTCCCGGACAACCGGCAGGGCACCGCGGCCGGAATGCTGAACTTCTTCCGCCGACTTGGCGCCTGGGCCGGAGGCGCCATCGGCGGCCTGGTGCTGGCCCATAATCTGAATAAAGCGCCGGGATCGATCGCAGGGGAGCAATGGCCTTATGTTTTGCCATCGATCCTGTGCATCTTGTTCCTCGTCGCCAACATCGCCTGCATCTGGCGATTTTCCCGCGACAGAATTCCGGATTAGCCGGTGAGCCTCAATGGCGTTTCAAGAAGCTCTCCGCCTCGATGCCCATTTCTAGCGGCGACCGCCCGCTATGGTATTGAAGCCAGCTATGTAATAGCATCTATTGCGAAGCACCGGGGAACGAGACCGCAACCGCGATTTCAGCAAATTTTGTAAAGAAGTGGGGCTTTTTGCAGATGAGTAGTCAGCCGACAGAGGGCGTTCGTAGTCCGGACCGCTTCAAGGAATGGGAGTCAATCGCATTTCCCGGTGCCCTGCAGGAAGCTCGCGCAGGATCGGTCGGTAAAGAGCAGGCCCTGGCGGCGATGAAGACGGCGGTTGAGCGCTTCTATCCGGATTGCATCTATGCCTTCGGTCATGGCTCCTCGATTACCGGTTCCTACAAGGCCTATTCCGATCTGGATGTGATCGTATTCAATCCCGATGGGGCGAACTGGGAAATACGTCACGAGGTGGTTGACGGATTCCCCGTCGAATTCACGACTTACTCGATGGACACGGTCGAGGTTATGGCGATGCTTGCTCTCCATATCCGGATTCCGCTGGGCCTGCTGGCCTATACCGGTGAGATCATCGTCGACAGCCGGGGAGATGCCAAAGAGTTTCAGGCGCGCATGGAGGCAATGGCCGAGCAGATGCCGCTCGTCGACAGGACCAACGATCGGGATAATACCCGGGCCATATTATTCACTACGCTGGTTGATCTCCGCAAGGACCGGGGGATTGAGGTTGCCCAAGCGGTAGTTCTCAACAATTATAGAGCTTATATCACCGGCATAACGCTTCTTCACAACTCATGGCAGCATCGCAGCCGGTACTTCATGAAGAATAAGCATCTGCCTGCCGCGGCAAGAATTGCCGCGCTGCATGATGCGATCGCCAAGTTGATGGCCGGCGATATTGCGACCATGATCGATTTCACTGAAGACCTGATCGAGGAGCTGGGCGGCGCGCTTTGGAGCGGCCGGGCGACGAGCCTGGAAGTCCGGCCGGAACATCTGCCGGTCATTAGGTTGCTGCTGAGCGCCCTCTCCGGTTGAGCCACGATGGAGGCAGGCCGTGGACTGAGCTTGTCTCGCGGCGGGCCGAGCGCTAAAAATACTGGCCATAAACGAGTTTAGCCCGTGCTGGGTCGCGAGAGCGAATTGGGCCCGGCATCGCGACGATGATCGAATGAAGGGACCGTTCTGAATGGCTAACTCCGCGCCGCCCGACGAATTCGGCTATCGCGACGCGGCCGTCACTTCAGCCAGATCCGCCCTTGAGCATTTGGCGCTGCCTGACCAGGCCGAGAGCTTTCTTATCGGATCGAGCGCGGAAGGGTTCGGCAACCCCCTGTCGGACATCGACATCCTGATCGCGATCCCGCCCGGGAAGAACAAGGAGCCGGTGTTTCGCCATTATACCTGGGTAGGCGAGCAGCGTGTCGAATTCTACTCGCGTCCGACGGACGACCTCGAAGAGTTCGTCGAGCGGATCAACGCCCTTACGGCCGATACGGTGGCCGATGTCGTCCTTCAAGGCCGGTCGAGCGAGGACGCTCTCGAAGAGGATCTCGAGCTCTATCATCGCATCCTGTTCGCCTATCCCGTGGAGCAGAATGGGCTGCTCGGGCCGGTTCACGGGCTCATGAAGCACGACAAGCTGATCGAGATCCGCTCCGCCCTCGAGGACATCAGGTTCAGAAACTACATGGAGCTGGCGCTGGCCGGCGAGAGCCTCGGAGTCCCCAACCTGGCGACGGCCTATGCCCGCTCGGCGCTCGAGGCGGCGGCATCATCCTGGTGCGCCCGCCAGGGACAGACCTATGCGGGCAAGAAGTTCCTGAGCTGGAGGCTTTCGCGCGCCGGTTTCCCGAACGAGACGATCGAGGAGCTGGAGGAGCTCACGTCGGGGATCTTCACCGGATATCTGCATCGCTCGCCGGATTTCCAGCGATTGATCGAGATGTTTGAGACTCAGGCCGTCGCCGAGCCGGCCCGGTTCATATTGAACGACGACGTTCTTCAGGTCCGGCTGACCGATCAGCTCTGGATCGGCGACGGGCATCGAACGATCGTCGTTCCGACCGCGATCGTCGGGGCGTTCGACTCCTCGATCGGCTCGGGGCCGGCGCAGACGCCGGAGTCCCCGGACGCCGGGCGGCTTTGCTTCCTGACGGGCTTGGGGCGGCTCGAGACCAGCTTTGGGCGAGCGGAACGGGTCTCCCAGGCCATCGAGAGCAAGTCCGAGGCGGTCCTGACGGCCAAGGGTTTCGGGGAATTGCCGTCCGGGGCGTTCGTCATCGACGAGGGCGTGAACACTCTGGTCGATGCCGGCATAGCCATTTCCACGGCCGGGTTCCTCTTTGCCAATTGCAAGGAGGACGCGATCGGGGCAGCGAAGACGGCGCGCTGGCGCCAGTTCGAGATCGCCCTCGCCCGGATGCGCCAATTCACGCTCGATGCGATCTCCTATTCCGAGACGTTCAGGCCCGCTCCCATCGAAAGCGACGCATCGAGCTTTCTGCGCTCGTCGACGGTCACCGACCTGCAGGCGCCCGCCCGCGAGGCCGATGTCATCCGCTGCCGCGATGCCGCTTCGGCCGAGCGCGCTCTGGCCGCGACGGAGACGATCTTTTTGCGACTTCCGCCGGAGATTTTCGGGCAGCTTCAGTTCGCGGCCTCGAGCGCTTTCGCCGGCATGGCCTTCATCGAGCTCGTCTTCGTCTGGGGCAAGGTCGCCAAGGGCATGGGCAAGGCGCTGATGAGCAAGGGCATCCGCAAAACCTTCGTCAGGGAATGGGATTCGATCCTCGAGCAATCGACCCTGTCCGACCTGCCCCAGGCCATGCGGGTTCACGTCAAGCCCGAAATGTTTCAGTTCAACTGGGCCCGCCACGACGATCTCCGGGCCGCCGTGACCGACGCTCGCTGAGGGACGACCCCTAGGTCCGTTCCACTCCCGCGGCGGCCATCAGTCGAAGCAGGCGTCTACGAAGCAGGCGCGGCGTCCAGCGCGCGGCGAAGGCGAGTTGCCGGGCGACCTTGCCGACCTGGTTGTGCACCTGCCTGCCGCGGTGGACCGCCTGCCACATCGCCTCGGCGACCGCTTCGGCCGGGATGAAGTCGAAACCGGCGCGAACGATGCTGTCGCGCCGGTTATCGTTGTTGGCGCGGTTGTTCGGGCCGTCGAGAATCGGGGTGTCGACGAAGGCCGGCATGAGCGAGCAGACCTTGATCCGATCGGCATGCCATTCGAGGTCGAGCGCCTCGGTCAGGCCGCGGACCGCGAACTTCGACGCCGAATAGAGGGCAAGGCCGCCGGTGCCGTAATTCCCGGCCGCGCTTGAGGTGTTGACCAGAGCGGAATCGGGAGCGCTGGCCTTGAGCCACGGGTAGGCCGCCTGCGCTCCGTAGACCACGCCGCGGATGTTGACGTCGATCAGCGTGTCGATCTCCTCCTGGCTCAGCTGGTCGAGCAGCCCGCCGACGCCGACTCCGGCATTGTTGAACACGACGTGGATCCTGCCGCCGGCCGCCTCGGCGAAAGCCGCCAGGGCCGAATCCCACCCTGCCCGATCGCGAACGTCGAACCTTTGCGAATGACTCTGGCCGGGCGGCAGCAGGGCGACGGTTTCGGCCATGCCCCGCTCGCTGACGTCCGCGAGCCCGACGAACCAGCCCCGGGCCGCGAAATGCCGAGCCACCGCCCGCCCGATCCCCGAGCCGCCGCCGGTGATGAAGATCGACCTGCGCCCTTCCTGGCCGCTCATGGCGCGTTCCCCGCGCCCGATGGATGGCTGCCGAGCCTGGGGCCGCCCATGACGAAATCTTCGATGAGGCGGGCACATTCGCCGATACCGCCCTCGCCGACGCGGATCTCGAAGGCCATGCTCGAATGCCTTTCCACCAGCGCCGCGATCATCGCGGGCAAGGCTCGCCGATAGTCCCAGAAGGGCTGGCTGTAGTCGATCCCGTCGAACAGGCTCGAGGCGAGAAGATCGACGGCTTCGCGCGCCTCGAGCGCCCTCGCCTCGGTCGAAGCGCCGTCATGGCGCACCAGCTTGACGATCGCATGGAGCGGTATTGCAGGGCTGATCGTCGCCCCGAACGCGCCGGTGAACCGCCCCACCGACAGGCTCACGTCGGAATCGGGAACGTTCATCCCAACCCTGTGAGGGTTGGGCGCCTTCAGGCCGCGCCACCCCGCGAGGCTGTCGTAGCGCGCCAGGGTCGCGGGCCGGATATTGACGGAGACCGGGAGGCCGAGGACCCGGCCACCCTCGAACAGGAAGATCCGATCGTTCGACGTGAAGCTGGCGCCGCGGCTGACGAGCTCGCAGATCTGGGTCGTCTTGCCGCTGAACTTGTCGCCGAGAATGACCACGCCGCGACCGCCTATCGCGACGCAGCCGGCATGAAGATAGGCGGCGCCGGAAAGGCTCCAGTCCGAGCTCAGCCGGTTGCGAACGAGTCGGGCGAGGGCGAGCTGGGGCGGAACCACCCCGTCGTCGGGTGTGACCACGACAGTTCGGCCGGGCAGAAAGACCGTGAGGTCGGCGAAGGCGGCCTCCTCGAAGCGCAGGTGCCAGGAGACGTCGCCGCTCAGGCCGCTGGCCATCGACAGGCGCGATCCGCCGATCGGCGTCGCCGCGCATCGGGCGTCGTCCGCCCAGGCGCCGACCTCCGCTCCGGCAGGCGCGACCTCCAGGATATGGACTGGAGGGGCCAGGGTCGGCTCGAAATAGCCGGACACATAATCGAGCGTCTGGGCGAGGACCGGCGGGGCCGCGACGAGGCCGATGGCGTGGCCCGGCTGGAACGGCGCCGCGACCGTCGCCGAAGGCTGCGGAGCGCGCGAGCCCAGCTCCGCCAGCCAGGGCGGGGTAGAATGCACGAGCTCGGCGGACAGTGACATCGGCCGGTTCAGCTCGGGTCTTTGAAGAGGAGGGATTTACGCGGGCCGTCGGAATTGCGGTACTTGCCCTCGTAAAGCTTGATCTCGCCGATCGGCTGCCAGAACGTCATCTGGGCGATGCGCATGCCGCGCTGCAGCCTGAACGGCAGCGTGGAATAGAATTGGAAGGTGATCCGGCCGACCGAGCCGATGTCGATCAGGTCGGCGGTGACGTGCACGAACAGGCCGGCTCGGGCCGTGCTCGACTTGGCGTGGAGCAGCGGCACGAAATAGTCGCTTCCAACCACCTCGGCCGAGCAGCCCAGGCAGAAGCCGCCGGCGGGAAGCAGCAGCCCCTCGTCGGGGATCGGGATCTCCACCACGTCCGCCTCGACCCGCGGGTCGATCGGCTCGCTCGTATATTGCAGCACGCAGTCGCCGAGCGTGAGGTCGATGCTGTTCGGGTTGACGTGATCGTCGCAGAACGGGTCGCAGATGATGTGTCCGCGGGCGATCCTGTTCCGGATCTCAGAGCCGGTCAGGATCACCGGACGGTCTCCGACCGTTGCCCGCGACGGAAGCGGGCATCGTGAAGCTTGGAGGGCATCGGCTCATTGTGCCGCCCGAACCAGCCCTGGTAAGGCAGGTGCTCGCCGACACAGCACCAGAAGGAGACCTGGCCGAAAGCCTGGCCCGGATAGACGTAGACGTCGAGAGCGGTGACGATTTCGAGCGTCCAGCGGTGAATGGCCCCCATATGTCCGAGATTGGCCGAAATCTGGACGAAGATCCCAAGACGCCCGATCGAGCTTCGCCCGATCAGCGAAGTGACATATTTGTGGCTGCCGATGCGCTCGAGCGTGTGTCCGAGGTACAGTCGGCCCTTCCTGAGGAGAATACGCCCGTCGACCGGCTCCTGCTTTCTCCGCCTGTGCTTCCCGGTCGGCGACGTCTCGACAAGATAGATATCGTTTCCAAGGCAGTAGTTATAGCTGTTCGGATTGATCGCCGAAGGCGTGAAGGGATCGATAGTGATGTCGCCGGCTTCAACCGCCTGATTGATCGCGCTCCCGGTGAGTATCACGACATTTCCCTTTATTTCAGAAACCGTCAGCGGCCCCTGCTGTTTTGAAGGCTATCCGGTTCGGCGACAACAGCAAGGTCGAGCCGGCGATCGGGGCTCCAGCTCTCGACAAGCCCGGCATTCGCCCCGCAGCGCGTGCAGTCCGCCAGGATCAGCTCGTCCCCGCGAGACAGACCGACCCGGCGCAAGACAGCCTCCACGACCTCATCCGACTTACCGAGCGACGACGTCGCCAGGACCTCATGCCCATCGATCCTGGCCGTCTCGATCCGGGTGCCCGTCATCCGCGGCCTGGCGGGGCCGGCCAAGCGCTCGCAGCCGCAGTCGCAGCTGCCCGCAACCAGTATCGAGCGTCCGCGATCGCCTTCCAGCCGAGGGAGAGCGGCAAGCCGCATCCAAGGGTCGGGATCGCCGAAATCCCCCTGCACGGCGGTCACCTTGCACTTCGCGCGAGGCTCGAAGTCATAGTCGTACCGGTCAAACGACGGAGTGGCCTCGGCGGCCGGCGACATCGCTGCGGCCTTGCCGGAGCACAGGCTCGGCAACTCCCGCCTCAGCCGGTCGAGCTCGGCGAGCATGAGGGGAAGCTGGCCGAGCGAGAAGTCGCCCCGCATCAGGCCGAGGCAATAGACTTCGATGGCGAAGGCTTCGCCGACCGCCGGCAAGGCGGCGAGCTCCGCCCGGTCGAGCGGCACGAGGCTCCTGTAATGGCCGAGCGGTGCCGCCGCCGCCTCGATCGGCGCGAAACGCGCCTCGCCGTCGAAGTTCGTGCTTTGCGCCTTGTAGCGAAGCAGGCCGAAGGCGAACATCGCCTCGACGACGTCGTGCAGGCGCTGGCCGTAATCCGCATTGTCGAAGTCGCAGGCGAGCGCCTGCGCCCCGTCGGCGGAGAGGACGATGTTCCAGGGGCTGAAATCGCCGTGGATGCCGGTCTTGGGCAGGTCGATCCAGCCGGCGGCGATCGCCTCGCCGCGTGCCCGGGCCAGGAGAGGATCGAAGGCCGCCGCGAGCGTGCGTGCCGGGTCCGTCCCCGATTCCTCGAGCAGGTCCTGGGCAAGGGCTATGTGATCGGCGACGAGATCGAAATAATCCTCGTTCGTGGCAAGGTCGGGATTGCCCGGCTTCACCGCGTGAAGCGAGGCGAGGAGCCGTATCGCGGCCGCGAGTTGAATCTCCCCCTCGAACCATGCCGATCCGACGACCGCTCGAGTGATCGTGAAGCGGGCGCCGTCGGCGTCCGCCCAGGCGAGCCCGTCGGACGTGCGCATCGGCATCGGGACGAGCACACCCGCCGCGTGAAGCTGCTCCGTCCAATCCTGGCGGAACCGGTTCAGCGACGGCTCGTCGCAATACCAGGGGATCTGCTTGAGGAAATAGGCCCCCGACGGAGTGTCGATGAATATCTTGCGGGCCGTCTTAGTTCGCTCGCCGAGCGCGACCGGGGCGGGCTGCTCGAACAGGACGTGGTGAGTGGAGTAAATGGATCCCAGCCCATAGGCGCCGAGGATCGCTTCCACGTCGCTCGGGCGGATGGGCTGGTGATAGCCTGAGGGGCGGCGCTTAACCGGCATGGCTGCGGCGCCTGCCCCGCGCCGCGATCGGCTCCAGCCGCCCGATGGCCTCGGCGACCGCTTCCGGGCCTAGGCCGAGGTACATCCGCGCCCAGCTGTCGCCCTGCTCCATCCCGAGGCCCGAGGCGCTCGGCAGGAGCGGCGAGAAATTGACTCCCCGCTCCGCCGCCGCCGCGAGAAAGCTCGCCGTCGGCCGATCCTCGCCTCGAAACGCGGCCGGCACCCGGAACACGAGGAAGGGGGTCGCATCCCCGGCGATGATGTCGCCCGGGTCGAGACCGAGGCCCGGCAGCATCTCCGTCGCGATCTGGCGGGCGCGGCGGTGAAGGTCGCGGCGAGCGCTCACGTCGGCCGCCGCCGGCTCCGATCCGATCCAGCGGCTCAGGGCCCATTGCGCTCGCCCGCCGACGTTCAGGGCTCGCGCCGCGAGCTGGCGCTGGAGCCCGAGCACGCTCTCCTCGTCGCCGAGATAGGCGCCGATCGACCAGCCGTTGCAGCCGAATTGCTTGCCGAGCGAGCGGACGAGCAGGACCGGCGGGGAAGAGCCGGCGCCGCGCGCCTCCGGAAGCGCCCTCAGGGCGGACGACGGGGTCGTGCCGCTGTCCGTAAGCCCGTAATAGGCATCGTCGATCAGCAGCGCAGCGCCTGCGTCGGAGGCGAGCCGAACGATAGAGCTCAACTGCTCGGCGGGCCAGTTGACGGCCGTCGGGTTGTGCTGCGGGTTCAGGACCACGATCTGGCGATCCGAGCGCGGGACCGAGGCGATGGCCGCCTCGATCCGGGCGAGGTCCGGAGCAAAGCCGTCGTCGGCCGAAAGCGCGATGGGATTGTCGACGAACCCCAAGGGCGTGAAGACGCCCCGATAATCCCAGCTCGGCGTGAAGCTGGTCAGATGGATCCGCTCGCCTCGCCAAGGCTCGGCCGCCAGCCAGGACCCGAAGGCATGCATCAGCGAGCGGGTCCCGGTCGGGCTTGCGCCCAACAGCAGCGAGGCCGACCCCAGCGCAACGCCATAATCCTTTGAAAGCCAGTCTCTCAGGGCAAGCTGAAGATCGGGCAGGCCCGACGGCGCCAGCATGTAGCCGTCGCAATAAGCGGGCGCGGCCGCCAGCAGCTCGAGGAGCCCGGCCGGGGCGCCGCGCCAGCTTTCGCCGAGCGCGAGCGGTATCGGCGGCCCGTGGAGGCACCCCTGCTCGATATAGTGTCTGAGGGCGCTGTTGTCCGGGCAGGGATCGAAGCTGTCGAGGCTCGCAAGCAAGGCGGCAAGGCTGCCCGGGTCCAGCGGCGCCTGGCTAAAAGAGTTCGACATAGCGATTTGGATAGGTCGAGGCCCGGTATCTGAGGACGAGGACGGAATAGCCCTGATAGGGGCGGAGCGCGTTGGACGCCTGCCTCACCTCGAAAAGGCGCTCGAACATCTCCTCCTTCCAGTCGGGATCGTCGATGTGATGGAAGCGGGCGGCGCGATCGATGGTCGACTGGCAATAGCTTCGCACCTGGGCGTCGGACTCGATCGCCAGGTCCTTGCGCGATTCGTAGAGCACCTCGAACCGCATGTAGGGCGCCATCACCTCGTCATAGCCTTCGGTCGTCGGAAGCACCCCGAAGGCCCGCCGGCCGCGCTCCAGCGTCTCCCGAGGGACGTCGGAGCGAATGTAGAAGGGGGACGCCAGCAGATAGCCGCCGTCGACGAGGAGCTGCGGAAGGCGATCGATGACCGCCTCCGGGTCGGAGAAGAAGCGCAGCCCGGCGCCCACCGCGACATGGGTGTAGGGGCCGGGCGGGACGAAGCTCACCGCGTCGCCGCATTCGTAGGTCAGTCTCGCGTCGGGAGCGTAGAGTGCGGCGTTATGACGGGCCGCCTCGACCGAAGGCGCGGAGACGTCGAGGCCGTGCGCCGTGCAGCCGGTGAGAACGGCAAGCTCGCGGGCCTGGAAGCCGGTGGTGCAGCCCAGCTGCAGCAGCCGGCTGCCCGGCCCCAGCCTCGCGAAGGTCGCCCACTCGTTGAGCGTGGAATAGGATCCAGGCAGGACGTTCCACTGATTTATATAACCGACGAAATCAGTGTAGCTCATCTCACTCAGTGAGGGCTGGTATTTCAGTGCACCGGCCATAGTCCCGCTCCGTAATTGCTGGTTTTAGATTTTTGCCCGAATAATAACGAGACCGCCGGAAGAGGTTTGAGTACAACAGCTTCTAAGGCTGATCGAGGCCTTGACGCTGCATGAATCGCAATATGCCCGCGACCGTATCGTCGAGCGACGGATCTGGAACACCGCACGCCTGTTTGCGTGCGTCCTGATACTTGCTCGAGTCGTAGCGCTTGAATTCCATGCTCGAGATATTGTCGACTGAGGTGATCAGGAAGTCGAGCAGAGGGAACAGGAGGTCGCGGCGCGTGCAGCGCCGGATCACTTCAGGCACGAATTCGCGGAGCGCAAAATGCTCGAAGGGGCGCCCGGTCTGGTCCGTGATACGGTCGGTAATGTCGCGCATCGAGGCGAAATCGTCCCGAACAACGTGGAAGGTCTCACCCATCGTGTCCGCAAGATCCGAAATGGCGACCACGTTGGCGGCGACGACGTCGACCGGCGTGAAGCTGACCTGATTTTGAGCGCTCACGCCAACACCATGGTCGATCATGAACTTGAGTAGCCGAATCGTGATGTCGAACGCATTGCCGCCGCCCTGAACCGAGGGCGTGATGAGCGCCGGCCGGAAGATGCGCGTCGGCAGGCCGGCTTTCGCCGCGTTGGCGACGATCCTCTCCGAACTCCACTTGCTCTGGCTGTAGCCGAAGTCGAGCAGGGACATGTCGTCGTTGTTGTCGGTCTCGAGCAGGACCGGCTTGACCGCCCATCCGAAAACGAAAGTCGTCGAGATGTGGTTGAAAGTCTTCGTCCGCCTGGCCGCGGCCAGCTCCAGCAAGGCCTTGGTGCCTTCGACGTTGGCGTCGCGCATGGTGAGATAGTCGAACAAATAGTTCACCACCGCGCCGTTGTGCAGGATCGTCGAGGTCTCGCTCTCGAGCCTGCCCCGGTCGTAGTCCGAAAGGCCCAGGCCCGGCGCCGCCAGGTCGCCGACGATGATGTTGGTCTTCGCGTCGATCAGCCTGCACCAGTCCTTGTCGATGCCCGACGATTCCAGGGCACGGCGGAGGCGTCCCCGAGCCACCTCTTCATCCGCGCCGCGGACCAGCGCCAGGACCTCCCGGCCCCGCTTCACCAGTTCGAGGAGGAGGAAGGGGCCGAGAAACCCGGTCGCCCCGGTCAGAAGAGTCGAGCCGTCCACCGCGGCGGGCGGCATCGGGGAAGGAAGCTCAGGAACGATGGCGGCATCGGCCGCCATGTAGCGGGCGTCCAGCTGCCGAGCCTCCGCCCGCTCGCGGGCGATCTCGTCGCGGAGGATCTCGATGCTTTCGATCGTCGCCGATTCCGAGGCGGCCGCGAGCTGGACGAGGCGCTTGACGGGAGTGCGCTGGATCATCCGGACGTCGATCGCCGAGATCAGGTCCTCGCCGCCATAAGCGGTCAGCATTTCCTGAAGCTCGTGCATCAGCCCGACCAGGTCGAGCGAGTCGATCCCGATCTCCGCGAAATTCTCCTCCTCCTCGCCGGTGAGCCCGTAGCGCTGGAGCAGCCACGAGAAAGGCGCTTCGCCCGGCTCGGTGAGGCGCTCCGGCCGAACCCACCGCTCACGCACGTCGAACAGGTCGTCGACCAGCATCGAGCAGGCCAGATGGCGCCTCAGCTTGCCCGATGTCGTTCGCGGAAGCGCGCGCGAAGGGACGAGGAGCACCTCGTCCAGCTCTATCCCGAGATCCACCCGGACCGCATTCGCCGCGTCTTCGAGACTCATCGTCTTCTTGCGCTTCTGCTCGACGAGCAGGACGATCCGGCCCGCGGCGCCGTTCTCGGGCACCTCGACGGCGGCGACGTCCGCCCCGCCCTTCCCGAGCGCGAAGCTGGCGGTCACCTCGATGTCGCTGGGATGGAAGTTCTGGCCGCGGACGATGATGACGTCCTTGATCCGGCCGCAGATGACCAGCTCGCCTTTATGGAGGAAGCCGAGGTCGCCGGTGGCAAGGTAATTCGAGGGGTCGCCCTCCAGGCGATTCCCGAACGTCTTCCGGGTGGCCTCTTCCTTCCGCCAATAGCCTTTGGCGACGGACAGCCCGCTGATCCAAACCTCCCCGACCGTGCCGTCGGGCACCAGGGTGCCGGTATGGGGATCGACTATCGCCACGTGCGTGTCGCCCAGGGGACGGCCGCAGCTCATCAGGCGGGTAGATGCCGCAATCCCCGAGACGCTGAGCGCTTCGCGGGCCAGCCCGCGGGCCAGATCCTTCCGCCCCAGGGGAAGCGCCTTGCTGCCGTAGCTCGTCACCCCGAGCGTCGCTTCCGCGAGGCCGTAAGCGACATAGAAGGCCTTGGTGTCGAGCCCGCGCGGCGCCATGGCCCGGAGGAACCGGGCGTAGGTATCCGGTCGGATCGTCTCTGCCGCCATCTGCAGGATCCGCATCGACGACAGGTCGTAGCTGACGAGATCGGCAATGTCGGTCCGGTCGAGCACGAGGTCGAAGGCGAAATTGGGCGCGGAGGCCGCGGTCGCCCTGACGCGGGTCATGAGCTCCAGCCACAATTGCGGCCGGGCGATGAAGGTCGCCGGCGAAAAGCCATGGATCTCGCCGCCCGCAAGCGCCGGAAACAGGCAATAGCCGATAAGCCCCAGATCGTGGTGTTGCGGCAGCCAGGTTACCGCAACCGGCTGATGGTCGACCATCTGGCTGCAATTGAGCAGGATGTTGGCGTGGGTCACCATGACGCCTTTCGGCTCATTGGTCGAACCCGAGGTGTATTGCAGGAGCGCGATGTCATCCCTGTCGATCGGCGCCGGTGCCACATCGGCGGCGCCTGCATCCGGCCAGGCCGTGGAATCGAACGTCGGGATCAGATCGCCGCCGGTGGCGCCGTTGCTGAGGAGCGCGACAGGCGTGCAATCCTCGATCACCTGGGCGACCCGATAATGCCCGGCCTTTTGCCCGAGCGCCGGCACGGGCACCGGAATGGCGCGGAGGCGAAGCGCCGCGAAATAGGCTGCGATGGTCTCGGTGCAGGAAGGATAGGCAAGCACGATCCGATCGCCCTGACGCACGCCGGCGTCTTCGGTCATTCCGCGAGCAATGCCGAAGGTGCGCGCTTGAAAGGCAGCGCGAGTGTAGGATTCCGTCAGCCTGCCGCGACCGTCATAATAATGGAATAGCGGCTGCTCCGGCGACGATTCGACCAACGCGTCGAGGGTACTCACAACATTGAGCGTCATGTGCAGCGCCGTCGATTCACGAACGGCTTCTCGTCCGTCAGCTCCGCCATAATGTTTACCCCTCCCAATCAGTGGGATAGCTCGCACCTCTTAGGGAGGCAACTAGAATTTGTATCGCGTCCGAATCGAGCAAGAACAAGCGCGAGTCGTTGATGACTGCTTTGCTCGTAAATTGCCGTTATTCGCTGTCGAGTTGGGGATCGGAATTTAGCGGTGGAAGCGAAATCGCCCGGACAACCTGTCGCATTCCGAATAGAGAGCGACCTGCTTTACAGGAACTCTCCTGCAAGCAACTCGGCCAAGTCGCTTTGCCTGTCCCATTTCACCGCATTCCAATGTTCAACCTTCGCCGCCCACACGTTTTCCTCGGTGTCGTCGATGAGCAAGTGCTCCCGGGGGGCGAACCCGGTTCGCCTGGCGGCAGCCCTGTAGAAACCGGGTTCCGGCTTGCGAATTCCGAGAGCCGCCGAATAGATCATGTCGTCAAAATGGCGTCCCAGCCCCACTTCGCCCCAAAGGTAGCGGCTCCTCTCATGATCCTGGTTGGTTACCAGCGCCGCTCGAAGTCCCCGCTGCCGTGCGCAGTCGACCGCATCCAGCACGTCGCGATCCACCGCCGCATCGTTGGCGTGCCAATAGGCAATGAGTTCTTCGACGGCGAGGCCGGGCGCTATCGTCGCCAACACCGGTGCCAGGCATTCCCGAAGATCGGCGCGGCCGGTCGTCACGTCTTGCCAGTGAACGGCGAAAAACTTCTTTTGCAAATCGTCGTAACGAACCCCGAGATCGGCAAGGAGGCTGGAATGCCAGAGGCCACCATCGCCCCTCCCGCGGATCACGACGCCGTCAACGTCGACCATCAAAGCCTTGATCATAGTCATACCTAAACTGCCCGGGTAAGAAGGTGATTCCGAGCTAGATAAAAGAACGAGGGACGGGCTGCACGGGCGGCCGCAACGACGGGCACGAAGGAGCTTATATGACGGGAATTGGCGGAGCCTGGCAGTGCAGCGTGGATTCGCCGGTCGGCGTCAGGAACTTCACGGTGGACATAACGCCGTCGGGAGATCAGTTCCAGGCGCTGGTCAAGGGCAACTTCGGCGAATTGCTCGTCACCGACGGCAGGCTCAACGGGGATGAGATGATATGGACCATGGCCATAAAAACGCCATTGCCCTTGACCTTCAATTGCAAGGCCGTGGTCAGCGACGGCACTATGAGCGGAACCGTGTCGGCCGGAGTCTTCGGCAAATACCCGCTGAAGGGCACGCATCTCTGAAATTGGGGCGGGTGCTGCCTGTAAGATTGCCGGTGACCGCCCGACTTTTATCTAAGCTCCGGAGTGATAATGGCTGAAGGGCGACGATTGAACACCCGTGCATCCTTGCTCGGCGACTGTGGGTATATCCAGTTCGACAGGGCCGGCAAAGGTCTGGTCAAGTCGTCGAGGCGACATCGGCACTGCTGAAGTTCGCTTGTTTGCGGCGTTCCATGTTCCGAACGCCGGATTAGGGGTCCGATCGTCGCCCGATTCCCTGGCGGTCGCCGCCGACGCCTTGTCCGATTGGGCCGGCACTGGTACGATACGCCATGCCGACGCAGCGAACAGATGCGCACGCCCCCGTGCTCGGCGAAGCGGGCGCTTGGACCGCGAGCGCGGTGCCTCTCGGATCCGCTCGGGGCCGTTCGGCCGCGGGAGCGGGCGAGTGAACGAGCATGTTCGAAATCTCCGGGCCGGGCCTGCCGAGACCGTGCCTCCTGCTCCCCTCGAGCCGGACCTGGCGAACTTCCGCAATCTTCTTCGCAGGCGGGTCTCCGCTTACTTCGTCGGCCGTCCGGGAGGAGCCAAGGGCGACCGGAGGATGTGGGCCAAGCTCGCCCTCGCTTTGAGCGCTTATGGCGCCGCTTTCGGCCTGCTTCTGCATTACCGGGGGCCGGTGGCGGGCTTCCTGGCGCTCTATGCGCTGTTCGGGCTCGCCCAGGCCTATGTCCTGCTCAACGTCGGGCATGATGCCTCGCACGACGCGATCACCAACAGCCGCTCCGCCAACCGGATGCTGCGCGCCTCCCTCGACATGTGCGGGATCGATTCACGGCTTTTCGCAGTGAGCCATGTCGAGCTTCACCATGCCTTCGTCAACGTCGGCCGCGAGGACGAGGCCCTCCGCGCCCGGGGGATATTGCGGCTCTCGCCCCACATGCCCCGGGCGAGATGGGGCCGGGTGCAGCATTGGCTCGTGTGGCCGGCTTATGCGCTGGGCTCGCTCGACTTCATCTTCCTTCGCGACTGGGAGATGCTCTCGCGGCAGCCCGGGGCGCTTCGTCATCTCGTGATCGGCAAGGCCGTCTATCTGGGCGTGACCGTCGGCCTGCCGCTCTGGCTGACTCCCTACGGGTTTCTGCCCGTGCTCGCCGGCTGGCTCATTTCGCACCTGATCATGGGTCTCACGGTGATGCTGATGCTCCAGATCACCCATCTCGTCGACGGCTCCCAATTCCCGGCGGAGCTGAAGGGTTCGGCGCTCGACCCCCGCCATGTCATGGCGACGACGACGGACGTGGCGACGGAAAGCCGCCTTCTCGGTTTTGCCGCGGGCGGCCTGCATCAGCATGTGGCGCATCATTTGTATCCGGGGATGAGCCACGTCCATTATCTCGCGATCACTCGGATCATTGCCCGGACCGCGAAGGAATGCGGTCTGACATATCGCTCCCACCCGCGGTTTATCGACGCGGTGTCGGCGCATTTACGGCATTTGCGCAACTTAGGATAAGGTCGGAGCGACCCGCAAAGTGTAGCCAAGTACCGGTGGCAAATTGCGATCCTCCTGGACTCGCTTCTATTTGCCGAACCGAGTCCACACTTTCCGGATTACCGGTCCTGTCGTTTGCTCGATTCCCGCGCCGAGCTGGTGGCGCCTTGCTCGATTTGGCCGCGACTGGTATCACAATTCGATGTCGACGCAGCCATCAGCCCATGCGCAATTCCCGCTGGTCGGCGAAGCCGAGGCTGCGCGCACTTCGATCGAGCCGAACCTGCGGAATTTCCGTCAACTCCTGCGCAAGCGCGTCTCCGCCTACCTTGCCGGGCGGCCGGGCGGCGCCAGGGGCGATACCAGAATGTGGGCGAAGCTCATCGTCGGGCTGATCGCCTATTGCGCCGCCCTCGCAGCTTTGTTGCTCCACCGCGGATCTGCCGAGGGCTTCCTGTTGCTCTTCGCCCTGTTCGGAGCGGCTCAAACCTACCTCCTGCTCAACGTGGGGCACGATGCGTCGCACGATGCGATCACCAACAGCCGGTCTGCGAACCGGGTGCTGCGTGCTTCGATCGACATCTGCGGGATCAGTTCGCGGCTTTTCACCAAGATGCACGTCGATCTGCACCACGGCTTCGTCAACGTCGGGCGAGACGATTTTGGGCTCCATGCCCGGGGCCTGTTGCGGCTCTCGCCCCATATGCCCCGGCCATGGTGGGGGCGCGTGCAGCACGTGATCGTCTGGCCTGTCTATGCGCTCGCCTCGCTGGACTTCATTTTCCTGCGCGATTGGCAATCGCTCTCGCTGGTTCCCGGCGCGCTCCGTCATCTCGTCGTCGGAAAGGCTTTCTATTTCGCAGTCACGATCGGTCTGCCGCTCTTGCTCACGCCGCATGGGATCTGGCTGGTGCTGGCGGGCTGGCTGGTGTCGCAGCTGGTCATCGGCCTGCTCGTCATGCTGATGCTCCAGATCACCCATCTGGTCGAGGGCACGCACTTCCCGGCCGAGCTGGACGGGTCGGCGAGCGACCCCGGTCACGTCCTGGCGACGACGACCGACGTCGCGACCGGCAGCCGATTTCTCGCGCTGACGGCAGGCGGGCTTCATCAGCATGTCGCGCACCATCTGTATCCGGGAATGAGCCACGTCCATTATCCGGAGGTCACCCGGATCATCGCGCAGACCGCGCAGGAATGCGGTCTGACATATCGCTCCCACCCACGGTTTATCGACGCCGTGTCGTCGCATGTACGGCATTTGCGCAAATTGGGATAAGCTTGCCTCGAGCCGGCGCCGGCCCCGTCCTTGTCTCGCGCGCTAGTCGCCGTCATGATGATTGTTGAATTCGCGGCTTGGACTAGCCGGCTGTCGGCCTCTACGGTTCCGCGTGGGCGAGGGGCGGGTTGGATTGCATGGCGGCCGGGATATCAAGGCGAATTATTACCGTAATTCGCGGAATGGCGGAGATGGCTCGAGTGCTCGCGATCGCGGCGGTCGTGACGGTCCGGCACATCGGCCGCGGCAGCGCCGGCGCGGATCGCGACGCGCGCCGCGGGGCCTTCGTCTTCGCCCTCCTCCGGGCGCTCGGGCCCATCTATATCAAGCTGGCGCAGCTACTCGCGGCGCAGTCCGGCTGCATCTCCAGCGGCTTTCGAGCCGAGCTTCAGGGCGCCTACGACCGCAACGAGGCGGTGCCGTTCCCGGAAGTCCGGCGCGAGCTGGAAAAGGCCTACGCGCGTCCGATCGAGGAGATGTTCGAGCGTTTCGACCCCGAGCCGGTCGGCAGCGGCTCGGTGGCTCAGGTCCACCGCGCAAGATTGCGAAGCGGCGGCATGGTCGCGGTCAAGCTCATCAAGCCCGGCGCGGCCGGGAGCATCGAATCCGCGCTGACCGCGGTGGCGATCCTGATCACGCTCGCCGACCGGCTGGTTCCGTCGTTGCGCCCGCTGCGGCTCGGGGAGAATTTTGCCGACGTTCGCGACGCCCTGGTCAGCCAGACCGACCTCGCGGCCGAGCGGCGCAATCAGGAGGCGATGGCCGGCCGGCTGGTCGGCGACCCGTTCCTGGTGGTGCCTCGAGTGCATGCCGAGGCTTGCACGGAGGGAGTCATCGTCATGGACTTCATCGAGGGCGTCCCCCTCTACGACGACGCCCGGATCCACGGCGACCGCGCCGTGCTTGCGGAGCGGATGCAGCATTCCTTCTACAGGATGGTCTTTCTTCATGGCCATTTCCATGTCGACCCTCACCCCGGGAACATGCTGCTGATGGAAGACGGCCGCCTGGCCCTGATCGATTTCGGCATGGTCGCCGAGATGAACGAGGCGGACCGCTTCGCGATGAGCGTCTTCAATTATTACGTCGTCAACGGGCTGTGGGGCGAGGCCGTCGAGCATTTCCTGAAGCTCTTCGTGGATTCGCCGCCGCCGGTGAATGAAGAGGACGCGCTGTGGAAAGAGATAAGCGTCGTGCTGCTGCGCAATTTCGGCGGAGGGGGCAATCGCTGGTCGACGGCCGCCTTCTTGACCGACGCCGCCGAGGTGCTGCGCAGCCACGGCTTGCGCCTGCGGGTCGGCATGTCCCTCCTGGCGCTCAGCCTCGCGACCGCCGAAGGCATATTGCACGACATCCACAAAGATATCGACTTCTGGCAAAATGCCCGGCGCTTCGTCGCGGCGACCGCCGGCGCATCGCCGGCCGAGGTTGAAGCAGCTTCCCGGTGAAGGCCGGGGGCAAGGACACCCTTGCCGGGCGGAAATCGATCATTTCTCCCCCGTCAGCGCCCGGATCAGCCGCGCCATGTTGGCGATATAGGCCGAGGTCGAGATTCCCGTCACCGGCCTGTCGGTGGTGAAGGGCGAGGTGTCGCTGGGGTCGCCGACATGGGTGGTGCGATAGTCGCCCGCCGGCGGCGTGGCCGGGCCGGGGCCGATATAGGGATTGCTGGTCGCGACCAGCGCCGTCGGCCACCAGCCCTGCCGGTTGAGCGAGCGGATGAGCTCGGCCGGGCTCGCGTCGCGCTCGCCCGCGTTGAGGTCGGATCCGGTGAGGCCGCCGCTGACGAAATAGCGCGGAAGCTCCGGCGGGTCGGGCGCGAGCAGAGGCGAGCTCTTCGCCACCTCGGCGGGCGAAGTGCTCAGAAGCGCCTCATATTGGCGCCGAAGCTTCGCGACGTCGACGTTCCTGAATGCGGAATAATGGCCGAGCGTCGCCTCGGGGCTGTAGTCCCAATAATATTCGCCGTTGACCACGTTGGAGCCGCGGCGGTGGACGTAGATCGGCCGGTTGGTGCCGATCTCCACGAAGGTCGGGAAGTTGCGGCCCTGGCGCGGCTCCGGCAGCCGCACCGAGTCCAGCCAGGCGAGCGCCTCGGGAATGCGGGCGAGGAAGCGGCGGTCGCCGGTCATCCGGTAGAAATTCATCAGCTGCTCGACGTTCGACGCGGTGGTGGCGGTATGGAGCGCGTTGGGTTCGTAGCTGCGCGCCGCCGCCGGCTTGAGGTCGAGCGTATATTGCAGCGCCCAGCCCGCCTGGGGAGCGCCCTGCTGGGTCAGCAGGTAGATGTTCATTCCGCGGTGAATGGCATCGAGGGCGCGCGTGTCGCCGAGATGCTGGTAGACCATCGTCAGGAACCTGACGTTCTCGGCGGCGACGTCGTCGTTGAAGGTGATGAAGCTCTGATAGGCGGGATAGTTCGGGTCGAAGGGCCAGCGCTGCGGCCAGCCGCCGCTGGGATACTGGCTCTCGAGGACGAAGCCGACCGCCCGCTCGAGCGCCGGCCGGTATTTCGGATCCTGCTTCTCGAGATAGAGGCGAAGCAGGAACTGGGCGCTTTCCGACGTTCCCATGTCGTCGAAGGTGGAATTGTCGGCATGGTGCTGGAATTCCTCCATCCGCCACGCATTCCTGCCGATCGTCTCGTACCAATGCTTCGTCGACGACGGCCCGGCGAAATCGATGAAATAATTCCAGCCGCCGCTCCGGTGCTGGCCCCGGATCAGGGCGCCGCCGACCTTCTCGGCGGCTTGGTAATAATATTCGTCGCCGGTGGCGTGATACGCGTCGAGGAAGAGGTGGCCCATCGTCGCCGTCCCAGGCGGCTGGACCCAGATCATGGACGGCTTGGCCTCGATCTCCCCCCAGCGGCGCGACATGTCGGGAAGGTAGGACCAGACGTAGCCGCCGCGGATCGAGACCTTCTCGACCATGAAGGTGGTGGCCCGCTTCATCGTCCGCTCGATCTCGGCGCGGCTCTGCCCCGCCGCCGGGGCGGCGAGACCGACGAAGAGCAGCAAAACGGCGATCAGTCTCGTCATCACTCGAACAATCCCTTCTTGCGGGCCCAGGCGAAGAACAGCTCCTGCCAGCCCTCCACAGTCTTCCCTTTGGCGAGGCGGAGGCCGAAGCCGTGGCCGCCGTCGGCGAACAAATGGGTCTCGACCGGCACCTTCCTCGCCAGCAGCGCCGCCCTGAGCAGCAACGTGTTCTCGACCACCACGGAGGCATCGTCCTCGGCATGGAGGAGGAAAGCGGGCGGAGCGTCGGCCGGAACGTTGAGATGCGGCGAATGGGCCCGCTCGCGCTCCGGCGAGGCATTCTCGCCGACGAGGTTGCGGCGCGAGCCGGCATGGGCGACCGGCAAGGTCATCGACACGACCGGATAGATGGGCGCGGCAAGGTCGGGGCGGGCGGAATAGCGGTCCGCGGAGTCGACCGGCGCGTAGACCTTCGAGCCGAAGCGGGTCATCAGATCGGCGCAGAGGTGGCCGCCGGCCGAGAAGCCCATGGCGCAGACTCGCCGCGGATCGAGCCTGTAGAGGGACGCGCGGTGGCGGATGAGACGCATCGCGCGCTGGGCGTCCGCGAGCGGCGTGTCCGGCCCGCTCGCCCAGCCCTCGTGGGGGAGGCGGTAGAAGAGGACGAAGGCGGTGATCCCGCGGGCGGCGAGGAGCCTCGCCATCTCATAGCCTTCTTTGTCGATCACCACCCAATTGTAGCCGCCGCCGGGCGTGATCAGGACCGCCGCGCCGTTCGGGCGGGCCGGGCGGAAGACGGCCATCCGCGGCCGGCCGATCCCAAAGACGTAGCGGTCATTGTAAGCGCGATCCTTGCTTCGCTCCTTGACTGTCTCGGCCGGAAGTTTCGCCGGGGCGCCGGGCGCACCCTTCGGCCACAGGTCGATCGTCTCGGTCGGCTCCGGCGAGGCGATGTGCGGCGAGTCCGGCGTGGCCGGGGGCCTGGTCTGCGCCGAGGCGCGCCCGGCGAGGCCGAGGGCGAGCGTGCCCAGCAGCGCGGTGCGGCGGTCGATCCTCATGGCAGCGCCCGATAGGTGAAATTGGAGAAGCGCGCCTCCCCCTGCCCCGCCGAGTAAAGGCCGGGCCGCAGCATGTGGAAGCCGCCGCGGACATTGTGATGGTAGCCCGACACCTCCATGCCGCGGTCGAACCGGCGCCACGTCCGGCCGCCGTCGCCGCTCGTGTCGTAGGTGACGATATGGCGGTCGTTGGTCACCCTGATCCGCATCTTGCGGCCGTGCGGGTTGGCCGGCCGGCCTCGCTCGATTCCATATTGGTGGGTGACGAAGCGCCTCTCGTCGAAGCCGAGTCCGGCGTAGAGGCGGTCGTCGTAGAAGAGGATGAGACCGGCCACTCCGCCCTGATCGATCTCCACGTCGGCCTCGAACCGGTAGGCCTGGTCGCCGGCGATGAGGAGCAAAGGCGAGGAATCGGACGGGGCCTTGCCGCGGGCCTTCAGCACCAGCCGGTTGCTCTCCACCCTGGCGCGCGAGCGCTCGTCCGGCGCGGGCTTGAAGAAATTCCACTTGCTGCCGAGCGTGAGGGTGGAGAAATCGTCCGAGAGGGGCTGGCCGTGCGGGACGGCCCGGCCGCCCATCGGCTTGGGAAGCGGCTTCGACAGGTCGCCACCGGCCATCCTGAACCAGCCGTCGGCGGTCCACTCCACCCGGTCGAGCAGGGCCTGGCGACCGAGCGTCCAATAGCCGTTCTCATAGCCGTGATAGACCGCCCACCAGTCGCCCGCCGGGCCTTCGACCAGGGTGGCATGGCCGCGCGACCACCAGCGCTCGCGCACGTCGGCGGTGCGCACCAGCGGGTTGCCCGGGTGGTTTTCCCAGGGGCCATGGATCGAGCGGGAGCGAGCGGCGATCACCATGTGGCCGGTAGGCGGCCCGGCGGTGCCGCCGACCGCGGTGACCAGGTAGAAATAGTCCCCATGGCGCGTGATCTTCGGGCCCTCCGGTGAGAAGCCTTCAACGACCCAGTCGGGCGGATAGCGCCACGGGTCGTAGACATGCTCGGGCTCGCCGATCCGCGAGAGGCCATCGTCCGAGAGCCGGACCCGGTCGCCGCCCGACAGGAACAGCCAGCGCGAGCCGTCCTCGCCGACGGCATGGCCCGGATCGATATGGTTGGGGAGCTTCAGATCGATGGGGTCGCTCCACGGCCCCTCGATCCGGTCCGCCCAGATCACGTAGCTGGTGTTGGGCGAGGCCTTGACCGGCACGTAGAGGAAATAGCGGCCCTTGTGCCTGACGAGCTCCGGCGCCCAGACCGAGCCGATGTTGCGGGTGAGGGCGGCGGTGACCGGACGCCAGTTCACCAGGTCCCGGCTGTGCCAGATGACGAGGCCGGGGTAGGAATCGAAGGTCGAGAAAGTCATGTAATAATCCGAGCCATCCTTCAGGATGGTCGGATCCGGATGGTCGCCGGCGACGATCGGGTTGAGGAAATTGCTTTCGCCGAGGTCGGCTTTGCGCTGCCCTTCGAACCCCGTGCCCCAGCCTGTCGTCCCAGCGCCGGATTGTTGTGCCAGCAGCGGCGCGGGCAGCATCGCCGCTGCAGCGCCGGTGAGGACTCCCTTAATCGCGGTACGGCGGTCGAAGCCTTCAATTCCTCCCCGAGATTTCTCCGGGAGGGGGACCGCGCGTAGCGCGGTGGAGGGGTTCTTCGGAGTCAGCAAGGCCCCTCCACCACCCTTCGGGTGGCCCCCCTCCCCTGCAAACGCAGGGGAGGATTTGAGGGATCGACGCCGCCGGTACAAACTAGAACTTGAACCGCGTGCCGATCCAGAACTGGCGCCCGGTATGGTGGACGACGCTCAGGCGATCGGCGGCGCTGTCGATATATTGATCGGTATATTCGTCGGTGAGGTTGATCGCCTCCAGAGTGATCGAGAAATTGTCGTTGATCTTGTAGGACGCCGACGCGTCGATGTTGACCGTGCCGTGGGTCCCCTCGACGTCGTTGAAGGTCGGCTGCCCGGCATTGGGATTGAACACCGGCCCGTTGCCGGGCGCGACTCCGTTGCGGCCGGGCACGTTGGTGAGATAGCCGCTGCGATAGGCCACCGAGCCGCGAACCGAGAGCCGGTCGTCCTCATAATAGAGGGTGGCGTTGGCGCCGTGGCGGGAGAGGTTGACCAGGCTCTGGGTGACCACCGGAGCGCCGGGCGTGTTGGCCAGCGGATATTCGATGTTCGATTTGACGTAGGTGTAGTTCGCCTGGATGCCGAGGTTGGAGAGCGGCCCGGGCAGGAAGCGGAAGGGCGACTGGAAGCCGATCTCGAAGCCTTTCACCTTGCCGCCTTCGCTGTTCACCGGCTGGGTGACCGTGAAGAGGTCGGTCGGCTGGACGTTGGTTCCCGCCAGCAGCGCGTCCGGAAGGCCGAGCTGGTTGAAGGGGATGCTCTGCGTGCTGGTCGCGACGAAGCTCGAGATATCCTTGTAGAACAGGCCGAGGATGATCGCGGACTCGCGGGCGAAATAATATTCGAGCGAGAAGTCGACGTCCGTGGCCTTGGTCGGCTCGATGAACGGGTTGCCCAGCGTCAGCGTGCGGTTGCCGCCGCTGATCGAGAAGGAGCCGCCGGGATTGACCGTGCCGATGTCCGGACGTGCGAGCACCTTGGCGGCGGCGACCCTGGCGATCAGCCCGTCGGCCAGCTCGAAGCTGAAATTGGCCGAAGGCAGCCAGTCGTCGTAGCTGCGCTCGATCTCGATCAGGGTGAAGCCGTTGGGGGTGTTCTGGTAGCCGCTCGAGCGCTGCTTGGTCTCGACGTAGCGGACGCCGGCATCGGCCTTGACGGGGATCGAGCCGATCTGCCCGTCGAACACCGCCTGGATGTAGCCCGCGACGTCGCGCTCGTGGACGGTCCGGAAATTGCCCCGCGCCGACGCATTCTCGATGCCGGTGAGCGCGAAGCGGCCGGAGTTCGAGTAGATGTTGAGGTTGCTTGCGAAGGCGGCGAGATCGGGGATGACGAAGGTGCCGGGCGTTCCCCCGAGCGGCGTCTTCGAGCTGAACGAATAGAGGGTGCTGAGCGGGCCGAGCTGCCCGGCGGGGACGAGGCCGGCGACGTCGGTCTCGCTGGTCCGGCGATATTCCTCCGAGCTGAACTTGTATTTCTTCCAGTCGCCGCCGATCCGAAGCTTCAGGCCATCGGCCGCGTCGAACTCGAGCTGGGCGCGCGCCACCTTGAAATCATTGTCGACATATTGCGGCCGGAGGCGGATTTCGCCGAGCACGAAGCTGGCCGGGTTGGTGACGTCGAGGCTGCCGTAGTTGAAGGTCGGGAAACGCGAGCCCGAGAAGTCGTAGGAATAGCCCTGGACGTTGTTCGCATCGAGCGCGACCGTGGTCTGGATCGGGTTGGCGAACTCGGACTTGGAATAGCCGGCGAGCGCGTCGAGGCGCAGCCGGTCGCCGAAATCCTGGTGAAGCGAGCCGGTATATTGCTGGAACGTGGTCTCGAGACGGTCGAAGCGCGACTCCACGCGGATATCGACATTGTTGAAGGTGCCGGAGACGAGGCTGTTGGTCGAATCGACCACCGCGCCCGGACGGATCACGGTCTGCGGCTTGCCGGTGCCCGAGCGGCTGAACGAGATCGCCTCCAGATATTGCTCGGTGCGGTCGGATTTGAAGTTCGCGTAGAGCGCGTCGAAGGTGAGCAAGGTCGAGTCGGCAGGCTGGAACTGGAGCGAGCCGGTCAGCCCCAGCCGCTTGGTCTTGTAGCGATAGCTGTCGTAGCGCGGGATCCGCGGGTGGAAGAAGGCGAAGTTGGTCGCTCCCGCCGGCAGGGTCGAGGCGGCCGCGAAGCCGCCATTGTCGGTGCCGCGCTCCCAGCGGACCGTCGAGGGCCCCTCCTCCAGGATGCCACGCTCGCTGTACGCGGCGGAGAGGAGGACCCCGACCTTCCCGTCGGCGAACTTGGCCGCGAACAGGCCGGTGAGCCGCGGGTCGGTCTCTTTCGAGAGGTCGTTGTAGCCGAGCTGCGCGGAGCCGGCGATCGTCATGTCGGCGCGATAGTCGAAGGGGCGAGCGGTGGCGAGGTCGACAGTGGCGCCGAGCGAGCCTTCCTCGACGTCGGCCGAGGCGCTCTTGCGGACCGTGATCGAGTTGAACAGCTCTGAGGCGAAGACGTTGAAGTCGAACTGGCGGCCGCGATTGGCGCCGCCGCTCGAATCGGCGCCGCCGGTGGTCGAAAGGCCCTCGATGCCGTTGATCCGCACCCGGGTGAAGATCGGGCCGAGGCCGCGGACGGTGATGTTGCGCCCCTCGCCCTGGTCGCGGGTGATGGCGACCCCCGGCACGCGCTGGATCGACTCCGCCAGGTTGTTGTCCGGGAAATCGGCGATGTCCTCGGCCTTGATGACGTCGATGATCCCGGTCGCCTCGCGCTTCTCGCTGAGCGACCGGCGCAGCGACGCGCGATAGCCGGTGATGACGATGTCTTCCTCGCCGGCCGTCGCCGCCGGATCGTTGTTGGCGGCCGCGTCTTCCGCATTGGGCACGCCGTCCCCTTCCGCGCCCTGAGGAGAGGTGGCCGGAAGGTTCGCGCCGCTGTCCTGCGCGTGAGCGGGAGCCGCCGCGATCAGCCCGCCGGCGATCAGCGAGGCAGCCCCGAGCAGCCGCGCCATACGAAACTTCCGAGTCCCGTCCTCCAAATTCGTCATCCTGCCCTCCTTGCGGCGCGCTCCCGGCGCAACCTACTTATGACACCGGTGTCTATTTCTCCGGCAAAGTGCAGGCGAGAAGGTTCGTCGAACGGCTTGGGAGGCCCCACGACGGCCCCGCTCACGGCTCATCCTCTCGCCCGGCGCCCGTCTTATCCGGCGGGTCGCCTCCCGGTTGCCTCTTTTGAGTAACCGGTGTCATAAGGGTGTGATCCGGGACCGCCTTTCTGTCAAGGGCCGCCCGCTGAAGAGGAAAGTTCGGACCATGCGGCTGTTGGCCATTGCCTTGCTCTCGTTGCTCGCACTCGCGCCTGCCGCCGCCTCGGCCCAGGCCTTTCCCGGCGCCGTCGGCTGGGCGGCCGCGACTCCGGGCGGGCGCGGCGGAGCGACCGTCCGGGTGACCAACCTCAACGCCTCCGGCCCCGGCTCCTTCCGGGCGGCGCTGGAGACGAAAGGGCCGCGGATCGTGGTCTTCGAGGTGGGAGGGGTCATCGACCTCCGCCGAACCACGTTGACCGTCGAGGCGCCGTTCCTCACCATCGCAGGCCAGACGGCACCCTCGCCCGGGATCACGATCGTCCGCGGCGGGATCGACATCAAGACCCACGACGTGATCGTCCGCCACATAAGGATCCACACCGGGGTGGACGGCCAGCCCCAGCGCAGCGGTTGGGAGGCGGACGCCTTGTCCACGGTCGGCGCGTCGAACGTCATCGTCGACCATTGCACGATGATCTGGGCCATCGACGAGAATCTCTCCGCCTCCGGCCCCCGCTTCACAGGCTCGGGCGTGGAGGAGTGGCGGCGCGGCACCAGCCGGAACGTCACCTTCTCCTACAATCTGCTGGCGGAAGGGCTTCGCTACGCCAGTCACCCCAAAGGCGAGCATTCGAAGGGCTCGCTGATCCACGACAATGCCACCGGGATCCTCATCTACCGCAACCTCTACGCCCACAATCAGGAGCGCAATCCTCTGCTCAAGGGCGGGGTCCAGGCCGCCGTGGTCAACAACTTCATCTACAATCCCGGCGCCCGGGCCATTCACTACAATCTGATGGCGCTCGAATGGGGCGAGCAGCCCTATCAGACCGGCGAGCTCAGCGCCGTCGGCAACGTCCTTCGCGGCGGCCCCGACACCCGCTCCGACATGTCGTTCCTGGCGATCGGCGGCGCCGGCGACCTTCGCTTCCACGGCCGCGACAACATCGCCACCGACCAGGAAGGGAAGCCGCTGCCCATGCTCGGCCGCTACACGACCGGGCCGGCCAGGATCGTCGAGAGCCGGGCGCCGGTGGTCTGGCCGCGGGGCCTGCCGGTGATGCCCGCGCGCGAGGTCGAGGCGCATGTGCTCGCCTGGGCCGGAGCGCGGCCGTGGGACCGGGACCATCAGGAGATACGCATCACCTTCGACGTCGCCGAGGGACGCGGCGAGATCATCGACGACGAGAAGGAGGTCGGCGGCTTCCAGAAGGTCACTCCGACCCGGGCGCCCTTCCGCGAATTGGATTGGGACCTGGCGACGATGGAACCGAGGTCCGGCCGCTACCCGGGCCAGAAGGAGGGCTACATCGCCCAGCCCACCACCGCCCGCGACCGGGAGATGCGGCGGTAGAGGATATCCACTTGGGGTAGCGCTTCGATCAACCCCTCTCCCCTGCGGCGAGAGGGCAGGGTGAGGGGGTTCGGCGTCGGAGCGTATCCTCGGACTCAGAGCCCCCTCACCCCAACCCTCTCCCCGCAGGCTACAGGGGCCAGTGCCCCGTTCCTCGCCCCGGCCTAGCTCCCCGGCTGGATGTAGGGCACCCGGGCGAAAAGCTCCCGCTCCCACCGCCTCGGGTCGTTCTCGGCCCGGCTGGCGACGTCGAAGATCATCGTCGCCCGCTCCGGCAGGGCGTAGACCGGCCAGCGGGGCGTTCCGCCGCGATTGGGGTCGCCGCGCTTCGCCATGGCGATGAAAGTGTCCATCATCTTCCCACTCACCGCCCGCGCGCCCGCCCCGGTGCCGGTGATAGAGCCCTCCGCGTCCAGGCTTCCGAAGGCGAGCGGGATGTCGATCGTGTGCGGGGCCCCGCGCCACGGCTCGACGGGCGACTGGAAGTCGACCTGATAGACCCAGGTCATCGTCCTCGCCGCGGCCCGCGCGTCGGCCTCGACCACCTGCCCCGGCCAGGACCGGCCTGCGGTGGTCGCGGCGAAGAAGACCCGCTCCGCCGACCAGTCCGGGAAGCGCCGGCGATATTGGGAGACCACCCACTCCGGGTGGATGTCCATCCTCAGCTCCGGAGCCATCCGCTCGGCGAGGTTGGACCAGTCGAGCCCCCTGAGCTTCGGCCCCTTCGGGTCGATGAAGGCGCGGGTCTCGTCGCGAGTGTTGCCCAGGATCATCGGGATGTGGTTCGACTGCGGGTTGGAGTCCGGCCAGAAGGGGTGGCGGGTCAGCCACTTCATGTCGAGCACCGGCCCCATATAGACTCCGCCGCCGAGGATCGGGTCGGTCGCCGAGAGCCCTTCCATCAACCGCTCCAGCGGCATCCGCGGCAGCGCGTCGGCGCTCGCCTTCAGGTGCGACAGCAGGGCCCTGGCCCGGGCGGTGGCGTTGAGCGGCCCCGACGCCGTCACCTGCTGGCCGCTCATCGTGATCGCCCGGTGGAACAGCCCCCTCGCGGCGGGCATGCCCATCAGGGTCGCGATCTTGGCGCCTCCGCCCGACTGGCCGAAGACGAGGATCCGGGAAGGATCGCCGCCGAACGCGGCGATATTGGCCTTGATCCATTGCAGGGCGAGGATGAGGTCGAGCTGGCCGAGATTGCCGCTGTCCGGGAAGCGCGGGTCGAGCCGGGCGAGATAGAGATAGCCCAGCGCGTTGAGGCGGTGGTTGACGGTCACCACCACCGCGTCGCCGCGCGAGGCGAGGTGGCGGCCGTCGTTGAGCGGGTCGGCGACGCTGCCGGTCGAATAGGCGCCGCCGTGGAAATAGACCATGACGGGACGCCTGCCTCCGGCTCTCGCCTCCGGAGTCCAGACGTTGAGGTAGAGGCAATCCTCGCTCTGCGGCCTGTAGCGCTCCCCCCGCTGCGGAGCCGAGGGGCCGAAGGCGAGCGCGTCCAGGATTTCGCGGCTGAGCACAGGAGGCTTGGGAGCCTGGAACCGCTCCGCGGCCCCGTATCTGATGCCGCGGAAGACGTGGAGCCCGCCCTCGCGCGCGCCGCGCACCGGGCCGAGGCTGGTCGTCACGGTCGGGTTGCCCTGGGCGAAAGCGGGAGATGCCGCCAGAGCGGCCGTGCCCGCGAGGAACAGGCGGCGGGTGATCATCGCCTGACGTCGAGCCCGCCGACCATGAACGCCTCGATGTCGCGCCCTGAGAACAGGCTGAAATCGCCGGGCAGCGAATGCTTGAGGCAGGTCAGGGCCAGGCCGGAGCGCACCGTCCATTCGAGGTCCCGGCCGGTGCGGACTCCGTGCAGTATCCCGGCCGCGAACGCATCGCCGGCGCCGATCCGGTCGACGATTCCGGCGACGACCACCTCCTCCGTCTGGGAGGCGCCATCCGGAGTGTCGATCCGGGCGGCGATCCGGTGGCGATCGGCGTCGTCGACGTGGCGCGCGGTCGAGGCGATCATCTTCAGGTTCGGGAAGGCGCCGAAGGCGGCCAAAGCGGCTTCGCGGCGCCGGTCCGGGCCCTCGCCGCTGAACTGCGCCCCAAGCAGGAGCGAGATGTCGCGATGGTTGCCGAATAGTATTTCCGCTTTCGACACGAGCCTGGTGAGGATCGACCTCGGATCACTGTCCCACGCCGCCCAGAGCTGCGCCCGGTAGTTGCCGTCGAAAGAGATCGGGATCGAGAGCCGCCCGGCGGCCTCGGCGGCGGCGACCGCCGCTTCGGCGGAGCGCGGGCCGAGGGCGGGCGTGATCCCCGACATGTGCAGGAGGTCGACTCCAGCGAGCAGCGAGTCCCAGTCGAAGTCGCCGGCCGAGGCGCGCGCGAAGCTGCTGTCCTGGCGGTCGTAGAAAATTTCCGACGCTCGCAGGCCCGCACCCTGGGTGAGGAAGTACAGGCCCATCCGCCCCGGCGTTCGAGCGACCCCTGAGACGTCGACACCGTGACGCCGCACCTCCCGAAGCGCCGCCTCGCCAAGCGCGTTGTCGGGAAGGGAGGTCACCATCTTCACCCGGTGGCCGAGATTGGAGAGCGCGACCCCGACATTGGCCTCCGCGCCCGCGACATAGACGTCGAGCGCGGGCTTCTGGAGCATCAGCTCGCGCCCAGGCGCGGTCATTCGAAGGAGTATCTCCCCAAAGCAGGCGACGGTACCGGTCATCCTTCTCTCCTTAAATCTCCCCGAGATTTCTCGGGGAGGGGGACCGCGCGAAGCGCGGTGGAGGGGTTCTCCGGAGGCCGCAAGTCCCCTCCACCATGCTTGGCATGGTCCCCCTCCCCTGCGAATGCAGGGGAGGATTTGAATGAGTAAGAATCACCGCGCCAGCCAGCCGCCGTCGACGGCGAGGATGTGGCCGTTGACGTAATCGGACGCCGAGGAAGCGAGGAACACCGCCGCTCCGCCGAGATCGGAAGGGTCGCCCCATCGGCCGGCGGGGATCCGCTCCATGATCTGCCGGTTGCGGGTTTCGTCCGCCTGGAGTGCCGCCGTGTTGTTGGTGGCGATATAGCCGGGCGCGATGGCGTTGACGTTGATCCCCTTCGCCGCCCATTCGTTGGCGAGAAGCTTCGTCAGCCCCGCGACTCCAGATTTCGAGGCCGTGTAGCTCGGCACCCGGATCCCGCCCTGGAAGCTCAGCATCGAGGCGATGTTGACGATCTTGCCGCGGCGCTTCGCGATCATGTGCCGCCCAGCGGCCTGGCTCAGGAAGAAGACCGACTTGAGGTTGGTGTCGATCACGGCGTCCCAATCCTCCTCGCTGAAATCGACCGCGTCGGCGCGGCGAATGATTCCGGCGTTGTTGACCAGGATGTCGAGTCCGCCAAGCTCGCCGAGGGTCTGCTCGACCACGTCCTGGACGGGCGCGACGGTGGAGAGATCGGCGCTGACGAGCGCGGCGCGGCGGCCGGCGGCGCGGACCAGCTCCGCCGTCTCGTCGGCGCTGGAGCGGCCGACCAGGGCGACGTCGGCGCCCGCCTGGGCGAGCGCTACCGCGATGCCCTGGCCGATGCCGGTGTTCGCGCCGGTGACGATCGCGGCTCGGCCGGTAAGGTCGAAGAGGTTGGTCATGTTGTTCCCCGGCGAAGGCCGGGGTCCAGCCGCCCCGACGCAAGAACTGGGCCCCAGCCTTCGCCGGGGAACAGGAATCGGTGCATTTCGGGCTTCGTCCTCACTGCAGCTGGCAGATGTCGAGGACGTTCATGTCGGTATAATCCTGGTTCTCGCCGGCCATCGCCCAGATGAAGGCATAGGCCTTGGTGCCCGCGCCCATGTGGACGGACCAGACCGGGCTGATCACCGCTTCCTCATTGGCCATGACGATCTGGCGGAGCTGGTCGCCCTGCCCCATGAAGTGGAAGACCCGGTCGTTCTCGCCGTCGAGCCCGAAGTAGAAATAGATCTCGCTCCGGCGCTCGTGGATGTGCGGCGGCATCGTGTTCCAGACGCTGCCCGGCTTCAGGACAGTCAGCCCCATGACGAGCTGGGCGCTGTCGCAAATGCCCGGGATGACGAGCTGGTAGATGGTCCGCTCGTTCGATTCCTCGAGGCTTCCCCGCTCCAGCGCATTGGCCTGCGCGATGCCAAGCTTGCGCGTCTGGAAGGCCTTATGGGCGGGGCAGGAGGCGAGATAGAAACGCGCTCCGGCGCCGGAGAAGGTCACGTCCGTCGCGCCCATGGTGACATAGAGGCAGTCCATGTTGCCAAGCTCGAAGGCCTCGCCGTCGACGGTGACGGTGCCGGGCGCCTGGCTCACGTTGACGATCGCCAGCTCGCGGCGCTCCAGGAACGGCTTGCCGGCGGCCGAGGCGGGCTCGCTCTGCTCGGGAAGGCGAACGTCGGCGCCCGCGACCACCACCCCGCCGATGACGAACCGGTCGGCATGGGTGTAGTTGAGGACGCACTCGCCTTCGCGGAACAGCCCCTCGATCAGATACCGGTCCCTGAGCTCCTCGTTGGAGACGCACTCCATCATGTCCGGATGGGTGGCGTAATAGGTGCGTTCGTACATGGGAGCTCCGTTCAAAGGAGGGATGGAGAGATCGTCATCCCGGGCTTGATCCGGGATCCATGAACACGGACGTCCGCGGATAATTTCCGGCATCCGTGTTCATGGATTCCGGCCTTTCGCCGGAATGACGGAGAGGGGAATGGTCATGCCGCCTCCGCTGCCGCCTCGTCGAGGCGGTAGGCGCGCTTGACGAGGCCGTAGGTGAGATCGTGGGCGAGCTCCGCCGCCTCCCAGTCGAGAAGGCGTCCCTCGGCGACGAGCCCGGCGAGGAAGCCGCAGTCGACCCGGCGGGCGACGTCGTGGCGGGCGGGGATAGAGAGGAAGGCGCGGGTGTCGTCGTTGAAGCCGACTGTGTTGTAGAAACCCGCCGTCTCGGTCGTCATCTCGCGGAACCGGCGCATGCCTTCGGGGCTGTCGTGGAACCACCAGGCCGGGCCCAGCTTAAGGCACGGATAATGGCCGGCGAGCGGAGCCAGCTCGCGGGCGTAAGCGGATTCGTCGAGGGTGAAGAGGATGATCGAGAGGCGGGTCTCGTTGCCGAAGCGGTCGAGCAGAGGCTTCAGCGCCCGGACGTAATCGGTGCGGGTCGGGATGTCGGCGCCCTTGTCGCGGCCGTAATGCTGGTGGAGCCAGCGATTGTGGTTGCGGAACGAGCCGGGGTGGATCTGCATCACCATCCCGTCCTCGACGCTCAGGGCCGCCATCTCGGTCAGCATCTGGGCCCGGAACAGCTCGGCATCCTCGGGCGACCAGCCGCCGGTCACGATCCGGCGGAACAGGGCCTCCTTCTCGGACTGAGTCAGGTCGGCCGTGAGCGCGGTGGGATGGCCGTGATCGGTCGCCGTGGCGCCGGCGGCGCGGAAGTCGGCGCGGCGCTTGCGATGGGCGGCGAGGTAGCCCGGCCAGGTCTCGACATCCTCCCCGCTCAGATCGCCGAAGCGGGCGAGGGCCACCCGGAAATCCTCATGCTCGGGGTCGATCACCGCGTCCGGGCGGTAGGTGGTGACCACCCTGCCCTTCCAGCCCGACCTGCGGATCGCCTGATGGTGGACGAGGTCCTCGTGCGGGCCCTCGGTGGTAGCGAGCAGCTCGATGTTGAACCGGTCGAACAGCGCCCTCGGCCGGAAGCCGGGGCTGGCCAGCGCCTCGCCGATCCGGTCGAAGCAGAGATCCGCCGTCTCGCCCTCGAGCGCCACGTCGATCCCGAAGACTTCGGCGAAGACGTGGTCGAGCCACATCCGCGAAGGCGTCCCCCGGAAGAGATAATAATGCCGGGCGAAGAGCCGCCACGCCTCGCGCGGCTCGGCCGGCGACGCGCCCGCCCGGCTCGGCACCCCCAGCCGCTCGAGCGGCACGCCCTGGCTGTAGAGCATCCGGTAGAGATAATGGTCGGGCGCGAGCAGCAGCTCGGTCGCGTTCGTCCAGGGCGCGTCGGCCGCGAACCACTGCGGATCGGTGTGGCCGTGAGGGCTGACGATCGGCAGGCCCGCGACTCCGGCATAGAGCTCGCGCGCGATCCCCCGCACCTTCGGGTCGGCGGGAAGCAGCCGGTCGGGATCGAGCGTGAGGGGCCGGGGCATCTTCGTCCTAAACGCGCTTGGAGCCGATGGTCTCCGCAATCTTTCCAATCTTCGGTAACCGGTGTCATGGCCGCGCGCAAGACTTTGCGGTCAGCGCTTTCTAGACCTTCGGGGCTTGGGCGACGGAGGCCCGCTTCACCAGGCGCGAGAGGAAGAGCGAAGGCTCCGCCACCTCGTCGCCCTCGACCGCGAGCAGCTTCAGCGCCGCCGCCCGGGCCATGGAGACGATCGGCCAGCGCACCGTCGTCAGCGGCGGCCACAAATGGCCGGCGATCGGCGTGTCGTCGAAGCCGACGATGGAAAGCTGCTCGGGAACGTCGATCCCGCGCTCGCGAGCCGCGTGTATGACGCCCGCCGCCATTTCGTCGTTGCTGGCGAATATGGCGGTCGGCCGAGGCGACAGGTCGAGCAGCTTCTCCGCCGCGGCGATCCCCGATTCGAACGTGTAATTGCCCTCGGCGATCAGGCTTCGCGGGAGCTTGATGGAGGCGGCGGCGAGCGCGTCCTCGAAGCCCTTGCGGCGCTCGGCCGCCGAGCGGAAGCCGTGCGGCCCGGCGATCAGGCCGATCAGCCTGTGCCCCTGGGTGATCAGATACTGGACCGCGTCGGCCACCGCTTCGCGGTCGTTCGAGACGACCATGTGGTCGGGATCGTCGAGCTCGGCCGAGCCCATCCGGACGTAGCGGCAGCCGACCTCGTCGCACAGCCGGGCGAAGGCATCGTTCTCGGAAAGCGGCGGAAGAATGACGACTCCGTAGGGCCGCTGCCGCTCGAGGAAATAGCGCACGTCGTCCATCAGCCCCGAGGAGCCGCGGTCGACCGGCCTGACGACCATCGCGAAATCGCTCCCCTGAAGCGCCTCCAATATGCCCTGCTGGACATTGAGCACCATCTGCGCGTTGGGATTGTCGTGGATGAGGCCGATGAGGAAGTTGGTCCTGAGCGCGAGCGCCCGCGCCTGCGGATTGGGGACGTAGCCGAGCTCGCGGATCACCTCGAGCACGCGCTTCCTGGTCTCGTCGTTGAGCAGCGGCGAGCGATTGATGACCCGGCTCACCGTCTTCTTCGAGACGCCCGACAGGCGCGCCACGTCGTTGATCGTCGGCTTGCCCGTCCGCCGCCGGCCGTTGCCGGTCTCTTCGTCCGTCCTGCTGCTCAATCGACGTCTCCCGACGGCAACCCTAGCCGAGCCGAGGCCCCTGCAAAAGCCGCCGACGCTCACCTTGCCCGCAACGGCGACAGACGCTACATGACACCGGTTACCAGATGACACAAGCCGAGCCTCTCGACCGCGCCGCTCCAACCGGGAGCCTGCTGCTCCTCGACCCGGGGGACGACGTCGCCGTGGCTTTGCGCGAGCTTGAAGCCGGTGAGCGGCTGCCGCTCGCCGGTCGCGAGGTCATGATCGTCGAACCCGTGCCGAACGGCCACAAGGTCGCTTTGCGCGACCTCGCGCCGGGCGAAGCGGTCCGAAAGTTCGGTTGGCCGATCGGCTCGGCCACCGTCGCCGTGAAGGCCGGCGAGCATGTCCATTCGCACAATCTCGCCACCCGCCTCGCCGGGGTCGAAGGCTATCGCTTCGAGCCCGGTGCCGAAACGCCGCTGCCGCAGCCGCGGCCGCTGAGCTTCCTCGGCTACAGGCGGGGCGACGGGCGGGTCGGCACGCGCAACGAGATCTGGATCCTCCCGACCGTCGGCTGCGTCGCCCGCACCGCCCAGAAGATCGCGGCCATCGCCCACGCCCGCCACAGCGGCAGCGTCGACGGGGTCCATGCCTTCTCCCATCCGTTCGGCTGCTCCCAGCTCGGCGACGACCTCGCGGGCACCCGGTCGATGCTCGCCGCCCTCGCCTGCCATCCCAATGCCGGCGGAGTCCTGCTCGTCGGCCTCGGCTGTGAATCGAACCAGCTCGACCGGCTCCTCGCCGAGATACCGGAGGCGCTTCGCGGCCGGGTGCGGGCGCTGCGGGCCCAGCAGGCCGGGGACGAGATCGAGGAAGGGGTGGCCCTGGTCGACGGCCTCGTCGCCACGGCCGCTTTGGCGCGGCGGCAGCCGGTGGGGCTGGGCGAGCTCGTGCTCGGCCTCAAATGCGGCGGCTCCGACGGCTATTCGGGTTTGACCGCGAACCCGCTCGTCGGCCGGATGGCGGACCTGGTGGTCGGCTCCGGCGGAAGCGCCATCCTCAGCGAAATCCCGGAAGTGTTCGGCGCCGAGCGGCTGCTGATGGCCCGGGCCCGCGACGAGCGGGTGTTCGACTCGATCGTCGGCGTGGTGAACGACTTCAAGCGCTACTTCCTCGCTTATGGCGAGCCGGTCTCGGAGAACCCCTCCCCCGGCAACATCGCCGGCGGGATCACGACGCTCGAGGAGAAGTCGCTGGGCGCGGTCCAGAAGGCGGGTCACGCCCGGGTCGACGACGTGCTTCGCTACGGCGAGCGGGTCCGGCGGCGAGGCCTGACCCTGCTCGAGGCGCCCGGCAACGACGCCGTCTCCTCCACGGCTCTGGCCGCGGCCGGGGCGACCCTGATCCTGTTCACGACCGGCCGGGGCACTCCGCTCGGCTTCCCGGTGCCGACGGTGAAGATCGCGTCCAACAGCGGCCTCGCCGCCGGCAAGGCCGGCTGGATCGATTTCGACGCCGGGCGGGTGCTCGCCGAAGGGGTCGAGCCGGTGGCCGAGGCGCTGGCGGACCGGATCGCCGCCATCGCCTCCGGCGAGGAGACGGCGGCCGAGCGCAACGGCGAGCGCGAGATCGCGATCTGGAAGCGCGGAGTCACGCTGTGACCGGGATCGTCCATTTCGGCCCCGGCGCCTTCCACCGCGCCCATCAGGCCGATTATGTCGACCGTCTCCTGGCTCAGGACCCGCGCTGGACGATCGCCGCAGTCTCGCTCCGCTCGGCCGGGACGATCGAGGCGCTGAGGCGGCAGCAGGGCCGCTACACGCTCGCCATCCTCGACGAGGAAACCCGCTTCCGGACCCTTCGGGTCCACGACCGCTTCCTCGGCCCCGGCGAGGGCTCGGCCGTGCGCCGGCTGCTCGCGGATCCGGAGGTCCGGATCGTCTCGAGCACCGTCACCGAGAAAGGCTATTGCCTGGCCGGCGACGGAAGCCTCGATCTCGCCCACCCCGACATCGTCCACGATCTCGCCGCGCCGGAAGCGCCGGTGAGCCTCGTCGGCTGGCTGGCGCTGGGCCTTCGCGACCGGCGCGCCTGCGGGCTGCCGCCCTTCACTCCCTTATGCTGCGACAACATGGCGTCGAACGGGAAGAAGCTTCGCGCCGCCACCCTCGCCTTCGCCGGCCGCATCGACCCAGAGCTCACCCGCTGGATCGGCGGCGAGGCCGCCTTCCCCGACACGATGGTCGATTCGATCACTCCGGCGACCGACGAGCGCCTCCGCCGCATGGTCCGGGAGAAGACCGGCTTCGACGACGCAATCCCAGTGGCCCGAGAGGCCTATTCGGCCTGGGTGATCGAGGACCTGCCCGGCTCGGCCTTGCCCGACTTCGCCACCGCCGGCGCGGTCATGGCCGCGGACGTCGGCGCCTGGGAGAAGGCCAAGCTGAGGATCCTCAACGGCGCCCATTCGACCCTCGCCTATCTCGGCCTGCTTCTCGGCCACGAGACCGTCGCCGACGCGATGGCAGATGCGCAGCTCGCCGGCTTCGTCGAGCGCCTGATCCGCGACGACATCGTCGCGACCCTGGAGCCGTCGCCGCTCGACCTCCACGACTATTCCCGAGAAATCCTAGACCGCTTCCGCAATCCGGCGATCGCCCACAAGCTCTCGCAGATCGCTTGGGATGGTTCCCAGAAGCTGCCCTACCGGCTGCTCGACACCATCGCCGAGGCTCGGGCGGCGGGACGACCGATCGACCGGCTGGCGGTGCCGGTCGCCGGCTGGCTCGCCTTCGTGTCCCTGCGCGCCCGAGCCGGCGGCGAGATCGTCGACCCCTTGGCGCCGACGCTGGCCGAGCTCGGGCGCTGCAGCGACTCGCCGCAGGCCCTCCTCGGCCTCAGGCAGATATTTCCCGAAGCGCTGGCTTCGGACCCCTCCTTCGCCGAGGCCGCCGCCGCCGCCGCCGGGCTGATCATCCGGGACGGGCCGCGCGTCCTGCTCGACAGGGAACTGGCCCATGCGTGACCTCGATTCGATCCTCGCCGCCTCGCCAGTCATCCCCGTGCTCGTCGTCGACCGGGTCGAGGACGCCGTTCCGATCGCCGAGGCGCTGGTCGCGGGCGGCCTTCCCGTGCTTGAAGTGACCCTTCGCACCCCGGCCGCCCTGGATGTCATCCGGGCCATGCGGTCGGTCCAGGGCGCCATCGTCGGAGCCGGCACGATCCTCAACGCGCACGGCCTCGAGAAGGCCGTGGCCGCCGGCGCCGAGTTCGCGGTGAGCCCGGGCCTGACGGAGGCGCTCGGCCGGGCGGCGGCCGAGTCTCCCGTTCCGCTCCTCCCAGGGGTTGCCAATGCGAGCGACATCATGCGGGCGCTCGATCTCGGCTTCGCCCGGCTGAAATTCTTCCCGGCCGCAGCCTCGGGAGGCCTTGCCGCCCTCAAGGGGTTCAGCGCCGTCTTCGGCTCGGTCCGCTTCTGCCCGACGGGCGGGATCAGCCTGGAAACGGCACCGGACTGGCTCGCGATCCCCTCCGTCGCCTGCGTCGGCGGAAGCTGGCTCGTCCCCTCGGGAGAGGCGCTCGATCCGGCCCGGATCCGCGAGCGCGCCCGGGCCGCAGCCAGGCTTCGTCCGGCGCCGTGAAAAGGCTGGCGGCGTGGCAGCCCACAAGCCTGAGAGTTGCCAATGACACCGGTTTCCGCTAGCTTGCCGAAAATAGAGTCCGAGGGCCCGAAGTGAATTTGGTTGTCAGCGATCCGGCGCAAATCGCCGGCCGATTTCTGTCCGCGCGCCGGTCCGCGAGCGGCCTTGCCGAGTATCCGGGGCCGTTTCCCGCGACCCTGGAGGAAGCCTATCGGATCCAGGACCAGGCGATCGCCGCCTGGGGAAAGCCGGTGATCGGATGGAAGGTCGGCCGGATCAACCCGCCGCTCTCCGAGCAGTTCGGCACCGACCGTCTCGCCGGCCCGATCTTCGCCTCGACGGCGGCCGAGGCGGGCGAGCCATGCATGCCCGTCTTCGCCGAGGGGTTCGCCGCCGGCGAGGCCGAGTTCCTCCTGCGCATCGCCCGCACGCCCGAGCCGGGAAAGCGGCGATTCTCCCTCGACGAATCGGCCGACCTGATCGAGGCGGTCCATGTCGGGATCGAGATCGCCAGCTCGCCTCTGGGGGCGATCAACCGGCTCGGGCCGATCGCGGTGATCTCCGATTTCGGCAACAATAACGGCCTGGTGATCGGGGCCGCGATTCCCGACTGGCGGTCCCGCGGCTTCGAGCAATGGGAGGTGACGACACTGCTCGACGGCGCCGAGGCCGGCACCGGCCGAGCCTCGTCCTTTCCCGACGGGGCGATCGGGGCCGCGCGCTTCCTGTTCGAGCTTATGGCGAGCCGCGGGATTGCCCTCCAGGCGGGCCAGTGGATTTCTTCGGGCGCCGTCACCGGGGTGCACGACGCACGTCCGGGTCAGCGCGTCGAAGCCCGCTTCGGGGACGGCTATCGGGTCGCCTGCACCCTCAGTGCGGCGAGCGCAGAGGCGGGGTAGAACCCGTCATAGCGAGGAGCGTAGCGACGCGGCAATCCAGCGGGCCTCCGAAGCTGCGCTGGATTGCTTCGCTTCGCTCGCAATGACGGCTAATGCACCCACTCCCGGGTCAGCACCTCGGCGGCCTTCCCGTCCCACTTGATCTCGAGCTTGCTCTGCTTCGCGTCGTAAAGCTCGTAGATGACCAGGCCGTCGCCCTGGCGGCTCTCGATCACCCGACCGGCGGGAAAGCTCCCCGCCGCCTTGCGCACCGCCTCCGGCGCGGCCGCGAGCTGGATGTCGCGCTGGGTCTCGACGACCCGCCAGCGCCCGCCTTCCTCCATGATGTCGAACTCGACCTCCGACCCGTCGGCAACTTTGCCGCCGACGTCGAAATAGCGGCGGCCGTCGCGGGTCTCGGCTTCCGCCTCCGCCGGGGTGAAGCCCGGCTGCGCCGAGGCGGCCGCCGCGAGCACCTCCGCGGGCACCTGGGCGAGCGGCACCTCGGTCTTCCCCGAGGTCTCGACCTTGTTGCCGGCTGGCGATTCGCTCTCGCCCGCGGGCGCCGTCTGTGCGCAGGCCGCGAGCGCGTAAGCGGCCGTGGCGGCAAGAATAAATCTTCTCATGGCGAACTCCCCGGCGGGTCCTTTCCGCCTCAGCCGGATTGTATATGACACCGGTTTCCTCTACAAGCTCCGGCGAAGGCGTCAAAAGGCGCCGCGGAGGGTGTTGGAATGGCTGAGACTGTCGCCGGGGGAGCGCCTTCGAGCGCGTCCAAGTTCACGGGAGGGCGGGTGCGCTGGGGCATCTGCGCGCTGCTCTTCTTCGCCACCACCATCAATTATATCGACCGCCAGATGATCAGCGTCCTCAAGCCGACGCTTCAGGGCGAATATGGCTGGGACGAGACGACCTATGCCAACATCGTCTTCTCCTTCCAGCTCGCCTACGCGATCGGCTATGTCGTCTTCGGGCGGCTGATCGACAAGCTCGGCGCCCGCTTCGGCTATTCGCTGGCCGCGACGATCTGGGGCGTTGCCGCCATGGCTCATGCCCTCGCCAACAACGCCACCCACTTCATGATCGCGCGCTTCGCGCTCGGAATTGGCGAATCGGGCAACTTCCCGGCCGGCGTGAAAGCCGTGGCCGAGTGGTTCCCGAAGAAGGAGCGCGCCTTCGCGATCGGGATCTTCAACGCCGGCGCCAATATCGGCGCCATCCTCACCCCGCTGATCGCGCCCTTCCTGGTGATGTGGTTCGGCTGGCGGGTCGCGTTCCTGTTCACCGGAGCGATCGTCTTCCTCTGGGTCGTCCTCTGGTGGACCGTCTACCGCCGCCCGCGCGAGAAGAAGAACCTCTCGGCCGAGGAGCTCGCCTATATCGAGAGCGACCCCGCCGACGCGCCGGGCGACGTCAAGTGGCTGCCGCTGCTTCGTCACCGCCAGACCTGGGCCTATGCGATCGGCAAGTTCATGATCGATCCGATCTGGTGGTTCTTCCTGTTCTGGCTGCCGAGCTTCTTCGCGCAGGAGCATGGCCTGAACCTGCTCACCTTCGGGCTTCCGCTCGCCGCCATCTACATCATTTCCGATGTCGGCAGCGTCGGCGGCGGCTGGCTGTCGTCGAAGCTCATCCAACGCGGCTGGAGCGTCAACAAGGCGCGCAAGACGGCGATGCTGGTCTGCGCCTTGTGCGTGCCGCCGGTGATGCTTGCGCCGGGCGTCGAGAGCGTGTGGGGCGCGGTGCTCCTGATCGGCCTCGCCACGGCCGCCCACCAGGGCTTCTCCGCAAACCTCTACACCATCCCGTCCGACCTTTTCCCGCGCAAGGCGGTCGGCGCCATCATCGGCATCGGCGGCACCATCGGCGCCGTCGGCGGGATGTTCATGGCCAAGTTCACCGGCTGGGTCCTCGACGCCACCGGAAGCTACATGCCGATGTTCGTCATCGCCGGCTCGAGCTATCTGCTCGCCCTGCTCGTCATCCACCTGCTGGTGCCGCGGATGGAAGAGGCGAAGCTGGGCGACGAAGTGCAGGCCTGAGCGTGCCCAAATCCTCCCCTGCATGTGCAGGGGAGGGGGACCATGCGAAGCATGGTGGAGGGGCTCTTCCGGAGTCCGAAGAACCCCTCCACCGCGCTTCGCGCGGTCCCCCTCCCCCGGAAATCCGGGGGAGGAATTAGGAGATGCCCGACGATCCCGCCTTCTACGTCTTCGCCATTCCGGCAGTAATTCTGATCGGCCTGGCGAAGGGCGGCTTCTCCGGCCTCGGCGCCCTCGGCACGCCGCTGATGGCGATCGGCATCGGGGATCCCATCAAGGCGGCCGCCGTCCTCCTCCCGATCCTGATCGTCCAGGACGTCATCGGAGTCGCCGCCTTTCGCAAGAGCTGGGACGGCCGCGTCCTGGCCGCAATGCTTCCGGGCGCCGTTGTCGGAATAGCTCTGGGCTATCTGCTGGCCGCGCGGATCTCCCCGCAGGCGGTGATGGCCGTGCTCGGCGCCATCTCGATCCTTTTCGGCGCCTACCGGCTTTGGGCGGAGCGGGGCGGGCGGATCGCCGCCTCGTCGAACAGCCCTTCCTGGGTCGGGGGCCTGTTCGGAGTCGCGACCGGCTTCACCAGCCAGATCGCCCATGCCGGCGGGCCGCCCTTCCAGATGTGGGTGATGCCCAGGAAGCTCGAGCGGAACGTGTTCGTCGGAACGTCGGCCATCTTCTTCGCCGCCGTCAACTGGATCAAGGTCCCCGCCTATCTGGCGCTTGGCCAGTTCACGGGCGAGAACGCCCTCGCCGCCGCCGTCCTCCTGCCGGTCGCCATCCTCTCCAGCCTCGCGGGCTTGCGGCTCGTCCGCCGGGTGCCGGTCGAGCGCTTCTACAGGATCGTCTACGTCCTCATGATCCTCGCCGGTGGCAAGCTGCTGCTCGACGGCCTCGGAATCGGCTGAGGGCGGATTTCAGCGGCGGCGGTAGGGCGTGAAATCCCTCAGCACGCACCAGGGTCCCGGGATGCTCGAGCCCGCTTCGACCGCCCTCACCCGGTCGCCGCGGCAATATTGGCTTCCGTTCGCTTCCACGATGAGGGTGCTGAACGGCCTCAATCCCGGGCAATCCGATTCGAGCCGGTTGACCCAGATCGTGTCGCCTTGGCGGGAGACGATCGTCTGCCGGTCGGAGACGGTCAGCCCCTGGGACTGAGTCCCGGCGATGCAGCTTCGCGGCTCGCCGGCCACCCGCTCGCCGAGCTCCCGGCTCAGCGCGTCGGCTTCCCTGGAGTCAGGCGGCGTGGCCGCGCAGCCGCACAGAACGATCGTCATCAGGAAAATCCGCATAGGCCGACCTTTCGTTCAGCATCAACGGACGACAACGCCGCCAGTGCCGTGCGCTAAAGCGATGACACCGGTATCATACGCTGCTACAAGTCTCCCATGATTCCAGCCGCTTTGCTTCAATTTGCCGCCCTTGCCGCCACTTCGGGCGATCTGCCCGCCTTTCCGGGTGCCGAGGGCGCCGGCCGTCTCGCCAAGGGCGGGCGCGGCGGACAGGTGCTCCGGGTCGTCAATCTCGAGGACAGCGGGCCGGGCTCGCTTCGCGCCGCGATCGAGGCCAAGGGGCCGCGCACGATCGTCTTCGACGTCGGCGGCACCATCCGCCTGAAGAAGCCGCTGGTGATCCGCAACGGCGAGGTGACGGTGGCGGGGCAGACCGCGCCGGGCGGCGGCATCACCCTTCGCGATCGTCATTTCGAGATTGCCGCAGACGATGTCGTCGTCCGCCACATCCGGTCGCGTCTCGGCGACGAGGGCGGCGCCGAAAGCGACGCCTTCACCATCAGCCGCGGCCGCCGGATCATCGTCGACCATGTCTCGGCGAGCTGGTCGGTGGACGAGACCCTGTCTTCCGGGTCCGACTATAAGACGCCCAGGGACGACCTTCGCGACGTGACGGTGCAATGGTCGATCATTTCGGAATCGCTTCGCAAGAGCGTCCACGCCAAGGGAGAGCATGGCTACGGCTCGCTGCTTCGCGGCGGGCGGGGGGCGAGGATGAGCTTCCACCACAATCTGTGGGCCCATCACATGGCGAGGATGCCGCGCCCGGGCAATTACCTCGCTCCCGCGCAGGACAGCGTCGGCGCCTATTACGATTTCCGCTCGAACGTCTTCTACAATTGGGGCGGAAGCCACAGCGGCTACAATGCCGACAGCGGCGCCAAGGCGTCGCACGCCGCCTATAATTTCATCGACAATTATTATTTGCGCGGGCCGGATTCGAAGAAGCCGGTCGCCTTCGACGAGCGCAATCCCCTCGCCCGCGCCTGGTTCGCCGGCAACGCGATGGACGGCCGGATCGCGAAGGATCCGTGGAGCCTGGTGACGGGGCGGACGGACCGGGAATATAGGCTGGGGGGGCCGCTCGCGGTCGGGCCGGTCGAGCGCGACCCGGCGCTTCGCGCCTATGAGCGGGTGCTCGCCGGCGCCGGCGCCTCGCGGGCCCGCGACCCGGTGGACCTGAGGGTCGTCGCCGGCGTGCGCAGCCGGGGCGGGCGCCAGATCGACAGCCAGGCCGAGGTCGGCGGCTGGCCCGAGCTGGCGCCGGGCTCGGCGTGGATCGACGGCGACGGCGACGGGATGCCGGATTCGTGGGAGACGAAGCACCGGCTCGACCCGCGCGACCCGGCCGACGGCAAGGCCGACCGCGACGGCGACGGCTATACCGAGCTCGAGGAATGGCTGAACAGCCTGGCCGGATGATCTCCCGCCGCGCGGTCTGCACGGGCCTCGCCGCCGCCGCCGCGCCGTGGCGCGCTTCGGCTGTCGGCACCGTCTACGATGCGGAAGTAAGAAAAAGCGGCGGGACCCACAGCAGCCTTGGCGCCGCATTGGCGGATCCGCCGGGCGGCGGCCGCCCCTACCGCATTCTCCTGGGCCGGGGGCGGTGGGAGGAGAAGCTCACCATCACTCGCCCAGGGGTCGAGCTTGTCGGAGAAGACCGGCAAGCCGCGATTATCACTTCGGCCGTCGGCGCGGGGCATGAGAAGCCGGGGGGCGGCAAGTGGGGCACGTTCGGCTCGGCGACTCTGACGGTCGAGGCACCGGGCTTCACCGCCCGCAATCTGACCGTCGAGAACGGCTTCGACTATATCGCCCATCTGCGCACCCGCTCGATCGAGGGCCTGCAGGCGGTGGCCCTGGCGCTCGGCAACTCGGCCGACCGATCGCTGATCGAGCGCTGCGACCTGATCGGCCATCAGGACACCTTCTACCTTCGCGCCGGGCGGGCGCTCGTCCGCGATTGCTTCATCGCCGGCAATGTCGATTTCATCTTCGGAGGCGCGGCGGCCCTGTTCGAGCGCTGCGAGATCCGCTCGCGACTGCGGCCGGGGGAAGAGCTCCAGGGCTATGTCGCGGCGCCGAGCACGCCTCGCCGGCAGCCGGTCGGGTTCGTCTTCGACCGCTGCCGACTCACCCGCGAAGCCGGGCTGCCCGACCGCTCGGTCTGGCTGGGCCGCCCTTGGCGCGCCGGCGGCAATACCGCCCTGCTCGGCGCCGCCGCCTGGCTCGACTGCTGGATGGACTCGCATATCCACCCCGACGGCTGGACCTGGATGGGCTACCGCGGCCCGGGCGATTATCCGATGCGCCTAGAGCCGCTCGACGCCCGGCTGTTCGAATATCGAAGCCGCGGCCCCGGCGCCCGCCCCGGGCCATTGCGCCGCCAGCTCGGCGCGGCCGATGCCGCGCTCCACCGCGCTTATCCGCTCTCCGGCGGCTGGCTCCGGCACTAGGAGAAGCGGCCCTTAAATTGGGGATTGGGGACAGGTACCGGTACCTGTCCCCTCTTTGTGCGAAGCGTCAGAAGGTGAGACGCGCTCCGGCGGTGAAGACCCGGCCGGTGCTCTGGTAGAGCTGGGTCACCGGGCTCGCCTCGTACATCGTCCGGTGGGTCGTCTCGTTGGTGAGGTTGCGCGCCTCGAAGGTGAGCCGGATCCAATCGGTGAGGTTGTAGGACGAGGCGAAGTCGACGTTGAGCGTGTTCTCTGTGAAGCCGAAGTCCCCGATCACCGGCGAGTTGCAAGGCCCGCCCGCATTGGTCGTCGTCCCCGCCGAGCAGGTGCCGGCGGCGAGCGGGAAGCGGTTGACGTAGCGCTCGCGATAGGCCGCCGACACGCGCGCCGAGAACTTCTTGTCCTCGTAATAAAGCGTGGCGTTGAACGAATCCGGCGAAGTGTTGAGGAACGGCGCCTCGGCGAACGTGTTCTGGGCCGTCCCCGTCGTCTGGGTGCGGGTCGTGCTGAGCACCGTGTTGGTGAGGTAAGTGAGCTTCGATTCGATGTGAGTGTAGTTGGCGGTGATCCCGAAGTTGCGGAAAGCGTCGCCGATGAAGCCGAAATCGGACTGGACGTTGATCTCGACGCCCTTGATGCTCCCGCCGGGCGCATCCCGGAACTGGCGCACCGCGAACAGGCCCCCGCTCTGGATATAGTCGCGGAAGGCGGTGTTGGTGAACTGCCCGACCAGAAGATCGTAAATCTCCGGCTCGAACACCGACTGCAGCGGCAGCTCGGTCGCGATCTGCTGCGGGAACGACTCCAGCTGCTTGTAGAAGAGGGCGACTCCGATGAGCCCGCTGCGGCCGAAATATCGCTCGAAGCTCAAGTCGAAATTGTTCGAGCGGAACGGGCTGAGATAGGGGTTGCCGACGGTGATCGCCGGCGCCGCGCCGGCGTTGTTGAGGGCGCCGGTCAGGTTCGGGAAGGAGGTCGTGCCCGGAGTCAGCGAAGCGAGCTGCGGTCTGGAGATGGTCCTCGACGCCGCAAAGCGGATCAGGAAGTCCTCGGCGACTTCCCAGTTCGCGTTCATCGACGGCAGATAATCCCAATAGGTGTTGCGGCCGACGACGGGAATACCCTCGGTGCCGTCGGTGGCGCCGACCCGGCCCTCGCCCCGCACCTGGGTGCGGGCGACGCGCAGACCGGCATTGCCGCGCAGGGGCCGGCCGAACAGGTCGATATTGTAGTCGAGCTGGAAGAAGCCCGACATGTCGCGCTCGCGCACGGAGTTGTTCTGACGGCCGTCCGGAACGGCCCGGAAGTCGCCCCATTGGTTGACGCAGTTGCAGTCGATGCCGAACTCGCGGACGAACGCATTGAGGTCCGGGACGAACATGCTCGTCGGGGTGCCCTCCGGCACGCTGAGGCCCTGGCCGAAGCCGATGGTGCGGCCGAGGGCGGTGATCGGCAGGTTCGCTTCCTGCAGGGTCGGGTTGATCGCCTCGATGTCCTGGCTGCGCCGGACCTGGTTGCTGAAGAAGTCGAACTGCTTGAAGGTGCCGCCCCAGCGCAGCGTCAGGCTGTCGTCCACCTCGTAGGCGAAGTTGAGCCGGCCGACCCGGAATTCATTGTCGACCCGCGAGTTGAAGTAGCGGATCGCCGAGAGGCCCTTGACCAGCGTCCACTGGGTGGGGTCGCCCGGATCGAAGCCGGGATTGAAGACCGGCATGATCGAATCGCCGCGTTCGTCGAACACGTAATTGTCGCGGTCGAGCGAGTTGAACTCGGCGAGCAGGCCCGTTCCGCGGAATTCGGAGCGGGAATAGCCGAGAGTCCCTTCGGCGCTGAGCTTGTCGCCGAACTGCTGGGTCACGTTGAGCGTGCCCTGGTAGAAGTTCGTCTCGCCGAACTGGGCGTCGGCCGAGCTGCGCCAGTCGACGTCGTCGAGGAGCAGATAGTCCGCCTGGCCGGCCTCGTTGACATGGGCCTCGCGCACCTTGGTGTTGGTGCGGCCGAGCAGCGGCACGAAGCCGGCGAGATTGTCGGTGCTGGGGATGAAGCCCGGCGAGCCCGACCAATTGTAATAATCGAAGACGTCGAGGTTGCGCGGATTGTAGCTGTTGAGCGTGCCCGGGATGAGCGTCCCGCTGCTCTGGCCGCATTCGTCGAACTCGGGCCGGCAGGTCGGGAACAGCCCGACGGTGACCGCGCCGGTGGTCGGGTTGACCGAGCCGATGCGGTCGTTGCGGCCGTTGTTGTTGATCGTGCCGTTGGCGTTGCGCAGCGGCCGCACGCCGGCCGCCCCCGTCTGCAGGAAGCGCGGGTTGGCGCCGCCGGTGCCGGTCGGGAAGTTGCGGTTGAGGCCGATCGGCGTGATGCCGTTGACGGTGCTGTCCTGGCGGTAGCGCGAATAGACTCCGTCGAGGATCACCTCGGTCCGGCGGCTGGGCTTCCACTGCGCCGTCGCCGTCGCCCCGAGCCGGTCGTAGGAGAGGTCCTGCCGGTTGATCGACGGAAGCGCCGGGATGATCGTGGTCGGTGCGAGCGCGGCATAGGCCGCCGGGTTCGAGCCGAAGGTGGGGCCGCTGCCGCCGGGACGCGCGAAGCCGAAGGTCGGCGGGGTGACGCCGGGGATCTGCGAGTTGCGGTAGAGATATTCGAACGCGCCGATGCTCCGGCTGTAGCGGTCGATCTGCTGCTCCTGCTCCTGATAGGCCACCGAGGCGAGAAGGCCGAACTTGTCGCTGAGGCGGTGCGAGACCAGGGCGGTGAGGCGCGGGTTCCAGGTGCCGCCGTTCTGGCGATACTCGCCTTCGACGCCGATCAGGTAGCGATTGTCCTTGTAGGCGAGCGGCCGTCCGGTGGTGAGATCGATGATCGCCCCGAGCGAGCCTTCGTCGTTCACCGCGGCGGTGGTCTTGGTGACCTTGATGTTGCTGAACAGCTCGGAGGCGAAGGTGTTGAAGTCGAAGCCGCGGGTGCGGTTGGCGCCCGCGTCCGACGAGCTTCCACCGGCGACGGCCAGAGCGTCGGCGCCGTTGAGGCGGGTCATCTGGAAGTCGCCGCCGAGGCCGCGAACAGTGATCGAGCGGCCTTCGCCATTGTCCCGGTCGATGGAGACGCCCGGCAGGCGCTGGAGCGACTCGGCGAGGTTCGCATCCGGGAAGTCGGCAATGTCCTCGGCGGTGATCGCATCGATGATCTGGTCGGAGCGCCTCTTCTGGCTGAGCGCGTTCTGAAGCGAGGCGCGGAAGCCGGTGATGACGATCTCTTCCTCGGGCGCCGTCGTCTCATCGACGGGCGCCGCGGCCGGGTCGGCGGGCTGGGTCGCCGACTCGACATCCTCGACGGGCGTCTGCGCCGGAGCGGGGGCTGGGCCGGCCGCGGACTGGGCAGCCGCCGGAGCGGCGGCGAGGAGCCCCGCGAGGATCAGCGCCCCAGTGGAAGCAGTGCAAACGAAACCGGCTTTGACAGTGAGAGCCAATCGAACCTCCGTCTCCTGAACCGCCCCGCCGTGTTTTCCGGCCTGAGCCCCATAGTATGATACCGGTGTCATCATAGCGGCTTGGAAAAGGAGGAGATCGGAGGAAGCGATCGGCCCAAAGACCCATCCTGCCTGCTGCCTTGCCCCTCGGCCGCGCAAAAATGTCACCGGTGTCAGTGGCTTATAGCGACGAAGCGGGGCGTTCCGCAAGAGCGGAGTTTGCGTCCCCGCTCATCGACGTATCCGGGCGCTCCGCTCCTCGATCAGCGAGCGACGGTCGGCGGCCTCGATCCTGAGGCCGCGGGCGTCCACCTGGGCATTGCGGACCAGCAGGCCCCGCTTCGAGCGGATCCGCACATTGCGGAACACGAGCCCGTCGATGGCGCGCTCGGGAAGGCCGACGACTATTCCGGCGCGGTCGGCGCCGGTGGCGGCCAGCCCCTCCACCCGGACGTTGCGGATCCACGGCGTGTCGCCCGCCTTGTAGGCCCGGGCCGGCTCGGTGTCCGGCGGATAGATCTGGTGGCCGAGCACGAACCCGCCGTCCTTCGCAAGCCGCTCCGCCACCGCCGCCTCGTCATAGCCGGCGCCTTCGTAATAAGCCGAGAAGACCATCGGAGTCTCGACATCGATCATCCGATTGTTGCGGAAGACGATGTCCTGGACGATGCCGCCCCGCCCGCGCGGAGTCTTGATCCGGATGCCGTACATCGAGCCGGTGAGCTCGTTATCCTCCACCAGAACGCCCCGCACCCCGCCGATCGTCTCGCTGCCGATGCAGATGCCGCGGCCGGCAAGGCCCCTGTTTCCGCGGATCACGATATTCTCGACTGCGGCGTCGGGGCGGGCGGGGTTCGCCTTGAGCGACTTGATCGCCACGATATCGTCGCCGACGTCGAAATAGTTGCGCTCAATGAGCATGTTGCGCGTGTCGATCGGGTCGATCGCATCGGTGTTGGGGGAATGGGCGAGGGCGACGAAGCGCATCGCCCGCACCGTCACGTCTTCCGAATCCTTGACGACGAGGTGGAAGCTCGGCGAATTGTACAGCCCCACCCCTTCGAACAGCAGGTTGCGGCTGCGGCCGGCATGGACCAGCCGGGGCCGGTTGGTGCCGCCGCCGCGCCGGTTGGCGCGGGCCTCGGACCGCCAGCGCTCCCACCAGCCCGCGCCCTGGCCGTCGACCCGGCCGGCGCCGGTGATGGCGACATTGTGCGCATCCGCGATGTTGATGAGCGCGATCCAGTCCGCGTTGGTGAGATAGGCCTGGGTTGCCTTCGTCACCTTGTAGGCCTGCTCGTCGGCGGTGCCGGCGATCTCGGACCAGGGCGCGAGGTGGAGCCGGATGTTCGATTTGAGGAAGATCGGCCCGATCAGATACTCCCCGCGCGGCACCAGCACGGTCCCGCCGCCCCTCCGGGCGCAATCGTCGATCGCGCTCTGGAAGGCCGAGGTGTCGGGGAACACCCGCGTCCCCTTCGCCCCGTAGGCGGTGACGTCGCAGGTGCGGTCGGGGAAGGTGACCCGCGCCTGCGCCCAGCCGACCCCGGGAGCGGCGAAGAAAAGGGCGGCGATGACGAGGAGTGCGAGGCGGATCATGCAGCCTGTAACGCGGAAACGCACGCGGCGCTCCTCAGCCCGGGGCGAGGGCGGGCATAGTCGCAGTGACATCGCTCCATTTGCTTCTATGCAGGACAGGATGAGCAAGCCCGGCCTCACTTTCGGCCTCTCGGGAACCGGCAGCTACGAGCCTCGGCGGGCGGTGACGTCCGACGCGCTCGACGAGCGCGAGGGGCGGCCTGCGGGGTCCTCGGCGGCGCTCGGGATCGTCGAGCGCCGCTATGCCTCGGGCGACGAGACCAGCAGCATGATGGGCGCGGAGGCGGCGAGGCGGGCCGTCGCCGACGCGGGCTGGCAGCTCCGCGACGTCGACGCCCTGATCGGCGCCTGCGGGGTGATGGAGCAGCCCATCCCCGGAACCGCGCCGCTGGTCCAGCGCCGGCTCGGCCTCGGCGGGAGCGGAATCACCGCGCTCGACATCAACGCGACCTGCCTGTCCTTCCTCCCGGCGCTCGACCATGCGCTGATGGGGATGGCGCTCGGCCGATGGCGCCGGGTGGTCGTCTTCGCCGCCGACATCGCCTCCGCGGCGCTCGATCATGAGGATTTGGAGGGTTCGGCCATTTTCGGGGACGGGGCCGCAGCCGTGGCGCTGGAGGCCCGGGGCCCGTCGCGGCTGCTGGCCTCGCGCCTGGAGACCTACGGCGACCATAGCGACCTCTGCCGGCTGGAGGCGGGCGGCACACGGCTTCGACCGCACGAGGATCTGCCGGGCTTCCTCGAGCGAAGCCGCTTCCGGATGGAGGGCATGGCCTTGTTCAAGGCGACGGCGAGGCGCTTCCCGGGCTTCCTCGAGCGGCTGCTGGAGGAAGCGGGTGTTTCGGCGGACGAGATCGACTGCGTCGTTCCGCACCAGGCCTCGGCACCCGCCATCGACCATCTCGCCCGGTCGCTGGGCGGCCCGCGCGAGCGGATCGTCGACTGCTTCGCGACGCTGGGCAACCGGATCGCCGCGAGCCTGCCGCATGCTTTGGGCCTGGCCCGGGCCGAGGGACGGCTCCGGCCGGGCTCGACGACCCTGCTGATCGGCTCATCGGCCGGAGTGTCGATCGGCGGAGCGGTCGTCCGGTGGTGAAGGTGACGGTCACCGGAGCCACCGGCGGGATCGGGAAAGGCCTAGTCCGCCGACTTGCCGAGCGAGGGGCGATCGTGACGGCGAGCGGGCGCGACGTCGCGGCCGGGCTCGCCCTCGAAGGGCCGGGGGTGCGCTTCGTCCGAGCAGATCTGGCCGTCGACGATCTCGCGGCCCTCACCGAAGGCTCGGAGGTGGTCGTCCATCTCGCGGCGCGCTCGTCGCCCTGGGGGGATCCGGGCGGCTTCGAGCGGGACAATGTGCGGGCGACCGCCCGGCTGATCGAGGCCGCAGCCGCGGCGGGCGTCCGCCGCCTCGTCCACGCCTCCACACCGGCCATCTTCGCGGAGCGCCGCCACCGGCTCGACCTCGGCGCCTGCTCGCCCGTCGCCGGACACCCCATCAATGCTTATGCCCGCACCAAGCTCGAGGCCGAGCGGCTGGTGCGCTCGGAGCGCCGCTTCGAGACCCTGGTGCTTCGCCCCTCCGCCGTGCTCGGGCCGGACGACCGCTCGATCCTTCCGCGCCTGATGCGCGTGATCAGGCGCGGGATTCTTCCGCTCGGCAACCACGGCACGGCCCTGTTCCACCCCACCGACGCGCGCGACGCCGTCGAGGCCTTCGCCGTCGCCGCCCTGGGAACGGCCACGGGAGTCGCCAACGTGGCGGGCGCAGCGCCGGTCGCGGTCGCCGAGATGGCCCAGGCTCTGGCGGGGCGGCTCGGCCTTCGCCTCCGCTTGCCCCTGGTGCCGGAGCCCGTCCTCGACGCCTTGGCGAGCGCCGCCGAATGGACCGGGCGCCGCACCGGCCGCGAGCCCGCCATCACCCGCTATTCCGCCTCCACTTTGTCCTGGTCGCGGACTTTCGCGGTCGGCGAGACGGAGGCGCTCCTCGGCTGGCGGCCGGCCTATGGGCCGCACGAGGCCCTCGCTTATGCCGTGGCGTCATGAAGGAAATGGGCCTGAGCTTCGTCGACACCGGCTATTGCCGCCATCCCGAGCGGATGACGATCCGGGGCGGCGGCTGGCGCCCCGCCATCTACCCGGCGCTGGTCGGGGTGATCCGCCATCCCGACGAAGGCACCATCCTGTTCGACACCGGCTACGACCCGCTCTTCATCGCCGCGACCGAGCCTTTTCCCGAGCGGCTCTACCGCTGGCTGACCCCGCCGACGATCGTCAGCCCGGTCGCCGCGCGGGTGGACCCGTCCGAGGTTCGCCATGTCGTCCTCTCCCATTTCCACGGCGACCACGCCTCCGGCCTCCGCCGTTTCCCCACCGCACGGGTCCACTGCGCCCGCGCCGGCCTGCGCTCGGTCTGGGGCCGCGGCCGGATCCGCTCGCTGGTCGCGGGAACCCCGGCGAAGCTTCTCCCGGCCGATCTCCCGGACCGCTGCGCCTTCTTCGAGGATGCCCCGCGGGTCAGGCTGCCCACCGACTTCAAGCCGTTCGATGAGGGGACGGACCTGCTTGGCGACGGATCGCTCCTGGCGGTGCCGCTCCCCGGCCATTGCCCCGGCCATTGGGGCCTCGTACTTCGCGAGGCGCGCGGGCTCCACTTCCTCGTCGCCGACGCCGCCTGGTCGTCGCGGGCGATAAGCGAGCGCCGACCGCCGCCGCGAGTCACCAGCGCACTGCTCGGCGACACGCGCTCGGGTCGCGAGACTCTCGACCGGCTCCACCGGCTCGGCGCCCGCAATCCAGACCTCCTGATCACCCCGTCCCATTGCCCGGAGCGGGCCGCCGCGGAGTCGGCGTGACCCGCATCCTGGTCACCGGGGCGCGCGCGCCCGTCGCCCTCGATCTGGCGCGCGCCTTCCGGGCCGCCGGTTGCGCGGTGTCGCTGGCCGATTCGGTCCGGCCGTTCGCCGCGGCCCTCTCGCGCCCGCGCTTCGAGATCGAGCGGCTGCCGGCGCCGCGCTTCGACTTCCCCGCCTTCAGCGCAAGGATGCGGATCCTGGCGGAGCGATTCGAGCTGATCGTGCCGACCTGCGAGGAGGTGTTCTGGCTCGCTGCGGCGGCGGCCCGCGACGGCTGGTCAGAACGCCTGTTCGCGCCGGCTCCGGAGTGGCTCGCCCGTCTCCATTCCAAGGCCCTGTTCCCCGATCTCGCCCGGTCCGTCGGAATCCCGGCGCCGGAGACGACCCCCCTCGCCTCTCCGGCCGATCTGCGGCGCCTGCCCTGCCTATCCGAGTCTCTCGTCCTCAAGCCGGAATATTCGCGCTTCGGGGCCCGGACCCTCGTGGCCCCCTCCCCTCGTCAGCGGGCCCGCCTGTCGCCGGGCCCGGGTCGGCGCTGGGTCGCGCAGGAGCGGATCGAGGGCGATGAGCTCTGCGTCTGGTCGGCCGTTCGGGGTGGCGAGCTGGTCGGCTACGTCGCCTACCGGCCGCTCCTCCGCCACGGCCGGGCGGCCTCTTATGCCTTCGAGGCGGTCGACCGGCCGGACCTTCGCGACATGGCGGCCCGGATCGGCCGGGCCGTCGGAGGCGACGGCCAGCTTTGCTACGACGTCATCGTGACCGCCGCCGGGCGGGCGATCCCGATCGAGTGCAACCCGCGCTCCGTGAGCGGGATCCACCTGTTCGACTCCTCGCCCGAACTCGCTCTCGCGATGCTGAAGGGCAGCCCGCTCGAGCCGCCCAAAGCCGGCACGATCCGTTATCTCTCGCCGGCCATGGCGGTGATGGGGCTTCCCGCCGCTCTGGCCGGAGGCTCGCTTCGACGCTGGCGGCAAGTGGCGAGGCGGGGCGAGGATTGCGTCGGCCGGCGCGGGGACCGCAGGCCCGTCGCCGGCGTCGTGCTCGATGCCGCCCGCTTCGCCCTTGTCGGCCTCGCCCGGATGCGCAGCCCGACCGGCCAGACGACGGACGACATCGAATGGAACGGGGAGCCGATCGGGTGAGCCGGGCGATGCTCGAGGCGATGGTCGCCGCCGGGCCGGAGACGATGATCGCCAACGTATCCACCGAGCTCGCCGCCCTCGAGGTCGCGGGGCGGCCGATGCCCGTCACCCGCGACGACGGCCGGCTGGGCGGAAGCTACGTCTGCAGCCCGCACAGCGCCTACGTCCTCTACGCCTGCCAGGAGCTGGGAATCGTCGGCGCGGGCTGGATGGCGCCCCCGGCGCGCGCCGCCCTCGCCGGCCTCGACCTCCTGCTCCGCGGCGCGCGGATCAACCGGATCGTCCATCTCGGCAACTGGATGCTCTCGACCAACCTGCACGGCGGTTGGAAGGGCGAAGGGGTCGCCGCCGCGCGCGAGGCTCTGGTCGAGTCCAATCCCGATCACCTCCTCGGCATCCGCTCGGTCGACGACTGGTCGTCGCCGGGTCTTCGAGCCGCCCTGGTCGCCGACGGCTGGATCCTGACTCCCAGCCGCCAGATCTGGGTGGCGGACGATCTGCGGAGCGACTGGCTGCCCCGCCACAACCATGAGAACGACCGCCGCCTCATCGACCGGAGCCCGCTCGTCATGGCCGATCTGGAGGAGGTCGGTGACGCAGATTCGCGGCGGATCGCCGAACTTTATGCGATGCTGTACGTCGGGCGCTATTCGGTGCTCAACCCGATCCTCACCCCGGCCTTCGTCCAGGCCTCCGCCCGCACCGGAATGATCCGCTACCGGGTGGCCCGCGATCCGGAGGGCGTCATCATGGCGGTCGCAGGGATGTGGAGCGAGGACGGGATCATGACCCCGCCGGTCGTCGGCTATGACACGGCCCGGCCTCGCCGCGAGGGGCTCTACCGCATCGCGACCTGGATGTTCATGGAGAGGGCGCTGGAGTCGGGCTGGAGGCTCCACGCCTCGGCCGGGGCGGCGCATTTCAAGCGGCAGCGCGGGGCAAGAGGAGTGATCGAATGGAACGCCTATCACGCCCGGCACCTGCCGCGCCGGCGGCGGCTCGCGGTGGAGGCGCTGGCGGCGATCCTGACCCGATTCGCCGTTCCGATGATGGTCGCCAAGGGATGGTGAGGCCCTGGCCCGCCGCCGTCGCCGCCGGCTGGCACCCGGTCGCCTTCTCCGAGCGGGTGACCAGCCGCCGCCCGGTGGCCGGCCGGCTGATGGGGCGCCGGCTGGCGATCGCTCGCGACGGGTCGGGCGCCTTCGTTCTGGAGGACCGCTGCCCGCATCGCGGCGCGCCTCTGTCCCGGGGCCGGATGAGTGGCGGAGGAATCGCCTGCCCCTATCACGGCTGGACCTTCGGCCGCGGCGGCAAGTGCCTCTCGGTGCCGGGATCCGACGAACTCGGAGCCGCCGCCCGGGCGCTTCCCTCGGTCGAGCGGGCCGGGCTGGTCTGGACGTCGCTGGCGGCGAGCCCGGGCCCCTTCCCGCAACTGCCCGCCGCCATGGAGGCGCCTGAGCTCGACCGCTTCTGGTGGCCGCTCCCTGCCAGCCGCGCCGGGCTGCTCGACGCGGTCGAGAATCATCTCGATCCTGCCCACCCGCACCACGTCCACCCGTGGATGGTGAGATCGCCCAGCCGCCGCCGCCCGGTCGAGGTGGTCGTCCGCTCGGGGGCGTGGGGTGCCGAAGCCGTCTATCATGAGCGATCGCGGCCGACGGGCCTGATGCCGCGCCTGCTGGAAGGCCGGCGGGCGCTCAGCATCGGCCGGCTCTACCCGCCGACCATCGCCGAGGTCGCCTTCGAAGGCGCCTGCGGCCTCAGCTTGTCGGTCGCCGTCGTCTTCGGGCCCGAGGACCATGGCCTCACCCGCCCCTGGGCTCATTTCGCGACCCCGCGCGGCCGGGCGCCTGCCTGGGCGAAACGCTGGATCCTCAAGGCCTTCCACCGCCCGGTCCTGAGCCAGGATCGGCAAATCCTCGCCCTCCAGGAAGAATGGCGGGGCGACGATCCTCCCGCTTATGCGACAGGCCCGCTCGACGTCATCGGCCCCACCCTCTGGCGCCTCGCCAACGGCCTTCCCGAGCCCGAGCGCGAGCGGACGATTCAAATGGCGCTTTGAAGGGCCTCCTCGTCGGTTATCATGGGCAGTGCGCCGGGAGTCCTCGAGCGACCCAAAAAAAGCAGCTCTGTCATCACTTGGACCCCTCTATGTCCGAACGGCAAAGCGACCCGCCTCCGCTCGCTGCAGCAATATATTTGCGACGGCCGACTCTGCGCTTGGAAGGCATCCTTGTTCCCTTATAAGTGACTAGTCACTTATAAGGGTGAGTCGATGCCGGAAATGAAGACGATCGAGATCGACGTTGAGGTCAATGCAGCCATCGAGAACGGCCGCAAGTCGTTCAAGGAGGGGGCGAACGACATACTCCGTCGGCTCCTCCTCGAGCGGTCCCCGGAGGAAGCCACGATCGGGGTCCGTCAGCGCCAGACAGGGAGCCGGAATGTGTTCTTCGACCCGCCGTCAAATCCGGGCGAGCGGATTACCGGCCGCTGGACCGTCCAAGTGGAAGGACGGACCGTGCCCGCTCCAAGCCTGAAAGCGGCTTACCGTTCGCTGCTCCTGCTCCTCCATGAACGCGACCCCAATTTTCTCACCGCTTTCTCGAAGGAAGCCGCCCGGGCGCGACGTTTTGTTGCGCGGGATCCCGAGGCCCTTTACTTGGCTTCGCCGAAGCTGGCGAAGGAGCACGCAAAGCCCCTCGCGGACGGCTGGCATTTCGATACTAATCTTTCGACTGACCAGGTCGCCCGCCGCGCCCGAATTGCCGCCCGGTTGGCGGGGCTGAAATACGGCAAGGACGTGCGCGTCCTGAACAATTTCGAGGAAATCTGACCCGCCGACAGCTCCTGGCGGACGATCGCCCCACGGCCTGTGCACCGGGCTGCATGTCCAGCGGAGGCCGGTTCATCTAGCAGGGGACCGCCCAACCCGCTCCCGCTCGACCCGGCGGAGCTTGCGGTCGAGCCTGAGAGGGAGGCCCCGCTCGACCTCGACGAGCGGGTCGGCCCCGAGCCGGACGAGCGCTTTTAGGAGCGACTCGCGCGCCGCTTCGTAGGCGCCGTCCGGCAGGCCTTCGGCAAGCCTCACCACCACCCTGCCGTCGAGCCTCTGGACGATCCGGAAGTCGGCGATGCCCGGGTGGGCGTCGACCACGGCGTTGCGAAGCACGTCCGGGGTGGCGACGATCCGGCGGCCGCCTTGGTCGAACTCGAACAGATCGTCGGTACGGCCGTGCACCCGGGCCACCGGCCGGAAGGCGGAGCCGCAGGGGCAGGGCTCGTCAGACAGCTCGAGCAGGTCGTTCATCCGGTAGCGGATCATCGGCTGGACGCGCCGAACCAGATCGGTGACCACGGGCACGAGCAGCGGCCCGCCGCCGGGCGCCGGCTCCCACTCGAAGCGGACGACGTCCTCGGCGAGATGAAGCGTGCCGTGGCGGCAGGCGACGGCGAACAGCCCCTCGGTCGCCATGTAGATCTCGCGCACCGGCCTTCCCGTCGCCGACTGGACGACCCGGCGGTCGAGCGGGTCGAGCACCTCGGCGCCGCTGAACGCCTCGACTCCGGCGAGCGCCCCCTCCTCCGCGAGCTGCCGGAGGATCTTGGGCGGGGCGACAAGGGTGTCGGGCGCGAAGGCGGCGAGGGCGTCCCGCCACGCCGCGACGCCCTCCGCGAGGTCGAAAAAGGCGAGCTTCACCCGGCTGCCCTGCGGGGCCGACCGGTAGAGCGAGGAGAAACCGGGCAGGGCGAGAGCGACCCGCCGCCGCAGGAAGAGCGCGTCGGGGATCGCCTTGGCGACGATGGTGCCGAGCCATTCGAAACGCTCGGCCGCCGAGATCACGAACCGGCCGCGATTGCCGCTCGTCCCGGTGCTCTGGCCGACATAGAGGCCGCGAGCGGTCTCCTCGCCGGACTCTATGGCCCGGACCACCTCGGCAAGCGGCACCCCCGCCCGGTTGAAATCGGCGAAGGCGCCTTGCTGGACCGCCTTGTCGATGACCGGCATGTCCTCGAAGCGCGGCCCCTTGTCGCGGTAGAAGGGAATCGCCGCCCGGCTATCCTCGAGCAGCCGCTCGGTGGCGCGGGTCTGGTAACGCTCGATCCGCTCGCGCGAGGTCAGGGTGCTGGTCAGCCACCTCGTCCGGGCATAAGCGGTGAGGGCGCGCATTTGCGGCGGGATCATGCTGGCGGCGCCCCGAGTCCCGCCTCAGTGCCGGCGGGCCAGCCAGGGCGGCGCCCTGTAATCGTCCAGAAGGTCTTCCGGCCCCCGCCTCTCGCGCACCACCGCCCAGTCCGGGCCGTTGACCAGAACCTCCGGAGTCAGCGGCCGGGAATTGTAGGTGCTGCCCATGGTCGCGGCATAGGCGCCCGCGGTCCGGATGATCATCAGCTCGCCGGCCTGGACCCGGTCGATCTCCCGGGAGCGGGCAAAGGTGTCGCCGGTCTCGCAGATCGGCCCGACGATGTCGGCGAGCATCGGCTCTCCCCTGGGAACCACCGCTTCGGCGGAATGCCAAGCGTCGTAGAGGCTCGGCCGCATCAGGTCGTTCATCCCCGCGTCGACGATCACGAAGGGCACGGACGGTCCCGGCTTGACCCGGATCACGCTGGTCAGAAGCACCCCGGCATCGCCGACGAGGAGCCGGCCGGGCTCGAAGATCAGCCGGGCGTCCCAGCCCCGGGTCGCCCGGACGACCATCTCGCCATAATCGGCGGGGGTCGGCGGCGCTGAGGCGGCCGGATCGTAGGCCAGGCCGAGGCCTCCGCCCAAGTCGGCGGTGCGGATGTCGTGGCCTTCGGAGCGAAGCCGCCGGATCAGCTCGCCGAGCCGGCCGAAGGCCGCCTCGAGCGGAGCCAGGCTGGTCAGCTGGCTTCCGATATGGACGGCCACTCCGCCGAGGCGAAGGCCGGGCAGCGCCCGGATCCGGGCGCAGGCGCCGATGGCGTCGGCGATCGCCACCCCGAACTTGTTGTGCGCCGCGCCGGTGGAGATCTTGGCGTGCGATCCCGCCTCAACGTCAGGATTGACCCGGAGGGCAACGGTCGCCTCGAGCCCCATCGCCGTCGCCACCTCCGACAGCATTTCGGCTTCGGGCACCGATTCGAGGTTGAACTGGCAGAGCCCGCCTTCCAGGGCGAGCGCCATTTCCGCGGCGGTCTTGCCGACTCCGGAAAAAACGATCCGCTCGGCCTCGACCCCGGCGGCCCTCGCGAGGCGATATTCGCCGCCCGAGACGACGTCGGCGCCGAGGCCCTGGCCGGCGAAGGTCGCAAGCACCGCCGGATTGGGGTTGGCCTTGACCGCATAAGCGATGAGCGGGTCGTCGAGCGGGGCGAGCGCCGACTTGAGCAGCCGGACCTGGCTCAGCATCTTGCCCGCCGAATAGACGTAGACCGGCGTTCCCACCTCGCGAGCGATCAGTGGCAGAGGCACGTCCTCGCAATGGACCACGCCGTCGCGAAGCGGGTAAGGATCCTCAAGCTGCATAACTTCAGACCGGCTCCTGTCGTTCGCCCCAATTAGGCCGTGTCGCGCAAAACAAAGGCCGCGGCCTGCCTCGGCCGCGGCCTCCGTTCGTGGCCGAACCGTCCGATCCGGGCCCGGCCGCTAGCGCAGCTGGAGCCGGATCCCCGCCCGGAAGGTGCGCCCGAGCAGATCGCTGAACGTGCTGTTCGCCGCGAGACCGGTTTCGGGAAGGAGCAGCGCGCCCTTGTTGAACAAATTGGTGACGTTGAAGAAGAACTCGCCGTCGCCGCCCATCGCTCCGAACTTCACCGTCGCGTTGAGGTCGACATAGAAGGTCCCCTTGACGTCGAGATCCTCGTACGTCGGGAACTGGGTCTCGATGGCGGGAGGGCGGCCCGTCGGGCAATTGGTCTGGCACTCGACTCCGCCGGCGGTATATTTGCCGGCGCTCACCCCGCGCCCGACGGCCGTGATCGAGTAAGTCGGCGTGTCGTAGCCTGCGCTCACCCGGAAGATCCAGCTGGGCGTGCTGTACTGGCCGCCGTTGATGCCGGCGGCATCGAGCGGGATCTGGCCCGGGATTCCGAAGTCGGTGATGTTGTCGATATAATGGGTCGCGAGGCCGCGCAGCGTGAAGCTGCCGTTCCCGGCGCGGGAGAACAGGTCGCTCAGCCGCCGCCGGTACGAGGCCTCGAAGTCGATCCCGCGAACCAGCTTGCTGGCGAAGTTGAACGGCTGGTTGCGGAACAGGACCCGCGAGGCGTTGTTCGGATCCTGGGTGATGGCGTCGCAGAAATCCTGATTTCCCTGCTGGCAGAAATTGATGATGTTCTGGGCGGTGAGGATGTCGATCACATCCTCCATCTCGATGCGGAAATAATCCACGGAGGCGCTGAACCCGGGCAGGAAGCGCGGCGAGATGACTCCGCCGATGTTCCACGAATCCGCCTTCTCGACCGACAGGTTCGGATTGCCGGTCGCGTTCTGCGAATAGGAGATGCTCGCCCCATAGGTGTTCCCCAGCGGTCCGACCCCGGGGAAGAACGGGTTGCTCACCGCATCGCTGTTCGCGGTGCCGGCCTGGAACAGCTCGTTGAGGTTCGGCGCTCGGATGTCGCGCGAGCGCGTGACGCGCAGGCGGATGTCCTCGATCGGCTGCCAGGTCGCGCCCGCGCGCCAGGTGGTCACGAAGCCCGAGCTCGAATAATCGGTCGCCCGGACGGCGCCGTTGAACTCGAGCCCGAAGCCCAGCGGCACGACGGTCTCGAAATAGGCCTCCTTCACGTCATACCGGCCGTTGGTCGGCAGATAGTTGCCGACCGACCAGGCGTTGGCGGTGACCAGCTGCCCCGCCGCATTGGTGCTGACGACCGGCTGGAACTCGGTCGGGACGAAGCCCTTGATCTTCTCCTCGCGATACTCGCCGCCGATCGCGATCGAGACGTCGCCGGCCCAGGTCGCGAAGGGGGAGAAGGAGAAGTTGGCGCCGGCGACGGTCTGCTCCACGACCTCGTCGCGATAGGGATCACCGAGCACGTAATCGATCGCCGCCGGGTTGGCGACGCCGAGGCCGAGCCGGTTGAGCGGCACGCAATTGGGATCGTTGTTGTTGGGGTTGGCGTCGGCGTTGATCCGGCAGACGATCGCGCTGGACGTGTTGCCGGGGACCGAGAAGACCGCGTCGGTAGCGGCGTTGATCCGCGCCGTGTGCATGATGTTGCGCAGCTGCTCGCGCAGGTCGGCGCGGCCGTATTGGGCGTAGACGTCCCAGTTCGCGCGCTCGCCGAAGGCCTCGAAATCGCCCTGGGCGCCGATCACGTAGCGCTGGACCTTGCGCCGGTTGTTGGCCGCCCTGAAGGGAAGATCGGCGGCCGTGGTCGCGACCGTTACCGTGTTGATCCCGGCGAGGGACCGCCCGGAAGCGTTGAAGGCGTTGATCAGGAAGGCGTTGTCGGCTTGGTAGGTGATCCCCGTGGCGAGGTTCGGGCCGGCGTTGAACAGGACTTCCTGCCAATTGTACGAGGCTTCTGCGAACAGCTCGATCCCGTCGGAGACCTCGAAGCTCAGCCGGCCGAAGGCGCCGTGGCGGTCGTCCTCGGGATCGAGGCCGATGCGGCGCCCGCTGTCGTTGATTCGCCAGTCGCCGCCCTGGGTCAGGGTCGGCGCCGCGGCCCCGGTCGGCGACGGGAAGGTCAGCGCTCCATATTGATATTGGAAGATCTGCCCGCCCTGGGCGAAGTACAGCCCGCGCAGCCGGTTCGCGAGGCCGCCGGTCGAACCGGTGATGAGGCCGCCCGGGGTCGAGTTGGCGGCGCCCACCTGCGTGCGGATCAGGTAACGGGGCGTGGTGGAGACTCCCGAGACCCAGGCGGGATCCTGGATCCGGACGTAGCCCGTATGGTTCCAGTCGCGATCGGTGGTGTCGAAGATCCCGTCGCGATGGGCGATCTCGGCGCTCAGCAGCAGATGGCCCCGGCCGCCGGCGAACGACAGGCCGCCCGCGGCCCCGAACGAATAGTTGAACCCGTCGCCATAGGTCGTGATCCCGCTGTCGGCCTGGATCTTCAGCCCCTCGTACTTCTTGTCGAGTATGAAGTTGACCACGCCGCCGACGGCATCGGAGCCGTAGGTCGCCGAGGCGCCCCCGGTGACCACCTCGACGCGGTCGATGAGCAGCTGCGGGATGGTGTTGACGTCGACGAGGCCGGTGATGGTCGAGGCGACCGAGCGCCGGCCGTCGAGCAGCACCAGGGTCCTGACCTCGCCGAGGTTGCGCAGGTTGAGCGCGTTGATTCCCGCCTGTCCGCTGCTCAGGTTGAGGCGCGAGTTGGACGGCCGGGTCGATCCGGCCAGCGACGGCAGCTGGTTGACGAAGTCGGCGATGTTGTTCGACGGCGACGTATTGTCGATGTCCTCGCGGGTAAGCACGGTCAGCGGGGTCGGCGCCTGATAGCCGTCGCGGACGATGCGGGTGCCGGTGACGACGATGTCCTCCCGATTCTGCACGTCCCCAGCGGCGGCTTCGGCCTCCGGAGCGGCGGCAGCGGCCGGCGCCGGCTCTTCCTCGACCGGAGCGGTCTGGGCGATCGCCGGCCCGGCGATCGACATGGCGGCAAAGGCGGCTCCGGAAAACAGGACCGTTTTCAACGATTTGCGACAAAACATGTGAAATCCCCCTGAAGCCCGCATTTGCTGCGTGATTAGCTGACATTAAGTAGCAACATAGGCCCGGCCCGGCATAGTTTCTCTTCGCCCAGCCATAACCTCTCGCCATCGTTCGGGCACGATTGCCGCACCACCGTGGCCCGGCGGCAACAGCGGCGGGCGCGCCGGCCTTTGAGGGCTGCGCCGGCGCATCCTTCGCGAACCCTCTTCGGCCGCAGGCCAACTTATTTTCAACGCAACGACGCAACGATGTCGTGCCGCTCCCCGATGCCATGCGGTTTTTGCATGCTCCCCAAGGTTCTCCATAGTGGCAGCCCACTGAGGGTGAGTTTTTGGCGATTCCTTTGAAGAGCTGCTGCCTCGTTGCGTCGTTGCGTTGAAATCTGAAGGTCGCGGCGCCTGCGGCTTCGCGACGAGAGAGGGCCATGTCCGACCTTGAAGAGCTGGCGGCGCAAGCTATCGAATTCGGCTTCGCGATTCACCGCGACCTCGGCCCCGGCCTGCTGGAATCCTGCTACGAGGTGTTGCTCGCTGCAAGCCTCGCTCGCTCCGGCTTGGCCGTCGAGCGACAAAAGGCGATCGATATCGAATATAATGGTATCTCCGTGCGCGAGGCATTCCGGGCCGATCTTCTCGTCGAGCAACGCCTCGTCATTGAAGTCAAAGCGGTCGAACGGCTTGCACCCATTCATTCGTGCCAGGTCTGGACCTATCTCAAGCTCCTCGATCTGCCGCTGGGCCTGGTCATGAACTTCGGCGGGGGGACCTTCAGGGAGGGGCTGAAGCGGGTCGCGAATATGCGCCGAGATTGACTGTTGAGCGTTCGCGGTGAAGCTTCGCGCGCAATGAGCGAGGCCGCAGCCCCCCCTCCCCCGGCCGTGCGCCCCGGCTTCGGCCGGATGGCGCTCTACGTCCTGCTCGGCTTCTCCGCCGGGCTGCCTTTCTACATGTTCTCGACCGTGCTCGCGCTGAGGCTTCAGGCGCATGGCGTGGTGCTGGTGGTGATCGGCTTCTTCGCCTGGGTGCAGCTGCTGCCCACCTTCAAGTTCCTGTGGGCGCCGCTTCTCGACCGCTACGACGTGCCCGGCTTCGCCCGCTTCTGGGGCAAGAGGCGCGGCTGGATCATGCTGTCCCAGCTAGGCATCTTCAGCTCGATGACGGCGATGGCCCTGACCTCGTCGGACCATAATCTCGCCGTCACCGCCTTGTTCGCCGTGCTTCTCGCCTTCTGGACCACCACCCTGGAGGTCGCCGCCGACGCCTGGCGGATCGAGCTCGCGCCGACCCAGGACGAGCAGGGGCCGATCGCCGCCGCCAATCTCTGGGGCTACCGGACCGCCATGGTCGCGGCCGGGAGCGGAGCCCTGCTGGTCGCCGACCCATCCGGCAAGGCCGCGCCTTTCCTGGCCGGCCTGGGGATCGAGGCCGGGTGGACGACGGCCTATCTCTTGATCGCCGCGGCGGCCTTCGTCCCGCTGCCCATCCTCGCGGCGCTTCCGCCCGACCCGCAGCGGAGCGGCGGCGGGCGCCTGTCCGCGCTGGCGTCGGGGCTCGGGGCCAGCGCCGCGATTCTCGCGGCGACTCTGGCCGTGACCGCGGCGGCCGGCTGGCTGATCCTCCGCACCGCCACCGGCGCCGGGATCGACAGCGAGACCAACGTCACGCCCTGGGTGCTCGCCATCTGCATGATCCCCTTCCTGATCATGGCCGCGGCGCTCCCCAGGATCAAAAAGGCGGCTCCGGGCTCGGCGATCCGCCGGTCGGCCGCGATCGGCCCCTATGTCGACTTCTTCTGGCGCTACGGCTTCGGCGCGCTCGTCGTCATGGCCTTCGTCTCCCTCTACCGGATGGGCGACGTGCTCGCGCTCAACCTGTCCAAGCCGATGATCAAGGGCCTGGGCTATTCGCTCGACCAGATCGGCTATGCCGACAGCCTCGTGGCGCTCGGATCGAGCATCCTTGGAGTCGGGCTCGGCGGGCTGATGGTGGTGCGCTGGCGCCTGTCGATCGCCCTGACCGTCGGCGCCTTTTTCGCGGCGCTGGGGAATTTCGGGTTCGTCTGGCTCGCCAACCGGAGCGTCGACGTGACCTCGCTCTACCTTGCGACCGCGGCCGACCAGTTCGGCAACGGCATGGCGGGGACGGTGTTCGTCGTCTATCTCTCGATGCTCGTGAACCCCCGCTTCGCGGGCGCGCAATATGCCTTCCTCTCGGCCTTCGCCTTCATGCTGCCCCGGCTGCTCTCAGGGGCGGGGGGAGCGATCGTCAAGAGCCTCGACGAAGCGGGATTCGACGGCTTCGACCTCTTCTTCGCCCTCTCCGGGGCGCTCAGCCTCGCGGCCATCCTGTTCCTTCCGCTGCTGTCGCGGATCAGGCCGAGGGCGGAGGAGAGATGATCGACGCCGCCTTCGCTCCGGCCGCGGCGGCGGTCGCGGAAGGCCGGATCCCCGGCGCGGCCCTCGGGATCGTCGGCGTGGACGGCCGCAGGGCGATCGCGGTGGCGGGGATGGCGTCGCTCCTGCCCGAGCCGGAGCCGCTGACCGAGGCGCATTGGTTCGACCTCGCCTCGCTGACCAAGGTCATCGCCACCACCCAGATGGTCCTCCGGCTCGCCGGGGAAGGCCGGCTGGATCTCGACCGGCCGCTCACCGACGCCATCCCCGACCTTCGCCAATATGACGTCGAGGGCGCGGCCGAGCGACGGCTGACCTTCCGCGACTGCCTCGCCCACCGCACCTTCCTCCCGGCGGTCGAGCCGGTCTACACCTACGGCAACGATCCCGCCCGGCTCCGGGCCTTCGTCCTCCAGCGCGAATGGCGCCGCGGCCCGCCCGTCTATTCGGACATCAACTTCATCCTTCTTGGGATCGCGGTGGAGCGGATCACCGGGGCGCCGCTCTCGGCCTGGCCGCTCCCGCAGGGGCTGAGCTACAGCCCGCCGCCCGGCCCCGCCATCGCGACGGAGCAATGCTCCTGGCGGGGGCGCCTGATCCGCGGCGAGGTCCATGACGAGAATGCCTCGGCGCTCGGCGGAGCGGCCGGCCATGCCGGTCTGTTCGGGACGGTGGCGGGCGTGCTCGACTTCGCCGGGGGCCTGCTCGACGGCACCGGCGCCTCACCCGCCATGATCGAGGCGATCCGCATTCCGGTCCGCGACGAGCGGACCTGCGGCTGGGAGAGCCGCTTCGACGGCTGGCACGGCGGTGATGGCTGCTCGGCCGCGACGATCGGCCATACCGGCTTCACCGGCACCGGCCTGTGGGTCGATTTCGACAACGGGCTTGCCTGGACCCTGCTCACCAACCGCGTCCATCCGACCCGGCATCGCGAAACCGGCATCGCGGAGCTGCGCCGCGCGACGGGGGAAGCGGTGATCAGGGCGTGGCGCGGGTGAAGCTCCTCCCCTCCCTGGAAGGGAGGGGCTGGGGGTGGGTCCGCCGAAGGCGGCCGAAACTCGGAATCAGCAGGAAGGCTCGCTACGCTCGCCTAACCACCCCTGGCCCCTCCCTTCCAGGGAGGGGAATGAGCAAGGCCCGCCCTAGTAGGCCTCAGCGATCATCACGAGCGCCGCGTCCATCGCGTCGGTCGCCCTGACGCCCTCGGGAATGTCGTTCGCATAAGCCGAGAACAGCAAAGTCCGCCCGCTCCTCGCGGTCATGTAGCCGGACAGCGCGGCGCTGGCGTTGAGGGTCCCCGTCTTGGCGAAGATCCGCTTCTCGAGCGCGGTGCCCTTGAAGCGCCTCGCCAGGGTGCCGTCGACTCCGCCGACCGGAAGCCCGGCGCGCCACGCCTCCCCCCAGGGCTGGCTCGCGGCCCAGCGCAGGAAGACGACCATGCCGCGGGGCGCGACCCGGTTGTAGGTCGACATTCCGGACCCGTCCGAGAAATCGTAGGCCGAGCGCGGCACTCCGGCTCTCTCCAGCATGGCGCGCACGGCGGCGAGGCCGTCGGCGATCGAGCCGGTCCCCTCCTGGCGGCCGACCCGGCGCAGGAGCAGCTCGGCGTGGAGGTTCTGGCTCACTTTGTTGGTGAGGGCGACGTCCTCGCCGAGCGGCGGCGGAGTCAGGCGGGCCAACGCCTCCGTCTCGGGCGGCCGGGGCGGCGGCGCGCCCTTTCGAGCTTCAGGGTCGTCCCACGGCCTCGGCGGCCGGTGGCGCGCGTCGACCCGCCCCGTCACCCGGACCCCGCGCGCCTCCAGCAGCGCCTTGAGCCGCCACGCCGAATAATGAGCCGGATCGTCGATGCCGAGACGCAGAAGCTCGGGCTCGCCGCCCGCCGCGATCGTTCCGGTGAGGCGCACGACATGGCTGCCCGGAAGCCGGTCGTGCTCGAGCTCGGTCGCTCCCCCCGCGGCGACCGTCACCGCCCGGTTGTCGACGATGTAGTAAGGCGGCAGCTCGAGCCTCGGCGGCTGGCCCGGTGCGGCAGGGAAGACGCGAAGATGCAGCTCGTTATCGTCGAGGCTCAGAGCGGAGGTCGCGGTGCCGGAGCGGGTCGGGATGTTGTTCCAGCTCATCCCCGGGCTCCAGCGCTGGTCCGGGAAGTGGCTGTCGTCGCCGATCACGTCGCCCACCCGGCGGGCCCTGGCGGCGACGGCGTCGGCGAGCTCGGCGAGGCAGTTGCGGGCGCAGTCGGGGCTGCTCGACAGGCGGGCGTCGCCCCGGCCCTCCAGAACCACGTCCGGCACTCCCTTCCCGCCCGCCTCCAGCCGGACCGCGGCGCCGCCGGCCGAGTCCGGCGCGTCCAGCCCGTCAAGCGTCGCGAAAGCGGCGGCGGTGGTGAACATCTTGGTGTTGGACGCCGGAATGAAGCGGGAGTCCGGGGCGATGGCGATCAGCTCGCGGCCGTCCTCAGTGGCGACGACGAGGCCGAAACGGGTGCCGGGGCCGGCTTCGTTGAGCCTGGCCTCGACTTGTCGCTGGAGGGGCGGCCCGTCGGCGGCCGCGAGAGGCGCCGCGGCGAGCGCCAGGCTCAAGGTCAAGGCCCGAAAGGTCAGCATCCGTTCCCCCATTCGCGACGACCCTAGAGCCAAAGCCGGGCGGGGCAATGCTCCTCGACTCATTCAGAGGGTTCCAGCGGCCATAACCCCCGCGCATGGCGGAGGCCGTCGCGCTTGTCGGGGGCGGATGGTGGCTTCAAAAGGGGTCGGATGATCTTGTTGCGACGGTTTCTTCTTGGGCTCTGGGCAGCCGGGCTCATGCTCGGGCCGGTCTTGGCCTACGCTCCGGAGCGGTCCGACCCGCTTGCCGCGGCGCTCGCCCTCCCCATCGCCGGCGAACTCGTCGGGGCTCGCGATGCGCCGCGCTTCGCCTGGGTGGAGAGCGCGGCGGGGGTGCGCAACCTGTGGTTCGCCGAGCGCGGCCGTGCGGCCCGAGCGCTGACCGCCTTCACCGGGGACGACGGCCAGCAGCTCTACGACGTTGAGCTGAGCGCCGACGGCTCCAGCCTTGCCTTCGTCCGCGGCGGCGACCCCGATTCCCGAGACGATCCGCCTCCCAACGCCGCCTCCCTGGCCGAGCCGCCGAGGCAGCAGATATTCGTCGCGGCGACGGCCGGGGGCGAGCCGCAGCGGATCGGCGACGGCCATTCGCCGACCTTCTCGCCCGACGGCGGGCGGCTGGCCTATACCCGGCGCGGCGAGATTTGGCTTTGGGAGCGCGGCGCCGAGGCGCGCAAGCTCGCGTCGGCCGGAGGCGAGATCCGGCGGCTGCAATGGTCGCCCGACGGCACCCGCCTCCTCTTCGTCAGCCATCGCGGCGAGTACAGCTTCGTCGCCCTGCTCGATCCGGCCGAGCCCCGGATCCGCTTCCTCGACCCCGGCCTCGGCTTCTCGGTCGAGCCGGTCTTCTCGCCCGACGGCCGCAAGGTCGCCTTCATCCGCCATTTCGACGCCCCGGCCGGGGCCGCGCCCGAGAGCGGGCCGTACTGGTCGCTCCGGGTCGTGGACGTGGCCGGCGGAGCGGCGCGCGAGCTTTGGGCGCCGCCGCAGGGCCCCGGCGCCCGCTATTACGAATCCCGAGGCCGCGATCTGTTCTGGAGCAGGGACGGCCACCTGGTCTTCCCCTGGGAGCGAAGCGGCTGGCTCCACCCCTACGCGATCGACGCCGCCAAGGGCGGAAGCCCGAAGGACCTGACGCCCGGGGCCTTCGAGGTCGAGATGTTCCTGCTCGGCGCCGACGGCCGCTCCCTGATCTGGGCCGGCAACGAGGGGGACCTCAACCGCCGGCACGTCTGGCGGCGCCCGCTCGCCGGCGGACCCCCTGAGCGGGTGACCGGCGGGAGCGGGATCGAGACCGCGCCCGTCCTCGGCGGCACCTCGGTGGCCGTGATCGCGACGGACGTCTCACGCCCGGCCCACGTCGCGCTGGCCGAGCGCACCCTTCGGCCGCTCAAGCCCGTGCCCTCGGCCCGCGGCTTCGTCACTCCGGAGCCGGTGCTGTTCCAGGCCGCCGACGGAGTGGAGGTTCACGGCCAGCTGTTCCGGGCGCGCGGCCCAGGGAAGCATCCGGCCGTGGTCTACGTCCATGGCGGGCCGCGCCGGCAGATGCTGCTCGGCTTCCACCCGTCGGCTTATTATTCCAACGCCTACGTCTTCAACCAGCATCTCGCCGCCCGGGGCTATCACGTCCTCGCGGTCAATTACCGGAGCGGCACCGGCTACGGCCGGGCCTTCCGCGACGCCCCCGACCTGGCCCGAGGCGGCGCCTCCGAATATCGCGACGTGCTCGCCGCCGGCCGCTGGCTCGAAGCGCAGGGCGACGTCGATCCGTCGCGGATCGGCCTGTGGGGCGGAAGCTGGGGCGGCTATCTCACCGCCCTCGGCCTCGCCCGCGACAGCGACCTGTTCGCCGCCGGGGTGGATTTCCACGGCGTCCATTCGATGCTCCGCCCCGTCGCCAACAGCCTGTCTCCGGCGGCCCAGGAGGCGGCCCGCAAGCTTCAATGGGACTCCTCCCCGCTCGCGGCGATCGACCGGTGGCGCTCGCCGGTGCTCCTGATCCACGGCGACGACGACCGTAACGTCGACTTCGCCCAGTCCGTGATCCTCGGGCGGGAGCTGGCCGCGCGCCGGATCCCCTTCCGCGAGCTCGTCTTCCCGAACGAGCGCCATTCCTTCCTCCTCCATTCGAACTGGCTCACGGGTTTCCGGGCCGCCGACGCCTTCCTCGAGAAGGAGCTGGTGAGGAAAGCGCCGCGCCGATGAGCTGGGCGCGCGTCGCCGCCGCGCTCATCATCGCGCTGGCCGCGGCCGCCCCGGCGCAGGCTCGCGACATCCTGATCCGCGGCGGCCGCATCTTCGACGGGACCGGCGCTCCTGCCAGCGTCGGAAACGTCCTGGTCCGGGGCGACCGGATCGTCGCGGTCGGCCCGGCGGTGCGAGCGCCCCGCGGCGGCCGCACGGTGGACGCGCGCGGCCTCACCCTGATCCCCGGCCTCCACGACCTCCACACCCACCTGCGCGCGCCCGGCTTCGACGCTCCGGACGATCTTCCCAAGGCCTATGCCGGCTATCTGGTCAACGGCGTGACGTCCGTGAACGAATTTTCGCTTTCGCCGGAGATGTTCGATCCGGTGAGGGCGATGACCGCACCCGGAAAAGTGCCGGCTCCGAACCTGCAGCTCGCCGCCCGGCTGGGAGTGCCCGGCGGCCACGGCACCGAATATGGCTGGGGCCGGCAATTCACCCTCGAGGCGGCGACTCCCCAGGCCGCCTCTCTGGCCATGGGCCGGGCGCTGCCCTACCGGCCAGACGTCATCAAGGTCTTCGCCGACGGCTGGCGATACGGCCGCTCCGCCAGCCTAAACAGCATGAACGAGCCGACCCTGAACTCCATCGCCAATGTCGCGCATGCCGCCGGAATTCCCGTCATCACCCATACGGTCACCCTCGAGGGCGCCAAGGTCGCCGCCGCCGCGGGCGTGGACGCGCTCGGCCACGGCATCGGCGATGCGCTGGTGGACGACGCCCTGATCGCTTTGATGAAGGCCAGGCACACCGCTTACGTCCCGACGCTGGTCGTCTACGAGCCGCAGGAGGGCCGGGCCTTCCTTCCGGCCGAGTGGCGCCGGCTGAGGCCGCCCGAGCGGGGCCGCGAGGAAGCGCGCCTGGCCGGTCCAAACATGCCGGTGTCGGGGCGGTCGTCCGTCCGCTGGACGATCATGCGCGAGAACGTCCGCCGGCTGAAGGCCGCCGGGATCCGGATCGGGATCGGCACCGACGCCGGCATCGGCGGAGTCTATCACGGCTCGTCGACCCTGCGCGAGATACGCTGGCTGACGCAGCTCGGCTTCACGCCCGCCGAAGCCCTGGTCGCCGCGACCAGCGTCAGCGCCGGCATCCTACGCCAGGGCCACGACCGCGGCCGGATCGTGCCCGGCCAGCGCGCCGACCTGGTCCTGACCGGGGGTCGCCCCGATCAGCGTATCGACGACCTCCACGACGTCCGTCGGGTCTTCGTGTCCGGGCGCGAGGTGCCGCTGGAGCGGCTGGCGCGGCAGCTCGCCGACGACCGCGCGTCGCCCTTGCCGGTGCATAGAATGGCGGGGCCGATCCACACCGGTGCCGGCCCCGCCGGCCGGACCGACCTCGACACCCTGCCGGTGGAAGGCACCGATCCCGGCTTCGATCACAGCCATCTCGACGTCGCTCACGCGCCCGGCGGCCGGATGTTGCTGATGGCGGGGATGGGCGCGGCGCCGGGGCCCTTCGCGGAGCTCCACCTGCCGCTGACCCGCGGCTCGGTGCATCTCGCCGACGCGAGCGGCTTTGCAGGGATCGCCTTCGAGGCGCGCGGCTCGGGGGACTATGCCCTGCTTCTCAACAGCTACGCCATCCATCCGCGCAGCTGGTTCCGGGCCTCGTTCGAAGCGGGCGAGGCCCGGCGCGAGATCCGAATCCCGTTCGCCGCCTTCCGAAGCCCGCTCGCCGAGGCGCAGCTGGATCCCACCCGGCTCCGGGCCATGCTGTTCCGCCTCGAGGGCGAGCCCGGCGGAGGCGGCTGGCTGGAGCTCGGCAACGTCCGCTTCTACCGGTAATGCCGGCTAGACATAATGCGGCTCGCCCCGCTCGCGCAGCGCCTCGTAATGGACGAGCTCCGGCTCGGGCCCGAAGGGCACCGGCTCCCCGCCCCGGAACGCCCATTCGCCGCGGTCGCAATCCTCGGCTCGGACATAGCCGTTGACGTACAGGCGCCGCCGGTGGTCCGACCTGTTGACCCCCGAGCCGTGCACGAGGAACGGGCTCCACAACGCCATGTCCCCGGGCTCGAGGACCACCTCGATCGCATCCCGGGGATCGAGGCCGGCCGAGCGGAGGACGTCGTCGTCCATGGCGACGCCGAGCACCTCGCGGGGCGTGTCCAGCCTGAGGTCGCCGCTCGCATGGCTCCCCGGGATGAAGCGCATGCACCCGGCCTGGGGCGTCTGCGGGTCGATCGCGAGCCCGGTCTGGACATAGGAGGCGGCGAGGTTGCGATAGGCGTGGGCCGGCTCGCGGAATTGCGAATCCTGGTGCCAGGCGAACTCGGCCCGGCCGCCCGGCTCCTTCCAGTGGATCTGGTTGATGATCTGCTTCAGGTCGGCGCCGAGCAGAGGCCCCAGAAGCTCGGCCATGCGCCGGTCGAGCCGGACCCCGTTCAGCAGCGGCTGGTGGTAGGACGGCCACTGGACCATCCGCACGTCCGGTGAGCCGTCGGCCCCGGTCCCGACGTTGTAGAAGAGGTTGCCGTGCCGGAAGCTCCGGCCGTGCCGAACCCCTTCCGAGTGAACCTCGTCGGCTGCGGCGCCGATCGTCCGCACCTCGCCCGGCGAGAAGACCCGGCGGACGATCGCATAGCCATTCCGCCGATAATGCTCGACATGATCGTCCTGTGGATACGCCACTCACTCTACTCCACTAAGGGCAGGTCCCCGCCGGGGGCCGGTGCGCCAAGGCGCGGCCGGCGGCCCTGCCGGTGAGAACGCCCTTGTCGACCGCAAGGGCCCCGTTGACGAGGACCGTCCGCACTCCGGTCGCAGGCAAAGTCGGCTGCCGGTAGGTGGCCCGGGCGGCGTAGCGGCGCGGGTCGAACACCACCACGTCGGCGAAGGCGCCCGGCTCCAGGCGGCCGCGCCCCGCAAGGTTGAAGGTGCGGGCGGGAAGCGAGGTGCTTCGCTCGATGAACTGGCCGAGGGTCAGCACTCGCTCGGCCGCGACATATTTGGAATATTTGCGGGCGAAGCTGCCGTACATCCGCGGATGGCCGGTCGAGGCGTCGGAGCCGGTCATCACCCAGGGCCGGCGCATGAATGCCTTGATGTCGGGCTCGACCTGGTTGAACGAGGCCACGGCGGGGTCGTCGGCGCGGATGAGGGAGACGGCTGCGGCGACCGGATCCTCGCCCCGGCTGGTCGCAACGTCGGCGAGGGTGCGCCCGCTCTGAGACCCTTCGGTGATGAGGAGCGCGGCGGGGCCGCCGCGGCGGCGAAGATTCTCGGCCATGTCGCCGCTCAGGCGAGCGGCCAATGCCGGGTCGCTCAGACGCTCGAGCAGCTTCGCGCGGCCGCCGTCCTGAGCCCAGAGCGGGACCAGGGCGGCGGCGAGGCTCGTGCCCGACGCGGACCAGGGATATTGGTCGGCGGTGACCGCCTGGCCACGCCGCCGGGCGGCCTCCACCTTGGCGACGATCGCCGGCGCCTGGCCGTGGACGTCGACGCCGAGCGCCTTGATATGGGAGATGTTGACCGGCAGCCGCCCCTCCCGGCCGATCGCGATCGCCTCGTCGACGGCGGCGGCGAGGCCGATATTGTAGCTGGATTCATCGCGGATATGGCTGTCGTAGACTCCGCCGCGCCGGCCCGCCTCGCGGGCGAGCTCGACCACCTCGCCCGTCCGCGCGAAGCTCTGCGGTGCGTAGAAAAGGCCGGTGGAAAGCCCCAGCGCGCCCTGGCACATGGCCCGTGCGACGAGGCCGCGCATCCGCCCCAGCTCGCCTTCGTCGGGCGCCCGGTTCGCGCCGCCGAGCACCTGCTGGCGGACCGCGCCGAAGCCGACATAGGCGGCGTAATTGAGTCCGACGGGCCTGGTCGCAACGCTGCCGAGAACCTTGCCGACGTCGGCATCGCCATGGCCGTCATTGCCGATGAAGGCGGTGGTGACGCCCTGCATCAGGAAGGCCGGGACGAGCCGGGCGCGGGCATCGGCCGAGGCGAGATCCTCACCGATATGGGCGTGCGGGTCGATGAAGCCGGGCGCGACGATCATGCCACGCGCGTCGATCACGCGTTTGGCCGGGTTTGAAAGGCGGCGGCCGACGGCGTGGATTCGGTCGCCGGAGATGGCTACGTCGCCGATGAACGGCGCCTGCAAGCCGGTATAGATCGTGCCGCCGCGGATCAGCACGTCCACCGGCTGCGGCGGGGGCGCAGCGCCAAGAGCGAGGAATGCCAGCACAATTCCTCCCCCGGCTTTCCGGGGGAGGGGGACCGTGCGAAGCGCGGTGGAGGGGTTCTTCAGACTCAGCAAGGCCCCTCCACCACCCTTCGGGTGGTCCCCCTCCCCTGCGAATGCAGGGGAGGATTCAGAAGAGCGAGCCGCGCCCTCAACGGCCACCCCAGAAGCCGGGAGCCGGAGGGGAAAGGAGTCCGCCCTCGTCCCTCACGCCCCCCTGCCGGTCATCCCGGAGCCACAGCGGCCCATCCAGGTCGACGAAGTCCGACAAGGCCGCGACATAAAACGCCGGAGCGATCGACAGGGACGAGCTGACCATGCAGCCGGTCATCAGGCCCAGGCCCCGCGCCCGGGTCGCCCGGGCGAGATCGAGCGCCGCGGTGAGCCCGCCCGACTTGTCGAGCTTGACGTTGACCGCCTGGTAGCGGCGGGCGACCGTCTCGAGATCGGCGGCGACATGGACGGCTTCGTCAGCGCAGATGGGCACGCCCGGCTCGAAGCCCTCCAGCCACTCATCCTCGCCGGCCGGCACGGGCTGCTCCAGCAGGTCGATCTCGGCCTCGAGAAGGATGGGCTCCATCGCCCTCACCAACGCCTCGTCCCAGCTTTCGTTCGGATCGACGATCAGGGCCGAGCGGGGGGCGGCGGCGCGGACCGCCCGTATCCTCGCGGCCGGATCGTCGGCATCGACCTTGACCTTGAGGAGGGGCGTCTCCGCGGCGGCCCGAGCGGCCTCGGCCATCGCCTCGGGCGTGTCGATCCCGAGGGTGATGGCGCTGACCAGCACGGCGGGCGGCGCCAGATCGAGGAGCCCGGCCACGTCGCGGCCCGCCCGCCGCGCCTCTAGGTCCCAGAGCGCGCAGTCCACCGCGTTGCGGGCGGCGCCCGGCGTGAGCAGCGACAGGAGCGCCTCCCGCCCCGCGCCCGCTTCGATGGCCGCCCGGACCGACTCGATCTCGGCGAGCGCGCTTTCCACGCTCTCCCCGTAGCGCGGGTAGGGAACGCCCTCGCCTCGGCCCTCGACGCCGTCTTCGGTCACCGTCACCGTGATCACGTCCGCATGCGTCTTGACGCCGCGGGCGATCCGGAACGGCCTCGCTAGAGCGAAGCGATCGTGTCGGGCGTGGAGGGTGCGAGGCATAGGAGCTCGTCGAGGATGGGATCGACGCCGAAGGCAATCGGGTCCGTGCAGGGCAGGCCGATCCGGTCCGCGGTCAGGTCGCAGAGCCGGCGGGCCTCGTCGCGGCCGAGGCCGGACGTGTTGAGGCAGATGCCGATGGCCCGGACTTCCGGGCTGGTCAGCCGGGCGACCTCCAGGTTGCGCTCGAGGCACTCGGCGAGATTGGGAAGCGAACGTCCGGGAAGTCCGCGCATGTGGGTTCGGCCCGGCCGGTGGCACATGACGATCGCCTCCGGCTGGGCGCCGTGCAGAAGCCCGGTGGAGACTCCCGCGAACGAGGGGTGGAAAAGCGAGCCCTGCCCCTCGATCACGTCCCAGCCCTCGTCGTGCCGGGCGGGGGCGAGCTGCTCGATCGCACCGGAGATGAAATCGGCGACGACGGCGTCGACCGGGACCCCTTCGCCGGCGATCAGGATCCCGGTCTGGCCGGTCGCCCTGAAATCGGCGACGATGCCGCGGTCCCGAAGCGCCGCGACCAGCGCCAGCGACGCGTACATCTTGCCCACCGAGCAATCGGTGCCGACGGTGAGCAGGCGATGGCCCGGACGATAATAGCCGGTGCCGACCAGAAGGTCCGCCGGCGGCTCGCGGACGTCGAAGAGCTGCAGTCCCCGGTCCCGGGCGAGCTGGGCCAGCCACGGCTCGTCGCGAAGCCGCTGGTGGAGCCCCGCGGCGACGTTCATCCCCGCCTCGAGCGCCAGAGCGGCATCCTGGACGAGGTCGCTTCCGAGCCTCCCCCCCGCGCCCGCGATCCCGAGAACCAGGGTCCGGGCGCCAGCCGTCACTCCCTCGGCCATGGTCAGCCTGGGAAGCTCAAGCGTCAGCGGGCAGTCGTCGTGCCGGAACTCGCCGACGCAATCGGCGCGGCGAAAGGTGGCGAGGCCGCGTGAGGTCTTGATGCTCATCGCGTCCGCGCTGTGGCCGAGATAGAGTAGATAGGGCCCCGGGATCATGGCGCGAACGTATCGCCCCCCGCCTCGCTTGCTGCATAGCGAGTGCGCCGCTCGTCATAGTCTAGCGTTATGGCGTCTCAAGGACTCGGGCCAGGGTCTTGAGGAAGTCCATGGCGAGCGCGTTGGGCGGCCGGTTGGTCAGGTACATGGCGTGGATGTCGAAGGTCAGCCTGGGCTCGAGCGGGCGCACGCAAAGGCCGGGGGCGAGCGACGCCTGGGCGGTGAAGCTATCCACCACCGTCATCCCGACGCCCTGCCGGACGAGGGCCGTCGCGATATAGAAGGTCCGGGCGGAGACGATCTCGTCCAGCTCGAGGTCGAGCCGCTGAAGCTCCTGGGTGAAGAGCTGGCCGATCGGACCGCTCGCCGCGAGGCTGATGAACGGGTGGCCGCGAAGCTGACCGAGCTCGACCTGGGGCGGAGCGTCCGGCATGTCCTGCTCCTGATAGAGAACGACCAGCTCGCCCTGCCCCACCCAGCGGTGGCCGATCGGCGCCGCCGGCGGCACCTGGAAGGCGATGGCAACGTCCGTCTCCCGCTCGTAGAGCTTGCGGAGGAGATCGTCGTGATGGACGGTCTGGAGGTCGAACTTCACCTTGGCATGGCTTCGCCGGAAGCGCGACACGGCGATCGGGATAGCCTCCAGCGCCAGGGAGGGGAGCGCGGAGATGCGAAGCATGCCGCCTTCACCCCGCTTCAGATGCCGGCCCGCCTCGCGCAACGCGTGGACCCGGTCCTGGATCTCGCGCGCCTCGGTGAAGAGCGTGTGGGCGTCCTCGGTCGGGACGAGGCCTCCGCTGGTCCGCTGGAACAGCTGGAAGCCGAGCAGGGATTCGGCGTGGCGGAGCATCTTCGAGACCGAAGGCTGGGACACGTTGAGCGCTCGCGCCGCGGCGCTGACCGAGCCGTTTACGTAGACGGCGTGGAAGATTTCGATGTGACGCAGGTTCATGGGGCGGCCCAGGGCATCCCGCCTAGCTAGAGCAGTTTGCCCGAAAGGGGAATCGTCCTCGCCCGTGGTCGCCGCCATCTCCCCCGAGCAGACCCGTCAGGGCGCACGCATGTAGCGGCTGAGCCTCGTCAGATTAACCGCGGCGGCCTGCCCCGGCGATCCGGCCTCCACGCCTCGAGCCGCGCCCGGAGCAGGCGCGTAGAGGAAATCGTAGAGCAGGGTCCGCTCGCCGGCCGTCATATCCCGTGTCGCCGGCATTTAGGCGTACCATTCCAGATTCGCCGGGATGGTGAGTTGCTTGATCACCGGACCGAAGGCGCGGACCTGCTCCGGATCGTGAAGGTCGAGCCAATTGTCCATTCACGGCGCCGTCGCATTCCAATCGGCGAGGACCAGATTGCAGACGACATCCCAGGTCAGCGCCTTGGCCGCGACCGCCGCGTCGTCGGGCAGGGTGCGGACATGGGCATGGGTGTTGACTTGGGGTCGGGCCAACCAAGCGGGACCGGGCGGCCCTGAAGGCGACGGGCGGGCGCCATCCGACCTGGTTCGACCTCGGCAAGACCAGGCGGAAGCGGGGATGATCTCGCGCTCTCCGGGGCCTTCCCGCGACGCAGCGGGAGAAAGGTCCGATTCGGACCAATCGCGCGGGGAGGGGATGAGACTCCGCCCGCCGCGAGGCGTAGGGTCGCCTAACGGGGGAAATCGCAATGACAAAAAGGCAGCAGGTCAGCCTCATCTCGCATTGGTTCGTGCAACCCGGGTGCGGCAAGAAGGCGCTGGCGGCTCTTCGCGAGGCGGCAGACGAAGTCGAGGCTCGCGAGCCCGGCACGCTCACCTACCGAATCCATATCCAATATGCCGGCGATCTGCAGGCGCTGCCGCCCGCCGATCCGCTGTCGATCGTGTTCTTCGAGGTCTATCGCGACGCCGAGGCCTTCGGCGATCATCTCAACGGCCCCGTCTTCACGGGGTTCGTGCGCGACCATGGCCATCTGTTCCTCCAGGCCGGCGGCAAGCCCTACACGACGGTCGAGTTCCTGACCCTGCACGCCGGCTTCTCCCGGTTCGAGGATGCGGCGGTGTCGGGCGATCCGAGGGGCGGCAACCGCCACCCCGCGGTTATGTTCGAGATCGTCGCCAAGAACCAGGCGAAGGCGACCGCATTCTATTCGAAGGTGTTCGGCTGGCGATATGCGACCGGCACCGGCGGTTTCTCCTACGTGCATTTTCCTGCCGGATCGCCGCCGCTCCTCGGCGGGATCGGCCAGGCGCAGCCGGGCAAGCCCGGCTTCGAGGCCCGCAGCAGTTTCTATCTGCTCGTCGACTCGCTGGAAACGACGCTTGCTCGCGCCGTGAAGGCCGGGGCGACCACGCTGATGCCGCCGACCGCCGTGGACGGCTATCGCTTCGCCATGTTCACCGATCCCGAAGGCAATGCGGTCGGGCTGATCGAGCCGTTCGGCGCCGAGACGGCGCAAATTCCCCTCCGCAAGGGAGCTAAAGCATGAGCTATCTCAACGCGTTGAGGCTTCATTTCTCGGGTCAGTTCCAGGCGAACATCTCGACCGTCAACAACGATCCCGACCATTTCGACAATGCCGGCTTCAAGCCCGGCTACCAGCTGATGCAGGGCCCGAACATGAACCCGCCCAACGGCTGGTTCAATCCGCAGGGCGATGCCCGCTTCAGGCTGCTCGGCTGCAAAGTCACATCGGCCTGGATGCCCTCGGGTCCGGTGAGCTATCCCGCCGACGAGGTGCTCATTTATCTGATCGCCGATTCGGATTCGAAGGTCCCGGCCAAGCTCGTCGACCTCGACCCGGAGCAGCAGCTCGTCTCGGAAATCTGGGGCATGACGGTGCGGATCACCGATCCGAGCGGCAAGACGATCCTGCAGGGCGAATTCGAGCCTGCCGCCTTCATGGACATCTGGGACCGGGCGACCGGCGGGTCCGGCCTGGGCGGCGACAATGTCGCCGGCGCCACCTATCAGTCGGTGCTCAAGAACCTCATTTGGGGCGACGTCTCCGCCTCGGCGTTCCTCGCGGCCCTGCAGCAGGCCTCGAGCGGGAACGGCCTGCTCTCGATCAAGTTCAACCTCGACGGGGTGAACATGGGCGACCCGACGGCGGCCGATTTCCTGTGCGGCCGGATCGCCGGAACGATCGGTCCCGCCGCGCCGGGCGAGCCTCGTTTCCTGCTGCTCGGCCGCCAGTTCATGGCCAGCGCGTCATCCTTTCCGCCCCCGGAATTCTTCGTCCCGGCGGGCGGGATCAACTTCTTCCCGGCGCTCGTCGATCCCCGCGCGGGGTGCATCTACCTCGACCTCGGCAACGCCTTGTCGACGGCGAGCCCGGGCGGAGCGATCAACAATATCGGCGATCTCGTTCTCAGCGTCGCGGAGCCCGCCGCCACGCCCGGCGGGCCTCAGGGGAGCCCGATCGTCCTCGGGACCATTCCGGCGACCGGCACGAACGGCTATGCCCAGACCGGCAGCTGGTATGCCCAGACTGCGGGCGTCGTCGTCCTGCCGCTGACGCCGGACCAGCTTGCCCTGATTCGAGCGGCACCGCTGACGCTCTCCTCGGGAAATGCCGGGGTATCGATAGCCGAGAATCCGAGCGGGGCCTTCGTCCGGAGCGATTATTTCGTCTATCGCATGAGCCTCGGCGACAAGCTCGACATCCCGGTTTACGCGACCCTGTTCGGCCGTCCGATGGCGGGAACCGTCGTCAGCTTCGCGCTCGACCCGTCGGGGCTGCAGGCCCAGTCCAGCTCGCCGCTGGGTCCGGCGCCGCAGCCCGGTCAGCCCGCCGACAAGCTCAGCTTCTCGCCGAGCGCGATCACCGACAGCAACGGAATGGCCACGCTCTCCGTCACGGCCGGCGATCCGGGCACCCCACGCTGGGTCAACAACAGCTACGGCATCGACGGTCAGGTCTACGGCATCAGGCCCGCCTTCGCCGACGGGGGAATCGATACCGGCCCGGTCAATCAATGGAATTTCATCAGCTTCCTGCTGTGGAGCGGCTTCACTCCGGCCAATCCGGTCACCTGGACCGACGTCCAGCCTATCTTCCAGCAATATGCCAATCTCTATCCGGTCATGCTTCGCTTCCTCGACATGGCGAGCTACGACGACGTCAAGGCGCATTCCGGGCTGCTCTCGCTCGCCTTCGGCCTCCCGGTCAGCGATCCCAACTCGATGCCTGTCACCCGCGATCTGTCGCCGGCCAAGCGCCAGGCGATCCTCGCCTGGCTTCAGGACCCGCTCCCAGGGGAAGTGCCCGAGCCGGCGCCGCGCGACCTCGCCGCGGCCGAAGCGCCGGAGACGCCGCCGGCCTTGTCCCGGCGCGGCGGCAAGGCCGCGGCCGCGTCCCGCCGCCTCGTCCTCCAGGCCCGTTAAGGAGACATGCGATGATCCACCTGAAACGCTCGATGATCGCTGGGCTCGAAGGCCCGTCGCCGGATCTCCAGTCGGTGCTCGACGCTCTCCAGTCGGCGATCAAGCTCGAGCACGCCACCATCCCGCTCTATCTCTACGCGCTCTATTCCCTGGATCGGGGCAAGAATCCCGAGATCGCCGCGATCCTCGAGTCGGTGGTGGTCGAGGAAATGCTTCACATGACGCTTTCCTCAAACGTCCTGAACGCCCTCGGCGGCTCGCCCGCGATCAACGACCCAGACTTCATCCCGACCTATCCGGGGGCGCTCCCGGGCGGGGTCGAGAGCCAGCTCACCGTCCATCTCGCCCCTTTCTCGATGAGCGACCCGGTCGACCAGCTGGGGACCTTCCTGACCATCGAGGCGCCGGAGCACCCTCTGGTCCTCTCGGCGGTGGAGGACGAGACGGTCACCATCGGCAAGTTCTACGACAAACTGTCGGCGGCGATCGCCGCCCTCGGCGACGGCGCCTTCCTCAATCCCTCGCCGAACCAGGTCGGGCGGGACCTGATGCGGGAATCGGTGGTCGTCACCGACGTCGCCACCGCGCAGCTGGCGATCCGGACCATCGTCGATCAGGGCGAGGGCACCTCCACCTCGCCGGTCGAGGTGTTCGGCACCGGCTACGCCCATTATTATCGCTTCATGCAGATCAGGAAGGGGCATCTGCTGATGCCGGTCGAGGGCGGCGGCCCCGCTCCCGAGGACAAATATGCCTATACCGGCGATCCGGTGCCGTTCGATCCGGCCGGGGTCTACGCAGTCCCGGTCGATCCCGGCGGCTATCCGTCGGGAAGCGCCGCCGCCTTTTTCAACGACAGTTTCAACTACACCTATACGAGCCTGCTCAACGCCCTCCACCAGCTCTTCAACGGCGACAACAGCCAGGACCGGATGAACGAGGCGATCGGGCTGATGATGTCGCTCAAGGGCCAGGCCAAGGGGATGATGTCCGGAATCCCGGATCCGGCGCAGCTGGTCGGCCCGAGCTTCGAATACCAGCCGGTCGCCCCGGGGCCTGGCCCCGCCTGATCAGAATTGCGCGGTGAGGGTCGCCCTCGCCGCTCGCGGCGCCGCCGGGAAGCCGACGGCGTCCTCATAATCCTCGCCGGTGACGTTGCGCAGGGCGGCGGCGAGGGTGAAGCGGCGGGACAGCCGGTAGCGCAGGCCGAGGTCGGCCTCGCCATGCCCCCCGGCCCGGACCAGGCCGGTCGGGATCGAGCTTTCGAAGGCATCCGAGTTGAACCGCGCAGCCGCGTTGAGCTCCAGCGCGGCCGACGCCTGCCAGGCGGCGCGGAGCGACCCCTGCCAGCGCGGCCGTCCCCGCAAGGGCGTCGGCGACTCGAGATCTAGCCAGCTCAGGGCGCCCGAGAGGCTGAGTGGGGGAAGCGGGCGCCACCGCCCCTCCAGCTCGGCCCCCGCCGCCCGCACCCGGTCGCGATTGACCGTCGTGAAGGTCTCCGGATCGAAGTCGATCAGGTCGCGGAAGCGGTTGCTGAACAAAGCCAGCCGGACGAAATCTCCTCCCTGCCCGGCCAGCTCGACCCCGGCCTCCAGATTGCGGCTCCGCTCCGAGCGAAGGGCCGGGTTGCCGATCAGCGGGTGGGCGAGCGCGTAGAAGCTCGGCAATTTATAGCCCTCGCCCGCCCGGGCGAACAGGGTCGGGCCGCCGCTCACCGGCTTCCATGAGACCGCCGCCCGCCCCGTCCAGCTATGCCCTCCGCGGGCGACGTCGTCGTAGCGCGCCGCGAGGTTGAGGCCGAAGCCGCCGCCCGGGCGAAGGCTCGCCTCGGCGAAGGCGCTTCGCGTCGTCCGGGCCAGATCGAAGCTGACGGGCAGCGGAAAGCCGAAGTCGATCGTCCCGTCGCTCCGCCCGGATTCGCGAAGCAGGGCCCCGCCGGCCGTGGCGACGATCGCCCCCCGCCCCAGCCCCACGTCGGCGATCGCCTCGAAGCGCGAGAAACGGCTGTCGGCGCTGAGCGCCGGAGTTCCCTGAAGAACGCCGGGCGCGATCGCCGGGGTGACGCTGCGATCCTCCTGCCGCGACCAGGAGAGGCTGACATTGGGCCGGACCGACGCCTCGGGGGCGCGGCGCAGCGAAAGGCCGGCGGCCCCGATCTCGGCATTGCCAAGCTCACGCTCGCGGTTGACGGCGAGCCGCGGGCCGCCGCTGTCCTCGGGAAAGGCGGACCGCTGCGCCTTCCCGTGCAGGCCGAGCAGGCGCACCTCGAAGCCGCCCAGCCGGTGCCTCAGCTGCGCCAGCCCCTGCCGGCGCTCCAGCCTCGATCCCGCGCTCAGCCCGCCGCTGTCGTACCAGCTCCCGGCCGCCAGCAGGCCGCCGCCGCCCCAGCCCGCCTCGAGCCCGGCACCGAGGCCGACATCGCCTTCGCTCCCCGCCTGCGCCCGAGCCGTCAGCCCCCGCTTCCCCGGCCGCGGCGCCCGCAGCCGGATGTTGACCGCCCCGGCCAGGGCATCGGAGCCGTGAACCGCCGAGACCGCGTCCCGGGCGACCTCGATCCGCTCGACGAGGCCCGGATCGATGGCGAAGAAGTCGAAGCCGCCGCCGCGGCTGTTGGTCGGGTCGTTGAGCTTGATCCCCTCGAGCAGCACCAAGGTGAAATTGGGCTCGCCGCCGCGGATGGACAGGAAGCTTCGCCCGCCCGCCCCGCCGGTGGAGAAGGCGCGGACGCCGGCGACCTCGTCCAGCACCTCGATCAGGGAGTCCGGCTGCATCCGCTCGATCTCCTCCGCCTCGACGACGCTGAGCCCTCCGGCCGGCGCCGCCTCGATCCGCGAGGCGGTGATCACGATGGCGCTTTCCGAAGGCGCGGGCGCGGCGAGGGCCGGCGCGGCCGCCATCGCCAGCAAGGAAGCGGCATCGATCAACACTGGCAATAGCCCCCGGTCCACGAAGCCCCATCCTCGACGTGGGAAGCGGCCGCCGCAATCCTCTTTTGCTGTCGTTCCGGCTCAATTGCCTTCTTCGGCGGTCCTCCCGAAGGCGAGCGAGATCGCCAGGCCGACGAGAAGCATCACCCCGGCCCAGCAGAAGAGCTCGAGGATGACCAGGAGCGTCGGCTCCAGCATCAGGCTCCACGGCAGATAAAATTCGAACCAGGGCACGAAGAGCGCCCAGGCGACGGCCCCGAAGGCCGCCCCCCTCATCAGAAGCCCGCGCGGAAGCGACTTGCGGATGAACGCGAACACGCAGGCCTGCATGAAGGCGCAGACGAGGAACGCGGCCGGCAGAAGCCATGGGTCGGTCGCGATCCGCGGCGGCGGAAGCATGTCGTAAATGGCGTTCATCTTGGCGCTCTGAAGCGCCGGGCTGGCCAGGATGGGCTGGGCCGCCCCGAAGATATAGTTCAGCCCCACCCACCAGGCGGCCGCCCCGGCCAGGGTGGAGCGGAAGATGCGCAGCGTCGGCAACATGGCAATGTCTGCCGGTGGATCCTCGACGGCGATCGTGCCTTGGCCCATCCGTTGGGAATAGCCGTTTCCGGTGCCGGGAGGATTGGCCGGGCTTGCGGTTTCCACCCGCTTTCCCGCTTTTTGCGGAGAGGTCCTGATGCCGAAGGCCCATAAGCCGCTCAGATCCGGCACCCGACGGGCCTCGCCGAGATTTCGGTTCCCGCGCGTCGGCGGACGGATCAGAGGCAGTAATGATGCTTGGAGAAACTCATGTCCGAGCGTCCGCCGAGCTGACCTGCCGCCAAATCGGCGACGAGCCCGTCCAGCCGTTCCGCCCTCACGCCCGACAGATCGTCGCTCGTCAGCAGGACCTCCCCAAGTCCGGCCTCTTCATAGGCTCTACGGCGCTCCCGCCAGTCGCAGGCATAATCCTGCCGGTCCAGCATGCCGAGATGCTCCCAATAGAAGGTCTTTCCCTGCACCTGCACAGCGAAGTCCGGGCGGACCGGGATGTTTCGCCCTCCGAACGGCAGATCGAGGCTCGCTTCATATTCGAAGGTCAGCTGGCCCGCTTCGCGCGCGGTCACCAGCGCCCGGTAGATCATATATTCGATCTTCGATTTGACCTTGCTCCCGGCTTCGGGCTCGAACTTTCTCGCCGAATCGAACGGTCGTGCGAATACCGAGCTGTTGCGTTGGTCCAGCACGGATCGATTGCGGGCGATCTGCAGCGGATTTGCGCGCTTCGAACGCTCGACCAACAAGGTCAGTCGGGTCGCGGATCGAGTCATGGCGGTGTAGATCAGCTCCCGGGAAAGCAGCGCACGGCGCTCGGGAACCACTACCAGCACCTCCCGAAATTCGCTCCCCTGGGCCTTGTGAGGGGTCAGCGCATAGGCGAGTTCGAAATCCTCAGCGTCGAACTTTTTCCACTCAAAATAATTTTCGCTCTCCGCAAAAAAGCTTTTCCAGCCCTTTTTCCCCCGGGAGAGGATTCCGACCGAGCCGTTGGACAGACGCAATTCCTTCGCCTTGGCCGCCGGGTTCCAGGCATAGTAATTGCTGATCCGCACGATCTTGTCGGAGTGGAAGAAACCGCGGCTCGCGCGGCGCGGGTTGAGGCGGGTGTCCGCCCGGTAGGTGTCTCTCATGTAGGTGCTGAGGCCAAGCGCACCGGTCGGGCCGCCGCGATAAGGGGAGAGCAGCTGAACCCGGTCGAGCGCGAGCTGGTCGGCGGCGAAGCCCGGTACGTTGCCATTGTCGTAGAGCTTAAGCAGAAGGTTGAAGGCCTGCTCGAGCGGTCGTTGGCGATGATCGGGCACCGCCTCGTCGAGCGCTTCGCTCACGAACGATTTCACCTGCGCGTGGAGATCCGCCTGCCCGTCGAAATAGCGAACGTTGAGATAGTCGCTGATCGGCCCCCCTCGGCAGATCCTGTCGAACAATTCGTCGTGGTAGCGATTCCTGCCCGCGAAGAGGTGCGCGGCCTGGACCACAACCGGATCGTGAAGTTGGCGGCAATTGGTCGTCAGCCTGACATGATTGTCCGCCGCGAGCTTTGCGTCGGACCGAAGGTGGGCGATGACGTCCTGAAAGGGTTTGCCGCAGCCGATCGGAGGCAGCTGGTTCTCGTCCCCGACCAGGATGACCCGTTTGGTCGCGGTGGGCTGATGGACCTCTATCGCCCGGAAGATGAGAGCGAGATGGTAGACGTCGACCATCGACATCTCGTCGATGATGAGGTTGTCGAAGGGTTCGAAGCTGCTCGAGCGCTTCATGCCTGCCAGATCGGTCCCACCGGCCAGGTAGCTGGAGAGCCCGCGCCGCCAGATCCACCGATCGATGGTTTCTGCCCTCCAGCTTGCACCCGCGGGCGCTTCGCTGTTGAGGCGCAGGGCGGCCTTGCCGGTCGGCGCGAGGACGATTGTGCGCTCGTTCGCATCTTCGAACCGCTCCAGTAGAGCGGCAATGGCCTGGCTCTTTCCGGAGCCGGGACGCCCGGTCGCGCAGTAGATGCGCCGGGTCAGCAATCCGCGCATCAAGACACCGCGCTCGGCGAGGAAAGCCCCGGTGTCGAAGCCGGCGATCCTGCCGCTGAGCGCCCCGGCCTCGACGGCGAGATGGCCGGGTATCCACTCGTCACCGGCCTTCAGCGGCTTCAGGTCGAGGCGGCTGCTGACGAAGCGCATGATGATCTGCTCGGCGTTCCAAGCCCTTTGCAGGTAGAAATAATGGGCTTCGCCCACGGCTTCGACCTGCAGGCGCTCGCGGAAATGAGCCAGATGCTCGTCGGAGGTGAAATGCCCCTTCGTCACGGCGAGTTTCTCTCGATAGAAGAGCGGATGCCTGGCGGCGTGCTCCGCCAGCGTCTCGGTCGAGGCGAAGCTGTGACCCGAGGCCTCCGCCGTCTCCAGCGCCTCGACGGCGAAGGCGCGAAGTCGCTCGGGACCTGTCACGGTCAGATCGTGGAGGTCGTCACGCCGGTCGAGATAGCGATGGTCGGGGAACATGCCGATATCGATCACCATATAGTCGATCGGGCCGTCGGTCCTCTGCTCCCGGTCGAGGTCGGCTCGATCCTCCCTCCGGTCGCTGGTCGCCGGAACGTAGGATTCGGCGAGCAGATAGGGATTGGCCGCGATTTCGATCGAGGTCAGGCGGAGCCCGGCGAAGGCGGGTACGTCGTCACCGTCGGGGAATAGGATCCGGGCGATTTGCCGGGGAGTCAGGCTGAACAAGGCCAGCTTGCGAAGGAGATGGCCCATCGACCGGTGGTCGCGATATCCCGCTCGGGCATCGCGCAGCACCGACCTGTGGACGGCGAGCGACTCCGGTGGCGGATCTTTGGACTCCAGAAGCGCGAAGACCCGGTCCAGCAAGTCCTCGTCCGCTGCAAGCGTCGCCCGGACGGACGGCACCAGCTCTGCTCCCCGCCGGCTGTCCGGTCGGACTTCGCCCTCGGCGAGCTCTGCAAGAACGCTCACGACCGAGCCCAAGCCGGGGTAGAGCCCGCGATCGGACCAGGCGTCCTCGATATATTCGTCGACCCGGTCCAGCATGCCGTCGACGTCGGCGATATTGTGTTCCTGCGCACGGGTAAGGGCCCGCTTGAGCTTGTAGAGCAAGGTAAGCGCATGGTCGTCGTGGAGCTGCTCGGAGACATATTTGAAGCCGGGAATGAGCGCCGGCTCCTGGATCAGAACCCGCATTTCCTCGAGCTTCCAGTCGTCTTCCGGATGAGCGGCGATATGGCGAAGATATTCATGGTAGGGCAGACGAACGGCCGAGGCCGCGCCGCCATGGCTCAACCGAAGAGCCCAGTTCATCGTCGGAAAGTTCTTCATGAACTTGTCGGATCGGATCTCCGCCAGCTCGGAATCCTCGAACGGGAAATCTCCGGTGACCCGGATATCGGCAAGTCGGACGCAGCCGACGAGAGCGTAGGCATAATCATCGGCGGAGATGGGATTATCGTAATTCAGATATAGAAATACGAGGGAGCGTCCGCGCGTCAGCCGGTCCGTGTAGCGCTGGATCCGGTCGGGGAGATCTGGGAAATATTGTCCATGCCTGTCCTGCGATGCATGGGTCATCGAAAGGCGGAATGGCCATGTATAGAGCGAATGGGCCGGGATGACGTCATCCAGCTGCTTGTCGTCGCGATATTGCGGGAACGGATGGCGATGGAGCGTCCGTGTCGGCTGGTCGGCGAAGGCGCAGGAGGTCCAGAAGCAGGGCGGCTGGTAGCCCGGCAACCCGGCGTCCAGGGCCGCCCCAGGCACCTCCAGTTCAACCCGCTTCTCGCGTGCAAGGCGTTCCGAAAGAAGTGAATGGCTACCCGTACAATAGGTGTTCGCGGCGGGATCGTCGCAGACCTTGCCGTCCCAGCCTCGGTCGTGCCACGCCATGCGGGCGGTAATGTGCCATGTCATAAGGACTCTGAGTCTCTGTTCGCGTAGACTTATTCGATATACGCATATTGCGGCCCCTTCTACGTCGTGTCTGCGCGCCTCGGCGGCTTTTCTTTAGATAAGGTCGCGAGGCGGTGGACCCGCAGGGCGGGTTTGCTTGGTCGGGTGCGGCACCTCCGCCGGAACGCCGCCTCCAGCGTCCTTACGGCGACCCAGCTGTTTCCTGGGGGGAGGGCGAAGCTCCGGCGTCGGCAGCAACATCCCCGCTTTCGCGGGAACCGCCCAACCGACACCAGTTTCACTCGCTATGGCGCTGAAAGGGCCCCCCTGCCGGCCGAGCAAGGAATGGCGGTGATAGACCTGCAAGTGATCGAGGAAGCTGCAAAGGCGGTAGGGATCCCGAGTTGCCCGCCCCCGGCCGGCACGAGACCTTTGTCCTCACCTTCGATTACGGCAGGGGGCGACTCCGGGGATGTTGAACGCCCTTCGCTCAGCCGGCGGGCACACCTTCCACGAAGACAGCTTCCCTCGAATCACCATCGTCGTCGCCCCGCCGAAAGGTGTTGGCGACGAGCAGTTGAAGGAGGTAGTCGTCGACGCCCTGGAGGACAACGGCTCCGCAGTCCCGTTCCGGCTCGGAGGGAAGCGAATTCATTTCTGGCCGGAACGGCCTTGGCCGCTGACCGGGAGAAGCGCTGGAAAGCCATTGGCCGCTGACCCCAGGTCGCGGACCTACGCCTCCGGCCCCTGCCCAGCCACCGTCAACGGAAGCCCCTGCCCTCGGTCCGACGGTGGGGCGGGACCGCAGCGAGCAGCGCGGCGGCGAGGCTTCACCTCAGCCGACCGCTCGGGCGGGATTGCCGAACACCTTGGCCCCCGCCGGCACGTCGGCGACGACCACCGCGCCCATTCCGATGACCGCGCCCTTGCCGATCGTCAGAGGCCTGCCCACCGCGCCGTTGCGGATCACCGCCCCGGCGCCGACGAACACTCCGTCGCCGACATGGACGGTGCCGAGGCACGACGTTCGCGGGCTGAAGGTCACATAGTCGCCGACTATGCAGTCGTGCGAGACGTGGCTGTAGTAATTGGCCTGGAAGTGGCGGCCGATCCGGGCCAGCGAGTTGATCATGACGAAGTCGCAGATCGAGGCCCCCTCGCCCAGCTCGGCGGTCGGATCGACGAGGGCGGTCGGAGCGACGATGCTCGCGAAGCGGGCGCCGGCGCAGCGCTCCGCCAGCCGTCGCCGGAGCGCCGGGTCGCCGACCGAGACGCAGATCTCATCCTCGGCTCTCAGCGCCTCGAAGGGGATGACGTGGATCCCGGGATAGGGATCGACCGGGGAGTCGGCGAGGAAGGCTTTGGCCCGCGGGTCGAGCCGGGCCGCCTGGACCATCTCGCGGCCCATGCCGCCGGCGCCATAGAAGACCAGCCGTCCCGTCAAACCTCATCTCCCGTGCGGCAGCACCCCTATCGCCAACAGGCCCGCTTCGCTAGGCTCGGCGCATGACCGTTACGATCCGAACCGTCGAGGACCCCGCCGACCGCAAGGCGTTCGTCGATGTCGCCTACGCTCTCAACCGCGACGATCCCAATTGGGTGCCGCCCCTCAAGACCGAGGTTCACGGCCTCATCGACCCTCGCACCAACCCCTGGTTCGAGCATGCCTCCGCCCGCTTCTTCCTGGCCGAGCGCGACGGCGAGGCGGTCGGCCGGATCTCGGCCCAGGTCGACCGCCTCGTCCTCGATCATATGGGGCCGGGGATCGGCCAGTGGGGGATGTTCGAGGCCGCCGACGCCGAGGTCGCCGCCGAGCTCATCCACCGCGCCGAGGCCTGGCTCAGGGGCCGGGACATGACCCGGTCGATGGGGCCCTTCAGCCTCTCCATCTGGGACGAGCCGGGCCTGCTCATCAAGGGCCACGACCATCCGCCGATGGTGATGATGGGCCACAACAAGGCCGAATATGAAGCCTGGGTCGAGGCCGCCGGCTACCGCAAGGTCAGGGACCTCTACACCTACGACCTAGAGGTGACGGCGCCCTTCCCGCCGATCGTCGAGCGCATCGTCCAGGCCGGCGAGAAGAACCCCCGGATCAAGATCCGCCAGACCGTCAAGAAGCAGTTCGAGGCCGAGGCGCGGCTGTTGCTCGGGATCCTCAACGACGCCTGGTCGGACAATTGGGGCTTCGTGCCCTTGACCGAGGCCGAGATCGCCTATGCCGGCAAGAAATTGAAGCCGATCGTGCTCGAGGACATGATCCTCGTCGCCGAATATGACGGCGAGCCGGTCGCCTTCATGATGGCCCTGCCCGACATCAACCAGTTCCTTCGCGACCTCGATGGAAGCCTCTTCCCGTTCGGCTGGGCCAAGCTGCTGTGGCGGCTGAGGCGGATGCGGCCGGCCGGCGGGCGGGTGCCGCTGATGGGCGTGGTCAAGCGTCTCCACGCCACCAGGCTGGCCAGCCAGCTCGCCTTCATGATGATCGAGCGGATCCGCCACGCCGGCACCGGCCATTACGGCATCGGCCGGGCTGAGGTCGGCTGGATCCTCGAGGACAACGGCCCGATGATCTCCATCGCCGAGGCGATCGAGAGCGACGTCAACCGGGTCTACCGGATTTACGAAAAGGCGCTGTGACCTTGCTCCCCGGCGAAGGCCGGGGCCCAAATCAACGGCCGCAACTGGGCCCCGGCCTTCGCCGGGGAGCAAGACGCGAAAAGGCCCGCGGGATCGCTCCCGCGGGCCTTCGCTCCGTGCCGTCAGGCCCGCTTTAGCGGACGCTGCCCCGGCGGAAGAGGTTGACGATGGCGAGAAGGATGACAGCGCCGAGGAAGGCGGCGATCAGGACTCCGCCGTCGAAGGCGTTGTTCATGATGTTGCCGTCGGCGCCGAAGAAACGGCCGAGCAGGAAGCTGCCGAGCAGCGACCCGATGATTCCGACGACGATGTTGAGCAGGATGCCCTGCTGAGCGTTGGTGCGCATGACGATGCTGGCCAGCCAGCCGATAATGCCACCGATGATAAGTGCGACGATGAGACCCATGAGGCTTACTCCTACTAGAGCTCCGGGCCCCTGTTTTCGGCCGCGGATCACGAGTCTAGACGCGCCGGTGGGAGGGATGTTCCGTAGCCGGTTCGAGATGTTGGGACGCAGGAGCCGTCATCCCGGCGAAAGCCGGGGCCTCAGGACGGGACGTCCCGGCGGGTCTCCCCGGGGATCCCCACCTTCGCCGGGATGACGGAGAAGGTCACACCGGAGCGGCCGAATTTTTCCGGTAGTGCCAGGTGAAGATGGCGAAGGCGCCCCGATGCGGGCGCCACGCTTCGGCGAGCTCGCGCACCGCGGCTTCGGTCGGCTTGCCGTCGAGGCCCATGATCCGGCCGGTCTCGATCTGGACGGCGAGGTCGCCCGCCGGCCAGATGTCGGCGCGTCCTTCCGCGAACAGCAGGTAGACTTCCGCGGTCCAGCGCCCGATCCCCTTGACCCGGACCAGCTCCGCGATCGCTTCCTCGTCGTCGGCCGGAAGCCGGGCGAAGTCGAGCCGCCCCGACACCACCTCCTCGGCCAGGCTCCGGGCGTAGGAGGCTTTCTGGCGGGAGAGGCCGGCGGAGCGCAAAGTCTCGTCCGAGGCCTCGATCAGGGCTGCCGGATCGGGCGGATCCCCGACCGCTGCGGTGAGCTTCGCCCAGAGCGAGGCGGCAGAGGCGACGGAAACCTGCTGGCCGACGATCGCCCGAAGCAGAGTCTGGTAGCCCGGCTCGCTGATCCTCGGCTCGGGATAGCCCACGGCGGCGAGGGCGGCGGCGATCCGCGGCTCGCGCCCGGCCAGGGCGTCGAGGCTCTTCTTCAGGTCTTCGGCCGCAATGCCCAATATTGCCCCCCTTGTCTTCCAGGACCCGGCCTAGCATAGCTCCGGGCCATGTCGAACCTCACCATCATCACCCGCGACGGCACCGAGAAGACCATCCCGGGCAAGGACGGCTGGAGCGTCATGGAGCATATCCGCGACGCCGGCTTCGACGAGCTCCTGGCCCTGTGCGGCGGTTGCTGCAGCTGCGCCACCTGCCACGTCCATGTCGACCCGGAATGGCTGCCGGCCCTGCCGCCGATGGGACCGGACGAGGACGATCTTCTCGACACCACCGACCATAGGGTGGAAAGCAGCCGCCTCTCCTGCCAGATCAAGTTCGGCCCCGAGCTGGACGGGCTGAGAGTGCAGATCGCGCCCGAGGATCCTTACTGATTATCCTCCCCGAGCAAGCTCGAGGAGGGGGACCACCCGAAGGGTGGTGGAGGGGTAATTGGCACAGGCCTGCGCCATCTACCCCTCCACCCGGCTTCGCGGGGTCCCCCTCCCCATCTTCGATGGGGAGGATTTTCAGCTCGCGAACCTCACCACCGCCGTCGGCACCGTCTTGCTGGTAGGCGTGACCCGCCACACCACCTTCTTGCCCGGTCCGGGCGCCATGCCCTCCTCGTTATTCTGCATGACCAGCTCGGCGTCGGTGGTGAAGGTGAAGGTGCCGTCGCGCTCCTTGGGCCCGGAATCGGGTTTCGCGGCGCTGCCCATGTCCATGTCCTGATCGCCGAAGGCGATCGCCTGGAACCGGGCGGTTCGGTCCTTGCGGACCTCGACGACCAGCCAGGGGATGATCGACTTGGCGTCCATGTTGACGGGGTAGACGAAGCTCCGGTCGAGCTTGCCGGTCATCGAATAATCGACCCTGAACCTGTTCCTGCCGAGATATTGGACCGAGCGGTATCCGACCTCCTTCGACAGCGCTTCCGCGACCGCCTTGGCCTGGGCGATCTGCTGGGCGGTCTCCGCCGCCGGCGCGGCGGGCGGGCCGGCCATGTTTGAGGTGCCCTCGAGGGTGCCGGCGGTGTTACCGATGGTGTCGCCCGTTTCCCCCGAATCCCCCATGTCCTCCTCGTCGGAAGGCGCGGCGCCGGCGAGGCCGTCCTGCATCCCCTGCTGCATCGCTGCCGCCGGATCGAGCAGGATCACCTCGCCGACATAGGTGAAGGTGAAGCTGCGGTCCTTGGCGATGTGGAGAGTCGAGACGAACTTGCCCGGGCTCAGGATGCAGGACGAAAGCGTGAGCGCGGCCGCGGCCACGAACGCGAAGCGCAAGAACGACATGAAAAACTCCCCCCGATTACCCCCTGTGTGTCGCCACCGCGTATAGCGCGACCGCGGCGGCGTTGGAAACGTTGAGGCTCTCCATCCGGCCGCTGATCGGAAGCCGCGCCAGAGCGTCGCAATGGGCCTCGGTGTTCTGACGCATCCCCTCCCCTTCGGCCCCGAGCACCAGGGCCACCCGGGCCGGCCCGACCGCCTCGGCGAGACTCATTTCGGCGTCCCCGGTGAGCCCGATCCGCCAGAAGCCGGCCTCCGCCATCTCGTCGAGGCCGCGCGCCAGATTGACCACCCGCACCCACGGCACCGTCTCGAGAGCCCCGCTCGCCGCCTTGGCTAGAGCCCCCGATTCGGGCGGCGCATGCCGGTCCTGGGTGACCAGCGCCAATGCGTCGAAGGCCGCGGCCGAGCGCAGGATGGCGCCGACATTGTGCGGGTCGGTGACCTGGTCGAGGACCATCAGGGGCCGCCTTTCCGGAGCGTCCTGGAGGATATCGGCGAGAAGCAGGTCGTCCAGCCGCTCGACGTCGATCACCAGCCCCTGGTGCGGGGCGTCGCGGGGGACGAGCCGGCCGAGATCTGCGGCATCGGCGAAGGTGAAGGGGACGCTTTTGGGAAGCTCGATCTCCGCCGCCGCCTCACGGGTCGCCCAGATCCGGACCACCTCGCGCTCAGGATTGGCCAGCGCCGCCTCGACCGCATGGCGGCCCCAGAAGCGCGGGCGGTTCTCAGGCTTGGAGGCGGTGCGTGCTTTGCGGCGCATGCAGCGTCAATGGCGGGGCGAACGGCCGCTTGCAAGCCGCGCCCGTCGCCCCAGCGAAGGCTTGGCCCCGGCGGGTGAAGACCGCGGGCGCCCTTCACCCCCTGGGATGCCAGCCTGCGCTGGCAAGACGAGCCACGCTGCATTTAACCTAAGTTACCCCCGATATCCCCGTTATCCACAGGCCGAACCCCCGATTCGGCGTTTGCCGCGACTCGGAAATCAGTGCCAATACTCTTCCTGTGGCAGGGAGCGGCCCTCCGGAAACGGAGAAAAGCTTCCAGGCACGGCCCCGCGGAAAGCGGCGGAAGTTCGCAAGGACGGAAGCCGAAGGAAGTGAGGTCCGGGCAACCGGAAGGAAGAAGCGCGAGGCAGCGGCGCAAGCCAAAGCCGAACCCACTTTCCTTCGAGGGTCCGGCGGAACCTGAAGCCCCCGGGCGGAAGGAACCGCGAAAGGGCATCGAAGAAGCTTCGCTTCCTCGAAGTCCGGCAGGGAACCGGAATTCGGAGCCGCAAGGCCGAGAAGGAAGGGACCCGCCAGGGATCCGAAGACCGGCCGCAAGGCAAGGATTGGAACCCGCAGGAACCGGAACCGGGATAGCAATATCCCTGCGAAGGAACCTGAGGGACCGACCGGGGCCGCGAGGCCTCGGCCGGAACCTCCCTGGGAAAGGCGGTCTCGCCTTCGGGCAGGATCAACGGAACCAGGGACAGTGGAGGCCGGCAGCAATGCCGGCCTCCATTTCGTTTTGGGGTGTCCCGTCGTCCCAGCGAAGGCTGGGACCCCATGGGATGAAGAAACACCGGCGCCTTTCACCCGCCGGGGCCCCAGCCTTCGCTGGGGCGACGCGACCTTCGCTACGCCCTGCCCTCGCCTCCCGGGCTGGCCGTGCCGCTCGGGCTCCGCCCGACATCGCCGCCGCCCAGATCGCCCTTGTCGCCGGGCGTGCCGGAGCCGATGTCGCCGCGCGCCGCGCCCTGCCCGATCGCCTCGGCTCCGGTCACTCCGCCGCTCAGCCGCTCCGCGCCGGGCTGCCGGTTCGCCGCCTCGTCCGCCAGAGCGCCCGAAGCGTCGCCCAGCGCCGCCGCTTCCGCGGCGATTCCGCCGTCCTTGCCGCCGAGGCTCGGCGACGCCGCGCCCATCACGCTTTCGCCGCGCAGCATGTCGCCGGGGACCCCGCCCTGGGTGCCGCCGGTGCCGCCGAGCGTGCCTCCGGAAGGCTCGCCCCGGCCGGCGATCGTGCCGCCGCCGCTCGATCCTCCGGCGCCGCCGATATCCTCGCGGTCGTGATCGGCCAGCGCCGCTTCGTTCAGTCCCTTGCCGATATCCGGCTGCCCACCTTCGTTCATCGCGCGCTCCTGCAGTTCGAGAGTCGCTCCCGCCAACGGCCGCGAGCGCACCCTGTTCCCCTAGGGTGCGGGCGAGCCCACCACCGAGCGCAGAAGGGTCCTCGCCACCCGCTCCCTGGCTCCGGCCGGCAGCGCGGCCACGGCCTCGTGCATGGCGGCGGCCCCCCGGCACAGTTGGTCCGGGGTCGACCGTCCCCGAAGCTCGCGGTCCTGGAGCATCTGCCAGACCGGGACGTCCGGCTCGATCTTCCCGAGGGCCGCAAGCCAGGCGAGGAAATCCTCCTTGGTCGCAAGGACGGGCATCCGCGCGGCGCCGGCGCCGGCTTTCGCCGCTTCGACCATAGCGACTCCATAATCGTCCAGCCCGGCCGGCGCCGCGCCCGCCGCCGCCTCGCTGCTGAAGAAGCCGCGATCGCCGACGGCGGCGCAGAGCTTCACGTCCTGCCGGCCCAGACCCCGCAGAAGCGCCCCCTGCCGGGCCTCGATTCCGACGAGGGAGGGGCCCGGAGCGGCGAGGATGGCGGCGTTACGACTGCGCAGGAAGCGGTCGATCCCGGCATAGGCGAGCCGCCGGGCCTCTTCCGGCGACTTGCCCGCGAGGGTCGCCGCGATCGCCTGGTGGTCGAGCGGGAAGTCTCGGCGCATCGCTTCCAGGGTCCGAACCGGGGCACCCGCCGGAGGCTGGGCCGCCGCCGGCGCTAAGGCGGCGGAGAGGAACAGGAAGGCGGCGAGGATACGCATCGGAAGGGCTTTCGCAGAGGGATATACGCCGGAACTAGCGCAATGGCCGCCGCAGGCAAGCCATGGCTGCCCCCGCTCAGCGCTCGACGACGATCTCGGTGCGAAGCGAATTGGCGATGAAGCAGCGCTCATGAGCGTCGTGGTGGAGCCGGTCGAGCAGGTCGTCGGCCGGAGCCTCGCCGACGAACTCGATATCGGGCCGAAGCACGATCCGAGTCATCGCCATCCGACCCCTGTCGTCCATCGCCATCGTTCCGAGCGCCTCGTCCCGATACCCGGCGACGTCGAGCCCTGCATCGCGGGCGAGGTGAAGGAACCACAGCATGTGGCAGGCCGAGGCGGAGGCGACCAGCGCCTCCTCCGGGTCGACTCCGGACGGGTCGGAGAAAGGCGGCGGAACCACGTGCGGCGATGCCGAGCCCGGGATCACGGCGCCGCCGTCGAAGCTCAGGCTGTGGGCGCGGCTGTACCGCCCCTCCTTGAAGCCGCCGCCCGAACGCCATTCCACCATCGCGAGATAGTCCGCCATGCCGGAGCGACTAACACGCCGGGGCGGCCGGCCCAAGACCGGTCGGAGCAGCCCCTGGCGCAGCGCTCAAACGGAGATGCCGCGGGTGGCGAGCGCATCCCTGAGGGCCTCGGCCGCCCGGCGGATCGCCGCCTGCTTCTCCCCGTGCGCCCGCTCGAGCGCGGCGAGATCGCCGCCGCAGAAGCGGCACGTCGGAGGGCCCGGCACCACGAACTGCTCGCAGCCGCGGCAAAGCCGAAGGGCGCGGGGGACCCGTCCCGGCTCAGCCATGGACGAGTATCCGGTCGGGCACCCGCTCGGGCACCGGCTCGACGATGAGCTCGAACTCGCCATGGTCGAACGGCAGGCCGCTCGCATCCTTGATCTTGACCAGCCGCTCGCGAAGCCCCTGCCCGTCCATCTCGAGTGCGCGATAATGGCACATCGGGTTGTTGCCGGGCCGGCCGAACAGCGCATGGGCCGTCCAGGTGCAGCCGGCCATGCAGGTCTCGGCATAATAGCAGGTCCGGCAAAAGCCCCACAGGTCGTCGACCGTCCGCCGGCGGGTGAAGGCGATCGGGTCGGCATTCTCCCAGATGTCGCGAAGGCTCTTGTCCCGGATGTTGCCGCCCGCATAGGGGCTCGGCAGCCCCGGGCAGGACTTGATCGTCCCGTCCGCCTCGATCCCGATAACCGTGTCGCCGGCGTAGCAGCCCGCCCAGTGGATCTGCTCGTCGAGGATGTTGCGGATCTTGGCCTCGTACGGGCCGAAATAGCCGATATTGTTGGCCGGCTGGAGGAACAGGCCGCGCTTGCGGCCCTCGACCGCCAGCTCCGCGAGGAGCGGCATCAGGTCGAGCATCTCGTAGGGCTGAAGCAGAAGCTCGGGATGATCGGCGGCATTGCCCATCGCGACGGTGATGGCGAGCTGCCAGTTGGTCGCTCCGGAATCGATCACGACCTCCATGAGCTCGCGCAGCTGAGGCATGGACTGGCGGTTGATCTGGGTGTTGACGCTGGCCATCATTCCGCGGCCGCTGACCCGGCGGAGCGCCGCAACCGCTTTCTCGAACGAGCCGGGCACGCCGCGCACCTTGTCGTGCACCTCAGCGAGGCCGTCGATCGAGATTCCGACCCCGTTGAGGCCGGCGTCCGCGGCGCGCTCGATCCGCTCGTCGGTGAGGTTGCGGCCGCCGCTTTGCAGCCCGCATTCCATCCCGGCCGCGGTGATCGCGGCGACCAGATCGACCCAGTCCTTGCGGAGATAGGCCTCGCCCCCGATCAGGGCGACGTCGCGAGTGCCGAGCTCGGCCATCTGGCCGATGAGATCCAGGCATTCGGCGGTGCTGAGCTCGTCGCGGCGGCGGCGGCCCGCGCGCGAGCCGCAATGCTGGCAGGCGAGGTCGCAGGCCAGCGTGATCTCCCAGACCACGCTGACCGGCACCCTCGCCGCCATGTCGGCAACGCCGACATAGCGGACTGGAACTTCGCCCATGGCTAGTAGGAGCTCGAGCCCGAGCCCGAAGCTTTCTCCAGGTCGGCGATAAGGCCGTCCAGGCCGCCATATTGCGACTGCACGTCCTTGGCGTCCTGGAGCAGAGCGGCGATCTCGCCCTGGTCGCCGCGGGAGATCGTCTCGCGCACCGCCACCATGTAGAAGGGCCGCGGCGGAATGCCCGGCTTGGCCAGGGTTTCGAGTTCGCGGATCAGGCCGTCCAGGTCGCCATATTGCTCGCGGACCTGCCTTGCGCCGTCGAGCAGCGCCTGGATCTCCTGCGGCTGGCCTCGATCGAGCGTCTCGCGAATGGCCACCATGTAGAAATAGTGGCCCCCTGAAGGCGGCAGTGATTGCCCGCCCGCGTTCGTCGGCTCCATATCTTCCTCCATTTGTCGAGTCGGAAGACGACAGGGTACGCTCGTTCATCATCATTAACATTCCGAAATGATCCGAATCGGATCAAGTTTCGGTCGGGTCTTTTTTGCTCCGTCAGGCCGCCGTTTTCTGCAGGAAGGCCGTCTCGCGCTCGACCCAGCCGGCGAAGCTCGGCCGCGCCAGCATCCGCTCCGCGAACGCGGCGACCTTCGGGTATCGAGCCGGGTCGAGGGTCAACCCCAGATGGCGGAAATTGGCGAAGGCCGTCGCCACCGCGATGTCGGCCAAAGTTATCCCGTCGCCGACCAGCCAGCCGCTGTCCGGGATGGTGCGCTCGAGATAGTCGAGGATCGGGGGAAGCTCCTCCTTCTCCGCCTTGTCGGCCGTCACGAGATCGCCTTCGCGGCCGAGGAAGCGGGGAGCGACGATTCGGTTGAAGAACATCTTCGCGCCGCACGCGCACAGGATGGTGTCGGCGAACTCGTCGAACCAGATCGTCCGGGCTCGGGCCTCGGGCTCGGCTGGGATCAGCGCGGGCTCGGGATATTTGGCTTCGAGATAGTGGATGATCGCCGAGGAATCGGAGATCCCGAAGTCGCCGTCGCTGAAGGCGGGCATCTTCCGGAAGGGGCTGGCGGCGAGGAAGCCGGGATCGTCGGATCCGATGCCCACCGGCTTGTGCCCGAGCTCGAGCCCCTTCTCCGCCCCATAGGCCAGCACCTTGCGAACGAACGGCGAAAGCGACGCTCCGTAGACGATCATGACCGACTCCCCTTTAAGTTGCAACAAGCAACCTATACGGCCAGGCCCGCTACCGCAAGCCGCCGAAGCGAAGGCCTATCCAGAAGGTGCGCGGGGTCGCCCGCTCCTCGATCCCGTCGCCGCTCACGCCGGCCAGAATCCGGGCGTCGGTGAAATTCTCCGCCCGGGCCTCCAGCGCCAGCCGCCGCCCGAGCGGGAGACGGCCCGTCGCGTCGAGCGTGAAGGCGCCAGGCAGGATCTGCCGATTGAGATCGTCTTCATACTGGGCGCCGCCGTAGCGCGCCGTCACCGACGCCCGTGCCCCGCGGCCGGCCCAGGCCAGCGTCGAGGACAGGCTGTGCCTCGGCGTCTGCGCGGGCCTGAGGCCGTCCAGCGCCAGCGCCGGGCCGCTCGCTCTCACCTCCGCGTCGACCCAGGACCAGCCGCCCGAGAGCGACCAGGCCCCGGCGGCGTAGCCGGCATCCAGCTCGATCCCGCTGGCTTCAATGGAGTCCAGATTGGCCCGCCGCCGATAGTCTCCGCCAGCCGCGACGAAGCCGACGCCGGGAAAGGTGCCCGGGCCACGCCCCAGGGTGACGTTGGCGATCGCCCCCTTAAGCCGGTTGGCGAAGGCGGTGAAGCCGATCCGCGCCCGCGGCGAAGGCCGCCAGTCCAGCCCCGCCTCCACTCCGCGCAGCCGCTCGGGCGCAAGCTCGGCATTGGCGGCGGTCGCGTCGGCCCCGACCCGGAAGGGCCGGTAGAGCTCGTTCAGGGTCGGAAGCCGCCATCCCAGATAGGTCGCGCCGCGAAGGGTCAGCCCGTCGGCGGCGCGCCAGGCGATCCCCGCCCGCCCGGTCGGCTCCCAGCCCGAGCGGTCGCGAAAGCTTGTGTTCGTCAGCGCCGCGCCGGTCGCAAGCACCCGCTCGCTCAGCCGCCCCTCGGAGATCGCCCAGCGATCGATCCGCCCGCCCAGGGTGAGGGTGACGGAGGCGGGCGCCCACGTCGCCTCGGCGAAGCTGCCCAGGGTCTGGCTGCGACCTCCCGCTACGCGCCCGCGCGTGCCCGCTCCCGCGACGAAGGTGAAAAGCTCGCGCGTCTCGCCCTCGGTCAGGCGCCAGTCGGTGCCGAGCCTGAGCTCCAGGCTCTCGCCGATCCAGGGCCGCGCCTCGAGCCGAGCGCCGAGACCGGTCGAGGGCACGCTATATTGCTCGGACGTGCGGTTCGCTGCCGCCCGCCCGGCGCCGACGCTGGCGAAGCTGTTGTAGAAATCGCGGCTCTGGACGTAGCCCAGCGCGCTCCACCGCCGCCCGACAAGGCGAAGCGAGGCGTCGGCGCCCTGCGTCCGGATTCCGGAAAAGGCGGTCCCACGCTCGCGCTCGTCGCTGAAGGCCAGCCCGCTCGCCTGAAGCTCCATGCCGCCGGGCAGCGGCGCGACGGCGCGCACCGCCAGGCTCATCTGCTCGTAGGGGGAAGGCCGGTCGGCGGGCCCGCGCTGCTCGCGAACGATCGGGACGAACCCGTCCCCGCGCTGCCAGGCGCCCGACACGGCGACGAAGCCTCCGCCAAGCGGCAGCCCGAGGCCGGCGAAGGCGTCGAAGCCGTCGCGGCTGCCGTAGGCCAGGCGTCCCTGCGCCCCGCGAAGCTCTGCCGGGGTGGCGCTGGCAAGCTCGATCGTCCCGGCCAGCGCGCCCGGCCCGTGGACGCCGCTGCCGCCGCCGCGGGTCACCCGCGCCTCGCCGAGCCGCTCGGGATGATAAGCCGGCCAGCTCACCCAGCCTCCGAAGGGGTCGGTCTGGGGGACTCCGTCGAGGACGAGAAGAACCCGGCTCGACGCATTGCCGCCGAGGGCGCGGAGGGTCGCGCCCTGGCTCGTCGGGTTGGCCGAGCGGGAGTCGGAGCGTCGGAAGAGCTGGAAGCCCGGCACGTCGCGGAGCACCTCCTCCAGCCGGCCGGAGGCCGAGCCGGCGAGGCGGTCGCGCTCGATGACGATCGTGTCGAAAACCCCCTCGCCCGCGGCCGGCGCGAGGCCGCGGCCGGTGACGATGATTTCGGGAGTCGCCTGGAGGAGCAGAATCGGGAGGAGGAACGGCACGGGCGGGCCTCTAAATTCCTCCCCGCGATTTCGCGGGGAGGGGGACCGCGCGAAGCGCGGTGGAGGGGTTCTCCAGAATCAGAAAGGCCCCTCCACCACCCTTCGGGTGCTCCCCCTCCCATGCGAATGCAGGGGAGGATTTAAGATTACCTTGAAGCGTAGCGGCGGCGGCCGCCGCTGCGGCTTTCACCCTGCGGTCGGGCCGGGCGGGCGCTGAAGCGCTTGGACGGACGTCCGCGGGAGTGCCGCTCCTCGCGCTCGGGGCGCTCGACGATCTGGATCGGCGAGCTGGCCCGGGCCGCCTTGATACGCGCCGCCTCGGCGTTGAAGCCTTCCGGCAGCGGCACCGGGGTCAGCACCTGCTTGGTGAGGCGCTCGATGCCCTTGAGGTAGGGCCGCTCGTCCTCGGCGCAGTAAGCCACGGCAACGCCCGCGGCGCCGGCGCGCGCGGTGCGGCCGATGCGGTGGACATATTGCTCCGATACGTTGGGCAGGTCGAAGTTGATCACGTGCGAGACGCCCGAGACGTCGATGCCGCGGGCGGCGATGTCGGTCGCGATCAGGATCTTCACCTTGCCGTCCTTGAACTCGGCCAGGGCCCGCTCGCGCTGCGGCTGGCTCTTGTTGCCGTGGATGGCGTTGGCCGGGATCCCGGTCTGGGCGAGCTGCTTCACGATCCGGTCGGCGCCGTGCTTGGTGCGGCTGAAGATCAGCACCCGGTCCATCGACCCCTTGGCGCCGAAGCCGACGCGCAGCATCATGGTGAGAAGCGCAGGCTTCTCGGCTTGGTTGACGAAGGTGACGTACTGCTCGACCCGCTCGACGGTCGAGGCGACCGGGGTCACCGCAACCTGCTCGGGGTCGGTCAGGAACTTGTCGGCGAGATCGCGAATCGCCTTCGGCATCGTCGCCGAGAAGAACAGGCTCTGCCTCTTCTCGGGCAGGAAGCGCACGATCTTCTTGAGATCGTGGATGAAGCCGAGGTCGAGCATCTGGTCGGCCTCGTCGAGGACGAGGATCTCGACCTGCCTGAGGTCCAGCCAGCGCTGCTCGACGAGGTCGAGAAGCCGGCCCGGAGTGGCGACGAGGATGTCGACTCCGCGGCCAAGGTCCTGCCGGTTCTTGTTGATCGAGGTGCCGCCGAACACGGTGGCGACGCTCATATGGCTGAAGCGCGAATAAGCGCGGGCGCTCTCGGCGATCTGCGAGGCGAGCTCGCGGGTCGGGGCGAGCACCAGCATCCGGCAGGCGCCGCGCTGGGGCCGCTTGCCGGAGGCGGCGAGCCGGTCGATCGAGGGCAGCATGAAGGCCGCCGTCTTGCCGGTGCCGGTCTGGGCGATTCCGAGCAGATCCTTGCCCCTCAGGAGGATCGGGATTGCCTGCTCCTGGATCGGGGTCGAGGTGGAATATTCCTTCAGAGCGAGCGCCTGGAGGACGGGCTGCGACAGCCCGAGATTTTCAAAAGACATGATAACTCACTATATTGGTGCGGCGCCCCCGCGCAGCCTGACAGGCGCGCGGAAACGCGGCGGGTTCTGGTGACCCGCGTGAAAAGGGAAACCTTGGTAACGACGAAACGGAGCCGGCCGATAAGGGGCGTTCACGCTGCAATGACGTTTCGCTGAGAGCCATATGGGGGAGAAAGACTAAGAAATCAACTCACCGCCATGCTGAACTTGTTTCAGCATCCAGGGTCGACCCGTATCGCGGGTGGAAACCTGGACCTGAAACAGGTTAGGGTGACGACGGAGCCGTCTAAGCCAAAGTGTCCACCCGAGCCAGCAGCCCGTCGATCGCCGCCGCCGCCTCCGGCTCCTCCAAGGTCGGCGCATGGCCGACATTGGGCACCGTCGCCGCCTCCATCGCCGGGTTCGCGGCCAGCATCTTCTCCACCGTAGCCCGGCTCAGCAGGTCCGAAATCTCGCCGTGGACGACCAGCGACGGCACGGTGTCCAGCGCGGCGAAGGCCGTCCACAGGTCGAACCCGGAATCGCCGCCCGGCTGGCGGAACGGCTCGGCGATGCGCATGTCGTAGTCGAAAACGATCCGCCCCCCTTGCGTCAGCCTGCACAGCCGGTGGGCGTAGACGAGCCATCGATCCATGTCCCAGTCGGGATAGCGGTCCCGTTGCGCCTCGCACAGGAAGCGCGCCGCGTGGAGCCAGGTCGGCCAGCTCTGCGACCGGCCGACATAGGATCGGATATGCTCGAGCCCGCCCTGCTCCAGCTCCGGCCCGATATCGTTGAGAAGCGCTCCGGCGATTCGGCTCCTATCGGCGAGCGCCATGAGCATGGTGATCAGCCCTCCGAGCGAAGTTCCGAACAGGACGAAGCGGCGGAGCTCCAAAGCGGCGATCAAAGCCTCGACGTCCTGCCAATAGACCGGCGGGACGTAGCTCATCGGGTCCTTGGCATGGTCGCTCTGCCCGCGGCCCCTGAGCTCGACGCAGATCAGCCGCCATTCCCCGGCCAGGCGCGCGGCGATTCCCTCGAAGTCGCGGGCATTGCGGGTGAGGCCGGGGATGCAGACGATCGGCGGCCGCTCCGGCCTGCCCGCATAGTCGCGGTAATGGAGCCTGAGGCCGTCGCTCGATTCCCACCAGCCGTCCGACCATGACGCCATGCTCTGCCCCCGCTTCCCGAGCACCTTTATCGATAGAATCCGACCCGGGGCAATGGCGCCGCAAACGGGTTGCGCCCGGGCGGAGGAAGTGTATTGCTTGCCTAAACCACCTGCCTGTCGAGGAATGTCATGCCGGAAACAATGCTGACGGAGCGCCGCCCGGAGCCGAACGCCGTCGGCGAGCCGCGGGTCTTCGACAAGCTTCGCGAGCTGGTGCGCAGCGGCTACGCTTTGGATCCCGACCCGGGGCCCGGAGGCGGCATGCTCCTGAGGCACGACAGCGCGCCCGACCTCATCCTGCACCCGGACGGGCGGATCGATCTGCCGCTCGCCCAGCGGCCCAAGCATTCCGCTCCCCTCTCCCCGCCCCTTGCCGGGAAGCGGCACATGTCGAAACGCCGCACCTTCTGATCGTCCTGATGGCGGCCGCCTTCTGGTTCCTCTCCATGTACCTCATCGCCTCAATCATCAGCGAGTAAGGAACCCGAGCGCCGCCCCGCGGCTTGTGGGCGAATGGCCAGAACCTACCTACCGGAACCCGCGATCGCCGAGCTGGGCGAGGCCTTCTACGATCCCGTCGAGGCCGCTCCCTTCCCGCAAACCCTGCTTCGCTTCCGCAATCAGCGGGCGGCCGAGGACGTTGGGCTTGGCTCGCTCGACGAGGCAGCTTGGATCCGGCATTTCGGCCGCTTCGAGCCGCTGCCCGGCAACCTCCCGAGGCCGCTCGCCCTTCGCTATCACGGACATCAGTTCCGGGTGTACAATCCCGACATTGGCGACGGCCGCGGCTTCCTCTTCGCTCAGCTTCGGGACGGCGATGGCCGGCTTCTCGACCTCGGCACCAAGGGCTCGGGCCGCACCCCCTACAGCCGCTTCGGCGACGGGCGCCTCACCCTGAAAGGCGGCGTGCGGGAGGTGCTGGCGACCGAGATGCTCGAAGCGCTCGGCGTCGAGACGTCGAAGAGCTTCTCGCTGATCGAGACGGGCGAGGCGCTCGAGCGCAACGACGAGCCGTCGCCGACCCGCTCCGCGGTCCTGGTCCGGCTTCAGCACAGCCACATAAGGATCGGCACCTTCCAGCGGCTCGCTTACTTCCAGGAGACCGAGAATCTGGCGAAGCTCACGGACTATTGCCTTCGTCACTATTATGGAGAGGAGGGCGGCTCCGGCGCCCCGGCACGGCTGCTTGCCCATGTCGCCCGGGAGGCGGCCCGCCTCGCGGCCTCCTATATCGCCGCCGGCTTCGTCCACGGCGTCCTCAACAGCGACAATATCGCAATCACCGCCCAGAGTTTCGACTACGGCCCGTGGCGCTTCACGCCTTATTGGGACGGGCATTTCACCGCCGCCTATTTCGACCATGCCGGCCTCTATGCCTTCGGCCGCCAGCCGGAGGCGATCCACTGGGACGTGCTCCAGCTCGCCGCCTCGCTCCGGACGATCGCCGAGGCCGAGGTGCTGACCCCGTCGCTCGACGCCTTCCCGGGCGAGTTCCAGCGGCAGCTCGTCGCCGCCATCTTCGCCCGCCTCGGCATCAGGCCCCGGGAGCAGGAGCGCGACTCCGCCTTCCTCGTCGCCCTGGAGACCGCCCTGGCCGCGAGAAGCGTGACCATCGACCGCTTCTTCTTTGACTGGCGCGGCGGCCGGAGGCGCGGCCCGTCCCCGGCCGACGAGGCCTATGAGGCGCCGGCCTTCGCCCAGCTCGTCGAGGCGATCGGCGGGTATGAAGCGGCCGACGGGGCCACAGACCATCCTTATTGGTCCGAAGAGGGGCCCTGCTCCATGCACATCGACGCAGTGGAGGCGATCTGGAGCCGCATCGACGAGGCCGACGACTGGGGCCCGTTCCAGGAAAAGGTCGTTGCCGTGCGGCATATGGGCGAGGCGATGCGGAGCGCGGCTTGACCGCCGAAGCCAAAAATGGTGGGTCAGCCGCCATGGGGACCTTGAGCTCGATCGAACCGGCCACCGGGGCAACTTTGTGGACGGGCGAAGTGGGCGATGTCGAGGCGGAGGTCGCCCGCGCCCGTTCCGCCTGGGCCGCCTGGGCCGCCCGGCCGCTCGCCGTCCGGATCGAGACCCTGCGGCGCTTCGCCAACGTGGTTCGCGGCCACAAGGACGCCTTCGCCGACCTCATCGCCCGCGAGACCGGCAAGCCGCTCTGGGAAACGGCGACCGAGGTGGACGCGGTGGTGGGCAAGGTCGACATCTCGGTCTCGGCTTATTCGGAGCGGACCTCGCAGCGGCGGCTCGAGGGCGCGCTCGGCGCCCGGGTCGCGGTTCGCCATAAGCCGCACGGGGTCCTGGCCGTGCTGGGGCCGTACAATTTCCCGGCCCACCTTCCCAACGGGCATATCGTCCCCGCTTTGATCGCCGGCAACGCGGTCGTGTTCAAGCCCTCCGAGAAGACTCCCGCCGTGGGCGAGATGCTCGTCAGGCTCTATCACGAGGCCGGGGTGCCCGAGGATGTCGTCCGGTGCGTCCAGGGCGGAGTCGAAATCGGCAAGGCGCTGGCCGCCAACCCCGGCCTCGACGGGCTGCTCTTCACCGGCTCGGCCCGGGCCGGCCTCGCCCTCCACCGCCAGTTCGCCGATACGCCCCAGAAGATCCTCGCGCTGGAGATGGGCGGCAACAATCCGCTCGTCGTTTGGGACGCCAAGGACATCCACGCCGCCGCGGTGATCGCCGTCCAGTCCGCCTTCATGAGCTCGGGCCAGCGCTGCACGGCCGGGCGGCGCCTGATCGTTCAGGAGGGGACCCACGAGCCGCTCCTCGCCGAGATCGTCAAGCTGGCCGAGCGGCTGATCGTCGATCATCCCCACGCCGCTCCGGCGCCGTTCATGGGCCCGGTCATCGACAACCAGGCGGCCGACCAGCTCCAGGAGGCCTTTCTCGACCTGATGATCAAGGGCGGGCGGCCGATCAAGCGGCTCGACCGGCCGGTGGCCGACAAGCCGTTCCTGACTCCCGCCATCATCGACGTCACCGACGTCGCCGACCGGCCGGACGCTGAGCTGTTCGGGCCGGTGCTCCAGGTGATCCGGGTGCCCGATTTCGGCGCCGCTTTGACCGAGGCCAATGCCACCCGCTACGGCCTCGCCGCCTCGCTGGTCGGGGGGAGCCCAGAGCTTTACGATCGCTTCTGGGCGAACATCCGCGCTGGGGTGATCAACTGGAACAAGCCCACCAACGGCGCACCGAGCAACGCGCCGTTCGGCGGCCTCGGCCTTTCGGGCAACCACCGCCCGAGCGCCTTCTACGCAGCGGACTATTGCGCCTATCCGGTTACCAGCTCGGAAGCGGAAAGCGCCCGGGCGAGCATCGGGGTGGGCCTGAGGGACCCCTACGCGGCGAATAATATAGAGGGCTGATTTGCCTTCCCATGCGCGCAGCGCATGGGAAGGGGGACCAGGCGAAGCCTGGTGGAGGGGTAGCCGACGAGGCCAATTACCCCTCCACCACCCTTCGGGCGGTCCCCCTCCCCATCTCACGATGGGGAGGCAAGTTAATCCACCAGCCGCTGGGTCGCGTAGACATATTCCATCGCCAGCCGCCGGGCCGTCTCCGGGTTGTTCGCGGCGGCGGCGTGGCCGCCTTCCATGTTCTCGTAATAATAATATGGATGGCCGAGCTCGGCGAGGCGCGCGGCGGCCTTGCGGCCGTGGACCGGGGTGACCCGGTCGTCGGCGGTGGAGCTGTGGATGAAGGGCATCGGGTATTTCACGCCTTTGGCGAGCTTCTGGTACGGCGAATAGGCCTCCAGCCAGGCCCGCTGCTCCGGCTTGCGCGGGTCGCCATATTCGCTGATCCAGGACGCTCCGGCGCCGATCACATGGTAGCGGAGCATGTCGAAGAGCGGGACCTGGACGATCGCCGCGTTGAACAGCTCCGGCCGCTGGGTGATCGCGGTGCCGACGAGCAGGCCGCCCTGGCTCCCGCCGATCGCTCCCAGCCGCCGCGGGGAGGTGACCTTGCGGCGGATGAGGTCCTCGGCGACCGCGACATAATCGTCCCAGGTCCGCTGCTTGTTCGCGCCCTGGGCGTCCTGGTGCCACTTCGGGCCGAACTCGCCGCCGCCGCGCAAATTGGCGACCACATAGGCGTTGCCGGCCTCGAGCCACAGGCGCCCCATCGTCCCGGAATAGCCCGGAACCTGGGCGACCTGGAACCCGCCATAGGCGTTGAGCAAAGTGGGAGTCGATCCGTCCTGCTTCATGGTCTTCGGCCGGACCAGGAAATAGGGGATCTTCGTTCCGTCGCGCGAGGTCGCCTCCAGCTGCTCCACGACGTGGCGTGATGCATCGAACCTGGACGGAGTCGACTTGACGGTTTCGAGCTTGCCGGTGGCGGCGTCGTACCACCACAAGCTGTTCGGAGTGAGATAATCGGTGACCGAGAACATCGCCTGCTCATCGGTGTCGGAGGCAGCGGTGATCCCGACGGTGGCGTTGCGCGGAAGGGCGATCTCGCTCGACCGCCACTTGCCGCCGACATAATCGTAGGCGAGGGCGCGGCCCCGGACGTTGTCGAGCAGGCTGATGATCAGCTGCCCCTTCGTCGTCGCCACGCTGCTCAGGGTCTGGCGCGGCCCCGGAGCGAAGACGAGGCTGGGCCGGGCGGCGAGCGGATCGCGCTTCCATTCCTCCAGATCGTAGGAGATGAGCGAATCGGTCGCGAAGCGAGTGCCGCCCGGCGCCTCCCAGGGCTCGCTCAGCTGAACGAGGAGCCGGCTGTCGACGACCCCGGCGAGGTTCGCCCGCTCGGGCAGATTGAGAGGGACATTGCCGTTCGGCCGAAGCAGGGTGAACCGTATTTCCCGGGCGCCCACGCTTCGATAGCCGACCAGGCCGTGCGACCGGCCCGAGCTGTCGCGAAGGACGAAAGCGCCGGCGCCGACGTCCTTCGCCTCGCCGCGATAGATTTCGACAGCCTGATCCAGGCTCTGGCCGCGGCGAAGCCGCTTGGCGACGAACGCATAGCCGGATTCGGTCATCGTTCCCGGGCCCCAGTCGCGTGAGACGATGATCGAATCGGCATCTTCCCACTCGACGTCCTGCTTGCCTTCGGGAAGCGAGAAGCCGCCGTCGACGAAGCGGCGCGTGCTTGTGTCGAACTCGCGGATGACGGTCGAGTCGCCGCCGCCCTCGGAAAGATTGACGAGGCAGCGGGTCATCGCCGGCGGAAGGCACTGCATGCCCTTGTAGACCCAGGACTTGCCGTCCGCCTTGGCGAGTGCGTCGATATCGAGCACCGGCTCCCACACCGGCTCGGCAGTCCGATAGCTGGCCAGGGTCGTCCGCCGAAGCAGGCCGCGGACATTGGCCTGGTCCTGCCAGAAATTGTAGAGGCCGTCGGGGCGCATCTGCACGAAGGGGATCCGGTCCTTCGCCTCAAGCACTTCCAGGGCACGGTCGTACATGCCCTGGTAGCGGCGGTCCGACTGGAAGGCCTTGAGGGTCTTTTCGCTCTCGGCCTTCGCCCAGCCCAGCGCTTTCTCGCCCCGCACCTCCTCGAGCCACTCATGCGGGTCGCCCTGCGCCATAGCCGTCCCTGGAACTGCTGTCATAAATATCGCCGCCGTCATCATCTTGAGAAACAAGGTCATCCATGGTCTCCGAGCGCTGATCGCCCGGAAGGCTAGTCGCCGCCGCGAGCTGTAACAAGCAACCGATCTTGCTCGATCCCTTGCGGCGCCGCCGGCGGCTCCGGCGCAGAGGCTCACATTTACTCAGTCCTGTCATCGCCTTATGCTCCGCCAAATTGGGGGGGCTTATGAGACACTTGCTGCTCCGGACCGTCAGCCTGTCCGTCCTCGTGATCGGCCTCAGCGCCTGTGGGGGCGGCGGCGGCGGCGGAGTCCAGCCGATACCGCCAGCCCCTGCACCGCCGCCTCCCCCTCCTCCGCCACCTCCGCCTCCACCACCCCCCCCATCCAGTGGATTCAACACTCAGGAGTATCAAAACTCGGTGGGAGCGGGCCGGGCCAATGCGATCCAGGCCTACGAAAAAGGTGCGACCGGGAAAGGCGTGACCGCCGCGATAATCGATGACAGCTTTGCACCGGCCCTTTCCCAGTTCGCGGGTCGCGTCCACCCGGCGTCCGGAGATATGGTCGGGTCGCGCCCTCTCAACGGCGAGCACCACCACGGCACGTGGGTTACTTCCGTACTGGGAGCGGCGAAGGACGATAACGGAATGCACGGCGTGGCCTTCGAGTCCACGCTGCTGATGCTGAGGACGGATGTGCCCGGCACGTGCTCCGCCACTTCCCCCACCTGTCAGTTCGACCAGGTCGCCATAGCCAAGGCATTCGACGTCGCCATTCAGAACGGCGCCCGCGTCATCAACATGTCGATGGGGTTCATTCCAGCGCCCGCTAGCCTGGCTCAGGCGATCGACAAGGCCACGGCCGCCGGTGTGGTGGTTATCATTACAGCAGGAAACAACGCGTCTCCCGATCCGATCGCATCCGCGCTGATAGCGACCAAAGCCGAGGCGCGCGGCACCGTGATCATCGCCGGCGCTCTCAACAATGCCGGTACGGCCCTCTCAAACTCAAGCGACCGCGCGGGCATCGGCGCCGACTTTTATCTTGCCGCGGTAGGGGAAGGGGTGCCGGTCTACGACAAGAACGGAGCGTTGGTAAGCGCGAACGGAACTTCGTTTTCGGCGCCCGCCATATCGGGCGCGGTCGCTCTCCTCGCCCAGGCCTTCCCCAACCTGACCGGCAAGCAGATCGTCGACCTGCTCCTGACGACCGGCACGGACATGGGCGCTTCCGGGACGGACAATATCTATGGCCGGGGCGCGCTGAACCTGGCCAACGCCTTCGCCCCGCAAGGCACGATGTCTCTGGCCGGCTCGATGGCGCCGGTATCGCTCACCAGCAACGGCATGCTGTCGGTCACCATGGGCGATGCGAAGGGAGAGCTGCAGGGAGCGGTCTTCCTCGACGGCTACGACCGGGCCTATGAGACGGACCTGGGCGGCACTCTTTCCCGCACGGCGCCGGATGCCCCTTTGCACGCGGCGCTGGACGGCAGCTACAGCACGAGCTCGGCGGCCCTGGGCCCTCTGGCGGTGTCCATCACCACAAGCCGCGATCCGAATGGCCCGCTCGAGGCGCGACTTGGGCCGATGGAGCTTTCCGTGGATCAGGCGCGCAGCGCGACGGCGATTGCGGCCACGGCCGTGGGGCGGCTCTCGCCGAGGACGGCGGTGGCGCTCGGCGTCTCGGAAGGCGGCAGGGCGCTCCGGCAGCGCCTTTCGGGGCTGCAGGCCAATGCCTTCCTGGTGGCCCGCGACCCGGCCGGCGGCAACGGCTTCCAGCTGCGCCCCCGGTCCGGCATCGGCATCCGGCACGACTTCGGGCCGCTCGCTTTCACCCTGACCTCGGAATTCGGCGAGGTTCATGACCCCTATCCGGCTCGGCAGTTCGGGCGCTCGGCCTATCGAACGACGTCGATCGGCGCAGACCGGCGGCTGGGCCGGGTCCGGCTCAGCTTCGGCGGCTCGCTCCTCGATGAAGAGGCGACGATCCTGGGCGGCCGCTTCTCCCCCGCCTTCACCAGCGCCGGCTCGACCAGCTGGTTCGCCGACGGCGCGGCCGCGCTGAGCTTCGGCAAGGGATGGAGCGGCTATGGCAGCTACCGGCGCGGCTGGACGAGGATCCGCGGCGGCGCGGGCCTAGTCCAAGGCGGGGTGCTCGCCAGCGACGCCTTTGCCTTCGATCTCGCCAAGGCGGGCGCGTTCACCGGAGGCGACAGACTGGCCTTGCGCGTGTCGCAGCCGCTTCGGGTGCGATCGGGCGGCTTCGACATCAACCTCCCCGTCCGTTACGATTATGCCTCGCGGAGCGTCGGCTACGAGCCTCGTTTTCTCAACCTCGCTCCGGCCGGCCGGGAGATCGACTATGAGCTCTCCTACGATATGAGGCTGCTCGGCGGCCATTTCGGCGCCAACGCCTTCCTGCGCACCAACCCGGGCCATGTCGAGGCACGCAAGGACGATATCGGAGCGGCCATCCGCTTCGCGCTCGGCTTCTGATTCGGGCTCGGGCTTCAGGTGATCCGGCCGTCATCCCGGACTTGATCCGGGTTCCATGAACACGGCGGGTCGAAGCCTCGCGCGGCAGTGTTCATGGATTCCGGCATTCGCCGGAATGACGGAAGGGTTCTACCCCCTCGCCTCGGGCAGATAGCCCTCGTCGATCCAGTCGGAGAAGCGGGTAATCTTGGCCTCGAACTTCATCCTGACCTTGCCGGTCGAGCCGTGGCGCTGCTTGGCGACGATCAGCTCGGCGAGGCCGTAGACCCGGTTCATCTCCTCCTGCCACTTGGGGAAGTCGGAATGGTCGTCGCCCGGGTTCTTGTTGGCGAGATAATATTCCTCGCGATAGACGAACCAGACCATGTCGGCGTCCTGCTCGATCGAGCCGGATTCCCTGAGGTCGGAGAGCTGCGGCCTTTTGTCCTCGCGCTGCTCGACGGCTCGGCTGAGCTGGGAGAGGGCGAGGACCGGGACGTTCAGCTCCTTGGCGAGGGTCTTGAGGCCCCGCGAGATTTCGGAGATCTCGTTGACCCTGTTCTCGTTGCTGTTCCGGCCCGTCCCCTGGAGGAGCTGGAGATAGTCGACCACGATCAGCCCGACGCCGCGCTGCCGCTTCAGCCGCCGGGCCCGGGTGCGGAGCGCGGCGATGGTGAGACCGGCCGTGTCGTCGATATAGAGCGGCAGATTCTCCAGATCGGCGGCGGCGCGGGCGAGGTTGCGGAAGTCCTGCTGGCCGATCTTCCCCATGCGCAGATTCTCGGAGCTGATCCCGGACTGCTCGGCGAGGATTCGGGTCGCCAACTGGTCGGCCGACATTTCGAGGCTGAAGAAGGCGACCGGGGCGCCGGCCGACTTCTCGGGGGCGATCCCGTCCTCGATCGTGTCGCGGATGAAGCGCTGGGCGGTGTTGAACGCGATGTTGGTGGCGAGCGCCGTCTTGCCCATTCCGGGGCGGCCGGCGAGGATGACGAGGTCGCTGTGGTGGAGGCCGCCGGTCTTCGCGTTCACCGTCTCCAGCCCGGTGGTGATCCCGGAAAGGCCGCCGCCCGTGTTGAGCGCCTTCTCCGCCATCTGGACGGCCATCCGGGTCGCCTCGGCGAAGCTCTTCACCGTCCCCTGGCCGCCGCCTTCCTCCGCCACCCGGTAAAGCGCTTGCTCCGCCGCCTCGATCTGGCCCTTGGGGTCGACGTCCTCGCTGGTGTCGAGCGCCTGCTCGACCATGTCGCGGCCGACCCCGATCAGCGACCGAAGCAAAGCGAGCTCGTAGATCTGCTCGGCGAAGTCGCGCGCGCCGATGATCGCGGCGCCGCTTCCGGTGAGCTGGGCGAGATAGGAGGGGCCGCCGAGCTCCTTCATCTCCTCGTCCGCCTCGAACAGGGGCCGCAGAGTGACCGGCGAGGCGATCATATTCCTGTCGACCAGCTTCAGTATCTGCTCGTAGATCCGGGCGTGGAGCGGCTCGTGGAAATGGTCGGGCCGGAGCTTGAGCTGGATGTCCTCGGCGAGCCGGTTGTCGATCATCAGGGCGCCGAGCAGGGCCGCCTCGGCCTCCACATTCTGGGGAAGCGCGGACGGTTCGGGCTCCGGCGCGCCGGGCAGTCGAAGGATGTTTTCGGCCATGGGCTCCTTCTCCTCCTTTCGGCGGCAAGGCTCAAGCCAGCAAGTCTGTGGAACTGCTGTGGATAAACAGTCATTCCGGCGAAGGCGGGAATCCATGAACACGGTTCCACGCGAACTTGCCTCGACCATGCTCATGGATTCCGGCCTTCGCCGGGATGACGATGACAGAAGCACGCCCTCCCGCTACACGCGCCCCATGCCCGACCCCCGCATCATCGACATCGAGCTCGACGAGCGGACGATCATCCGGCGAAGCGACGATATCGAGCGCGAGCGCAAGGTCGCCATCTTCGACCTGCTCGAGCAGAACAGCTTCCAGCCCGCCGGCCACGAGGGGCCGTTCCGGATCCTGCTCAGGATCGAGGACAACAGTCTCGCCATCGACCTCAGGAACGAGGCCGGCGAGCCGCTCGAGACGATCCGTCTCGGCCTCACCCGCTTCAAGCGGCCGGTCCGCGATTATTTCGCCATCTGCGAGAGCTATTTCAAAACCGTCCGCTCCGAATCGCCCAAGGGGCTGGAGACGATCGACATGGCCCGCCGGGGGGTCCACAACGAGGCGGCGGAGCTTCTCCAGGAATGCCTCAAGGGCAGGATCGAGATGGACTTCGATACCGCGCGGCGCCTCTTCACCCTGATCTGCGTCCTCCACATCAAATGAGGAGGGCGGCGCGATGGATGGGCCTCGCGTTCCTCCTCGCTTCTCTCCTGGCCGTCGCGGCCCTCCTCTATTCGGGGCACTGGCACCCCTCCGACCGCCGCTTCCCCACCCAGGGGATCGACGTCTCCCACCACCAGGGCCCCATCGACTGGCGGCAGCTGCCGGCGCAGGGCGTCGATTTCGCCTATATCAAGGCGAGCGAGGGGGGCGACCATCGCGACCGCGCCTTCGCCGCCAACTGGTCCGGCGCCCGCCGGGCGGGAATCCCCCGCGGCGCCTATCATTTCTTCACCCTCTGCCGCCCGGGCTCGGACCAGGCCGCCAACTTCATCGCCGCCGTGCCGGCCGATGCGGACGCGCTGCCGCCCGCCGTCGACCTCGAATATATGGGGAATTGCCGCCGGCCGGTGACTCCCGCCCAGCTCCACTCGGAGCTCGCCGCCTACATCGGCGCCGTCGAAGCCCATTACCGCAAGCCCGTCCTTCTCTACCTGACCGCCGAGTTCGACGAGGCCTATCAGGTCAGCGCCCGGGTCGACCGGCCGCTCTGGCTCCGGTCACTGATCCGCCGGCCCCGCTTCGGAGCGAGGCCATGGCACGTTTGGCAGGTGTCCAACTTCAGGCGGCTGCGCGGGATCGAGGGCCGGGTCGACTGGAACGTGCAGCGGCCTTGACCCTCCCCAGTCATTCCGGCGAAAGCCGGATCCATGAACACGGGAGGACGAAATTTGGAACGGCGGTGTTCATGGATCCCGCATCAAGTCCGGGATGATGGGGGAAACGCATGAGCATCATGTCCGACCGCTGGATCCGCGCCCAGGCCCTCGAGAGCGGGATGATCGAGCCGTTCGTCGACGGCCAGAGGCGCGAGGGGACGATCAGCTACGGCCTGTCGAGCTACGGCTACGACGCCCGGGTGTCCGACGAGTTCAAGCTGTTCACCAACGTCGACAACGCCATCGTCGATCCGAAGGATTTCAAGGCGAACAGCTTCGTCGATCGCAAGGTCGACGTCTGCATCATCCCGCCCAACAGCTTCGCTCTGGCTCGCACGGTCGAATATTTCCGGGTGCCGCGCGACGTGCTCGTCATCTGCCTCGGCAAGTCGACCTATGCCCGCTGCGGGATCATCGTCAACGTGACCCCGCTGGAGCCGGGCTGGGAAGGCCATGTCACGCTCGAATTCTCGAACACCACGCCGCTTCCCGCCAAGGTCTATGCCAACGAGGGCGCCTGCCAATTCCTGTTCCTCCAGGGCAACGAGCCCTGCGAGGTGAGCTATGCCGACCGGGCCGGCAAATATATGGGCCAGCGCGGGGTGACCCTCCCCAGATTATAGCGCTTCGCCGTCATTCCGGCGCCCGGAAACCATGAACACCCTAAGGCAGGGCCTTCCGTGGATCGATGTCCATGGCCCCCGGGCAGGCCCGGGGTGACGGCTGAGCGCGACACGGCCTTACTGGGCCGAGTCGAACTTCTTCCACTCCTCGCGGGTGTAGCAGAGGCGCTGGCGCTTCATCCGGCTGGCGCTGTTGTCGATGAAGCGGCAGGTCTTCGCGGTCTTCGCCTTGACGCCGCCGCCGCCGGCCTCGGTCGCCGCGATCTGCTGGTTCTGGTTCTTGGCGGCCAGGGCCGGCGTGCCGGCGACCAGCGCCAAAGCGGCGGTCGACGCGAATATCATCTTGATGCTCATCCACTTTCTCCTCGTGTCTTCATCCCTGCCGATGTCCTACGCGGCGCGCGGCGGCGGGCCTATAGACGCACGGGTCGTCGGCAGAAGCCGGGAGTCGGTTTGTCGAAAAGGGGGGCCAGGAGCGGCGAATCGGCGGCTCCGACACCCTGTCATTCCAGCGAATTCGGGATCAGCGGCCGCGGTGTCGGATGTTCGACGGGCGGCCGCGCCGGCCCTGGGGACGCTTCTCCTCCCCGCGCCGCCCGTCGCGGCGGGAACCGCCCTTTGGCCTGGCGGGAGCGTAGGAGGCGTCGGGAAGCTCGAACCTCAGCCCGCCGGAGACCGGGTTCGCCTCGACCAGTCGGAGCTTGAGCCGCTGGCCGGGGCTGAACCTTTCGTCGCTGTCCTCCCCGACCAGGCTCTGGCTGGCCTCATCGTAGCGGAAATATTCGCTTCCCAGGGTCGAGACCGGGACCAGCCCATCGCCGCCCAGCCCCTCGACGGTGGCGAAGAAGCCGAACGGCTGAACGCCGGTGATCCGGCAGTCGACGAGCTCGCCCACCCGCTCCGAAAGATAGGCCGCCACGTAACGGTCGAGAGTCTCGCGCTCGGCCTCCATCGCCCGCCGCTCGAGCTGCGAGATGAGCTCGCCGGTCACCTCCATCGCCTCCGCCTCCTGATCGGTGAGGCCGCCGTCGCCGAGGCCGTAAGCCCGGACGAGTGCGCGATGGACGACGAGGTCGGCATAGCGGCGGATGGGGCTGGTGAAATGTGCGTAGGAGCCGAGCGCGAGGCCGAAATGGCCCTTATTGTCGGGCGAATAATAAGCCTGGGTCTGGGTGCGGAGGATCTGCTCCATCACCTGCGGCCGGAAGTCGGCCTCGCCGATCCGGTCGATGATGTGGTTGAACGTCGCCGGCCGGACGACCTGCCCGAGCGCGAACTCGACCTCGAAGGTCTTGAGGTAATCCTTGAGGGCGACCAGCTTCTCGCGTCCCGGCGGCTCATGATCGCGGTACATGACCGGCACCTTCTTCGCCTCCAGCGCCTTGGCCGCGGCGACGTTGGCGGCGATCATATAATCCTCGATCAATTTGTGGGCGTCGAGCCGCTCGCGGGGTGCCACCGACAATATCCGACCCTTTTCGTCGAGCACGACCCGCCGCTCGGGGAGATCGAGGTCGAGCGGCGCCCGTTTCTCCCGCGCGGCGTAGAGCGCCCGCCAGCAGGCCCACAGCGGCTTCAGGGTCGATTCGACCAGCTCGGCGGCGACCGGCGGCGGCTCGTCCGGCTCGATCTCCGGCATCGAGCAGGGGGAGGAGAAGAGCTCGACTGGTTCCTCCCCGGCACGGGGAGGGGGACCATGCGAAGCATGGTGGAGGGCGCCCGCGTCTCCATGCTCGCTGCGCTCGCCCCCCTCCACCGGACTTCGTCCGGTCCCCCTCCCCGTTCCGGGGAGGAGCTGCAGAGCATCGATCGCCGCCTGGGCGTCCTCATAGGCGATATTGGCGGCGATCCGCACCCTGGCCCGGCTGAACCGCCAGCTCTTGAGCTGCCCCTCCCTCGACACCTGGAGATGGCAGGCCAGCGCGGCCCGATCCTCCCCTTCCTTCAGCGAGCAGATCTCGGCGCTGAGGGTCTCGGGAAGCATCGGCACGACCCGGTCCGGGAAATAGACGCTGTTGCCGCGCTTCCTCGCTTCCTTGTCGAGCGCAGAGCCGGAGCGGACGTAGAAGCTGACGTCGGCGATGGCGACGATCGCCTTCCAGCCGCCGGAATTGGCGGGATCGTCGTCGCTCTCGGCCCAGACCGCATCGTCATGGTCGCGGGCGTCGGCCGGATCGATGGCGACGATCGGGATGTGGGTCAGGTCCTCGCGCGGGCCGAGCGGCTGCCGGGCCACCCGCTCCGCCTCGATGAGGACGGCTTCCGGAAATTCGTGCGGGATGCCGAGCTTGTGGATCGCGATGAGGCTGAAGCTTCGAGGCGCGAAGGGGTCGCCCAGCACCTGCGAGACCCGGGCGGTGAGCCGGGGCGGGCGGCCGGTCTTCTCGGCGAGGACGAGGTCGCCGGCCTGGGCCGGTCCGATGTCGGAGATGGGCAGCTCGCGCCGCTCCTTCTTCTCGACCGGACGAAGCCAGAAGCCCTGCGCCTCCTGGTGGACGACGCCCAGGACGAGCTCACTCCCCTTGGCGAGCTTCTTCATCGGATGCGCAGCCCAGCCGTTGCCGAGCTGCTCGGTGCGGGCGAGCAGGCGGTCGCCGGCGCCGAGGGCCGATCCCCTGCCCTTGCGCTCGAGCACCCTGAGACGAGGCTCCGGCAGGTCCGCCTCCCATCGCTCCGGCACCGCCCAGGCCGTACCGCTCTCGTCGACGTCGACGATCCTCAGCACCGTCACCTTGGGCACCCCTCCCGCCTGGTGGAAGGCGCGTCCCGGCGAGGAGTCGATCAGCCCCTCGTCGGCCATGTCGTGGAGGAGGGCCTTGAGCGCGACCTTGTCCTGAGCCGAAAGCCCGAAGGCCCGGGCGATCTCCCGCTTGCCGGCCGGAACGTCGCTCGACGCGATGAAGTCGAGGATCTGCTGGCGGGTGGGAAGGCCGGCGCTCGTAGGTTTCTTAGCCATCAGCGATTCCAACCCCGTCGTCCCGGACTTGATCCGGGGTTTTTGATCAATCGTCATTCCGGCGAAGGCCGGAATCCATGAACACGGACGCCAACGATCGTCCGCAGGCTGCCGTGTTCATGGATGCCGGATCAAGTCCGGCATGACGATCACGGCCGCGCCGGCGGCGGCGGCGTATAGGGCTCGAAAGCTCCGCCCGGCACCGCCGAGGCGACCGGGCTCTCATAGCCGTCCTTCGACACGGAGGAGACCCCGAACACGAAATCGTCGACTCGAACGCCCTTCAGCACCGCCGAGCAGGTGGCAACCACGCCCCCCACGGCCGAGCCGCTCCCGGCCGGCCGGGCCGGGCATCGGGCCAGGTCGGCATAGGTCAGGCGAAGGCTCCGCTCCCAATTGGGCGAATCCGTGCCGCGCCAGCGGACGACATAGGAATCCGCGCCCTTGACCGGGTTCCACGCGATCGTCGTGTCGGTCGACACCGCCCCCTCCACCCTCGGCTCCGGCGGCTGCGGAGCGCTCGCCAGCGCCGCCAGCGCCGCCACGTTCAGCTTCACCACCTTGGTCAAATAGGGGAAATCCATCTTGTCGATCGTGTCGCCGTACTGGATTCCGTTCTCGACCCTCAGATCCTGGTGCTGCCAGTTGTAATTCTCGACGGCGACCGTGATCCGCACCGCCGGGAAGCCGGCGTTGAGCATCTCGGTATGATCGCCGCCGCGGCCGAAGCGGTCGTTGCGCCAGATCTGGCGGACGTCGAGCCCAAGGCCGAGGTCGTCGGCGAAATCGTCCATCCAGCGCGAGATGTTGCGCGACGGCGAGTCGTTCTCTCCGCCGAGGCTCCGGATCCGGGCGGCGAGGTCCTCGTGCCCCTGCCAGCGAAGCCCCTCCGAGAAGACCCGGACATGGGCGTCGTCGCATCTGCCGTCCGAGCCGCAGCTGTTGCCGATGATGTCGTTGTTGAGGTTGGCGATGACCTCCCAGCCCTGCGCTTTCGCGTAATCGGCCATGATCTTGCCGCCGAGCAGGCCCTGCTCCTCCCCGGAGAGGGCGGCGTAGACGATCGTGTAGGGGAATTTGTGCTTCGAGAGGACCCGTGCGGCCTCGATCACCGCCGCCGTGCCCGAGCCGTCGTCATTGGCGCCGGGCGCGTCGGCGGTCGAGTTCATCGGATCGGTGACCCGGCTGTCGATATGGCCGGAGATGATCACGACCCGATTGGGATCGGACGCGCCGCGCTGGATGGCGAAGACGTTGGTCACCTTGGTCGGGGTCGGCACCCGTCGGCCGGTGACGACGTCGGAGGGGGTGACGACCCTGAGGCAGCCCCCGCAGGCCCGCGAATAGCGGCCGAACTCCGCCTCCGTCCACCTGAGCGAGGCTCCGATCCCACGCTTCGAATCCGTCTGCGAGGAAAGGGTGTGGCGAGTCCCGAAGCTGACCAGCTTCTCGACGATCGCGCGAAGCCGCTCCTGGCTGACGGCGTCGGCGATTTCGCGCGGCGCGGTCGCGGCGGCAGGAACGGAGAGGAGGAGGAGGAGGACGGGAGGGAGGATGACGGCGGGGAGCGAGGCAAGCTTTCTCATGGCTTTGGCCCCTGAACCTCCCCGTCGGGATTCGCAAGCCGGGGTAAGCGGGCCGCTTCAAACCCGTCGCCGCCGCGGCAAGGGCCGGCGCAAGGCGTGGCCAGGCGTCCTTCATCCCGCCAGAGGCGAAATCCGGACGCCTGAGGGCGGCGGTCCGCTTACGGCCACACGTCCGGAACGAGGCAAATCTCACCCCAGGGGCTGTCGATCATTATAAGACACCGAACGGCGCTCGACGCCATGGTAGGCGTCATTGCCAGACCTGCCGCCAAACTCGCAAGAGTAACGGCACGCGCAAGCTTTCTAGTCATCTATCTTCCCCCTTATACGACAGGCGTTGAACATCCTGAAAACGCTGCCTCCTCAAGTCTGGACTTCGAGCGGGGCAGTGTAAAGCAGTTCTTCCTGCCGGCTTTCTATCCGCCAAGCCGCCGCCGCTAGGTCCCGGATACCGTCTGCTCGATGACTCCGAAGATCGGGTGGCCGGCCTCGTCGTCCATCCAGATCCTCACTGAGTCGCCGCGCTTCAGGAACTCGGTCTTCGCCTTGCCTTCGAGGATGGTCTCGACCGTGCGGACCTCGGCGATGCAGGAATAGCCGAGGCCGCCCTGGTCGATCGGCTTGCCGGGGCCGCCGTCGGCATCGCGATTCGAGACCGTGCCCGAGCCGATGATCGAGCCGGCGCCGATGTTGCGGGTCCTGGCGAGGTGGGCGATCAGGGTCCCGAAATCGAAGGTCATGTCGACCCCGGCGTCGGCCCGGCCGAACGGCTTGCCGTTGAGGTCGACCTTGAGCGCGCCGTAGAGCTTGCCGTCGCGGAAGCGGTCGCCGAGCGCCTCGGGCGTCACGAAGACCGGGGACAGGGCCGAGGCGGGCTTGGACTGGAGGAAGCCGAAGCCCTTGCCGAGCTCGCCCGGGATGAGGTTGCGCAGGCTGACGTCGTTGACCAGGCCGACGAGCAGGATGTGGTCCCTCGCCTCCTCGGCGGTGATCCCCTGGGGGACGTCGTCGGTGACCACCACCACCTCGGCCTCGCAGTCGCAGCCCCAGGCTTCGTCTGCGAGCGGGATGGCGGAGCGCGGCGGGAGCATCTCGTCGGAGCCGCCCTGGTACATGAGCGGGTCGGTCCAGAAGCTGGCCGGCATCTCCGCAGCCCGAGCCTGCCGGACGAGAGCGACGTGGTTCACATAGGCCGAGCCGTCCGCCCACTGGTAGGCGCGCGGAAGCGGCGCAAGTGCCTCGCGCTCGTGGAACCGGTCGCGAGGGATGACGATGTGCTCCAGATCGGTGGCGAGCAGCTCGAGCTGGGGGGCGAGCCGGTCCCAATCGTCCAGCGCGGCCTGCAGGGTCGGCGCGATATGGGTCGCGTCGGCACACCAGGCGAGATCGTTGCTGACCACCACCAACCGCCCGTCGCGGCCGCCTTTCAGGGAACCAAGCTTCATTCGCTTCTCCTTACTCCTCACCGGAACGGGAGGGGGACCGCCGCCGGAGGCGGTGGTGGAGGGGGCCCGACGCGGTCGCGGCGGAGACCTCGGCCCCCTCCACCAGCCTTCGGCTGTTCCCCTCTCCGTTCCGGGGAGGAATGGCAACTGGCATTTGCGCGCCGCCTTGGCTAGTGGGCTGGCAATCCACGAAATCCCCGGTCCAAGGACTAATCATGCGTAACATCGATCATTTCATCGGCGGCGCGGCGCTTGCGTCCGGCGAGCGGCAGGGCGACGTGTTCGACCCCAACAACGGCGGCGTTCAGGCGAAAGTCCGCCTCGGCACCGCCGTCGACCTCGAGGCTGCCGTCGCCGCCGCCCGCGAGGCCTTTCCGGCCTGGGCCGCGACCAATCCGCAGCGCCGCGCCCGGGTGATGTTCAACTTCAAGGCGCTGGTCGAGGAGAATATGGAGGATCTCGCACTCCTCCTCTCGTCGGAGCACGGCAAGGTCATCGCCGACGCCAAGGGCGACATCCAGCGCGGGCTGGAGGTGATCGAGTTCGCCTGCGGGATCCCGCATGCGCTGAAGGGCGAGTATAGCCAGGGTGCCGGACCCGGAATCGACGTCTATTCTATGCGCCAGCCGCTCGGCCTCGTCGCCGGGATCACGCCGTTCAACTTCCCGGCGATGATCCCGATGTGGATGTTCGGGGTGGCCATCGCCTGCGGCAACGCCTTCATCCTCAAGCCCTCGGAGCGCGACCCGTCGGTCCCGGTCCGGCTCGCCGAGCTGATGAAGGCGGCGGGGCTTCCCGACGGCATCCTGCAGGTCGTCCACGGCGACAAGGAGATGGTCGACGCCATCCTCGACCATGACGACATCAAGGCGATCAGCTTCGTGGGCTCGTCCGACATCGCCCAGTACATCTACAGCCGCGGCACCGAGAGTGGAAAAAGGGTGCAGGCCTTCGGGGGCGCCAAGAATCACGGCATTGTCATGCCCGACGCCGATCTCGACATGGTGGTGAACGACCTCGCCGGCGCCGCCTTCGGCTCGGCCGGCGAGCGCTGCATGGCGCTTCCCGTGGTGGTCCCGGTCGGCGAGAAGACCGCCGCGAACCTGCGCGAGAAGCTCATTCCGGCGATCGAGGGGCTCCGGGTCGGAGTCTCGACCGATGCCGAGGCCCATTACGGGCCGGTGGTCAACGCCGCGCACCGCGAGCGGATCGAGAATTACATCCAGATGTGCGCCGACGAGGGCGGCGAGCTGGTCGTCGACGGCCGCGGCTTCTCCCTTCAGGGCCATGAGGAGGGCTTCTTCATCGGCCCGACCTTCTTCGACCATGTGAAGCCGAGCTTCCAAAGTTACCAGGAGGAGATTTTCGGCCCCGTCCTGCAGATGGTCCGAGCGGACAGCTTCGAGGAGGCGCTGCGCCTCCCCTCCGAGCACCAGTACGGCAACGGGGTCGCCATCTTCACCCGCAACGGCCACGCGGCGCGCGAATTCGCCGCCCGGGTCAACGTGGGAATGGTCGGGATCAACGTTCCGATCCCGGTGCCGGTCGCCTACCACACGTTCGGCGGCTGGAAGCGCTCGGGCTTCGGCGACATCGACCAGCACGGTCCGGAGGGCGTCCGCTTCTGGACCAAGCTCAAGAAGGTGACCCAGAGGTGGCCGGACGGGAGCGTCACGGGCGAGAATGCGTTCGTGATCCCGACGATGGGGTAAACGAAATTCGAATGATTGGCGTTCGATCTTGCACGGAAACGCCAATTGTCTAAATTTGGAGGATGACGGCCCACTTGAGCTTCGACACTCTCGCTTTCGCCAAGCGGCTTGCCGCAGCCGGAATGGCTTCACGGCAAGCTCAGGCGTTGGCCGAGGCGCTCAACGACATCGTATTCGATACGCTTGCCACCAAGAACGATCTGCGCGAGCTGGAAGTGGCGACGAAGGCCAGTCTCAAGGAGCTGGAACTGGCGACGAAGGCCAGCCTCAAGGAGCTGGAGGCCGGTCTCAAAGAGCTGGAGCACCGGCTGACCCACAGCCTGACGGCACGCATGGGCGCCATGTCCGCGGCAATCATCGCCATCCTAAGCGCCCTCAAAGTCTTTTCCTGATTCCGAGCCGATTGCGATTCCCGCCGCGTCCGCTAGAGCGCGGGCCATGAGCCAGTTCGACCTGACCGACGAGCAGCGCCAGATCCAGGAGATGGCGCGCAACTTCACCGCCGACGCGATCACGCCTCATGCGGCGGAGTGGGACGAGAAGCATATCTTCCCGCGCGACACGATCCGCGAGGCGGCGGCGCTCGGCTTCGGCTCCATCTACGTCTCCGAGGAGAGCGGCGGCATCGGGCTGGGGCGACTCGAGGCGGCTTTGATCATGGAGGCGATGGCCTATGGCGATCCCTCCACCTCCGCCTTCATCTCGATCCACAACATGGCGAGCTGGATGATCGACCGCTTCGGCTCGGCGAGGCTGAAGGCGAAATACCTCCCCTCGATGATCCCGATGAAGCGGATGGGGAGCTATTGCCTGACTGAGCCCTCGTCGGGCTCCGACGCTGCGGCGCTCAAGACCAAGGCGGTGAAGGACGGGGATTTCTACGTCGTCTCCGGCTCCAAGGCGTTCATCTCCGGCGGCGGCGAGAACGAGGTCTACGTCACCATGGTCCGGACCGGAGTCGAGGGGCCCAAGGGCATTTCCTGCCTGGTGATCGAGAAGGACATGCCGGGAGTCAGCTTCGGGGCGCAGGAGCGAAAGCTCGGCTGGCATTCGCAGCCGACCGCCCAGGTCAATTTCGACGAGGTCAGGGTGCCGGCCGAGAATCTGGTCGGCGGCGAGGGCGAGGGCTTCCGGATCGCGATGATGGGGCTGGACGGCGGCCGGCTCAACATCGGCGCCTGCTCGCTGGGCGGGGCCCAGCGCTGCCTCGACGAGTCGATCGCCTACACCAAGGAGAGGAAGCAGTTCGGCAACGCCATCGCCGACTTCCAGGCGACCCAGTTCACCCTCGCCGACATGGAGACCGAGCTCCAGGCGGCTCGCATGCTGCTCTACGCGGCGGCGGTGAAGGTCACCGAGAACGCGCCGGACAAGTCGCGCTTCGCCGCCATGGCCAAGCGCCTCGCCACCGACACCGGCTCGTCGGTCGTCGACCGCGCACTCCAGCTCCACGGTGGCTACGGCTATCTGATGGACTATCCGATCGAGCGCTTCTGGCGCGACCTTCGGGTCCACTCGATCCTCGAGGGCACCAACCAGATCATGCGGGTGATCGTCGCCCGGGACATGCTGAGGCAGTGATCCGTCATTGCGAGGAGCGTAGCGACGAAGCCATCCAGTGGGCGTCCGAGGCAGCACTGGATTGCTTCGCTTCGCTCGCAATGACGGGGGAGTCATGACCCCCGACATCATCACCCGAGTCGAAGGCAAGGTCGGCCGGATCCGCCTCAACCGGCCTAAAGCCATTCACGCGCTAACGCGTGAGATGTGCAGCGCCATGATCGCGGCTTTGCTTCCCTGGCGCGAGGACCCTGGCGTCCTGGCGGTGATGATCGACCATGCCGAGGGCCGCGGCTTCTGCGCCGGCGGCGACGTCGTCATGCTGGCTCGGAGCGGCGCCGGTGACGGGGCGGAGGCGCGCGCCTTCTTCCACGAAGAATATCGGCTCAATCACCTGCTCTTCACCTACGCCAAGCCGACGATCGCCTTCATGGACGGGATCACCATGGGTGGCGGAGTGGGGATTTCGCAGCCCTGTCGCTACCGGGTCGCGACCGAGAACACCCGCTTCGCCATGCCGGAGACGGCGATCGGCCTGTTCCCCGACGTCGGGGGCGGCTGGTACCTGCCCCGCCTGCCCGGCCGGAGCGGCCAGTTCCTGGCGCTGACCGGAGCCCGCCTCGACGGCGCCGAATGCCTCCGACTCGGCCTCGCCACCCATTATATGCAGTCGCTCGCGCTCGACGATCTGAAAGCGCAGATCCTCAGCCATCCGGAACGATTGGAGGCGCTGCTCGACGAGAGCGGCACGCCCCCTCCCCCGGCGAGGATCGAGGCCAATCTGGAGCGGATCGACCGATTGTTCGCCTCCGACGACTATGACGAGATACTCGCCGCGCTCGAGGCGGACGGCTCCGATTGGGCGAGGATCGAGCTCGAGACCCTCCGCGGCAAGAGCCCGCAGGCCTGCAAGGTCTCGCTGCGCCTGCTCTACGATGGCGCACGGGTGCAGGATTTCGGGCACGAGATGCGCCAGGAATATGCGGTCGCCACGCGGGTGGTGCAGCGCCACGATTTCGTCGAGGGGGTCCGGGCCCTGCTCGTCGACAAGGATAATCAGCCGCGGTGGGAGCCGGCGACTCCGGAGGGAGTCACCGAGCACTTGATCGACACCATCTTCGCGCCGATGCCGGAGGGCGAGGAATGGACGCCGCTGTGAAGAACGGATGGTGGGTGGCAACCGTCACCCCCGCGAAAGCGGGGGTCCCGCTTCTTCCTTTCCGGCTTAGTTGCCAACAAGAAGCGGGATTCCCGCTTTCGCGGGAATGACGGAGAGAAAGATGAACTACGAGAACATCCTGGTCGAGCAGCGCGGCGCCGTCACGCTGATCACCCTGAACCGCCCCAAGGCGCTCAACGCCCTCAACACCGCGGTTCTCGCGGAGCTGATCCACGCCTTCGCCGCCTTCGACTCGGACGACAGTCAACGCTGCGCAATCCTCACCGGAAGCGAGCGCGCCTTCGCCGCGGGCGCCGACATCAAGGAGATGTCGGACCAGGGCTTCGCCTCCATGTACGGCTCCAACTTCTTCCAGGGCTGGGAGAAGGTCACCGCCACCCGCAAGCCGTGGATCGCCGCGGTCGCGGGCTATGCGCTCGGCGGCGGCTGCGAGGTGGCGATGATGGCCGACTTCATCATCGCCGCCGACACGGCCCAGTTCGGCCAGCCCGAGATCAAGCTCGGGGTCACCCCCGGGATGGGCGGCTCGCAGCGCCTGACCCGCGCCGTCGGCAAGGCCAAGGCGATGGAGATGTGCCTCACCGGCCGGATGATGAGCGCCGAGGAGGCGGAGCGCTCCGGCCTCGTCGCCCGGGTGGTCCCGGCGGACCGGCTGATTGACGAGGCCCTGGCGACGGCGGAGAAGATCGCCGCGATGGCGCCTCTCGCGGCGATCGCGACCAAGGAGATGGTGGGCGCCGCCTTCGAGACGGGCCTCGCCCAGGGCATCGTCTTCGAGCGCCGGCTTTTCCACGGCCTGTTCGGGACGCAGGACCAGAAGGAAGGCATGGCGGCCTTCGTCGACAAGCGTCAGGCTGAGTGGAAGGGGGAATAACGTCGCCCCAGCGAAGTCCGGGGGTCCCCAGGGGGTGAAGAGCGCGGGTGCCTTTCACCCGCCGGAATGCCAGCCTTCGCTGGCATGACGTGACGAGCGCGATTATTCGGCGCCCTTCCTCAGGAGTGAATCATGGCACGAATCGCATTCATCGGGCTCGGCAACATGGGCGGCGGAATGGCCGCGAACCTGGTCAAGGCGGGGCATGAGGTGCGCGCTTTCGACCTGTCGGCCGAGGCGCTCGACAAGGCGGAGCGGAGCGGGTGCCTGACGATGGGCTCGGCGGGCGAGGCGGTCATCGACGTCGAGGCGGTGGTCACCATGCTTCCGGCCGGCAGGCATGTCCGCCAGGTCTACGAGACCAGCGTGATCGGCGCCGCGCCCACGGACGCGCTCCTGATCGACTGCTCGACCATCGACGTCGCCACCGCCCGGGAGGAGATCGGCAAGGCGGCCGCGGCCGGCTATGCGATGGTCGACGCGCCCGTCTCCGGCGGGATCGCGGCCGCCGACGCCGGCACCCTCACCTTCATGGTCGGCGGCAGCGAAGAGGCATTCGGGCGGGCGCGCGAGATCCTCGACAAGATGGGCAAGGCGGTGATCCACGCCGGCGGCCCCGGCTCGGGCCAGGCGGCGAAGATCTGCAACAACATGCTTCTCGGCGCCTCGATGATCGCCACCTGCGAGACTTTCGTCCTGGCTCAGAAGCTCGGCCTCGACCCGCAGACCTTCTTCGACATCGCCTCAAAGGCATCCGGCCAATGCTGGTCGATGACGACCTATTGCCCGGTCCCCGGAATCGGCCCCGCCACCCCCGCCGACCGCGATTATGAAGGCGGCTTCGCGGCCGCCCTGATGCTGAAGGACCTTCGCCTCGCCATGGAGGCGGCCCAGAGCGTCGACGCCTACACGCCGATGGGCGCCGAGGCCGAGGAGCTCTACACCCGCTTCGCCGAGGCGCTGGGTGGCGGCGGCAAGGACTTCTCCGGGATCATCAAGATGATCGACGACAGCTGGAAGGGGTCGAAGGAAGGGTAGGCGATTGCTTCCCGGCGAAGGCCGGGGCCCAGTCCATCCGCCGTGCCGCTTGGCCCCGGCCTTCGCCGGGCAACGGCCTAGGTGCGCCTGTAGCTCGAACCGGCCGCCCGCCGCCTTTCGCCGCCGCCGTAGCGCGCTGCGAGCTCGGCCGGGCCGGGCTCGGCCACCGGCAGCTTCACCACCGCCGAGCGGCGGCGGAGGTCGTCGACGCAGCGCGCAGCGGCCTTGCCATCCCAAAGCTCCGGGCAGCGCACCGCCCGGGGCCCCGTCAGGGCGCTCTCCAGCTCGAGCAGCAGGGTCTCGGGCTTCACCAGCCGGTTGGTGCCTTCGACGATGGTCACCGGCCGCTCGGTATTCTCCCTCAGCGTCAGGCATGGGATTCCGAGATAGGTCGTCTCCTCCTGGATCCCGCCCGAATCGGTGATCGCCGCCGCGGCGCCGGTCACCAGGCTCATGAAGCGGACGTAGGGCAAGGGCTCGATCAGCCTGACTCCCGCCCTGGCCAGCCGGCTGTCGAACAGGGCCCCGGCGAGCCGCTTGGCGGTGCGCGGATGGACGGGAAAGACGAGCGGAAGCCGGCGCTGGACCTCGATCAGCGAATCGACCAGCCGGATGAGCTGGGCCGGATCGTCGACGTTGGAAGGCCGGTGGAGGGTGACGACCCCGTAGCCGCCCCGCTTCAGCCCGAGCTCCCCGGGCACGTCCGCCGCTTCGATGGCGGGTCGGACGAGCTCGAAGCTGTCGAGCATGATGTTGCCGACCCGGGTGATCCGGCCGGCGGGAATGCCCTCGGCGAGCAGATTCTCGTCGCCATCCGGCGACGGCGTCCAGAGCACGTCGGCGAGAACGTCGGTGACGAGTCGGTTGAGCTCCTCCGGCATGGTCCGGTCGCGGCTCCTAAGCCCCGCCTCGAGGTGGACGACTGGGATCCCCAGCTTGCCTCCAACCAACGCGCAGGCGGCGGTCGAGTTGACGTCGCCGACGACGACGATCCAGTCGGGCCGGTCCTTGAGCGCCACTTTCTCATAGGCGATCATCACGCCTCCGGTCTGCTCGGCATGGCTTCCCGAGCCGACCCCGAGATGATGGTCCGGCTCCGGAAGGCGCAGGTCGGCGAAGATGGCGTCCGACATGTTGACGTCGTAATGCTGACCGGTGTGGACCAGCACCGGCTCGAAGCCGGGCGCCGCCGAGAGGGCATGCCAGAGCGGCGCCACCTTCATGAAATTCGGGCGCGCCGCGGCGATCAGATGGATGCGCTGAGCCATTCGGGCGGAGGTAGCGCGAAAGCGGTTAAGATAGGGTTTGAGACTGCCGTCGCCCCAGCGAAGGCTGGGGGCCCCAGGGGGTGAAGACCACGGCGCTTTTCACCCCCCGGGGCCCCAGCCGTCACTGGGACGACGTACTAGGCTGTATCGACATTCAGAGGGCTTGTGCGAACATTCATCCCTCTCCCCAGCGGGGAGAGGGGGATTGAAGCGACGCCGCTGAATGTCGATACAGCCTAGCGCAGCACCCCCTCCACCGCCTTCTTCCACCCCGCCAGCCTTGCCCCGCGTACGTGATCGGCCATTGCCGGCTCGAACCTCTCCACTGCCCCGCGCATTGCCGCCGCCTCCTCCAGCGAGCCGAATATCCCGCACCCGACGCCCGCCAGCATCGCCGCGCCGAGCGCGGTGGTCTCGACGAAGGCCGGCCGCTCCACCGTGAGCCCGAGCATATCCGCCAGATCCTGGGCCAGCCACCCGTTCGACGCCATCCCGCCATCGACCTTGAGGACCTGCCACGGCGCTCCGTCGGCGGCGAAGCTGCGCATCAGATCGTGGGTCTGGTGCGCCATTGCCTCGAGCGCCGCCCGGGCGATATGGGCCCGCCCGGTGGCGAAGCTCAGCCCGGTGACGGCGCCGCGCGCATCGGGCCGCCAGTAAGGCGCGCCGAGGCCGCTGTGGCCGGGGACGATCTGCACTCCGCCGCTGTCCGGCACCGACCGCGCCAGCTCTTCCGTCTCCGCCGCGCTGCCGAGCAGCCCGAGATCGTCGCGAAGCCATTTGACCAGGCTCCCGGCGACGAAGACCGAGCCTTCGAGCGCGTAGCGGCGCTCGCCCCCGAGCTGCCAGGCGACGGTGGAGAGCAGGCGGTGGCGGCTCCGGCGGAACTCCTCGCCGGTGTTGGCGAGGATGAAGGCGCCGGTGCCGTAGGTGGCCTTGCTGTCGCCGGGCGCGAGGCAGGCCTGGCCGATCGAGGCGGCCTGCTGGTCGCCGGCCATCCCCGCGATCGGGATACCGCATCCGAAATGCTCGGGCAGGGTCCCACCCAGAGCGCCGGCGCAATCGACGATCTCCGGAAGCACCGCCCGAGGCACGCCCCAGAGGTCGCACAGCCCTTCGTCCCAGCGGCCGGCCGCGACGTCCATGAGGGCGGTTCGCGAGGCGTTGGTCGCGTCGGAGACGTGAAGGCCTCCGGTCAGCCGGAAGACGAGCCAGCTCTCGACCGTCCCGACCCGAAGATCGTCCCCGGCTTCCCTGAGCTGCGGCCAATGCTCGAGCGCCCAGGCGATCTTGGAGGCGCTGAAATAAGGGTCCAGCAAAAGGCCCGTCTTCGCCTGCACCGCCTCTTCATGCCCCTCGGCCTTCAGCCGGGCGCAGAGCTCGGCCGTCCGCCGGTCCTGCCAGACGATCGCCGGAGCCAGGGCCCGGCCCGTCCGTCGGCTCCAGAAGACGATCGTCTCGCGCTGGTTGGTGATTCCGAGCGCCGCGACCCGCTCCGCCCCGCCGCCGGCCGCCACCGCCGCCCGGGCGCAGGCGAGGCTCGAGGCCCAGATCTCCTCCGCGTCATGCTCGACCCAGCCTGGCCGGGGATAGGATTGCGCGAGCTCCCTCTGCTCGGTCGCCAGGCAGCGCCCGTCCGCCGCGAACAGCATCGCCCGGGTGCTGGTCGTGCCTTCGTCGATGACCAGCAGCCTGTCGCCCATTCGCCTCCCCATCATTGCGAGGAGCGTAGCGACGAAGCAATCCATTCCACAAGCGCCGTACTGGATTGCTTCGCTCCGCTCGGAATGACGATAAGCAGGGCTATGGACTCCTTCGACCTCCTCATCGTCGGCGGCGGGATCAACGGCGCGGCGATCGCCCGCGACGCCGCGATCCGGGGGGCGAGCGTCCTTCTGGTCGAGAAGGACGATCTCGGCGCCCATACCAGCTCCGCCTCCTCCAAGCTGATCCACGGCGGGCTTCGCTACCTCGAGCGCTACGAGTTCCGCCTCGTCCGCGAGGCCCTGGCCGAGCGCGAGATCCTGCTTCGGACCGCGCCGCACATCGTCCGCCCGCTTCGTTTCGTCCTTCCGCATTGCCCGGCGCTGAGGCCGCACTGGATGATCCGCTCGGGCCTCCTCCTCTACGACCTCTTCTCGATCCGCGGCAGCCTGCCCCGCTCCCGCCGGGTCGGACGCCGCGAGCCCGCGCTCCACGCCCCGCTCAAGGAGCGCCGCCGGATCCTGAGCTACTGGGACGGCTGGGTGGACGACAGCCGGCTCGTCGTCCTGAACGCCGTCGCCGCCGCCGAGCAGGGGGCCGAGATCGCCACCCGCAGCGAATTCCTGTCCGCCCGCCGCGAGGGCGATGGGTGGAGGGCCGAGCTGTCCGGCGGGCGAACGGTCTCGGCGAGAGCGATCGTCAACGCCTCCGGGCCCTGGGTCGCGGAGGTGCTCAACCGCCGCTTAGCCGAGACCAGCGACAGCCGGGTGCGGCTGGTCAAGGGCAGCCACATCGTCGTCCCCGCCCTGTGGGAGGGACCCCACGCCTACATCCTCCAGCAGGCCGACGGCCGGGTCGTCTTCGCCCTACCCTTCCAGGGCGACTTCACCCTGATCGGGACGACCGACATCGCGGTAAATAGGCCTGAGGACGCCGCGATCACCGCGGACGAGATCCGCTATCTCTGCCAGGCCGTGGACCGCTATTTCACCCAGCAGGTCGGCCCCGCCGACGTCGTCTGGAGCTATTCCGGGATTCGCGCCCTCTACGACGACGGCGCCGCCGAGGCGAAGGCCGTCACCCGGGACTACCGGCTCGAGCTCGACCCGGATCCGGGCGCGAAGCTACTCTCCGTCTTCGGCGGCAAGATCACCACCGCGCGAGCGCTCGCCCGGGAAGCGCTGGACCGGCTCGGGATCGACGGCCGGCGCTCGACCTCCCACGCCTTCCTCCCGGGCGGCGACATCTATCCCGACTTCCTTGCCTGGCTCGACCGCCTGGCCGCCTGGATGCCCCAGCCCCTCCTCGCCCGGCTGTCGGGCGCCTACGGCACCCGGCTCAGGGAGATGCTGGGGGAGGCGGCGGGCCTAGCCGGCCTCGGCCGCCACTTCGGCGCCGGGCTGCACGAGACGGAGCTGATCTGGCTGAGGGATCGTGAGTTCGCCCGAACGGCGGAGGACGTGCTGTGGCGGCGGACCAAGCTTGGGCTGAAGATGAACGAGGGGCAGAAGCGGGAGGTTGAAGCGTGGTTCGCCTCATCCCGTCGCCCAAGCGAAGGCTGGGGGCCCGGCGGGTGAGAACCGCCCGAGCCCTTCGCCCCCGGGGGTCCCGGCCTTCGCTGGGACGACGACGGGTTACGGCCCCTCGTGAAGCGGGTCGGTGCCGTGCTCGGGCACCTCGTCCAGCGCCTCGCGATTCTTCGCCGCCTCTTCCTCGATCCCCTCGTCGCCCGATGGAAGGTCCTGCTTCTCGCCGCCCATAGGCCTCCCCTTTGCCGCGGTGAACGCCCGAGCCGGGAACCCGCTCCTCCGCTTGCGCTTTGACCGGCCATGGCACCTTCGGCACAGGAAGCGGCCGCCTCGGCCGGCACGGGCGACAGCGTCATCGGCTGGAAGCTCGACCGCGAGCAGAGGAAGGAGCTGCTCCAGCAATTCCCGCCTTATTACCCGGAGGTCGACGCCGATCACGTCACGCTCCAGACCAGAGCGTCTGACGACGCCTCGCTCCCCGACGAGACGCTCGGCGAGATCGTCGGCCGAGCCGACGACGGCCGCGGGGTGGAGGCGATGGTGGTCGCCATCGGCGGCACCACCGACCGGCCGGACGGGAGCACCTACCATATCACCTGGTCGCTCGGGCCGGGCCGGAAGGCTCAGGAATCGAACGACGTGCTCGCCTCGGAGCGATGGACGATGTTCGACCTGCCCATGCCGGTGAAGCTCGCGCCGGAGCGCTGGCCGCGGGGCTCGTGAAGCGGCAGCTCTATCTCGACTGCGACGGGGTCCTCGCCGATTTCGACAAGGGTGCGGCGGCGGCGCTTGGGATGCACCCGAAAGCCTTCGAGAAACGCTTCGGCCCCGGCCGCTTCTGGGCGAGGCTCGCCAGCGCGCCCGATTTCTATTTCGGCCTCCCCCTGCTCGACGGCGCCACCGAGCTGTTCGAGGCGGTGAGGCACCTCGACCCGATCATCCTCACCGGCCTTCCCCGGGGCAATTGGGCTGCGGACCAGAAGGTGCGCTGGGCGGCAAGGCATTTCCCCGGCACCCGGATCATCACCACCCTGGCCCGCGACAAGCGAAAGCATGCCAAGGAAGGCGACGTTCTGGTCGACGACCAGATCAGGCACTCCGGCCTGTGGGAGGAAGCGGGCGGCGTGTTCATCCACCACAAGAGCGTCGAGGCGACGCTGGAGCGGCTGCGGGCGTATTTCCCGCTCTAAAGTCCTCCCCCGGATTTTCGGGGGGGGGGGGACCAGGCGAAGCCTGGTGGAGGGGTTCTTTCCGACTGAGAAGAACCCCTCCACCGCGCTTCGCGCGGTCCCCCTCCCCGAGAAATCTCGGGGAGGAATTATTCGGCCCTCCGCTTATACTCCCGCCCGAATCCGGGAGCCCGCCTTGAAACCTGTCGCTTACCCCCTCCTCGCCGCCTCCGCCTTTCTCCTCGCCGCAGCGAAACCCGCGCCCGAGCAGAAGCCCATTTCCTACCGGGTCACCCCGATCCTCCAGAAGGACGGCAGCCGGGCACTAGACGTGCGGATGCGGCTCCGGGGCGACCCGGACGGCGAGACCGAGCTGTTGCTGCCGAGCGTCTGGGCGGGATCGAGCGAGCTTTGGCGCCACGCCATCGGGCTCGAGATCCGCGGCGCGAAAAGCCTTGGCGGGACCTACGACAAGCCGGTCGCCCGCCACCGCCCCGGCGCCCGCCTCCGGCTCCGCTATCGGATCGTCTCCGCTTATAAGCAGGACCCGGGCTTCAGCTACGAGAAAGCTCGGCCGATGATCCGGCCCGACTGGTTCTTCGTCCACGGCGAGTCGATGTTCGCCGCTCCCGGCGGCGATCAGGAGCGCCCGGCGAAGTTCCGATGGGGCAGGCTCCCCAAGGGCTGGACGGTCGCCTCCGACCTCGACCATCTCGAGGGCAAGCCGACCAGCCTCGCCAACCTGATCAACAGCGTCGCCATCGGCGGCAAGGAGTTGCGTCTCGTCCGCCGCGACCTGCGTGGCGCCCCGCTTCGAGTCGCCTTGCTCGGCGACTGGCAGTTCACCGCCGACCAGCTCGCCGACACGGTGACCCCGATCGTCGCCGCCGAGGATGCTTTCTGGGGCGATCGAAGCTCTCCCTATCTGGTCGCCATGGCGCCGCTCGGCGAGCTCCCTTCCGGCCTCTCCTACCACGGCACCGGGCGGACCGACGCCTTCTCGATCGCGTCGACGGGCGCGTTCGAGCTGAAGCAGGCGGTCCGCTTCCTCGCCCATGAGAACATGCACTCCTGGGTTCCGATCGCACTGGGCGGTATGCCGGAGGAGGACGAGGCGAAGGACTATTGGTTCAGCGAAGGGTTCAACGACTATCTCGCCTCCAAGGTGCTCCTCCGCTCGGGGATCTGGACCTTGGCGGACTGGGCGGCGGACAAGAACGACACTTTGCTCCGCTACGGCCAGTCCCCGGCCAAGACCGCCACCGGCGCGGAGATCGCCGAGCGCTTCTGGACCGATTCCGCCGTCCAGCAGGTGAGCTACGACCGAGGCCACCTCCTCGCCGCCAAGGTCGATTCGGAGATCGCCGCCCGCTCCGCCGGCAGGCAGAGCCTCGAGAGCGTGCTCCGCACCCAGCGCCGCGCCGCCGAGAACAGCCCGGAGCTGGCCGTCGCCCTCTTCCGAAAGACGCTTCTCGACGAGACGGGCATCGACATCGACGCGGACCTCGAGCGCTATGCCCGCCGAGGCGAGACCCTGCTCCTTCCCGCCGGCCTGCTCGGCGATTGCGCCCGAGTGGTCACCGAGCGCCGCAAGGCCTTCACCCGAGGCTATGATGCCGATGCGACCCGCCGAGGCAATGGCGTCATCGCCGGGGTCGACCCCGAAGGACCGGCCTATGCGGCCGGCCTTCGCGACGGCATGCAGCTGGTCCGCCGCGAGGCCGGCAAGATCGGCGACGCCTCGGTCGAGCTGGCCTACCGGATCACCGAGGGCGGGGTCGAGCGGGTCATCAGCTACATGCCGGAAGGCAAGGCCGAGTATGAGGTCCAGCGCCTCGAGCTGACCGCCTCCGGCGCCGAGGCCGAAGCCGCCTGCCGCGCCCGCCTCGGCGGCGCTTCATGAGCTTCACCGCCAGGATCCTGCTGCTCGGGTCGGGCGAGCTGGGCAAGGAATTCGCCATCTCCGCCAAGCGGCTCGGCGCCTATGTGATCGCCTGCGACAGCTATTCCGGAGCTCCGGCCATGCAGGTGGCCGACGAGTCGGAGATCTTCTCCATGCTCGACGCCGACCGGCTTCGGGAGGCGATCGAGCGCCACCGGCCGGACCATGTCGTGCCCGAGGTCGAGGCGATCCGGACGGAGATACTTGCCGAGATGGAGGCGGCGGGCACGAGCATCGTCCCCTCCGCCCGGGCCACGATGATGACGATGAACCGCGACTCGATCCGCGAGCTCGCCGCCGGAAAGCTCGGTCTCCGGACCTCGCGCTACCGCTTCGCCGAGAGCCTGGAGGAAGTCGAGGCCGCCGCCGCCCACACCGGCTTCCCCTGCGTCGTCAAGCCGGTCATGTCCTCGTCGGGCAAGGGGCAATTGACCGTCTCCGGCCCCGTGAAGCTGGCCGCCGCGTGGGATTATGCGGTCGCCAACATGCGCGGCGACCGGGCGCGGGTGATCGTCGAGGAGTTCGTCCGCTTCGACTATGAGATCACCCTGCTCACCGTCCGAACCCGCGACGGCGTGCTCTTCTGCCCGCCGGTCGGCCACCGCCAGGAACGCGGCGACTATCGGGAGAGCTGGCAGCCCGCCGCGATGTCGGGCCGAGCCCTTGCGGAGGCGCAGGAGATGGCTCGCAAGGTGGTCGACGATCTCGGCGGCTTCGGCCTCTTCGGAGTGGAGTATTTCGTCGCCGGGGGCGAGGTGATCTTCTCCGAGCTCTCGCCCCGGCCGCACGACACCGGGATGGTCACCCTGATCTCGCAGAACCTCTCGGAATTCGACCTACACGTCCGCGCCGTGCTCGGCCTGCCGATCCCGCACATCGCCCTCGCCGCACCCGCCGCCGCCTCGGCGGTGATCCTCGCCGACCGCGAGTCGGGCAGCTTCCGGTACGAAGGCGTCGCCGATGCGCTGGCGCTCGGGAGCGAGGGAGCGGAAGTGGACGTGCGCATCTTCGGCAAGCCGGTCACCCGCCCCTACCGCCGCATGGGAGTCGCTCTCGCCACGGGCGCGACGGCCGGCGAGGCGAGGGCGCTGGCAATACGCGCCGCGGAGCGGGTGAGGATCGAGTATCGCTAAAATCCTCCTCGGCGTTTACCGGGGAGGGGGCCGCGCGAAGCGCGGTGGAGGGGCTCTTCGGACTCCGAAAGAGCCCCTCCACCATGCTTCGCATGGTCCCCCTCCCCGCGAAATCGCGGGGAGGATTTAGAATCAGCGCCGGAACCTCAGCACCAGGAAGTCGTACTCGCGGTTGGCGAGATAGCCGTCCCCGTCCTTGTCGTGGAAGACGATGACGTAGACCGGGCGCCGCGCGGCGGCGATCGGCGTCGTTCCGCCCGCCCTCGTCCACAAGGCGGAATAATAGACGGAAGGCCGCTCCGGATCGGGGCCGAGCCGGAGGTCGATCAGGTAATTGTGGCCGCTCTCGCTCAGCATCAGCATTCCCGAGCCCGCTTCCGTGTCCGCCATTCCGGTGCCCGGAAGGAAGCAGGGATGCTCGGCGCCGGCATTGGGGTCGCCGGGCACGGAACGCGGCCGGAAGGCCCGGAAGATGGATTTGCCGGTCCAGGCGCAGAGCTGATAGGCGGCATCCCCCTTGCGCTTGGGGAAGAGGATCCGGAACGGGCGCGGCTCGAGCCGGATCACGGTGGTGCGAAGGTCCGTCTTCGCCAGGGGCACGGGCTTGCCGTCCTGGACGACCCGGATCCCAAGCCAGGGCGTGTGAGCGACCTGGGTCGGCCTCGATGCCGCCGCAGCGACTCCCGGCAGGGGCGAGGCCAGGGCCGCGAGCAGCGTAGCGGCGGTGATCGACTTAGGCACGCACACCCTCCCCTCGCAAGCGGCCGGGCGACGGAGATCGCCGCGCCCGGGAAACCCTCGAAGCCTCCTATACCCCCGGCCTCTTGCTTGACACCCCGCCCCTGCCTTGACCCGATGCGCCGCAAGCAGAAGCCGGAGGTCAGCCCGAGTTCCTGAGCGCCGTCGCGATGGCGTTGATCGACAGCTGGATCCCCTCGCGGATGCGCGGGTCGTCCTCGCCGGCGCGATGGCGTTTCAAAAGCTCGATCTGAAGCAGGTTGAGAGGCTCGATATAGGGAAGGCGAAGCCGGATCGAGGCCTCCAGCGCCGGGTTCTTCTCGAGCAGCCGGGCCTCGCCCCGGATCTCCAGCAGGCATTCGGTGGTCCTGAGCCAGCCGTCGCGGATCCGGCCGAATATGGCGGCGCGCGCCGCTTGGTCCTCGACCAGCTCGGCATAGGCCGCGGCGATCGCCATGTCGGTCTTGGCCAGCATCATCTCGAGATTGTCGAGCGTCGTTCGGAAGAAGGGAAAGGCCTCGTCCATCTCGCGAAGCAGGCCCAGGTCGCCAAGCGCGGCCAGGCCCTCCCCGACTCCGTACCAGCCGGGCAGCATCACCCGCGCCTGAGCCCAGCTGAACCCCCAGGGGATGGCGCGCAGGTCCTCGATCCGGTCGGACTGGGTTCGGCTGGCCGGGCGCGAGCCGATCTTGAGCCCGGCGATCTCCGCGATCGGAGTCATCTGCCGGAAGAAGGTCCGGAAGCCCTCGGTTTCGTAGACCAGCCCCCGGTAAGATCGGAATGCCGCGCCGGAGACCTGCGCCATCGCCGTGTAGAACCGGTCGCGGCGTCGTACCGAGCGCCTTTCCAGGCTGGCGAGCAGGGTTGCCGAGGCGATCGCCTCGAGATTAGCCTCGGCGCTCTCGCGGGTTCCGTATTTGGCGGCGATCACCTCGCCCTGCTCGGTGATCCGGATCCGGCCCTGGACGGTTCCCGACGGCTGCGCCCGGATCGCCGCAAAGCTCGACCCGCCGCCGCGCCCGACCGCACCGCCCCGCCCGTGGAAGAGCTGCATCCCGATCCCCGCCTCGGCGAAGACCGCGGCAAGCGCCCCGCTCGTCTGGTGAAGGGTCCAGACCGAGGTGAGATAGCCTCCGTCCTTGTTCGAATCGGAATAGCCGACCATCACCTCCTGGTGACCGCGCCGGCGGGCCGCCTCGGCGGCTTCGGGCAAGGCGAACCATTGCCGCATGATCTCCGGGGCGTTGTGGAGATCCTCGATCGTCTCGAACAAGGGGACGACCATGATCGGGCCGCCGGACGGGTCGCCCGAGCGCCAGAGACCGGCTTCCTTGAGCAGGATCTGGACCTCGAGCAGGTCCGAGATGCTCTCCGCCTTGGAGATGATGTACGTGGTGATCGAGCCGGGCCCGAAGCGGGCATGCGCCTCGGCGGCGGCTCGAACGATGGCGAGCTGGCCGCGGGTCTCGTCGCCATACTCCGCGAACGGGCTGGCCAGCAGCCTCGGGCCGGCCAGCTCCCCGCGCAGCAGCGCCGCGCGCTCCACTTCCGGGAGCGAGAGATAGTCGGCGGTGACGCCCGCTTGCTCGAGCAGCTCGGCGACGACGCGCTGATGGACGTCGGCATTCTGCCTGAGGTCGAGCGTGGCGAGATGGAAGCCGAACGTCTCGACCGCCCGGATGAGGTGACTGAGGGCTCCTCCGGCCTCGGCCTCCGCCAGCCCCTCGGCGAGGCTCCGGAGATCGTCGCGAAAGGCTTCCGGCCCGGGATAGGGCTCGGCCTGAAGCCGGGACGTCCGCGCGGGCTCGCGTCCGGAGGTCGAGCGCAAGGTGGCGGCGAGGCGCGCATACACTCCGCTGAGGGCACGGCGATAAGGCTCGTCGCGGCGGGCGACGGCCTCGTCACCCGATTGCTCGGCGAGCCTGGCGACGGCGGGCGCGACGGGGGCCAGCTCGGTCGAGATGGACAATGTCGCGCCGAGTGCGTGGACCTGGTCGAGATAATGGCCGAGCACGACCTGCGAGGCGCGCGAGAGGGCGAGCCGCAGCGTCTCGGCGGTCACGTTGGGATTGCCGTCGCCGTCGCCGCCGATCCAGCTGCCGACCCGGAGGAAGCTCCTGGGCCGTCGCCCGAGCGCGCGTTCCCACCGGGCATAGAGGGCGGGCAGAACCGGAAGGAAGACCTCGCCGAGATAGGAGAGGGCGATATCCACCTCGTCCGCCACGTAGAGGCGCTCCCGTCTCAGCGGCCTCGTCTGCCAAAGCAGGGCGACGTGCCGGCGAAGCGCGTCGTCGACGAGGTCGCCGTCGGGGGTCTCGGCGGCTCCGGAGTCGCGCAGCCGCATCAGCTCGAAGATGCGGTTGCGGTGGTCGATCATGCTCTTGCGGCGCACCTCGGTCGGGTGCGCGGTCAGGACGGGCGCCACCAGCGCTTTGTCGAGCAGCTCGGCGGCGGCCGCCGAGCCGATTCCCTGACCGGCCAGCGTCGCGAGCGCCTCCGCGAGGGTCGCGCCGGGTTCCGCGGCGATGCCCTGCCGGTCCTCGGCCAGATTGGCCAACATGGAAAAGAGCATGAAGCCGCGAACGAAGGCCAGAGTATCGTCGAGGCTCAGCGCGTCCAGGCCCCGGTCGAGCTCGTGCCGCTCGGCCAGCCCCCGGTGGCGGTTGACGGAAGCGGACCGGATCGCTTCGATCCGGTCGAACAGGCCCTCACCGTCATGATCCCGGATGACGTCGCCCAGCAGCCTGCCGAGATAGCGTATGTCCGGATTCTGCTCGATGGCCGGAGTCAATTGCCCGTTCATCAGGACGTCCTTTCGAGGCGGCGGGCCGGGAGCGTCGCCGGTGACGCTGCCCCTCTACCGGGCCTGCCCGGGCCGGAAAACCCGCGAAGCGAGCGCGCCGATGGTCCCGCTCGGCATTTCCTTCCCGTTCCGGGCTCCCGGCTCATCCGAACCGGCGTGGATCCGTGAGCGGCTCGGCCAGACTTTCCGCTATCGCGGGCGCCGGCGGCCTCCATTCCCGCATGGGATCGAGATTGAGATCGGAGGTGCGCGGCAGCGGCAGCCCGAGCCCGAGCAGAGCGCAGGCCAGAAGCACCGCCGCCGCTCCGCCGAGCGCGGCGGGGATCCCGTGGCTCTCGGCGGTCATGCCCCACGTCCAGCTGCCGGCGGCCACACCCCCGAAGGCCGCCATCTGGTAGAGCGAGAGCGCCCGGCCGACGACCCATCGGGGGGAGGTGAGCTGGACGGTGACGTTGAAGGTCGACAGCGCCAGCACCCAGGACGCGCCCGCGGGCAGCAGCACGGCGAGGGTGGCGATGAGATAGGGGCTGAGGGCGACCCCGGCCGCGGCGGCGCCGAAAGCCAGGCACGCGCCGCGGACGATCGTCTCGGACGAGAGCGAGCGGCGCAGCCTCGTGCTCGCCAGGGCGCCGCCGACGGCACCGATTCCGAAGGCGCCGACCATCAGGCCGTAGGTCAAAGGCCCGCCCTCGATCCGATGGCGGGCGACCAGCGGCATCAGCGCGGATATGGCGCTGGCGCCGAAGCCGAAGGCCAGGCTCCGGCCCAGCACCGTGGCCATGGCCGGCGACATGGCGGCGTACCGCACTCCCGCCGCCATGGCGCCGCCGAGGCTTTCGCGAGGCAGCCTCTGCTCGCGCTCGGCCGGGCGCCAGCGGCCGAGGACCGCCAGCAGGACTAGGTAGCTGGCGGCGTTGACGGCGAAGGCGGCCGCCACGCCTGCCGCGGCGACGATCGCGCCGCCGATCGCGGGCCCTAGGCTGCGCGCGATGTTGAAGCCCATGCTGTTCAGAGCCACTGCGCCGGGCAGGGCCGAGCGGGGCACCATCTCGCCGACCGAAGCCTGCCAGGCGGGGCCGTAAAATGCGCCTCCGCACCCGATCAGGAAGGTGAAGAGGAGAAGCAGCCAGGGTGTGACGAGCCCGGCCCAGGCCGTGATCGCCAGTGCGATGGATACGAGCAGCATGAACAGCTGCGCCGCCAGCATCATCCGGCGCCGGTCGAAATTATCCGCGACCGCGCCGGCGAGGAGCGACAGTAGCATGATCGGAAGAGTCACCGACGCCGTCACGAGCGCGACCATCTCGGTCGAGGCGATCGACGTCATCAGCCAGGAGGCGCCGACCGACTGGATCATGCCGCCGAAATTGGTCGCCATGCTGGCGATCCAGACCGCCCGGAAGAGCGAGTGGCGAAACGGCGAGAGCGCGGATATTTCGTTCCTCTTGTCGGGCTCGGGCTCTGTCATCCAGGTGCAATAGCGCGGTACGAAGCGCTTCGCATCGCTGTCCTCGAAGTCTTGGACCGGCGCCGCGACCCTGTCCCGGCGCAAACCCGCCGAATGAGCCGGTAAGGGTGGCGCTACGACGGCGGCCGTCGGCGCGACCAAGCCAGCCCGACGAGGCAGATGCCGGCGGCGATCATGCTTATGGCGATGAAATTGCCCAATATCGCGGTGCCGCTCCGGGGCCAGTTGCGTCCGGAGAGGATGGAGATCACCGCCATGAGCGGTGCTCCCGACATCAGGATCGCCGCGAGCAGCAGATCCGTCAGCCCTCGGGCGAGCACCCAGAGTTGAAGCCGTCCCCCGCCGCTCGCGGCGGCCACGAGCGCGCCCACGCCCCGGATCGCGAGGCAGAGGATCGCGACGAAGATCAGCGGATAGGCGCCCGGGCGGAGCAGGACGAGGGCCGCCCCGGCGAGCGTGACGAGGCTGAGCAGGATCACGATCCTCCCTTCCCGCGACGGCGCGATCTTGAGCCCGGTGGCCAGCTCGAGCAGGCCGGCGGCGACCAGGAACCAGCCCGTCGTCTGGGCGAAGGCGCTTCGGCTGGTGACGGGGAGGAAGACGAGCACGAGGCCGAGCAGCAGGATCATGCCGCCTCCCGCGACAGCCCAGCGCCAGCTCGTGCCGCCCTGGCTGGCCTCCTCGATCTCGAAGGATTGATTCCTCTCCACGGACTAAGCTCCTGTTCGCCCTTCGCGCGGCCTGCCTCCCAGGCCCCTGGAGGCTCAGCCCTGATCGGCTCGGGCTACGCCCCCGCCGTCCAGGTTGCTTGCCACGAAGTCCCAGTTGACGATGGTGCCGAGGACCTTCTCGGCGAAGGCGGCGCGGGCATTTCGATAGTCGATATAATAGGCATGCTCCCACACATCCAAGGTGAGGAGCGGCTTCATCCCCTCGTGGACCACGGGCGAATCCGAATCGTGGAGCGACGTGATGCCGAGCCGGTCGCGGTCGAGGACCAGCCATGCCCACCCGTTGGAGAAATGGCTCGTCGCCTCCTCCTTCAGCTGCCGGAGAAGCTCCTCCGTCGACCCGAACTCGGCTTCGATCATCCCGGCCAGCCGGCCGGTGGGGCGCTGACCCGAGGGCGGCGACAGGCACTGCCAGAAAAAGCTGTGGTTCCAGAGCTGGGCGGACTGGTTGAAGAGGCCGGTGTTCCCGCTCTCGCGAGCGATCCCGATCACCTCGCTCAGCCGCCGGCCCTGCAGGCCCGCTTCGGCAGCCAGGCGGTTGGTGCCGTCCACATAGGCCTGGTGATGCTTGTCGTGGTGATAGACGAGAGTCTCCGCCGACATCGAATCCCCGAGCGCGTCCTTGGCGTAGGGAAGATCGGGAAGAATGTAGGTCATGACCGGTCCTTTGTGAGCGCGACGGAGCGCGAGGTGCCAGCCGCCGATGCGCTCCCAACGCTCGAGCCGGCTCACCCGCTCCGCTGAAGCCCCCAGCTCAGCTCCGGTCGCGCTCGGCCTCGCTCGCGCAGGCTTGCTCCATGTCGCGGCCGTGCTGGGTGGCCGGCTCTGCCGCCTCTTCCAGAGCCTCCCCGGCAGCGGTCTCGACGGCGGAGCCCTTCTCCAGCGTCCGGTGCACCGGGCAGCGCTCCGCGATGTCGATCAGCCTCGCCCTCTGCTCGGAGGTGAGGTCGCCGTCGAGATGGACCCGCCGGACGAACCTGTCGCCCCCTTCCGGGGTGCGGCTGTGGCCGACATCCACGGTGACCTTGTCCAGCTTCAGCGACTTTCCCCTTGCGTAGAGCCGAAGCGTCATCGCGGTGCAGGCACCGAGACCGGCCGCGAGCAGATCATAGGGCGTCGGGCCCGAGCCAAGCCCTCCGACCTCGACGGGCTCGTCGGCGATGAAGCGGGCGCCGCCGGCCGTGACCTCCACCTGGAACGCCCCCTCGCCGGTTTCCTCAACGGTGACGAAGCCCGTCTGGGAGTCGCTTCGCAGCGGCTCGTCGGCGGGAAGGTAGCGCGAGGCCCAGGCCGCCACGACCTCGGCGACGTAATCCGCGTCCTTCGCGCTGGTCAGGAGGTGATCGGCGCCGTCGAGGGACACGAAGCTCTTGGGGTGCCGCGCCGCCACGAAGATGCGCGTGGCATTGTCGAGGGCGACGGTCTCATCCTGCGGGGAATGGAGAATGAGCAGGGCGCGGCGGAGTCCGGCGATCCGCGACTCCTGGTCCTGGGCCTTCAGGTCGTCGATGAAGGCTCGGCGGATCGTGAACGGCCGCCCGCCGATGCTCACCTCGGCCTCGCCGCGCGCTTTTATCTGATCCAGCCCCGAGGCGAGGAGGTGCATCACATGGTCCGCGTCCATGGGCGCCGCGATGGTCGCCACGGCGAGGACCTCGGGAATGTCCGCGGCGGCGGCCAGCGCGGCCGCCCCGCCCAGGCTGTGCCCGATCAGGAGGCTGGGCGGCCTTCCGGCCTCGCGCAGCGCCGCCGCGGCCGCGACGAGATCGCGGACGTTGCCGCCGAACCCGCTCCCGCCGAAGTCGCCGCCGCTTTCCCCCAGGCCGGTGAAATCGAAGCGAAGGACGCCGAAGCCGCGCGATGTGAGCGCCCTCGCGACCCGAACCGCGGCGAGCGAATTCTTGCTGCAGGTGAAGCAATGGGCGAAGAGGACGTGCGCCGCGACCGGGCCTTCGGGCAGGTCGAGCCGGCCCGCCAGCGTCTGCGCGCTCTGGCCGGCGAAGTTGAAGGGCAGGCTGCGCATCTGTCCTCCTCTAGCCGATCGGCGCGATCTCGGTGACCTCGAGGGCTTCGGCGCGGCCGGCGAAATCGACATGGTCGCCGACGCAGGCGCCGATCAGGGCCCGGGCGAGCGGCGCCGAGAAGGAGATCCGGCCGGCCGAGGGATCGGCCTCGTCGTCGCCGACGATGTCGATGCTCCGCAGAGCGCCGCCTTGGCGGAAGCTCACTCTGCAGCCGAAGCCGACCTCGCCCTCCGGCGGAGGCGGGGCCAGCTGGGCCGTCGCGAGGCGGGTCCGCCGGTAGCGAAGCTCCCGCTTCGCTTCCTCGAGCCGGGTTTCGTCCCCTTCGGCGGCGACGAGCGCCTCGAGCGCCTCCACCCGGGCCTGCGCCTGGTCGAGGCCGTTAACAGTCACCAGGTTCGGCCCGACCGGGATCGGGAGCTCGAACCTCGGCTCCTTATGCTCTTCGTCGCTCTCGCGGCGGAAGGCGACGCTCACGGCTCGGTGCTCCCTGTTCCAACCGGTGACGAACGCCGGTGTCGGCGCCTTCGTTGCGCTTGTCCATCGATCCGTCCAAGGGGGCCGGCGATGATTCCCCGAGTCCTGATCGACAGCGCCCCCATTCCCGGCGGCGGCGAGCTCCGGCTGATCCGGCGCGGCGACGACTTCTGGATCATGCTCGGCGCCAACGCACTTATGAGCACCCGGCTGCGCGGATCGGAGGAAGCGCTCGCCACCCTCGTGTGCGAGCGGATGGCGGGGCGGCCCAGGCCGGCGATGCTGATCGGAGGGCTCGGCATGGGCTTCACCCTGCGGGCGGCGCTGGGCGCGCTCGGGCCGGATGCCGGAGTGGTGGTCTCCGAGCTGGTGCCGGCGATCGTGAAGTGGGCGCGGGGGCCTATGGCCCACGTCCATTCGGGAAGTCTCGACGACCCGCGAGTCGAGCTGGTCGAGAGCGACGTCGGCGATCTCATCGCCGCGGCCCGATCCAGCTACGATTCGATCCTGCTCGACGTGGACAACGGTCCCGACGCCCTCAGCCGCGCCACCAACGACCGGCTCTACGACCTCGAGGGCCTGCGCCGGGCGCGGTCGGCGCTGAAGCCAGGGGGTATCCTCGCCATCTGGTCGGCGGCGTCCGACCCGGCCTTCACCAAGAAGCTCGGCAAGGCCGGCTTCGCGGTGGAGGAGGTGACGGTGCGTGCCCATGCCGGGCGTAAGGGCGCCAAGCACATGATCTGGCTGGCGACCCGGCGCTGACCGTCATTCCGGCGAAGGCCGGAATCCAGGAACACCGACATACGAGGTTTCGCACCGCGGTGTTCATGGATCCCGGCCTCCGCCGGGATGACGTGGCTACCAGATCCGGGCGCGCTGCTCCGGCGGGATGTAGAGCTTGTCGCCGGGCTTCACGTCGAACGCCTTGTACCATTCGTCGGCGTTCCTCAGCGGCGCGAACGCGCGGATCTGGCCGGGGCTGTGCGGGCCGTTGACGATCTGCTGCCTCAGCGCGTCGTCGCGCCACAGGGTCCGCCACACCTGGGCCCAGGCCATGAACACGCGCTGCTCGGGCGTGAAGCCGTCCAGCACCGGCCCCGGCTTGCCGCCGAGGAAGTTGCGATAGGCCTCGAGGCCGAGATGGACTCCGCCGAGATCGGCGATGTTCTCGCCCATCGCGACCCGCGGGTTGATGTGCATCCCGGGCAGGGTCGGGAATTCGTAGGCGGCATATTGGTCACCCAGCCTGGTCGCCTGGGCCTCGAACTTGGCCGCGTCCTCCGGCTTCCACCAGTCGCGAAGCACCCCCGCCCAGTCGGACTTGCGGCCCTGGTCGTCGAAGCCGTGGGTGATCTCATGGGCGATCACCCCCCCGATCGCCCCGTAATTGACGGCCGGGTCGGCGTCGGGATCGAAGAAGGGCGGCTGGAGGATGGCGGCCGGGAAGACGATCTCGTTCTTCACCGACGAATAATAAGCGTTCACCGTCTGGGGGGTCATTCCCCATTCCGCCTTGTCGACCGGGGTCTCCACCCGGTTGCGGCGATAGTCCCATTCGAAGCGGCCGGCGCGCTCGGCATTGCCGACGAGGTCGCCCGGCACGGTCTGTAGCGCCGAATAGTCGCGCCACTTGTCGGGATAGCCGATCTTGAGGCCGAAATTCTCGAGCTTCTTCAGGGCTTCGACCTTGGTCTCCGGCCCCATCCACTGGAGCCGCTCGAGCCGGGCCTTCATCGCCGCCCGAAGGTCGGTCACCAGCCGGTCCATCTTCGCCTTCGCGTCGGGCTTGAAGTAGAGGGCGACGTAATCGCGCCCGATCGCCTCGCCCATCGCATTCTCGGCGTAGGCGATGCCGCGCTTCCACCGGTCGCGCTGCTGCGGCTGGCCCTGGAGGAATTTCGAGCGGAACTCGAAATTCGCGTCGACGAAGCGCTTCGAGAGCAAGGGCGAGATGTCGTCCGTGGTGTGAAACATCTGCCAGGCCTTGAGGGTCTGCAGGTCCGTCTCCGCGAAGATCCGGGCGAGCTTGGGCACTGCGGTGACCTGGCTGACCACGGCGCGCTCGGTGCGGTCGAGGCCGGCCGCCTGCCAGTAGGTGCGCCAGGGGAAGCCCGGCGCCTGGGCCTCGAGCTGCGCCAGGGTCATCGGATTGTAGGTCTTGTCGCGGTTCCGGCTCTCGGCGCGGGTCCAGTGCGCCTCCGCGATCCTGGTCTCCAGAGCGAGGATCTCGGCGGCCGATGGCTTCGGCGCCGGCCAGCCCGCCATCTCCAGCATCTGGGCCACGTAGGCGAGGTAGCGGTCCTTCTGCGGCTTGAACTTGGCGTCGAGGTAGAGGTCGCGGTCGCCGAGGCCGAGGCCCGACTGGCCCATGTAGAGCGCATATTGCTCCGGATTCTTCGCGTCGTCGGTGACTCCCGAGCCGAAGAAGGTGCTTCCGAAGCCGCCGATCGAGCGGCCCATCAGCCGGGCAAGGTCCTCGCGGGTCCTGGCCTGGTAGATGGGCGCGATCCGGGCGAGGAGGGGCACCGCGTCCTGACGCTCGGCCGCTTCCTCGTCCATGAAACCGCGGTAGAGCGCCGCGACCTTCGCCTGGTCCCCGCCCGTGGCCGGGTCGCCCGCGGGATAGGTCTCGACGAGCTGGCGAAGCCGCGCCTCGGACAGGTCGCGAAGCACCGCGAAGGCGCCGTAGGAGGAGCGGTCGGCGGGGATCGGCGTCGTCTTGGCCCAATTGCCGTTCACATAAGCGAAGAAGTCGTCGCCGGGCTTCACCGAGCGGTCCATTCCGGCAAGGTCGATCCCCCAGCTTCCGAAGCGCTGCGCTTCCACTGCCGAAGCGCCGCCTGCGCCCGTCTGGTCGCCGGACGCCTCGATCAGCGAGACCATCGTGCAGCTTTCGTCGATACAATCGTGACGGTCGCCCGCGACGGCGGGAGCCGCGGCGACGAGCGCCAGCAGCGAGGCGGCGAAAGCGAGGTTGTTCTTCAACACGCAAGTCTCCGGATTCATGGGATTATTGAGGCGCCTGCGCGCCACCTCCCGAAGATAGTGCGCCGAGCGGCAGATCGCAAATCCGGAGCCATCCGGCCCGAGCCCGTCAAAGGCCCGCCAAAGTTGCCCGATGAGGTTCGAAGTCGAGATCGGGCCCGGCCTCGGCGACGACCACCCCGTTCGAGAGGACCCCGCCCGGACGCCAAAAAGCCCCGGAAATCCGCAGATTTCCGGGGCTTTCTGATGGTGGGCGTGGCAAGGATTGAACTTGCGACCCCTGCGATGTCAACACAGTGCTCTACCACTGAGCTACACGCCCACTGCGGCGCGATGTAGCGACGGCCTACCCGCTGTGCAAGCGCCGGCTTTCAGCCCGGGCTCATGCCGCCGAGCGCCTCGGCTCCGGCCCGTAGATGGCCGGGCGGGCCTCCGCGCCCCGGCAGGCCGCCGCCTCCGCTCCCGGGACGTCCGCGATGTCGAGGGCGATGTCGAGGAGCCGCTCCTCCCAGAGGGCGCTGCCGAGATCGCAAAAGCGCAGGTCGTCCAGCTCGAGGTGACCGAGCCCGGCCTCGCCCCTCGCCGCTTCCCAGCTCCCGGCGACCGAGCGGAAGGGCCGTTTCGTCGCCGGATTGGGGACCAGCCAGGCGCACCCCTCCCAGCGCGGCACCTCGGCGAGCAGGGCTAGGGCGGCGGCGCTCAGGCGAAGCTCGCGGGCCCTCGCCTCCCCAGGCGCCTCGAGCCGCCACGTCCCGGCCGCGAGGTCGATCTCTTCCCAGCGGGCGCCGAGTATTTCCCCCGGCCGGGCGCCGGTCAGCATGAGCAGCGAGAGGATGAACCTGAGCTGCCGGTTGTGGCCGGCGCGGGCGGCCTCGAGCAGCCTTTCCGCCTCCGCCGGGGTCAGCAGCAGCTCGCCCTGGCCGCGCCTGTCGAACCGGAAGCTCCCTTCGAGCGGATTGAGCTCCGCTCCGGGCAGCTTCAGGTCCACCGCCAAAGCGCACATCCGGCTGAGCAGGCCGTGCAGGCGGCGGTCCGTGCCGGGCGGAAGGCCCTCCCCGTCCCCCTTGGCCGCGAGCCAGGCGATGATGTCCGCTTCGGTCACCTGGTCGAGGCGAAGCTGGCCGAACCGGGGAAGCACATGGTTGCGCAGATCGCGCCTGGCGCTGTCGCGGCCGGCCTCGTCCCCGCCGATGCTCTCCAGATAGCGCTCCGCAACGTCGCGGAAGGTGGGCACCTGGGGGCCGTCCGCCGCGGCCGGCGACCATTGCAGGCTCATCGGCGCGGCGTGCCCCGGCGGCCTCGGCGCGAGCGTCAGCCCGAGCTTCCTGGCGAGTTCCTCGAGCGGCTCCGAAGCCCCGGGATCGCCCATGTCCTTGTCCGGATCGCCCGGGGTGGGAAGCCCGAGGGTGTTCAGCAGGTAGGCGGAGACCCGGTGGCTCGTGCACAGCCCGCCATTGCCGTCGTCGACGAGCTCCTGCTCGAAGGCGATCCCGTATTGGCGGCCCGCCACCCTGGTGATCCGGGCGAAGACGAGCTGGCCGTCGCCGAAGTCGACGACGATCAGCGACTCGGGAGGGAACTCCGGCACGCCTTCGATCAGCGCCCCCGATTCGGAAAGGTTGCGCATGATCGCGGACCGGTAGCGATTGCCGTGGATGATCCCGACCTTGCGGTAGACCGCCTGCCGGGCGCTGCGCTGCCGGGTCGGGCCAGACGGCTCGATGGTCCAGTCTCCCGCCTCCAGCCGCCGGGCCAGCGCCTCGCAGCTCAGCGCCTTGCTGTACACCCAGCCCTGGACATGGCTGACCCGGAGGCTCCGGATGAGATGGAGCTGGTCCATATATTCAATGCCCTCGGCGGTGGTCTCCATTCCGAGCGCCTCCGCAAGCGCCACGATGGCCGCGATGATCGCGCCGTTCCTCGATCCCGGCAGGGTCGCGGCATGGACGAAGGTCTGGTCGATCTTGATCTTGTCGAACGGCGCGGTCCGCAGATAGCCGAGGGAGGAATAGCCGGTGCCGAAATCGTCCAGGGCGAGGCGGACCCCGATTTCCTTCAGGCTCGCGAACATCGCGTCTGTCGAGGGCGATTCCCCGACGAATACGCCCTCGGTGATCTCCAGCTCGAGCCGGTCGGGGGCGAGGCCCGATGCCGCCAGGGCGGACAGGACCGTGGCGGGAAGGGTCTCGCTCTTGAACTGGATCGGCGACACGTTGACCGCGACCCGGAGCTTGACGGGCCAGCCGACCGCGTCCTCGCAGGCCTGGCGCAACGCCCAGTCGCCCAGGGGGCCGATGAGACCGGCTTCCTCGGCGATCGGGATGAACATGGCCGGCGAGATCGGCCCGCGCACGGGATGATTCCACCGCATCAGCGCCTCGACTCCGGTGATGCTGTTGGTGACGGCGCTCACGATCGGCTGGTAGGCCAGGCTGATCTCGCCCCTCGCCAGGGCGTCGCGAAGCTCCTCCTCCAGCGCCCGCTTGTCGGCCGCCGCCTGAAGGAGGTCGCTAGAGAAGAACCGGAACCGGCCGCGCCCGCCGGCCTTCGCCGCGTAGAGCGCAAGATCCGCGTTGCGGATCAGCTCGGCCCTCGAGAAACCGTCGGCCGGAGCGATGGCGACCCCGACGGACGCGCCGATGATGCATCGGCAGCCGTCGACCGAGTAAGGCTGGGAGAGGGTGGAGATGATGTCGGCCGCCATGTCGCCGATGATCCCGCGGTCCTCGCAATTGGGGAGGACGATCTGGAACTCGTCGCCTCCCAGCCGGAAGACCTTCTCCCGGTCGCCGACGATCCGCGACAGGCGCTCCGCGACCTGCTTCAGCAGGATGTCACCGGCCGGATGGCCGAGGGTGTCGTTGACCTGCTTGAAACGGTCGAGGTCGATCAGCATCACCGCGCAGGATTTCCTGTGATGCTCGGCGCCGGCGAGCCCCGCATCGAGGACCTCGGACATGCGGCGGCGGTTGGGCAAGCCTGTGAGCGGATCATATTTGGCGAGCTGCGAGGCGTGCTCGGACGTCCGGCGCTGCTCGGTGACGTCCATGGCGCTGCCGCGATAGCCGGTGAACCGGCCCGAGGGATCGAATTGCGGGCATCCGGAAACGGACCAGCAGCGCCCGTCTCCGGCCGTTGCCGCGCAGAGGATGATCTTCTCGAAGGCCGATTGCTTCGCCAGGATGAACGGCAACGGGCGGCGGCCGCTCTCGTCGTCGTCCGCAGGGACGAAGAGCTCGGCGAACCTCGACCCGACGAGAGGCTGGCGATCCGCGTCCAGCACCTGGGCGATGCTGTCGCTGATATAGGTGAGGTGACCTTCCGGGTCGGTCGACCAGAACCAGCCGTGGCCGGATTCCTCGAAGCTCCGCATCAGCAGAAGCGCCTCGCCGGGATCGGCTCGGCCCGAGCCCGGGCGGGCATTCGGCAGCGGCCCCGAATCCCGCTTCGAGTCGCGGCCGGCGGATGCCGGCGCCCGGCCTCCGAAGCCCCAGATGCGTGACCTTGTCATTCCCGATCCCGATCGCCAACAGCCGTGCCGCCGCGCCCCCGCGCCGAACGGCCGTAGCCGCCGCCCACTAAGATTGGTTTAAGGAAATCCCGTCCCCGGAACGGGGCTGTGCCGATCCCGCCCCGCCGGCGCTCCTACAGCCTTCCGTGCTGGTCTTCCGTCTGGAACAGCCGGTCGACCTCGGCGACGAGGTCGCGCAGGTGAAAAGGCTTGGAGAGCACCTTGGCGCTCGGCGCCGATTTGCCGGCCTTGAGGGCCACCGCGGCGAATCCGGTGATGAACATCACGCGCATCGCCGGGGCGATGATCGCCGCCTTCTGGGCAAGCTCGATCCCATCCATCTCGGGCATGACGATATCGGTCAGAAGCAGATCGAAGCCGTCCGCCTCGATCAGCGGCAGGGCGGCGGTCCCGCGATCGACGGACACCACCTCGTAGCCCGCGCGCTCGAGCGCGCGGCCGAGATAGGCCCGCATGGACGCGTCGTCCTCCGCCAGCAGGATCCTGATCATATCGGCCCTCAGGAGCCGGCCGCGCCCGATGCGCGCCCGCGGCCTTTTCTATGCCCGAAGGCAACGCGCTTTTCCAGCGCGGGCGAGCCCGATCGCGGCTCCCCACCGACGCAAGACGATTGCGTGCCAAATCCGGACTACTTACCTAGGCAAAGCAAATGCCCGATTCCGCGCCGCCTTTCCGCCGTCTCGGACCCGCACAGCCGGGCTCGCCGGTGGTCGTTTCCGTGCCCCATGCCGGGCGGGCCTATTCGGACCGGCTGCTCGCTTCGGCGCGGGTCTCGCGGGCGCGGCTCGAAAGTCTCGAGGACCGGCTCGTCGACCGGCTCGTCTGGCGGGCGGTCGAATCGGGCGCGGTCGCGGTGATCGCCGATACGCCGCGGGCCGAGATCGATCTCAACCGCGACGAGCGCGAGCTCGATCCCGCCATGGTCCTTCCGCGGCCGGCCGCCGACGCCACCGTCGATTCGCCTCGAACCCGCGGCGGCCTTGGCCTGATTCCGGCGCGAATCGCCGGCTCCGGCGCGATCTGGCGGCAGCGGATCGCCGCCGCCGAGGTGGCCCGGCGAGTCCAGCGGATCCACCGCCCCTACCACGCCGCGCTCCAGGCGGAGCTGGAGGCGGTGAAGGCGCGCTTCGGGATCGCCATCCTGCTCGATTGCCACTCCATGCCTCCGCGCGGCGGCGAGGGTGAGGCGCCGGTCGTGCTCGGCGACCGGCACGGCGGAAGCATGGCCGAGGCGCTGGTCGCCGCGGCGGAGCGGGCCACCCTCGCCGCCGGCTTCAGGGTCGCCCGGAACGCGCCTTATGCCGGAGGCCATATCACCGAGCGCCACGGCCGCCCGGCCCGGGGCATCCACGCCCTCCAGCTCGAGCTCGACCGCTCGCTCTATTTGGCGCCCGACCTGCGCAGCACCGGCCCCGGCTTCGACCGCGTGTCCCGGCTCATCGCGGCCATCGTCGAAGCGCTGGCGGCGGCCGCGCTCGACCCGCCCGACGCGATCGCCGCGGAATAACCAGTGGTCGGCCGCAAAGAGAAAGGCTGGCTCATGAGGATATCCATGGCTTTCGTCGCGGCCCTGCTGCTCGCCGGCACCGCCTCTCAGGCCCGTCCTCCGGTCGAAACGCCGAGACGCCTCGCCAACGGCTGGTTCTATGGTGAAGCGGGCAATTACTGCATGGCGATCAGAGAGCTGCCGGGCGGCCCTCGGCTGACCCTGCGCCTGGCCAAGTGGGACGACCATTCCGACAGCCTGATCCTGTGGAGGCCGGGGCTGGACCCGCTCGACATCAACGACGAAGCCGCCGCGGATCGGCGCCACGACCTTGAGGTGCGAATCGACGGCCGGCTCGTCCCCCCGGCCATGCATTCGACGATGCTGGAGGATTTCGACGGCAAGCCCGGCCCCACCTACCGGCTCGGCATCGCGCAACAGCCGTTCATCGCCTCCCTTGCAAGGGGCAAGACATTGGAAATCCGACGGTCGGGACGGTCCGTCGCAGTCTTTCCGATATCGGGAAGTTCCGCGATGGCTCGCCTGTTCGCGACCTGTGTCGCCAAGCAACCGAGCTTTTGAGCAGGGCCGGCCGGCGATCGTCGCCTCGCGCTGCGCCCCGTGAGGCTGGAAGACCGCCCATGAACAAGTGGACCCGCCGCTCCGTGCAGGGAAGCTGCCGCTCCGGCAGGGCTCGATTAACGCTTTTCCGCTAGGCCCATGCTCGTCACGCCGCGAGGACATTCGATGAGCTTCAAAGTGATGTGGATGAGGGGGCCGCTGACCATGGGCAGCGAGGCCTTCGACGATCTCGGCGTCGCCACCCGCTACGCGACCGACCAGCTGCCGGAGATGCAAAGCCGCTTCGGCGCAACCGCGGTGAAGATCGTCGACGGGATCGGCACGCCTCATTTCCTGCGTTCGCTTAGCCGCACGTAGCGGAGCCGGCCACGCGGTCGATGGGAACCGGTTGGCGGGCCGGGGCGCTATCGGGGCATGGGAAAAGTCTACGACGTTCCGAGCGATGTGAAGGTCGAGGACGGCACCGTCGCCGTCAGCGGGCCCGACGGCGTGGGCGCGCTCCTGACCCCCGATGCCGCGCTGGAGACTTCGCACCGCCTGCTCGACGGGGCCACGGAGGCGCACGGGCAACGCGTCCGGGAGGCGGAAGCGGAGCACCGGCCTCCGGACGGATAGGGGCGGGTCCATGCCTCTCTTCTTCTTCCACGTCTGCAACGGGAACGGCTTCGTCGAGGATGAGGAAGGGCGCGATTTGCCAGACGAGGCGGCGGCCCGCGCGATCGCCATCGTCGGGGCGCGCGACATCATGGCCGAGGAAATGCGGGCCGGGCAGCTGAACCCCGCCTCGTTCATCGAGGTCGAGGATGCCGAGCGAAGGCACTTGTTCACCTTGCTGTTCAGCGACGCCTTCACGGTGAACCCGACTGCGCCGCCGTAAAGCGGCGCAGTCGGCATCCTCCCCGTACCCAAAAAACCACCCCGCGGGTTGCGCGGGGTGGCCAGGTTCAGGGAGGAGCGCCCCGAAGGGCGCAACGCACCGCCGCAAAGGGGGAAATACGTCGGCGCGTCAGATTAAATGTATGATAGATAAGAAAGGTTTCAAGGGCGGCGTCGGCCGCCTCCGGGCCGCGGAGCCATCCGGACCGAAGTCGGGTTCGAGAGTGGCCGCGGGCCATGGCTGCAGCGGCGCGGCGGCCTTCCCGACGGCTGGCCCGGCCTCGACGAGCGGCCTCGACAATCCATCGCAAAGCAACTACTCCAGCGCGGTGGATTTCGCTTAACGTGGGGAAGGGCGAGCGTGGGAAGCAGGGAACGGACAAATCTGGCGCGGCTTAGCGCGGAACTCGAGCGGCTGGCGGGGGAGCTCGGCCGCCTCGGCGGCGAGGAGCCCGCGGACGAGCCGCCGCCGGCGCGCGGGCGCGAGCGGCCGGCGGACCGGCTCCGCAAGCGCCTGCTCGAGGCCCGGCGGGCGCGGGGGCTGAGGCAGGCGGACCTCGCCGACCGGCTGGGCCGCCCACAGTCCTTCGTCTCCAATTACGAGCGGGGCGAGCGGCGGCTCGAGGTCTCCGAGTTCCTCACCATAGCCCGGGTGCTGGGAGTCGACGCCGCGGCGGTCGTCGCCGAGCTGGTTGCGGACGGGTAGGCCGGGGTCGGCTGGACCACGGGGCCGCTCCCCGGCGAAGGCCGGGGAGCCGGCGCCGGAAGGGTCAGGCGTTGCCCGCCGGTGCGCCGGCGAGCTCCGGGGTCTGAGGCCCTTTGCCCTGCTGCATCTGCTTGGCGAAGATGTCGCGGACGATCGACATCGAGAAGAGGTGGGCGAGGATCAGCGGCAGCATGCCGTTCTGGTTCATCCGCTTCAGCTCGTCGCCCTCGACCTCGCGAAGCTTCTCCTCGTTGATCATCTGGAAGCCGCGGTAGACGAAGGGCTGGCCGGCGCCGGCGGGCTGGATGGTCACTTCACCGTCCATCAGCAGGTCGGAGGTCTTCAGCTCCGCCATGAAGGCGACGGTGCGCTGGGCCGAAAGCTCGAACTCCTCGCAGAACTTGAGGACGTTGTTGGTGGTCTCGCTGGGCTTGCCGTCGTCGAACAGCGCCTCGCCCTCGTCGAAATCGCCGACCAGCCCGCTGGTCGGGTCGAAGCAGAGCGAAAGCTCCTGGGCGTCGGGCGCGAGGCGCGCCAGCATGAACGGGTAGCGCCGGACGTAAGCCGGCAGATAGGCCTCGCCGAGCAGCTTGCCCTGGTCGTCGACGAACACGTTGACTCCCTCGTTGAGCCCCATCAGCGCCAGCGGCACCGGATTCTCGCCGACCGAGAAGACGATCGGGCAAAAGCGCTGCACGGCCACGAACTCGTCGATGGTGATCGGCACCGCATGGTTGGTGGCGAGGAAGGGCGCGCGGTCCGAGGAGCGGCTCCGATAGCCGCTGTGGACGCTGCTCGACAGCGGCTCGAGGCCGCCATAGAAAATCGGAAGGGTGCCCGACGGCGGCTGGGTCGCCATGTTCATGTCTCCGCTAATGTTGGAGGCGGCCGCGTCTCGGGCTGCCTGAATGTGGCGGCGGTTACTATGGCGCAATCGCGCCTTCTGCAAGCGGGGGATTAATCGCATGTTCAAGCGCTTGCGGGAATGGGACGGGGCAATGGAGCGCTCCTCATGATCCGCGCGGGCACGGCCGCCCTGCTGGTGCTGCTCGCCGCGGCCGCTCCGGCCGCCGGCCAGCGTGCGCGGCCCGCCCAATACGGCCAGACGGTGGTGCGCGAGCAGGTCATCATCCGCTTCCGCCAGACCCCTCCGACGCGCCTCGACTGGAAAGAGGGAAAGGGCCCCAAATGCATCCCGGCCCGGGCGATCGCCGGCGCCACCCTGGTCGGCAAGAGCAGCGTCGACCTGATCATGCGCACCCGCCAGAGGGTCCGGGCCAAGCTGCAGAGCAGCTGCCCCGCGCTCGATTATTATTATGGCTTCTACATCACGCCCAACCCCGACGGGATGATCTGCGAGGATCGCGACGATATCCGCTCGCGAATGGGCGGGGCTTGCGGGATCGAGCGTTTCCGCAGCCTGGAACCGGTCGTCCGCCGTTGAGGTTTCTTGACTTGAGCGGCCGCTTCGCCCAAGCGCTGGGGCTGAAGCGGCTCACGACGAAGCCCCTCAATCACCCGGAACCCTTATGAGTTTTGCCGATCTCGGCCTATCCGACGAATTGCTCCGAGCCGTGGAGGAATCCGGCTATTCGGACCCCACGCCGATCCAGAAGCAGGCCGTCCCGTCAGTTCTGATGGGCCGCGACCTGATCGGGATCGCTCAGACGGGAACGGGCAAGACCGCGGCCTTCGTCCTCCCGATGATCGACATCCTCGGGCAGGGCCGCAGCCGTGCGCGGATGCCACGCTCGCTGATCCTCGAGCCGACTCGCGAGCTGGCGATGCAGGTCTCCGAGAATTTCGAGAAATACGGCAAGTATCACAAGCTCAACATGGCGCTTCTGATCGGCGGCACCAACATGACCGACCAGATCAAGAAGCTGGAGAAGGGCGTGGACGTCCTGATCGCCACTCCGGGCCGGCTGATGGACCTGTTCGGGCGCGGCAAGATCATGCTCAACGGCTGCGGCCTGCTCGTCATCGACGAGGCCGACCGGATGCTCGACATGGGCTTCATCCCGGACATCGAGGAAATCTGCTCGAAGCTTCCGTCGGTCCGCCAGACCCTGCTCTTCTCGGCAACCATGCCGGGTCCGATCAAGAAGCTGGCCGACAAGTTCCTGACCGGCCCGAAGACGATCGAGGTGGCGCGGCCGGCCACCGCCAACATCTCCATCGACCAGCGCGTTCTCAAGGTCGATTCGCGCAAGAAGAAGCAGGTTCTCACCGACCGGCTCAAGGGCAACGACGTCCGCACCGCGATCATCTTCTGCAACCGCAAGACGACGGTGCGCGAGCTCGCCCAGAGCCTCAAGCGCTCCGGCCTCAACGCCAGCGAGATCCACGGCGACATGGAGCAGCCCGAGCGGATCCGCGAGCTGGAGCGGTTCAAGGCCGGCGAGATCAACATTCTGGTCGCTTCCGACGTCGCCGCCCGCGGCCTCGACATCAAGGACGTCAGCCACGTCTTCAACTACGACGTGCCGTGGCATCCGGACGATTATATCCACCGCATCGGCCGGACCGGCCGGGCGGGCAAGACCGGGATCGCCATCACCCTCGCCACCGCCGCCGATGCCGAGGCGATCGAAGCGATCGAGAAGCTGACCGGAGCGAAGATCCGGCCGGTCGAAGGATCGGCGGCGCCCGAGGCGGTCGAGGCCGCTCCGGCAGGCGAAC
>DASWLZ010000038.1:0-142118 GCA_036399975.1 Allosphingosinicella sp.
CCGCCCGATATCTCGCCGTAAATACGCTCGCGAAGATCACCCGAATAAGGCTTGCCCATGATCCACCTCCACACACGGTGAATCACAAAGCGGTCCTCAGGGGAATCCCCCCGATTCACTTTTCAGGCACGGTGCTCTAGCGTGATGGCTGTGAGGCAACGCGATGCGCATTTGCGGCCATGACGAGGAAGCTGCCCACTTGATAGAGCACCCACGTAACACGGTCTGGCCCTCCCACTCTCAACGCTTCCAACCGAGCCTCCACGCGGAAGTTCGGCGAATTCTATCGCGGCGTGGCCTCGCCTAACTAAGCCAGCTTCGCCTTGGCCTCTTCCGCGACGTTCGCCGGCACCTCGTCGTAATGCGAGAACTGCATCGAGTACTGGCACGGCCCTGGCTGAATGAGCCCAGCTCATTAACGTAGCCGAACATATTCGCAAGCGGCACCATCGCCTCGACCACCTGCGCATTGCCGCGGCTGTCCGTACCCTGCATCTGGCCGCGCCGGCTGTTCAGGTCGCCGATGACGTCGTCCAGATAGTCTTCCGGGGTCACGACCTCAACCTTCATGATCGGCTCGAGCAGCGTGATGCCGTCTTCCGGGCGCCCTCGCGCATCGCTCCGCGGGCGCAGATCTCGAAGGCAAGCGCCGACGAGGATTGAGATACCAATGATCGATGTCACGCAGACGGCGCGCAACGGAGTGTCGCAAGCGCCCAAGCACGCAGCGTCGGTGTCGCAAAGGGACCGCTGCTCAACCGAAATCATGGCCGCAGACAGTCGAGCGGCTGCACAGCTGCTCTTCGCGATGATAATCTCGCGCAAGTCACTGATGGCAACTACTGATTAGGGTTCCGACAGCGACAGGGGAAACCACCGATGCTCATTTGCGATTATTGTGTCCTGCTGACCCTAAGGCAGCGGTTAGATATATTCCGCGGATTGGCATTGTAAATCAAGCAATCATAGTAACTTATCACCAAACTTGCATAGTTGCATAATCATAACGGGGCAGTTTTAGGGCTTGTTGATTTCGGACGGAAATTACCTTACGCGTAGTTAAACATAGTTCTAGTCAATATGCTGACAACCCGCCCGTTCTTGGTGGCGGCTAATAAGGGGGAGGATTAATGATGAGAACGCGAACTGGAATTGCCATGGCGGCGATGGTCTTGGTCGCAGCAGGGATCGAGGCAGCGCCTGCAGTCGCCGCTGGCAAGGTTTGTCAGAATCCCGTCTCTGGAAGCGGTTCGGCCAAAGCCAACACACCGCTTGCCCGCTCCCGTGCCGAACAGGCGTGGAGCGATGCTGCCCGTAACGCCTATGGACAGGGTCATGGAATGTGGGTCAAGGCCGAATCACGCAGCATGACCTGCGTGATCACCGGCAGAACCCCAAAGACACATACCTGCACGGCAACCGCCCAGCCTTGCAAATGAGGATGATGACGAGGTTACGCTGGGTTATGCGGCTACGGTGACGTTGCTGTTACGAGGCGGTGTGGGGGTCACGGGAGGGGGCAACCAATAGAGTGTCCCCCTCCCAAGTTCGGCCGGTGACACCCGGTCGGATGGCACCACAAAGCCAAGCAATAATGCAATTAAGCCAGCTTCGCCTTGACCTCTTCGGCCACGTTCGCAGGCACCTCGTCGTAGTGCGAGAACTGCATCGAGTATTGGGCGCGGCCCTGGCTGAAGGACCGAAGCTCGTTGACGTAGCCGAACATGTTGGCCAGCGGCACCATGGCCTCGACCACCTGAGCGTTGCCGCGGCTGTCCGTGCCCTGGATCTGGCCGCGACGACTGTTCAGGTCGCCGATGACGTCGCCCAGATAGTCCTCCGGGGTGACGACCTCAACCTTCATGATCGGCTCGAGCAACGTGATGCCGGCCTTCTGAGCGCCCTCGCGCATCGCGCCGCGGGCGCAGATCTCGAAGGCGAGCGCCGAGGAATCGACGTCGTGATACTTGCCGTCGACCAGCTCGACCGAGAAATCGATGATCGGGAAGCCGATCAGCGATCCGGTCTCAGCGGTCTCGCGCATGCCCTTCTCGACCGACGGGATATATTCCTTCGGGACGTTGCCGCCCTTCACCGAATCGATGAACTGGAAGCCCGAGCCGCGCTCGCCCGGAGCAAGCTTCACCTTCACTTCGGCGAACTGGCCGGAACCGCCCGACTGCTTCTTGTGCGTGTAGGTCAGCTCGACCGGACGCTTGAGATATTCGCGATAGGCGACCTGCGGAGCGCCGACATTGGCCTCGACCTTAAACTCGCGCTTCATCCGGTCGACCAGGATCTCGAGGTGGAGCTCGCCCATCCCCTTGATGATGGTCTGGCCGGACTCATTGTCCGAGCTCACGCGGAAGGACGGATCCTCGCGCGACAGGCGATTGAGCGCGACGCCCATCTTCTCCTGGTCGGCCTTGGTCTTGGGCTCGACGCTGAGCTCGATCACGGGATCGGGGAATTCCATCCGCTCGAGAATGATCGGAGCGCCCGGGGCGCACAGAGTATCTCCGGTGGTGGTGTCCTTGAGGCCCGCGAGGGCGACGATGTCGCCGGCATAGGCCACCTGGATGTCCTCGCGGTCGTTGGCATGCATGAGAAGCATGCGGCCGACCTTCTCCTTCTTGTCCTTGACCGAGTTGGTGACCTGGCTCGCGGTCTCCAGCTTGCCCGAATAGATACGGGCGAAGGTCAGGGTCCCGACGAACGGGTCATTCATGATCTTGAACGCGAGGGCGGCGAACGGAGCGTCGTCCTGCGCAGGGCGCTCGTCGGGAGTCACGCCGTCGAGCTTCAGGCCCTGGATGGCGGGCACGTCGAGCGGGCTCGGCAGATAATCCACGACCGCGTCGAGCAAAGGCTGGACGCCCTTGTTCTTGAACGCGGAGCCGCAGAGGACCGGGACGAACGAGAAGTTCAAGGTGCCCTTGCGGATCAGCTTCTTGAGCGTCGCCGTGTCGGGCTCCTCCCCGCCGAGATAGGCCTCCATGACCTCGTCGTCCTGCTCGACGGCCATCTCGATCAGCTCCATGCGGGCTGCCTCGGCGGCGTCCTTCAGGTCGTCGGGGATCGGCTGGTACTCGAACTTCGCTCCCAGGCTCTCCTCGAGCCAGATGATGGCGCGGTTCTCGACCAGGTCGACGAGGCCCTTGAAGCTGCTCTCGATCCCGATCGGGAGATAGAGGACGGCGGGGCGGGCGCCGAGGCGGTCCTTGATCATCCCGACGCACATCTCGAAATTCGCGCCGGTGCGGTCGAGCTTGTTGACGAAGCACATCCGCGGCACTTTGTACTTCTCGGCCTGGCGCCAGACGGTCTCGGACTGCGGCTCGACGCCGGCAACCCCGTCGAAGCAGGCGACCGCGCCGTCGAGGACTCGAAGCGAGCGCTCGACCTCGATGGTGAAGTCGACGTGGCCCGGAGTGTCGATGATGTTGATGCGGTGATCGGGGCCTTGGCCCTCGTCCGCCTTCCAGAAGCAGGTCGTCGCGGCCGACGTGATCGTGATCCCGCGCTCCTGCTCCTGCTCCATCCAGTCCATCGTGGCGGTGCCCTCATGGACCTCGCCGATCTTGTAGGACTTGCCGGTATAATAGAGGATGCGCTCGGTCGTCGTCGTCTTGCCGGCGTCGATATGCGCCATGATGCCGATGTTGCGATAGCGCTCGAGCGGATGACTGCGGGCCACGATCAAATCTCCAATGCCGGACGTCCGGCGGTCTAGCGACCCCCGCTCATCCTGAGTAGCCGTTGAGCTTGTCGAAACGGCGTATCGAAGGACGGTCCTTCGATACGGGCCTTCGCCAGGCTCAGTCCCTACTCAGGATGAGCGGGGTATGTGACGGGGACGGACGCTTTCGCATCCACTTCCCCGATATAGTAACTACCAGCGGTAATGCGAGAAGGCGCGGTTGGCTTCCGCCATGCGGTGCGTGTCCTCGCGCTTCTTGACCGCATTGCCGCGATTGTTGGCGGCGTCCATGAGCTCGCCCGACAGGCGGCCGGCCATGGTGTTCTCCGAACGGCTTCGCGCCGCTCCGATCAGCCAGCGGATCGCCAGGGCCTGGGCCCGCTCGGTGCGGACCTCGACCGGAACCTGGTAGGTCGCGCCGCCGACCCGGCGGCTGCGGACCTCGATGCCCGGCTTCACGTTGTTGAGAGCGTCGTGGAACACTCCGATCGGATCGCGCTTGGCGCGGGTCTCGATCGTGTCGAAGGCGCCGTAGACGATTCCTTCGGCGACCGACTTCTTGCCGTCGAGCATGACGGAGTTCATGAATTTCGACAGCACGATGTCCCCGAACTTCGGATCGGGGAGGATTTCGCGCTTCTCGGGGCGACGACGACGGGACATTCCTAATCTTCCTTCTTTGCTTCAGCCGGGTCCGGAACCTGTCCGGGGCTTACTTCCTCAATTCGTCATGCCAGCGAAGGCTGGCATCCCAGGACCAGAAGGCTCAGCCCTTCTCGCCGGGATCCCCGCCTTCGCGGGGATGACTCTACGCGGGCTCGCGCCCGCTCGGTCACTTCGGACGCTTGGCGCCGTATTTGGAACGGGACTGGCGGCGATCCTTGACACCCTGGGTGTCGAGAACGCCGCGCAGGACGTGGTAGCGGACGCCGGGAAGATCCCTCACTCGGCCGCCGCGGATCAGGACCACCGAGTGCTCCTGGAGGTTGTGCCCCTCGCCGGGGATGTAGCTGATCACTTCGCGCTGGTTGGTGAGGCGGACCTTGGCCACCTTCCTGAGCGCCGAGTTCGGCTTCTTCGGAGTCGTCGTATAGACGCGAGTGCAGACTCCGCGCTTCTGCGGGTTCTGCTCCATGGCCGGGACCTTGGATTTCGCCTTTTGCGGCTCGCGACCCTTGCGGATCAGCTGGTTGATCGTCGGCATGAAGCCCTTCACCTTGTTAAGTTACTCTGCCGTCACGCAAAAAACGCAAAAAACCGGGCGGCCTCTCGGCCCCCTGGCCCTTGCGACGCAACAGCAATGTTCAAGCTCTTGCCCGCTCCAGGAACGCTTAGGCTCCGCGGGCGAGGCGGCCTATAGCCGTGAGAGGGATATGGGTCAACGGGTGAGATTCGCAACCGGCGCCCGCCGGCGTCGAACTCCAGGACCGGCTATTCTATCTCCGCCGCCGCAGCTCCGGCGAGAGGCTTGGGCTTGGGACGGGGAACCGCCGGCATAGGCTCGCCCCCTTCCGCGTCCGGCCGCCTCTTGCCCCAGCGCCGCTTGAAATCGTCCTTGGGCGCCATGCCCGGGCCCATCCCGCGAGCGCGGCGCAGGACATCCTCCGCCCTGCGCTCCAGAGCTTCCATGGCCCGTTCGTGGGCGCGAATCGCCCCGCTCATCCGAAGCTCCGCGGCCGCCAACGCCCGTTCGTGCGCGGCCATGGCCCGGGCCATGTGAGACGCGTGACGCGCCATGTGCGCATTGAAAATCTCTTCGGCTCGCGAAGCGCGTTCGTCCCGGGGTCGGCGCATAGGAAATTCCTGCTGTGGCCCGCCTCATATCACAAACAGGCGACGTCGCCTATGACGCCAGGAGTGTGCGCGAACGATAACGGCGGCTCGAAACTGCGGAGCCGCTCCATTTCCGGCTCTCGGATCGGCTTTTCGCCGGTTCAGGCGTCGACAAGGTCCAGACGGCGCTTGATCAGCGCGATGTCTTGCTTGACCTCCGCCATGTCGCCGCTGATCCGGGCGATCTCAACCTGGTTCGCAGCAAGATGCTGCTCGACAGCAGCAATCCGAATACCCTGCGAGAGCTGCTCCCGCCTGAAATCCGAGAAGTCGGCTTGAAGGCGCTTCAAAAGCTCGAGGGTGTGCTCGGCGACATTCATTGCCTCTTTTTAAACCCTCGGGTCTGAACCGCCAACTACCAGCTTCGGATAATCCAGAAAACGGAAGCGGCGCCCGCATCGCTGCCGGCGCCGCTCCGTTTGCCCCACTCCCGAACCCGTTCACGCGACCTTGGCGGTCTCGATCTCTTCCGGGTCGCGAAGCACGTAGCCGCGGCCCCAGACGGTCTCGATATAATTGTCGCCGCCGCAGGCGAGGCTGAGCTTCTTGCGAAGCTTGCAGATGAAGACGTCGATGATCTTGAGCTCGGGCTCGTCCATCCCGCCGTAAAGGTGATTGAGGAACATCTCTTTCGTCAGGGTCGTGCCCTTGCGGAGCGAGAGCAGCTCCAGCATCGCATATTCCTTGCCGGTCAGGTGCACCCGGGCGCTGTCGACCTCGACCGTCTTGGCGTCGAGGTTGACCGCGAGCTTGCCGGTGCGGATCACGCTCTGGCTGTGGCCCTTGGAGCGGCGCACCACGGCGTGGATGCGGGCGACGAGCTCGTCCCGGTGGAAGGGCTTCGTCACGTAATCGTCGGCGCCGAAGCCGAGGGCTCGGACCTTGGAATCCATTTCGCTGATGCCGGAGAGGATGAGCACCGGGGTCCCCACCTTGGCCAGCCGCAATTTCTTCAGCACGTCGTAGCCGTGCATGTCGGGCAGGTTGAGGTCGAGCAGGATGATGTCGTAATCGTAGAGCTTGCCGAGGTCCAAGCCCTCCTCGCCGAGGTCGGTGGTATAGACGTTGAACCCTTCGCCGCTCAGCATGAGCTCGATGCTCTTGGCGGTGGTCGGCTCGTCTTCGATCAGCAGAACGCGCATGGTGCCTGGCCCCTCTCACTCAGCGGCTTGCGGAGCGTTCGAAAGCCCCGTTCCACTGATGAAGTTCATTAACCATGGGAGAGATGAACGCAAAAGGTTAATTTCGAATTAAACGAGGATTCACAATCACGTCCGCGAAACGTTGCGCGGCCGCAACAGGCGTGGCAGGGCAAGGGCCCTCGATGAAAGAAAATGGCCTTGTGGGATAAATATGTCTTGTTCATCGACGGCGAGGCGATCGTCATCGACAAGCCGGCCGGGCTCGCCGTCCACCCCGGCTCCCGCACGCCCGAGAGCCTCGAGGATTATCTGAAGCATTTCCGCTTCGGCTTCAAACGCCCTCCCCTCCCGGTCCACCGGCTCGACCGGGACACTTCGGGCTGCCTCCTGCTCGCCCGCAACCCCAAGGCCCACAAACGCTTCCAGCGCGCGTTCGAGGCGAAGCAGGTCACCAAGACCTATCTCGCCGTGCTCGACGGGGTCCCCGACACCGGGGAAGGCGTGATCGACATGCCGCTGGGCAAGGTGTCGAGCGAGGCCGAAGGCTGGCGGATGGTGAACGACCCGGAGGGCAGGCCGTCCCTGACCCGCTGGCGCAAGGTCGCGGTGCGCGACGGCCGCGCCGTCATCCTCTTCTCCCCCGAGACCGGCCGGACCCACCAGATCAGGGTCCACGCGTCCGATGGGCTCGGAATCCCGATCTCGGGCGATCCCGTCTACGGCGGCTCCAACGGCCCGATGCTCCTCCATGGCTTGTCGATCCGGGTCGACCGCGACGGCAAGCCCCCGGTCGAGGCGACCGCGCCTTTGCCGCCGACCTTCCTCGGCGCCGGCTTCGGCGACGTCCTCGAGGGCGAGCCGTCCCTGGCGGCGACGGCCACCATTCCCGCGGCCCTGCTCAGGGCGGGGCCAAGCTCGGATCCGGGCGATGCCCTCGCCGACTGAGCCCTTCCAGCTGCCCGAGGAGGCCCTGGAAGAGAAGTTCCTCGCCTCGACCGGCCCCGGCGGCCAGAACGTCAACAAGGTCGCCACCGCCTGCCAGCTGCGCTGCGACGTCTTCAAGCTCGGCCTCCACCCGGCGGTCTACGCGCGCCTGAAGACGCTCGCCGGAAGCCGCTGGACCAACGAAGGCGAGATCCTGATCACCGCCCGCACCCACCGCACCCAGGAAGCCAATCGCGAGGAGGCCCGCGCCCGCCTTGCCGAGCTCGTCGCCAAGGCCCACGTCGCTCCCCGCAGGCGGGTCAAGACGAAGCCGAGCCGGGCGGCCAAGGCCAAGCGGGTGGACGAGAAGAAGGGCCGTGGCGCGGTGAAGCAGGGGCGTGGGAAGGTGAAGCTGGATTAGGAGCCTTCGTCATCCCCGACCCAGACCCGTCATCCCGGACTTGATCCGGGGATCCATGAACACGGATCGCGAGAGATCTGCGCCGACGGTGTTCATGGATTCCGGCTCCGCCGGAATGACGGAGGGGACGCTCAGGCTGTCTGGCCGCCGTCCATGACCAGCGCATGCCCCACCAGGAATCCGGCCTCGTCGGAGCACATCCAGAGGACTGCCCCGGCAATCTCCTCGGGCTTGCCCATGCGCCCGACCGGTTCCTGCCGGATCACTCGGGCCCGGCCTTCGTCGGTGCCGCCGCTGAACCGGTCCATCATCGGAGTGTCGATGATTCCGGGGCAGATGGCGTTCACCCGAATGTTGGACGCCGCATGGTCCAGGGCGGCCGACTTCGTCAGACCGATCACTCCGAATTTCGAGGCGGCGTAAGCCCCCTGGCCGGCAATGCCTTTCACCCCGGCGCCCGACGAAGCGTTCACGATCACTCCGCCGCCTTGGCGGAGCATTGCCGGAAGCTGGTGCTTCATGCACAGGAAGACGCCGCGCAGATTGACGTCCAGAAGCCGGTCCCACTCATCCTCGCCGACTTCGTCGATGGGCTTCACCGGCTGTTCGACGCCGGCGTTGTTGAACGCGAAATCCAGCCGGCCGAACGTCTCGAGAGTGCGCTCGACGGCAGCCTTCACGTCCTCGCTCCGGGTCACGTCGCAGAGGATCGAGACGGCCCGGCCTCCCTGTTTCTCGATCAGCTGAGCCGTCTCCTCGATATCTTCCGGGTTGTGGCCGGCGACGGCCACGCTGGCCCCTTCCCGGGCGAAGGCGAGCGCCGTGGTCCGGCCGATCCCGGTGCCGGCCCCGGTCACGAAGGCGACCTTGCCCTGGAAGCGCTTCTGGTTCTCGCTCATCTTGCTGCTCCTCGCTGGCCGTATTGCTCGTCCGTCACATGCTCCATCCATGTGACAGGGCTGCCATTTCGTGATTCCTGGATGGCGATGTGGGACATCGCGCCGGTCGGGGTGGCTCCGTGCCAGTGCCGCAGGTTGGGCGGGCACCACACGACGTCGCCCGCGCGGAAGGTCTCGACTTCGCCGCCTTCCACCTGGGTCCAGCCCGTGCCGGAAACCACCACCAGGCGTTGGCCCATCGGGTGCATGTGCCACGCGGTTCGCGCGCCGGAAGCGAAGGTGACGAGGGCCGCTCCGACCTGCGACGATCCGTTCGCCTCGAACAGTGGAGCGATCGTGACGCGGCCGGTGAAGTAATCGGCCGGCCCCGGACCGGCGGGCCGGCTGGCGCCGCGGCTGATTTCCATTTCCTCGGCCCTCCCTTGGAGTGAATTGGCTTGCGGCTGCGCCTGCTCCGCCTGCGGCTGTTCCCCCGCGCAGGCGAGCAGAGAAAGCGGCAAGGCTGCTGCGGCGAAGAGTCTCATCGGCTGCCTCCGGACAGGTTGGTGCGGAAGAAGTCGGTCAGCTTGTCGAACGGGATCAGGTTCACCCGGTCGTACAGATCGACGTGTCCGGCGCCCGGGACGATGAAGAGCTCCTTGGGTCCCGAGGTGAGGCGGTAAGCCTGCTCGCTGAAGCTCCGCGAATGGGCCTCGTCGCCGGTGATGAACAGCACCGGGCGCGGGGAGAGCCAGTCGAGCTTATCGAAGGCCGACCAGAGGGCCATCTGCGCGGCTCCCGTCGGGAGGAAGCCGGTGCTCGCGCGCGGGTGCTGGCCGCGAGGGGTGCGGTAATAATCGAAGAATTCCCGATCGATCGCGGTCGAGGATTCCGTCAGCCTCACCGGCGTTCCCGGCCTTACCTCCTGCTCGGCGCCATCGACCGCGGCCCAGCGCGCCTCGGCGACGCGATTCAGGCTGTTCCGGAACGCGGTCAGGTCCAGCGTCGGCGAGAGGCCCTGCCGGCTCGCCTGGCCGATGTCGTACATGCTGACGGTGGCGACGGCCTTGATGCGCTGGTCGATCTCCGCCGCCGCCAGGCCGAAGCCCCCGCTGCCGCAGACGCCGAGGACGCCGATGCGCTCACGGTCGACGAAAGACAGGGTGCCGAGATAATCGACGGCGGCGCTGAAGTCCTCGAGGAGGGCTTCCGACGAAGTGGTATTGTAAGGCCGGCCGCCGCTTTCGCCGACATAGGAAGGGTCATGGGCGATGGCGATGAAGCCGCGCTCGGCCATCGTCTGGGCATAGAGCCCCGACGATTGCTCCTTCACGGCGCCGTAGGGACCGCCGACGACAATGGCGGAATGCCGCTGCGAGCGATCGAGGTTCCGGGGAACATAGAGGTCCGCGACGATCCTGATCCCGAGCCGGTTGGTGAACGCGACCTTGCGGTGGTCCACACGATGGCTCTTCGGGAAAGTCTTGTCCCAAGCCGAAGTGGTCGGAGCAGGGGACGGCGCGTTCGACTCCTGGGCGGAAGCGGTGCCGCCCATGAGCGACAGCGCCCCCAGGGCCGCGATGGCGGGGCCCGAGACTTTGAGAAGCCGGCGTCTGGCGCCGGTGGCCGATGCCTCGAAGAAGGTTTTGTCGGTCACGATGCAGGTCCTTTTTGATGGACCCTATATCTATGCTTCAACCCCGGGACGAATTAGGCCTCAACGGGCCAACGGAGCAATGAACAGAGCTCATCGTTCACGGCGATGCCGCGGCGATCAGAGGCCAAGCGGGCGAATCTCCCGAATGAGGTCTATGAGGAGGCGGAGGCCGGTCGGAACCTGTCGGCGGCTCGTATAGTAGATGTGGAAGCCGGGACCCATCGGCGCCCAGTCGTCGAGCACGGTGTGCAAGGTACCCGCGGCAAGATGCCGGGCGACGGAAGGCTCGGGGAGGTAGGCGAGCGCCGCGCCGTCGGCCGCCAGGCCGATCGCGACTTCGGTATCGTTGAGCATGAGGGTTCCGGGAGCGTCGATCTCGATGGTCTCGTCGGCCTTTTCGAACTCCCAGCGGTAGACGCGGTCGTCGCCCAGGCGGAATCCGAGGCATCGATGCTTGAGCAGATCATCCGGTTGCCCCGGCCTGCCGAAGCGCTCGAGATAGCCGGGCGAGCCGACGACCACCCACCGAATGTCGGCCGAGATTCGCTGCGCGACCATGTCTTCCGGGACCGTTCCGCCATACCGGATGCCGGCGTCGAATCCGAGCTCGACGACGTCGACCAGATGATCGTTGATATCCAGGTCGAGCTCCACGTCAGGGTAGCGGTCGACGAAGGTTGGAAGCACCGGCGCCAGAAGCAGAGCCGCGGCATGCTCGGATGCATTGACCCTGATCCGCCCGGTCGGCGCATCGCGGAACCGGTTGAGCCGCTCGACGGCATCCTGGATCGCCTCGTAAGGATTGCTGATCGACGCCCGCAGCTCCTCCCCCGCGGCCGTCAGGGTCACGCTTCGACTGGTGCGGTTGAGAAGCCGGACTCCGAGGCGAGTCTCCAGTCCCTTCAGGGCATGGCTGAGGGCCGACGCTGTGACCCCGAGCTCCAGCCCGGCCCGGCGGAAGCTGCGATGCTTCGCCAGCGCAAGGAAATAGACGAGATCCGCAAGGTCGGACCTGCTGAACTGCATGGTTCACCTGCCAACAAGGGCGAAGCGGATTGTGCCACTACCAGCCGCAGATCTAGTTGAGCACGGCTCAACAGTCGATAGGCGGGAAGCACGGGAGGCGCACAGCGTCGCTCCCTCGCCGGAGGGCGAGCCGGCCCAAGTCAATGGGCCGGGGTAAGCGGTGACGGTATACATTTATAAGTCGTGAGGCGGGCAGAGCTGGTAAATGTATGCTGTCACTGCTTGCCTTATCGCCGCCGTCCGGCAGGAGGGGCGCAGGCCCGATGGCCGCGCCTTCTCACGCGCCGGCCGGTCGCCGATCGCCTCGCGCCGCGGCCACGATCCGGTCCAACGCGAGCAGGGCGATCAGCGAGAGGCCGAACAGCGGCAGCAGCACGGCCGCCACGACCAACGCCACGATCGCCCACCGAAGCCGAGCGCCTTCGATTCGCGGGGGTGCGCCGACACGGCCGTCCGGGCGCCGCCTCAGCCACATCAGCACCCCCAGGACGCTGATCGCGATCAGCGCGAGGGCGGTGAGAAGGCCGATCAGCTGGTTGATCCAGCCGAACAGCTGGCCTTCGTGCCAGGCGATGCCGGTGTTGACGACCCGGTCGACCACATGCGTGTCCGCGAAGCCTCGGCGGCCGGTCTCGGCGCCCGTCGAAGGATCGAAGGTCACCTGGCGGGTGAGCGGTCGATTCTGGGTGTCCGACTTGACGGTCCAGAAATTGCCGGTGGGCGGGCCGAAATGCTGCGGAGCGTTCGGCGGCAGGACCACGACCGGAAAGGCCATTCGCTCCGCGTGGGCCCTGGCGACGAAGGTCGACAGGGGGAGGCTTGAGACATGGGCAGTTGGCGCGGGGGTGGTCTTGCCATGGTGGTGGCCGTCGTGGCTTCCGCCCGAGCCGACCTTCCAGTTCTGTGCCCCCTTGACCAGGCCGAGCTCGGTCCTGGCCCACTTGAACGCGCTTCCCCACGATTCCGCCCAGGGCAGGCCGCTGGCGAGCATGACCAGCACCAGCCCGGCGATCCAGAAGCCGGTGACCCGGTGGAGGTCCTTGAGCAGGGGCCGCCCCCTCAGCGAGAGCCGGGGCCAGAAGGTGCCCGCCGGCCTGAACGGCCGAGGCCACCACATGTAAAGGCCGGTCAGGATCATGACGATCGTCCAGCTCGCGGCGAGCTCGACCAGCCAATCGCCCCACCTTCCGAGCAGCAAGGTGCCGTGAAGGCGCCCCACCGTCGCCGAGACCCGGGTCTCGGGATCGAGGGCGCCGAGCACCTTGCCCTGAGGCGAGACGAAAACCTCGCTCTTGCGGCCGTCCGGCATGCCGAGCTGGACCATCGCGGAGTCGCCGGGAAATTGGGGCAGCCGGTAATTGTCGAAGCGGGCGCCGGGATTGGCCGCCAGCACCGCCGCCAGCTGACGATCGGGCGAGACGGCGCCCCGAATCCCGAGATCCCGGAAGTTCCGTTCCTCCCACCGGTCGATCTGCGGCTTGAACAAATAGATCGACCCGCTGACCGAAAGGAGGAGAACGAACGGCAGGACGAACAGCCCGGCATAGAAATGCCAGCGCCAGGCGGTCCCATAGAGCCGGCCATCGCTGGAAGCCGCCGACGCGGCAAAACCTGTTTTCACGCACTTTCCCCTGAAGCGTCGAGCCCGATCGCCCCGGCGATCGGGCAAACCACGGTTGAAGCCGTCGGGAGATCGCTCCGTTCGCACGCCGGTCGCCGGCCGATCGGGCGGCCGACGCCGGCGCCGAGGGACGAATCCCGAGCCTCAGGTGGGGAGAGGCGGTCCTCGCAGCGGCGGGCGCAGTCGCAACCCCGCAGGCGGCGGTAAAAGGGCCGCGAAGAACAGAGAAGCGGCGATGATGAAGAGGAGCGCAGCCCCCAGCTGGACCGGGTCGGCGCCGCCGATCAGGGAAAGCGCCAGGTCCGCGAACGCACAGGAGCCGTCCGCCTTGGGCTTGTCCGGCGAGGGCATGCCGTGGGCCGGCCCCGCCGCTGCCGTTCCATAGCCGGAGCAGATCGCCAGGCTCAGCTGACCGTGATGAAGCACCGGCATGAACCCGGCCGGCACCGCCAAGCGAAGCAGCAGCGCCGCGAGCCCGATCCCAAGAGCGAGCAAAGGATGCTTGAGCAAGGCGGAGCGGAGTGATCGCACCCGATAGGTCTAAGTGCCTGCGGCCGGCCTGTCATTACCTTATATTCGCCATTCTGCACGGTCACTTAGTCGATTCTGCACGGTCACTGGGTGGCCTCCTTTCGGGAGAGATTTGCCTCCACGCTTCGATGCCCGGCTTGCGCCCCGGCCCGGCGATGACGACATGGCGGGAATGTACGACTTCAAGATCGACACGGCCTCGAAGCCCGAAGCCTGGCGCCAGATCGCCGCCGCCGCCGACTCCCTCACCGACGGCGAGCCCGACGCCGTCGCCAACATGGCGAACGTCGCCGCCTTGCTCTTCGAATCGCTGCCCGAGCTCAACTGGGCCGGCTTCTACCGCAATGTTGGCGGCGAGCTGGTGCTCGGGCCGTTCCAGGGGCGGTCAGCGTGCATCCGGATCCCGTTCGGCAAAGGGGTTTGCGGAGCCGCCGCGGCCACCCTGGAGCCGCAGCTGGTCGAGGACGTGGACACCTTCCCGGGCCATATCGCCTGCGACAGCGCCTCCCGCTCCGAGCTGGTGGTGCCGCTGGTGCACGAGGGGGCGCTGATCGGGGTGATCGATCTCGACAGCCCCAGCCTCGCCCGCTTCGACCGCGCGGACCTGGAGGGGTGTCTCGAATTGGCACGCCTGCTCGCGCCCCGGCTGGCGGGCGGTGACAAAGGCGCCGCGCAAGCGTTAAAAATGTCTTAACGAGCCCCGACTCCATGCCGGGGCGGGATACGCACTCGCGCACAGGGGACGAAGATGAGCAAGCTCTGGTTGATCGGCCTGGCGGCATCGGCCGCCTGGACTCCCGCGGCAATGGCGCAGGCCGCCCCGCCGGCGCCCCCTGCGCCCCCCATGGCCCATGGCGCTCACGCCCCGATGGCGGCGCCGGGGATGCTGCACGGCGGCGGCCATCGCATGGTGCCGGGCATTCGCGGCGGCGGCCGGATGAAGGGCATGAACGGGATGAAGGGCTGGCACCGCTTCGGCCGCGGCCACATCATCCCGCCTCACTTCCGCGGGCGGCAATTCTTCGTGAACAACTGGCATTCGTTCGGCTGGCCGGCGCCGATGCCGGGCGGGCAATGGATCCGCTATCATGACGACGCGCTCCTGATCGACCGGGATGGGCGGGTGATGGACGGCCGCTACGGCTGGGACTGGGACGGGCGCGGCGGCGGCCGGATGGCCTATGACGAGGATCGCTACGACGAGGATTACGGCTACGACGGCGACTATGCCGACGAGGATTGGGACGAGCGGGGCCATCGCGGCGAGGGCGACCGGGTGGTCCGGGTCTATCGTCGCGACGGTGGGCGCGGCGGCGATTGCCGCCGCGATTGCGGCCCGGTCCACCACGTCCCGCCGCCGCCGCATCCGGGCTACGGCCATGGCGGCGGTTACGGCTACGGCTATGGCGGCGGCTGCGCCTGCGGGCCGGTCGTGATCACCGAGACGACAACGACGACCGCCCCGGTGGTCGAGCAGGTCACCTATTACGAGACCGTCTCCGAGCACCGCGCCGCGCCGCGCCGCCACTACCGCAAGCCGGCCGTGCGCCACTACAGCAAGCCGGCCCGCCGGTCGGTGAAGTCGGCCCCCGCGCCGCGCCCCGGGGAGCGGGGCTGAAGCGCCTTCGTCGCCCCAGCGAAGGCTGGGGCCCCGGGGGGTGAAAGGCGCAGGCTCTCTTCACCCACCGGGATGCCAGCCTCCGCTGGCATGACGCGCGAGCGCTACCCCAGCCGGTCCTGACCCTCGTCGCCGAGGCGGCCGGGGACGATCACCAGCGGGCAGGGCAGGCTTCCGGCGACGGCGCCTGAGAAATGGCTGACCAGCGGGCCAGGCCCTCCTTCCGCGGCGGCGCCGAGGACCAAGGCGGCGATGTCGTCGCGCTCCGCCAGGAGGTCGGCGATCTCCTTCTCCGGGTCACCCTGGCGGACGAGGATGGTCGGCTCGATCCCGGCCTCCTCGACGATCGCGCCCGAGGCCTGGAGCACCATCGCCTCGGCGCGAAGCTTCGCCTCCTCCTCCATAGCCGCCTGGACTCCGCCCCACTGGACGAACTCGGCGGGCGGGACGATGGCGAGAAGGATGACCCCGCCGCCGGTTCCGGAAGCCCGGCGCGCGGCGTAGCGCAGGGCGGCGCGCGCCTCGCTCGAATCGTCGATCACCACCAGATAGGATCGCATGGAGGCTCCGTTTCCGGCACAATGCTGCGCCAGATCGCCACGGCGCGCAAGCGAACCCGGGAAAGCCGGCGCTCAGGACGGGCTTGACCCGAGCCCACCACATGGTCTTTGGGCTTCAGCCTTCGACGACGGCAGCCAGGAGCCGCTTTCCATGCCCATCGAGCTCAAGATGCCCGCGCTCAGCCCGACCATGGAGGAGGGCACGCTGGCCAAGTGGCTGGTCAAGGAGGGCGACACGGTCGCGGCCGGGGACCTGCTCGCCGAGATCGAGACCGACAAGGCGACGATGGAGTTCGAGGCGGTCGACGAAGGCACGATCGCAAGGATCCTGGTGGCCGAGGGCACCGACGAGGTGAAGGTCGGAACCGTCATCGCGCTCATCGCGGGTGAAGGCGAGGACGCCGGAGCGGCCGCCTCCGCCCCGACGGCGGCGAAGGAGCCGGTGGCCAAGGACGGCGGCGAAACCGGCGCCGGCCAGCCCGCCACGCCCACTCCGACCCCGGAGGTGAAGGGCTATGGCGCCAATCCGGCCGAGGAGGTCCCGGCGGCCGCGTCCAAGGGGATCAACCCCGTCCAGCACAGCGAGGCCGCCCCGCAGCCGAAGGCGGACCCCGGCGATCGGGTGAAGGCGAGCCCTCTCGCCCGGCGGCTCGCCGAGCAGCGCGGGATCGACCTTGCCGGCCTCACCGGCTCGGGCCCCGGCGGGCGGATCGTCAAGGCCGACGTCGACGGCGCCGCCGGCAAGCCGGCCGCGGCGGCTCCCGCTCAGGTTCAGGCCCAGCCCCCGGCCCAGGCGCCTGCGCAGGCCCCGGCGGCGCACGCGCCGGCGCCGAGCTACGGAGTCCCGGAGATACCGCACGAGGTCGCCAAGCTGTCGAACATGCGCAAGACGATCGCCCGGCGCCTCACCGAGTCGAAGCAGAACGTCCCCCACATCTACCTCACGGTCGACATCCGGCTCGACGCCCTCCTCAAGCTTCGCGGCGAGCTCAACGCGACGCTCGAGCCGCGCGGGGTCAAGCTGTCGGTCAACGACCTCCTGATCAAGGCGCTCGCCGCCTCGCTGATCGAAGTGCCCGAGTGCAACGTGCAGTTCACCGGAAGCGAGCTCGTCACCTTCAAGCGCGCCGATATCTCGGTCGCGGTGTCGATCCCGGGCGGCCTCATCACCCCGGTGATCGCCGAGGCCGACTCGCGCAGCCTCTCCTCCATCTCGACGGCCATGAAGGACCTCGCCGCGCGAGCCCGCGACGGCAAGCTGAAGCCCGAGGAATATCAGGGCGGGACGGCGTCTCTGTCGAACATGGGTATGTATGGAATCTCGGTCTTTTCCGCAGTCATCAACCCGCCGCAGGGGATGATCATGGCGATCGGGGCCGGGGAGAAGAAGCCCTGGGTGGTCGACGGCGCGCTCCAGGTGGCGACGATCATGACTGCCACCGGAAGCTTCGACCACCGCGCCGTCGACGGCGCGGACGGCGCCCGGCTGATGCAGGCGTTCAAGCGGCTGGTCGAGGCGCCGCTTGGGATGCTGGCCTGACATGGCGCTGGGCAAAGCCGTCCTCGTCGGAATGGCCGCCTCGATCGCGCTTCCCTACGTCTTCAGGAACGACGGCGGCCAACTCGGCGAATGGTCGCGAATCGGGCTGATCCCGTTCACGGTCGCGAGCACTCCCCTCGGCTGGTCGCTGCCGCTCTTCGCCGGCGTTACCCTGTTCGCCTGGCTGATCACGAGCTGGGCGAACCGATGAGGTTCTCCGCTTGAAGCCCGCGCAGCGCGCCGTCCGCCTCCTCACCGTCGCCGCGGTCGCGGCCCTGATCGCCGGCTGCATCACCGGCACGCTGCTCGTCATCGAGGACGAGGCCTGGCCCGGCCGGGGCGGCCTGAAGGCCGTGCTCCAGGTCTCCGCCTTGTTCACCGGCTACGCCTTCGCCGTCGCGCTCGCGGCCGGCGCCTTGCTGTCGGTCACGCTGTCGCCGCTGATGACGCGGCGAGGCCCCCTCGCCCACCTGCTCGCCGGCCTCCCGCTCGGCTTTGGACTCCACCTCCTCGCCGACGCCTTCATCGGCGAGCGGATCGACTCCGCCGAAGACTGGCTGGGCGGAACCCTCGCCGGAGCCGCCGCCGGCCCCTTCTGGTGGTTCCTGGTCCAGCGCCATTTCGAAAAGGCATCTCCCAATGGCTGACACTTACGACCTCATCGTCCTCGGCTCCGGGCCCGGCGGCTATGTCGCCGCGATCCGGGCCAGCCAGCTCGGCCTCAAGGTCGCGATCGTCGAGCGGGAGAAACTGGGCGGGATCTGCCTCAACTGGGGGTGCATCCCGACCAAGGCGCTGCTGAGGACGAGCGAGATCTACCATTATATGACCCACGCCTCCGCCTACGGCCTCATCGCGGAGAAGCCCGCCTTCGACCTGGCGAAGATCGTCGACCGCAGCCGAAAGGTGGCCGGCCAGCTCAACGCCGGCGTCAAGGGGCTGATGAAGAAGAACAAGATCGCGGTGGTCGAGGGCGACGGCGCGCTGAAGGGCATGGGCGTGCTCGCCGTCACCAAGGACGGCAAGGTTACCGAGCTCGCCGCGAAGCACATCCTGATCGCCACCGGCGCCCGCGCCCGCGACCTGCCTTTCGCCAAGGCCGACGGGGAGCGGATCTGGACCTACCGGCACGCCATGGTGCCCAAGGTCATGCCGACCAGATTGCTGGTGATCGGATCGGGGGCGATCGGGGTCGAGTTCGCCAGCTTCTATTCGGACATGGGCGCCGAGGTGACGATCGTCGAGATGCTCGACCGGATCCTGCCCGTCGAGGACGAGGACGTCTCCGCCTTCGTCCACAAGGCGCTGGTGAAGCAGGGGATGAAGATCCACGTCGCCTCGGGGGTGGACCAGCTTGAAGCTGGACCCAATGGAGTGAAGGCGACCCTGAAGGGCGGCGACGTCCAGGAGTTCAGCCACGCCATCGTCGCCATCGGGATCGTCCCCAACACCGAGGCCATCGGCCTCGAGGCGCTGGGCGTGAAGACCGAGCGCGGCCATATCGCCGTCGACGGCTTCGGGCGGACCAGCGTCGAGGGCGTCTACGCGATCGGAGACGTCACCGGCCCGCCCTGGCTCGCCCACAAGGCCAGCCACGAGGGCGTCGTCTGCGTCGAGGCGATCGCGGGCTTGAAGCCCCACCCGTTCGAGACCTGGAACATCCCCGGCTGCACCTATTCGCGCCCGCAGGTGGCGAGCGTCGGCTTCACCGAGGCGAAGGCGAAGGAGCTGGGGCGCAAGGTCAAGGTGGGCAAATTCCCCTTCATCGGCAACGGCAAGGCGATCGCTCTGGGCGAGGCCGAGGGCTTCGTGAAGACGGTGTTCGACGCCGAGACCGGGGAGTTGTTGGGCGCCCATATGGTGGGCGCGGAGGTCACCGAGCTGATCCAGGGCTATGCGGTGGCCCGGCAGCTCGAGACCACCGAGGAGGATCTGATGCACACGATCTTCCCGCATCCGACGCTGAGCGAGATGATGCACGAGAGCGTGCTCGATGCTTATGGGCGGGCGGTGCATTATTAGGGCCGCGCCGCTCGCGTGCCCGGTGCGTCGGTCACGCCCCTGCCAATCGCAGGCAGGGCCGCTCTACCCACGATCAATGCGATTCCGGCGTTGCTATGATCGGGACGCTTCGACCACGCTCGAGAAGCATTTTGCCGTCGTTTGGTGTTTTGCGGCATTGTCAGCTGGCGTTTCGCCCATCGAATTCTCCATCTTCAGAACCGACGGAGCGATCTTGAGCATGATCGCGACCACAGCCGAGGTGGCGTCGGTCGGTAGTGACCGTCCCGGAGGGGGCGGCGGGCCGGCACCCGGTGAGCCTGGCGCGACTCCGCCAAGTCCCGGCCGGGGACCGCCTATTTGACGCGGCTCCGGCCGCGTGACACCTTGCCTCGCGGGAAATGCCCGCCGGGGGGCAGCGGATGCGGCGCAATCACATGGGGCTCAAGGCCTCCAACGTCCTGCTCTCGCTGCTCGTCGTAGCGACCTTCCTCTATTTCCTGATCCTCGCCATGGCCCAGGACCAGGTCCTGGAGAAGCTGAGCCGAAGCACCGGTTTCGCCAATTACAGCGCGTCGTTGCTCGATGCCCGGAAGGCGAAGTCGGGCGCCGAGGAGATCGAGCGGCTCGCCAGGGAGAGGCAGGACCACAGGAAAGCGGTCGCCAAGGTCGAGAATGCGGCCGCCAGGGCCGAGCTCGACTACCAGTCCGAAGCGGCCCGGCTCGATTCCATATTCGAGAAGATCGACGGCACCGGCGGCTGCCGGATCATTCGCAAGCCCGGCCTCGCCGTTCCCGGGCTGACCCGGCAGGAGCTCGACAGGCATGCCAAGCGGGTCACGCTCGCCTCGGCCCAGCAATGTTTCGACGTCGACCCCGCTTTGGGCGGCGACGGGCGCAAGACCTACATGGATAGTCTCGCCAGGGCGCAGAGCCGCACCGACCTTGCCCTGAGGGCCGACATCGAGCGCAAGGCGGAAGCGCAGCTGAGCAGGGATCTGCAGAACGAGATCAATCGCCAGGTCAACGACACGAAGAAGCTCGATCCGGCCCGGGTCCATTTCTCCGTCCTGGAGTCGTTGGAGACTCCGGACTGGTTTCCGACGAACTTCGTCAATTACCCGCCGTTCATCGTCCACGTCCTCCTGACATTCTTCTCGGGCATGTTCGGGGCGCTGCTGATCACGATGGTGTTCGTCGTCTATCCCAGCAAGCTTCGCGAACGCGTGTCCGCCAAGCTCTATTACAAGAGGGTGTTCCTCGGCGGCCTGGTGGCGGTGACCGTGTTCATCGTCCTCACCGGCGGAGCGTCGATCCTCGGCGGGAGCGAGGGCTCGGGGAATGACCCGAACGTCATGTCCTTCACCGCGATCGGATTGCTCGCGGGCATGTTCTCGGACAGGGTGGCCGACTGGCTGAGCGCGCGCGCCAGGACCATGTTCAGCTCCGACGACGACGAGGAGGAGGAGAAGGACGGCAGAGAGGAGCCGGCGGACCGCCGGCCGTCACGGCCGGGCTGAGGCCCGGCCACCACGGAGACTCGACCCGCATGGAAAATCTCGACCTGCATTACAGCCAGCTCGGGACAGTCACTTGGGACACTCCGGCGACAGTCACTCCGGCGGGGAGCGACGGTCGCTAGTCTAGTGACTGTCCCCACCCTTCGCGGCTAGGAAGCGTCGATCCCCAGCCCCGGAGCCCCGCCTCATGCGCAAAGCCATGCTCGCCGCTCTACTCCTCGCCGCCCCCGCTTATTCGGCTTCGGCCGAATCCGTCGTCATCACCGCCGACCGGATGGTCGACGTGCTTGCCGGCCGGGTGGTCGAGGAGCCGGTGGTGGTGATCACCGACGGGCGGATCGCCTCGGTGGTCGGGCGCGGCGGCGCCCGGCCGGTCATCCCCGCCGGAGCGAGGAGGATCGACCTGCCGGGCAAGACGCTCCTGCCCGGCCTCATCGACATGCACGTCCACCTCGATTCGAACCCGCGCTACGGCGGCTATTCGGGGCTCCAGTTCACCGACACCTTCTGGATCGCCCAGGGTGTCCGGAACGCCCGCGACATGCTCGACGCCGGCTTCACCACGATCCGCAACGTCGGCTCCGACAATTATGCCGACGTCGGCTACAAGCAGGCTATCGATGAGGGGCTGATGATCGGGCCGCGGATCGTCCCGGCTGCCCATGCCCTCTCGGCGACCGGCGGCCATTGCGACCAGACCTATCTGCCGCCCTCGTTCAACGCGAAGGGCAAGGCGGTCGGCGACGGAGTGCAGGAGCTCCGCACCCGGGTTCGCGAGCAGCGCAAATACGGCGCCGAGGTGATCAAGGTCTGCGCGACCGGCGGGGTCTTCTCGCGCAATACCGAGCCCGGCCAGCAGCAGCTCTCGGAGGAGGAGCTTCGAGCCATCGCCGACGAGGCGCACCAATGGGGCCTGAAGGTCGCCGCCCATGCCCATGGCGCGGCCGGGATCAAGGCGGCGATCCGCGCCGGGATCGACACGATCGAGCATGCCTCGCTGATCGACGCCGAAGGAATCCGCCTCGCCAGGGAGCGGGGCACCTGGCTCGCCATGGACATCTTCAACACCGAATATACCCAGGCCGAAGGCGCCAAGAACGGAGTGCTCGAGGACAATCTCAGGAAGGACCGCGAGATCGCCCAGCTCCAGCGCGACAATTTCCGGGCGGCTCACCGCGCCGGGGTGAAGATGGTCTTCGCCACCGACGCCGGGGTGATGCCGCACGGAAGTGCCGGGGGGCAGTTCCGCTGGATGGTCCAGTACGGGATGAGCCCGATGGAGGCGATCCAGTCCGCCACCCGCAACGCCGCTCAGGCGCTCGGGCGGGAGCGGGACGTGGGGGCGATCGCGGTCGGGCGCTGGGGCGACATCATCGCCGTGGACGGCGACCCGCTCGCCGACGTCCGCCAGCTCGAGGACGTCGACGTGGTGATCAAGAGCGGTGTGGTGGTGAAGGAATGACCGCCTGCTCGCCCGCCTGGGGAGGCGGATGACTCGCGACCGTCCGAACATCGCCGCCGATTTCGCCGCGGCGGTGAACATGGGCGCCGACGAGCTCGAGGCCTGGCTCGGCACTCCCGACAGCAAGCGAGTCGGGCTCAAGCGGGACGGCGGCGAATCGGTGGGTCATGCGTCCGGCCGCCGGATCGTCCAGCTCCTTCGGCGCGGTCCGGCCGGCGACGGCGATTACGCCCACATGCGCAAGGTGGTGGGTTTCGTCCGACGCCACCGCGCGCAGGAGCCGGCGAACATGGTCACCTCGCGCTGGCGCTACAGCCTCATGAACCGGGGGCACGACCCTCTGAGATAGGAGGCCGGGCGCCCTCGGCGGCATAGGCCTCCATCAGCCTCTCGAAGTCCGCCATTTCGGGCGACGTTGCGTAACTGTGGCGCGCGCCTGTCGCGGCCCAGGGCAGCCTCTCGTCGGTCCACAGCTCGATATAGGGCTCGAACCAGCGGTGCTCGTCGAGCGCTGAGGCGCGCAGGTTGACGAACCAGTCGAAACCCTCGGCGCGGGTGAAGACCCAGCTCAGGCAGTGGGGGCAGTGATGGTGGTGCGAGTCCGGGCCGCGCAGGCCGCCGAGGACGGGCTCGCCCTTCGTCACCTCGAACCCGTCGGCGGGCAGGGTCACGGTGAGCGAAAAAGCGCTTGCGGTCATCTTTTGGCAGCCGCTGCAATGGCAGGCTCCGGTCAGAAGCGGCGGCTTCGTCACCTGGACCCGCAGCGCGCCGCAGCGGCACCCGCCTTCCCAAGGGAAATTCCAGTCGTCCATATCCGCACTCCCGATTGGGACAGTCACTAGTGACTGTCCCCACCTCCGAAGGAACGCAAAGGCGCCCTGTGGGGTTCACCGCCCGACCATCCACGCGGAGGAGCGAGAGCGACATGAAGGGCTATTGCGACGACATCGAGAAGGCGACGGTGGCCAACGAGGATTTCCGCCGGGTGCTCTACACCGGCAGGAACCTCCAGCTGGTGCTGATGACCCTTCCGCCCGGCTGCGACATCGGCGAGGAGGTGCATGAGGACCGCGACCAGTTCTTCCGGATCGAGGAGGGGCGCGGGATCGTCTATATCGACGGGGCGCCAAACCGGGTGGAGGACGATTTCGCGGTGATCGTCCCGGCCGGCGCCCGCCACAACGTCGTCAACGACGGCGACGCGCCGCTCCGGCTCTACACGATCTACGGCCCGCCCGAGCATAAGGACAAGGTCGTCCACAGGACGAAGGAGGATGCCGAGCGCGACCACGACAACGACCATTGGGACGGCGAGACGACGGAATGAGAGATGGGACGGTCCACTTGGGACAGTCACTGGTGACTGTCCCCTTGCGAGGATGAGCGTGGGCGGGGCGATCCCATGACCTATTGCGTCGGCCTGCTGCTCGAGGCGGGGCTGGTGATGATCGCCGACACCCGGACCAATGCCGGGGTCGACAATTTCTCCTCCTACCGCAAGCTCCACGTCCTGGCCGGGGGCGGGGACCGGCAGATCTTCCTGTGCACCTCGGGAAGCCTGTCCATGTCGCAATCCGCGATCGGCCGGCTCGCCGAGGGCCTGCCCGCCCCGGTCGGGGACGAGAGCGTCGCGACCGTGGCCACGGCGCCGTCCATGTTCCGGGTCGCCGAGCTGGTCGGGCAGGCGGTCCGGAACGTCAACCGGACGGTCGGCTCGGTGCTCGCCGAGGCGAACATCTCGAGCTCGGTGTCGCTTCTCCTCGGCGGCCGGATCGGGCGCGGCCCGCTTTCGCTCTACCTCGTCTATTCCGCCGGCAACTTCATCCATTGCTCACCCGAATCGCCCTTCCTCCAGATCGGCGAGACCAAATACGGCAAGCCGATCCTCGACCGCGGGATCCGCTTCGAGACCCCCCTCGACGAGGCGGTGAAGGTGGCCCTGCTCTCCTTCGACAGCGCGATGCGCTCGAACCTCGGGGTCGCCCGCCCGCTCGACCTCGTCGTCATGCCGGCCGATCCCGCCCGGCCCGTCCTCTCCCGGCGGATCGAGGCCGACGATCCCTATTTCAACGACCTGTCGCTGCGCTGGTCGGCGCTCCTCCACGACGCCACCGCCCAGATCCCGAACCCGCCGTGGATCGAAGCGGAAAGCGGATGACGGCGGCGGCAGGGGCAACGGCGCTCATGAAGGATTTGAGGTTGCGGTCGTGGCGGGCGGCGATGCGTCGCCAGTCCTTGAGGCGGCAGAACATTCGCTCGATGATGCTGCGCTGCCGGTAGACGCCGGGCGTCAGGACGAGGACGATAGGGCGGCCCTTGGAGTCGCAGACGGCGTGGAGCTTGTGTTGCGGCCGCCTTTGGCGCGGCCGATACCATGAGCCAGCTGAAGATCCCCTTAGACCCAGCGCCCGGCCCAGCGCACGAACCGGTTGGAGAGCGTCTTCTTGGGCCCTTGGACCTCGGCGCAGTCGGCCCAGCGGCCGCCGCACTTGAGCGCATGGGCGATGCCGCTCAGCCCCCGGCGATCATCCACCCGGTTCATGCCGCGCGTCGCTCGGCAGCAGAGGCTCGATCCGCGCCCATTGCTCGTCCGAAAACCAAAAGAAGTCAGGCATCTCACCGTCCTCCTCTCAATGGCAGTGAATCACGTTCCCAACGCCATGGGAATCCGGTTCATGGGTCCGGACCCTAGTGACTGTCCCCCTGCCCGGTACCGCTTCTGCAGGCTAGTTGGTGCCGGCGGGCACTTCCTCCAGCGGACCGCCCATTCCGGTATAAGCGCCGTTGCCGCGGACCAAGGCAAGCGCCTCGGTGGGCGCGGGCGACTGGTTGATGATATGCACCGAGCCGCCCATCGACGTCACCCCGAACAGCTTGCGGGCGAATTCCAGCGGCAGCCGGACGCAGCCGTGCGAGGCCGGGCGGCCGGGGATCTGGCCGGCGTGGAGCGCGATCCCGCCCCAGGTCAGCCGCTGCATGTAGGGCATGGGCGCATTGTTGTAGAGGTTGGAGAAGTGCTTCGCCCTCTTCTGGAGGATGTCGAACCTGCCGGTCGGGGTGCGGTGCCCCGGCTTGCCGGTCGAGACGGTGGTCACCCCGATCAAGCCGCCGCCGCGATAGACGTAGGCGCGCTGAAGGGGGATGCTGACCACGACCTCGACCGGGCCGAAGGTGGAGCGGTCCGGCTGCCACACGAACTCGCCCGGGCGAAGCCTCGCGGTCTCGGCCAGCGGGGCCGCCTCGGCGGCGGGGGCGGGCTGGATCATGGCGACCGGCGCCGGCTCGGCCGCGGCGGCGGCGGGGCCGACGATCTCGGCATAAGCCGAGCAGACCGGGGTGAAGGCCAGCAGAAGGACGCTGCCGGCGACGAAGAGATTGCGGACGCTTACCTGGTTCATGGCTGCAACATGCGGGGGTTCCCCCGCCCTTTCCTCCGGCCGGAATGGCCTTGGCGGTTCATCTAGGGTCGGCCGATGACGCCGCTGTGCCGCGCAAGAGGGTTTGTTGTTTCGATTGTTGCAGTGCAAAAACTTACGGGTTTTGACAGCTTTTGGCGACGAGCGCCGGGAGCAGCGGCTCGATGGCAAGAACGTGCCAGGCGCCGAACAGTCGAGGGGGGCGCCTCGCCCAATGGCGCTTCTGGATCGTTCCGCCCCCACATCCGTTTCCAACCGAGGCGGCGCCTTTGCCGCTCTTGTGGCTTTGCGTTGGAGGCTGATCATGTCGGCAAGAATAACCGCGGCAATCCTGCTCGTATCGGCGGTCGTGGCGGCGGCGCCGGCCGAGGCGCAATATGACCGGCGAAGCCGCGCCGAACGGATCGCCGACGAGATCGCCCGGCAGGTGGAGGCGACCGCCAACGCGGTGGGCACCGTCACCGAGTCGGTCGATCGCAGCATCGGCGGCCTCCGCTTCCGCGGCGCGGAGCGGTTCGCGGTCGAGCGCTGCCTGCCCTACGTCCAACGTTACGGGCGGATGCGGGTGGACGACGTCAGGCGCCACAGCCGGCGAAGCTGGCGGGTCTACGGGACGGTCGACGGCGCCGGCTATGGCGGCCGCTGGGGCCGCGGCTACGGCCCCCGCGCCTTCAACTGCACGGTCCGCGAGGACGGCCGGGTCAAGCTCAAGACGAGCCGCCTTCGCCGCTATTAGGCAGCGCCTTTCGCCATCATGCGCATAGCATCGACTCCTCAAGCCTGATGCACCGCCGCTAGCAGAGCGACCGTCACGAGCGACAGTCACTAACGTCCGGAACCGATCCTGATGGGTGCGGCCTCGCGGCGGCAGGGCCTCGCTAGGCCGCGACCCGGCCGCCGATGACGCTCAGCTTCGGGGCGGCAAGCTCGCCGGCGGCTTCGGGCGAGAGGGGGGGCGAGAGGAGGTAGCCCTGGCCCTCGCGGCAGCCGAGCTCGCGAAGCAGCCGGAGCTGGTCGTCGGTCTCGATATGCTCGGCGACGGAGGGCAGGCCGAGCGCCGAGCACAGGTCCAGCACCCCTTTGAGCAGGCGGCGGGAGCGGAGCGACCGGGCGACGCTGGCGATCAGCGCGCCGTCGAGCTTGACCCCGTCGAACTGCATCTCGCGAAGGTAGGAGATGGAGGCGTGGCCGGCGCCGAAATCGTCGAGGACGATCCGCGCGCCGGCGCCGCGAAGGGCCTGGAGGTTCTCGCGAGCGACGTCGAAATTGGCGAGCAGGGCGGTCTCGGTAACCTCCACCTGGAGTCGGGAAGGATCGAGGCCGGCTCGATCGAGGACCGCGAGCAGGCGAGCGGAGGAGCCGCCGGTGCAGAGCTGGACCGCGCTGACGTTGAAGGACAGCCGGACGCTCGCCGCCCAGGAGACGGCCTCGGCCGCGGCCCGGGCGAGCAGGGCCTCGCTGAGCGGCTCGATGACGTTGATCTGCTCCGCGATCGGGATGAACTGGTCGGGAGGGATGCGGCCCAGATTGTCGTCCTCCCAGCGCGCCAGCGCCTCCAGCGCCTTCAGCTCGCCGGTGGCGAGATCGGTGATCGGCTGGAAGACGAGGCCGATCCGATCCAGGGTCCCCGGAAGCCGCAGCGCCTTCTCGATCAGGGACCGGCGGCGGTGGATCTCGTGCATCTCGCGGGTGAAGACGGCGACTCCCGAGCGGCCGCCTTCCTTGGCCCGGTAGAGGGCGGTGTCGGCGCGGATCAGCGCCTCCTCGACGTTGCAATCGTCGGGGAGAAGCAGGGTGACCCCGCAGCAGCCGGAGATCCGGAACTCCCGGCCGTCGACCAGGAACGGCTCCTGGAGCGCCGCGCAGACCGCGACCCCGGCGCCGTTCGCTCCGGCCATCGACTCGACCCGGGGAAGGAGCAGGGCGAATTCGTCGCCGCCGGTCCGGGCGATCAGCGCGCCCTCGCCTGCGGCCCTGGCGAGGCGGCTGCCGATTCCTTCCAGCACACGGTCGCCGGCGGCGTGGCCGAAGGTGTCGTTGATCGGCTTGAAGCCGTCGAGGTCGACCACCGCCAGAGCAAAGCCCTTGCGGGTCCGGGCGAGGCCGGCGGCGCGGCGGCCGAGGGCGCGGAGGAAGGCGCGGCGGTTGGCGAGGCCGGTCAGCGGATCGGTGTCGGCGATCAGCTTCGCCTTGGCCTTTTCCGCCTTGGCCAGCCGCTCGGCGCGCTGGGCCCGCTCCCGCTCGAGGGTCACCGCCGTGCGCGACTGGACAAGCTCGCGAAAGCCTTCGTCGTGAAGGCCGAGCTGCCACAGCAGGGCGAGGATGATGGAGAAGAGCCCGACACCCATGGCGACGTGGGCGGCATCAGACGTGAAGATCAGCAGACCCGCCAAAGGCAGGCCCAGGACCAGCAACGGCACTCGCGCCGCCGCCGGATAGCGGCTGACCCCGTAGGCGCAGCCGATGGCAGCGAGGCTGGCGAAGAGGATGATGAAATCGTGGTCCGTCGAGGGACGGGTCGCCATCAGCCGGAACGACCAGGCGCAGAAGGCGACGCTGAACAGGACGGAGAAGACCAGCATCTTGCGCAGCTCGTGCAGGATGCGCTCGGGGGAAAGGATGCGGTGGCGGACCCGGAGCCAATGGGCGACTCGCATGGCGATCAGGGCGCCGACCAGCAGCGGGAAATCGAAGAGGGAATCGAAGCGTCCGCCGGAGGCCAGATAAAGGCCCACCATGTTGGCGAAGATGACGATGTAGAGGAGCGGGACCTGGCGCTGGAGCGCTCGGAATCGCTCCTCGAGGAGGATCCGCCCGCCGACGGTCTCCACCTCGCCGGCATCGATCAGCCGCCGCAATTTTCCAAGGCCCCACCCCATGGCGAGGGAATCTAGGCCGAAAGGGTTAAGAGGTGGTTTTGAGGCGGGGCGGCTGAAGTTCCTCCCTGAGACAAGCTCGGGGAGGAGTTACGCTATCTGAGCGGAAGCTCGCGCTGGTCGGGGTCGAAGCGCTGCCAGCCGCCGGGGCCGAGGCGCTCGAGCGGGCGGAAGCGGGCCTTGTAGGCCATACGGGGCGAGGTCTCGACCCAATAGCCGAGATAGACGTAGGGGAGGCCCGCCTTTCCGGCGCGAACGATATGATCGAGAATGATGTAGGTGCCGAGCCCGGGCCGGACGGGATCGTCGGGCTCGAAGAAGCTGTAGATCATCGACAGGCCGTCGGCCTGCTGGTCGGTGAGGCAGGCGCCGACCAACCGGCCGGGCCGGCCGCCGCTCGACGGCTCGCGATATTCGATGACATAGGTTTTGACGGGCGACTGCTCGATCATGTCCGAGAAGTCGCTCTCGTCCATCCCGACCATCCCGCCGTCGGGATGGCGCCGCTTCAGGTAGCGGCGAAGCAGGGCATATTGCTCCTCGGTTGCCCAGGGCTTGCAGGCGGTGACCTCGAGGTCGCCATGGCGCTTCAGCATCCGCCGCTGGCTCGCGCTGGGCTGGAACTCGCCGGCGACGACCCGTACCGATACGCAGGCCGAGCAATCGAGGCAGCTCGGCCGATAGGCGACGGCCTGGCTGCGGCGAAAGCCGATCCGGCCCAGGGCGTCGTTGAGGTCGGCCGCATGCTGCCCGGCAAGCTCGGTGAACACCTTCCGCTCGGTCTTGCCCGCCAGATACGGGCAGGGCGCCGGGCTGGTGACGAAGAAGCGGGGGAAGCGGAAGGGTGCGCTCAACGGGACTCCAGTTGGCTCGAGAAGGTTTGGTTGAGACTCGGTTTATGCGGCTTTGGGGACGGCTTGGGAAGGGTCGGGAGCGCGGAAAACGGCGTTAACTATCTTACGTTCCGGCGCGGGACGGCGGCTCAGCGAATCTCTACCGGATGGACGTAGAAGCCGGCCTCCTCGAGCGCCCTCACGAGCGCCTGGAGATGCTCCGCGTCGCGGGCCTCGCATTCGACGTCGATGAAGGCATCCTTGGCGGGGAGGGTCGTGAACACGCGCTGATGGTAGATCTCGATGATGTTCGCGCCGTGGCGGTCGAACAGCTTCACCACCGCGAGGAGAGCGCCGGGGCGGTCCTGGAGCTGGATCCTGAGGCGAGCCATCCGGCCGGAGCGGGCGAGGTCCCTCAAGAGGACGGTGGCGAGCAGCCTCGTGTCGATATTGCCGCCGGTGAGGATGAGCCCGACGTTGCGCCCCCTGAAGCGCTCCGGATGGGCGAGCAGGGCGGCCAGCCCGGCGGCCCCGGCCCCTTCGGCCACCGTCTTCTCGATCTGCAGATAGAGGCTTACTGCGGTCTCTATCTCGCGCTCGTGGACGAGCAATATCTCGTCGACATGGCGCTCGATGACCTCGGGCGTCAGGAGGCCCGGCTTCTTGACGGCGATGCCTTCGGCGAGTGTGTCGCCGGCGGACGGCATCTCCTTGCCGCTGATCCGGCAGTACATGCTCGGGTAGAGCTCGGCCTGCACTCCGACGATGGTGAGATCGGGCCGAAGCGCCTTGGCGGCGGTGGCGACCCCCGAGATGAGGCCGCCGCCGCCGATCGGGACGACGAGCGTGTCGATCTCCGGAGCGTCGGCGAGCAGCTCCAGGGCCACCGTCCCCTGCCCCGCCATGATCTCGCCATCGTCGAAGGGATGGACGAAGGTGAGGCCCTCCGCCTCGGCGATCCGAAGTGCCTCGGCATAGGCCTCGTCGTACATCTCGCCGTGGAGGACGATCCGGGCGCCATGGCCTTCGGTCTGCTTCACCTTGATGCTGGGGGTGGAGACCGGCATCACGATGGTGACCGGAACCTCGAGCCGGCGGCCGTGATAGGCGACCGCCTGGGCATGGTTTCCGGCCGAGGAGGCGATCACGCCGCGCGAGCGGGTCGCGGGATCCATCAGGAGCAATTTATTGAGCGCGCCCCGCTCCTTGTAGGCGGCGGTGAACTGCAGATTCTCGAACTTCACCCAGACGTTCGCCCCGGTCGCCTCCGAGAGGGTCCGGCTGAGCAGGGTAGGCGTTCGAACCACCGCCCCTTCGATCCGCCGCGCCGCCGCTTCGATGTCGGCGAGGGTGACGGGGAAGTCGGCCATGGGCGGTCGTTAGAGCATCTGGCGCCGCCGCGAAACTGCGCTTATCGCCTCCCGATGATCAGAAAGCTTCTGGCGGCGCTGGCCGCCCTGTGCATCACCTCCGCGGCCACCGCCGACGTCCTCGTCGACAACGTCAACGGCTACACGATCGGCGCCGACGGCCGGCTGGTCCGCTTCGGCGCGATGCTGGTCGGCGACGACGGCAAGGTCGAGCAGCTTTATCAGCGCGGGGAGAAGCCGAAGCGGGCCCGCTTCCGCTTCGACGGCAAGGGCCGCACCCTGCTTCCGGGTCTGATCGATGCGCACGGCCACGTCATGGGGCTCGGCCTCAATGCGATCCAGCTCGACCTGTCGGACACGAAGTCGCTTCAGGAGGCGCAGGCGAAGATCGCCGCTTACGCCGCCGCCAACCCCACCCCGCGCTGGATCATCGGCCGCGGCTGGAACCAGGAGACTTGGGGCCTCGGCCGCTTCCCGACCGCCGCGGAGCTCGACTCGGTCGTCAGGGACCGGCCGGTCTGGCTCGAGCGGGTCGACGGCCATGCCGGCTGGGCGAACAGCCAGGCGATGAAGGAAGCCGGGATCACCGCAAGCACCAAGTCGCCCGCCGGCGGCCAGATCGAGACGGCTCGCGGCCAGCCGACCGGGATATTCGTCGACGCCGCCTCCTCGCTCATCGACAAGGTGGTTCCGCCGGCCCTTCCCCGCACCCGCGACCAGGCCCTGGACCGGGCGCAGGAGATCATGCTCTCATACGGCCTCACCGCCGCCGCCGACATGGGCACCAGCCCGGACGACTGGCTGATCATGCGCCGGGCCGGGGACGAGGGGCGGCTCAAGGTCCGGATCATCGCCTACGGGGCGGGCGTCGAGAGCGCCCTCGCCATCGCCGGGACCCGGCCGACACCCTGGCTCTACGGCGACCGGCTCCGGCTGGTCGGGGTCAAGCTCTATTCCGACGGAGCGCTCGGCTCGCGCGGGGCGTGGCTGAAGCAGCCCTACAAGGACAGCCCGGGCACTCGCGGCCTGAGCTTCGTCACCGAGACCGAATTGCTCAACATCATGAGCCGCGCCGCGATGGACCGCTTCCAGGTCGCCGTCCACGCCATCGGCGACGCCGCCAACGCACAGGCGCTGACCGCGTTCGAGGAGATGGCCGTCACCTACAAGGGCGACCGCCGCTGGCGGATCGAGCATGCCCAGATCGTCGACCCCGCCGATCTCGCGCGCTTCGGCCGCAACGGCATCGTCGCCTCGATGCAACCGGTCCACGAGACCAGCGACTGGCGGATGGCGGAGACCCGGATGGGGCTGGAGCGGCTCGGCGGCGCCTATGCCTGGCGGAGCATGATCGCCAACGGCTCGCCGCTCGCCTTCGGATCCGACTTCCCGGTCGAATCCCCCAACCCCTTCCCCGGCCTCGCGGCGGCGATCAGCCGTCAGGACCCGAGCGGCCAGCCGCCCGGCGGCTGGACCCCGGAGCAGCGCGTGACCCTCGAGCAGGCGCTCGCCGCCTTCACCCGCGGCGCGGCCCATGCCGGCTTCGCCGAAGACCGGATCGGGAGCCTGGAGAAAGGCCGCTGGGCCGATTTCATCCTGGTCGACCGCGACATCTTCGACGTGCCCACCCCGCGGCAGCTTCGCGAGACCAAGGTGGTGGAGACCTGGATCGCCGGGAAGAAGGTCTGGCCGAATTAATCCTCTGCAGCGGAGAGGCGTGCTTGTCCCGCTTGCTGCGCCAAACTCGTATGGTATAGCGTCTCAGGCCACGGGATAGCATATCCGCCATGAGCGATGAAAATGAGGCTGACGCACCTGACACTAAGTGGCCAGAGTGGAATAAGCCGGCGACTAAGGGTGACCTAATGACGGCGCTAGTCGCCGTTCGCACCTGTATCGTTCAGGCATATGTCAGCATGCGGGCGTTGCAGCGAGAGGACCGCGATACTTTCGAAAGACAGCTAAAGGAACTCGATAAAGCAGATGATTTTGTGGCTGAGCTCGTGGAAGCGATCGGCAATGGAACCATAGACGAGTTATTGAAGCGTGGCCGCTGAGCAGTACGTCGACCAACTCGCGATAGTGAGACAGCTGAGAGAGCAGACGCGCGTCCTCAAAGAAGAGAACGACGTCTTGAAAGGCGGCGGTGGAGGGGGCACATCAGGAGGCATGGACACGGCTCTCATCGATGCGAAGATTGCTGCGTCCGAGGCTCGTACCGACACGAAGTTTGCCAAGCTTGAGGGTAAAATCGATATCTTAGTCGAACGCAGTACGGATGCGCGAACCGAAGCTCGGACTACGCGCCGAACGGTTATTGGCACCGGGCTCAGCGTCGCTGCTCTCCTGGTTGCCATTTTTACGCTTTACAGCAACAGCTTCACGCTCGGAAGCCGAGTGGACGAGGTCGCTCGCATCGAGGCCCGACAAGCATATAATGAGCTTCGTGAACGCGAGATAGAACCAGCGGACGTCCCCGCACAATCCAACACGACGGCACCGTCACCTAAGAAGGACCGCGCACCTTAGGCGTTGCTCCCTGTATCATGCTTGGCAGGGTCCCCGCTCCCCGCGGGAGAATCAGGTTGCGAGCCCCGTCACTTTCCCCACAGTCAGGATTTGCGGAAGCACCTCCGCCTCGCGTCCCGGCGCGTACCACATATAAAGCGGCACGCCCGACCTCCCCTGCTTCTCCAGGAACCGCCCGATCGCCGCGTCGCCTCGGGTCCAGTCGCCGACCAGGACCGCCGCCTTCTTCTCCGCGAAGGCGGCGGCGACCTCGTCCTGGTCGAGCACGGCGGCCTCGTTGACCTTGCAGGTGAGGCACCAGTCGGCGGTGAAATAGACGAAGACCGGGCGGCCCTCGGCGCGGAGTTGGGCGAGCCTCGCCTCGCCGAACGGCTCGGCCTCGAGGACGCCGCCGGTGCGGGCCTGAGCCGGCGCGGACGGCGCCGGGAGGAGAGCGATCGCAGCCCCCGCGGCCACGACCGCCGGGGCGAGCGGAAGCCAGCCGTGCCGCCGCCCCGCCCACCACAGGATGAGGCCGAGCGCAGCCACTGCGGCGAGGCCCACCGCCAGGCCGGGAAGGCCGGTTTGGCGCTCGAGGATCCAGGCGAGGCCCAGGGAGGTCAGGGCCATTGGGATGGCGAGGATGTGGCGGAAGCGGGCCATCCACGGACCGGGCCTCGGCAGCTTTCGGCGCAGGGCCGGGACGTAGCCGAGCAGGAGGAAGGGCAGAGCGAGGCCGAGGCCGAGGCCCGCGAAGACCGCGAGCGCCGCCGCCGCGGGCAGGATCAGGGCGGCGCCCAGGGCGGCGCCCATGAAGGGGCCGGTGCAGGGGGTCGCGACGAAGGCGGCGAGGGCGCCGGTCGCGAACGCGCCAGCCCTTCCGCCTCCGAGCCGCCCGCCCAGCGAGGGCAGCTCGAACAGGCCGGCGAGGTTCAGCGCGATGGCGGTGACGAGGAGGAGAAGGAAGAGGATGACCCTCGGGTCCTGGAGCTGGAAGGCCCAGCCGACCGCAGCCCCGCTCGACCGGACCGCGAGAAGCACGCCGCCGAGCGCGAGGCAGGCGAGGACCGCCCCGGCCGCGTAGGCGAGCGCCTCGCGCCGGGCCGCCCGCTCCTCGCCGCCGGCCCGGGCGAGGCTCAGCGCCTTGAGGCTGAGGATCGGGAAGACGCAGGGCATGACGTTGAGCAGCAGCCCGCCGAGCAGGGCGCCGGCGAGGGCGAGCAGGACCGTCGCTGCACCGAGCGACGGGCCCGGAACGCTGTCGGTCGCGCCGTCTCCCGTCGCCACCGCCGCCTCGACCGCCACCGGCGTCCCGGCCGGCGGCACGACCGCGGGCGCCGCATAGATGCTGACGCCTTCGCCGCCACCCAGGCTCAACACTCCGCGGACGCCCTCGACCCGTCTCTCGCCGGCCGGAGCCTCGGTTTCGACGATCAGCCAATCGCCGTTGCGAGAGATGCGCTGAGGCGCGGCGTAAACCAGCGCCTGATCGGTGAGCGGATAGAAATAGGCCTCCCGGATCGCCAGGGAGGCCGGAAGCGGGACTCCCAGCCGGAAAATACCCTCGCCTCGAGTGAACCGGGCCGGAACGTCGAGCGGTCTCGGGAGGGCCTGGCGATAGCGGTCGAACCCTGCCTGGCGGCCGCCACCGTCCCCCACAATCAGCTCCAAGCCCACCTGGGCCGATTCCGGAACGCAGATCCGATCCGTGCAGACGAGATAATCGACCTTGCCGCGCACCGGCAGCTTCGTCCCCGCCGCCAGTCCGGCCGGCAGCTGGAGGTCGACGAGGAGGGCGTGCTCGCCTTCGAACACATAGTTCATCAGCCCCTGGATGATCAGCCGCTCGGGCACCGGGTAGCGGATCGGGCCGGCCGTCGCGCCGTTCGGAAGCTGCCAGGCGATTCGGGTGCCGACCCCGGCGTCGCCGGGATTCTCCCAATAGCCGTGCCAGCCCAAGCGTGGGGACATGACGAGGGCGAGGGTGACCTTCGAGCCGGCGGCGGGGCGGGCGGTCTCGGGGATGAGGCGGACGGCCATCGCCTTCTGGCCCGGCGGGAGCTGGGCGTGCGCGGGGAAGGCGCAGAGGAGGAGAAGGAGGAGGGCGAGGAGGCGGTTCACGAGGGGGGTATAGCATTCCTTTTCCACCCCGCGAGCGAAGCTCGTGGGCAGGGGGACCACCCGAGGGTGGTGGAGGGGTCTCTGGCACAGGCCTGCGCCACTTGCCCCTCCACCATGCTTCGCATGGCCCCCGTCCCCATGCTCCGCATGGGGAGAATTTCTAGTCGAGATTCGGCCTCAGCCACCTCTCCGCCTCCTGCAGGCTCACCCCCCGACGCGCGGCATATTCCTCGAGCTGGTCCTTCCCGATCCTCGCCACGCCGAAATACTGGCTGTCGCGGTGGGAGAAGTAGAAGCCGGAGACCGCGGACGTGGGGAGCATCGCCATGCTCTCGGTCAGGGTGACCCCGGCCGGATCGCCGCCGAGCATGTCGAACAGGACCGGCTTGAGGCTGTGGTCCGGGCAGGCCGGGTAGCCGGGGGCCGGGCGGATCCCGGTGTAGGTCTCGCGGATCAGCTGCTGGTTGGTGAGATGCTCCTCGGCATAGCCCCAGACGCTGTTCCGGACATGGGCGTGGAGAGTCTCGGCAAAGGCTTCGGCGAGGCGGTCGGCGAGCGCCTTCAGGAGGATGTCGGAATAATCGTCATTCTGCGCCTTGAAGCGGGCGAGGTGCGGCTCGAGGCCGTGGATCCCGACCGCGAAACCGCCGATCCAATCCTCCCCGTCCGGCGAGATGAAGTCGGCGAGGCACATGTTCGCCCGACCTTCCCTCTTCTTCACCTGCTGGCGAAGGAAGGGGATCCGGGTCTCCTCGTTCGAGGCGAGCACGAGGACGTCGTCGCCCTCGCGGCGGCAGCGCCACAAACCGACCGTGCCGCGCGGGACCACCCAATGCTCGGCGATCATCCGGTCGAGCATCGCGTTGGCGTCGTTGAACAGCGACGTGGCGCTCTCGCCGACGACCGGGTCCTCGAGGATGGCGGGGTAGTTGCCGGCCAGCTCCCAGGCGCGGAAGAAGGGAGTCCAGTCGATCGAGGCCCGAAGGTCGCGAAGCGGCCATTCGCCGAACTGGTGGACCCCGGGGCGCTGCGGCGGCGGCGCCTGGCCTTCGGGATCGAAGGGAAAGGCGTTGGCCCGCGCCTCGTCGAGGGTGGCGAGGTCGCTGTGGGTCCGGCCGGCGCGGGTCTGGCGGACCTCCTCATAATCCTCGGCGGTCTTCGCGATCAGCGGCTCGGCCTGGGTCTCGGAGACCAGGGACGACGCGACTCCCACGGCCCGGCTGGCGTCGAGCACGTGGATCACCGGCCCCTTGTAGGCGGGGTCGATGCGGATGGCGGTGTGGACCTTGCTGGTGGTGGCGCCGCCGATCAGGAGCGGAAGGGTCATGCCGGCGCGCTGCATCTCGTCGGCGACCGTCACCATCTCGTCCAGGGACGGGGTGATCAGGCCGGAGAGGCCGATCATGTCGGCCTTGTTCTCGTTGGCCGCCTTGAGGATGTCCGCCCACGGCACCATGACGCCCAGGTCGATCACCTCGAAGCCGTTGCACTGGAGGACGACCCCGACGATGTTCTTGCCGATGTCGTGAACGTCGCCCTTGACGGTGGCCATGACGATCCGGCCCTTGCCCGCGGTGGCCCCGGTCCTCTCCTTCTCCGCCTCGATATAGGGGATGAGGTGGGCGACCGCCTTTTTCATGACTCGCGCCGACTTGACCACCTGGGGAAGGAACATCTTGCCCGATCCGAACAGGTCGCCGACGACGTTCATCCCGTCCATCAGCGGGCCCTCGATGACGTGGATCGGCCGCTCGGCGGTCTGGCGCGCCTCCTCGGTGTCGTCGACGACATAAGCGTCGATGCCCTTTACGAGGGCGTGCTCGAGCCTCTTGCCGACCTCCCAGCCGCGCCATTCGGCCTCCGCCTTCTCGCGCACCGGATCGGAGCCGAGGAATTTCTCGGCCAGGGTGACCAGCCGCTCCGTCGCGTCGTCGCGCCGGTTGAGGATGACGTCCTCACAGGCCTCGCGAAGCTCCGGGTCGATCGTGTCGTAGACGTCGAGCTGGCCGGCGTTGACGATCGCCATGTCGAGGCCGGCCGGGATGCAATGGTAGAGGAAGATCGAGTGCATCGCCCGGCGCACCGGCTCGTTGCCTCGGAACGAGAAGCTCAAATTGGAGAGGCCGCCGGAGATGTGGACGTGCGGGCAGCGCGCCTTGATCTCGCGGCAGGCGGCGATGAAATCGAGCGCGTAGGTGCGATGCTCCTCGATCCCCGTGGCGATGGCGAAGATGTTGGGATCGAAGATGACGTCCTCGGGCGGGAAGCCCTCGGCGACGAGGAGCTTGTAGGCGCGCTCGCAAATCTCGACCTTGCGCTCTTTCGTGTCGGCCTGGCCGACTTCGTCAAAGGCCATGACCACCACGGCGGCGCCATAGTCGCGGACCTTGCGGGCGTGGTTGAGGAACTCCTCCTCGCCCTCCTTCATGCTGATCGAATTGACGATCGGCTTGCCCGACACGCATTTCAGCCCGGCCTCGATCACCGTCCATTTCGAGCTGTCGATCATCACCGGAACCCGGGCGATGTCCGGCTCGGCCGCGATCAGCTTCAAAAAGGTGGTCATCGCATATTCGGCGTCGAGCAGGCCCTCGTCCATGTTGACGTCGATGACCTGGGCGCCGTTGTCGACCTGCTGGCGGGCGACCTCGACCGCGGCGGCATAGTCGCCGGCCATGACCAGCTTCTTGAAGCGGGCCGAGCCGGTGACGTTGGTGCGCTCGCCGATATTGACGAAGGAGGAGGAGGCGGTCGTGGTCTCGGGCAGTGGTGCGGTGGCCATGATTTTACTCGGTTCTTGGTTTTTCTTCGTCATGCCGGACTTGATCCGGCATCCATGAACACCGCGGCAGGACGTTTCGACGATCCGTGTTCATGGATCCCGGATCAAGTCCGGGATGACGGTTAAGCGGCGAGGACCATGGGCTCGATTCCAGCCAGCAGCGTCTGGCGCCTCGGCTCGGCGATCGTCCTCGGAGCAAAGCCCTTCGTGGTTTGCGCGATCGCGGCGATGTGGGGCGGGGTGGTGCCGCAGCAGCCGCCGACGATGTTGACGATGCCCTGCTCGGCCCATTGCCGGACCTGGGCCGCGGTCTCGGCCGGGCCCTCGTCATATTCGCCGAGATCGTTGGGCAGGCCGGCATTGGGATAGGCCATGATCAAAGTGTCGGCGACGGCCGAAAGCGCCGCGACGTGGGAGCGCAGCTGGGCGGCGCCGAACGAGCAGTTGAGGCCGATGGAGAGCGGCCGGGCGTGGCGGACGCTGGCCCAGAAGGCCTCGATCGAATGACCGGACAGGTTGCGCCCGGAAAGGTCGGTGATCGTCATCGAAAGCATGATCGGAAGGTCGCGGTCGACCCGCCGGGCGGCGTGGATGGCGGCCTTGGCGTTCAGAGTGTCGAACACCGTCTCGATGAGGACGATCTCGGCGCCGCCTTCGACCAGCCCCTCGATCTGCTCGACATAGACGTCCGACAAGGTGTCGAAGTCGATCTCGCGATAGCCGGGATCGTTGACGTTGGGCGAAAGCGACAGGGTCTTGTTGGTCGGCCCCAGCGCCCCGACGGTCCAGCGCTTGCGGCCGTCCTTCTGGGCCTCCCGGTCGGCGACCTCGGCGATGATCCGGGCGGCGGCGACGTTGATCTCGCGGACCAGATGCTCGGCGCCGTAATCGGCCTGGCTGATCCGGGTGGCGTTGAAGCTGTTGGTGGCGAGCAGCTCGGCGCCGGCGTCGGAGAAAGCCTTGCAGATGCTCCCGACGACATCCGGCCGGGTGAGGTTGAGAAGGTCGTTATTGCCCTTCTGGTCACGGCCGAGATCGAGGGTGCCGCGATAATCGGCCTCGGTCAGGCGCCGGGCCTGGACCTGGGTTCCGTAGGCGCCGTCCTTGATCAGGATGCGCTTACTCGCTTCGGCCCTAAGCTGCTGTGCGACGTTCATGTTCATCCCTCGGGCGGAGGCCGAGCAGGTGGCAGATCGCATAAGCGAGCTCGGCGCGATTGAGCGTGTAGAAATGGAACTGGCGGACCCCGCCGCAATAGAGCTGGCCGCAAAGCTCCGCGGCGACGGTGGCGGCGACGAGCTGCCGGGCGGCCGGGAGGTCGTCCAGCCCCTCGAAGAGCCTATCCATCCAAGGCGGGATGGCGGCGCCGCACATGGCGGCGAACTTGCGGGTCTGGGCGACGTTGGAGACCGGCAGGATCCCCGGCACCAGCTCGGCGTCGATCCCCGCCGCGGCCGCGTCGTCGCGGAAGCGGAAGAAGCATTCGGGGGAGAAGAAGAACTGGGTGATGGCCCGGTCAGCGCCGGCGTCGATCTTGCGCTTGAGGTTGTCGAGGTCGGCGGCCCGGGTCGGCGAGTCCGGATGACATTCCGGATAGGCCGCGACCGAGATTTCGAAGGGCGCGACCCGCTTCAGGCCAGCGACCAGCTCGGCCGCATTGGCATAGCCGTCGGGACGGGCCTGGAAGCCCTTGCCCGGCTCCGGCGGGTCGCCGCGAAGGGCGACGACGTGGCGGATCCCGGCCTGCCAATAGCCGAGCGCGACCTCGTCAATCTCGCTCCGGCTCGCCTCGACGCAGGTGAGGTGGGCGGCGGGCGCGAGCGAAGTCTCCCGGGCGATCCGGACGACCGTGTTGTGGGTGCGCTCGCGAGTCGAGCCGCCAGCGCCGTAGGTGACCGAGACGAAGCGGGGGCCGAGCGGCTCGAGAGTCTTGACCGACTCCCAGAGCGTCTCCTCCATCCGCTCCGTCTTGGGCGGGAAGAATTCGAAAGACACGCCGATGTCGCCGGCGACGTCGGCGAAAAGCGGCTCGCGCCAGCGAGCGATGTCGGGGACGCCGGGCGGGATCACGCGGACTGGCCGCGACGCGCCGGACGAAGGGAGAAGGCGTTCGCACTCATATTTGCGGATATAAAGATGTCTTTATATGCGTCAAGCGGAATGGGCCGCCGAGCGGCTGCGATCCGTCATTCGGGAGAGGGTGAGCGGGCCTCGGCAGGCAAGGCGCCCAGGGCGGCCGAGGCGAATTGCAGCGCCGCCTCTTCTGCGGAGACGGTGCTGGCGCGCTGGTGCGCCCCAAGGCCGGCGGCGATGGCGCGGCTCATCGCCGCCTCGTCCGCCATGACCGAGTCGCCGACGATCGCCCGGTGCGCGGGAATGTCGGAGAGGATCAGCGGCAGCCCGGCGGCGGCGGCCTCGAGCACCGAATTGGGCTGGCCCTCGTGGCCGCTGGCGGAGACGAACAGATCGGCCGAGGCGAGCCAGTCCGGCACGTCGTCGCGATGTCCGGCGAAGCGGACCCGCCCGGTGACCCCAAGCGACTCGGCGAGCGCCTCGAGCCGGGGGCGGTCCGGGCCGTCGCCGACGATCGCGAGGTCGAGATCGTCGGCGCCGGAGGCGGCGAAGGCGCGCAAGGCGACGTCGACCCGCTTCTCCGGAAGCAGGCGGCTGAGCGACAGGAGCAATCGGCGGCCCGGCACGGCGTGGACCGGCCTGCCCCCGGCGATGGAGTCGCGATCGACCGCGTTGAGGACGATGTGGGCTCTGGGGCAACCGGCCCAGAGCGACATTCCCTGGGGGCTGTTGGCGATGACGGCCCGGGCCCGGCGCCCGACGACCTGGCGAAGCGCCTCCTTCGCGCGGTTCCGATAGGCCGGCGGGGAGCCGCGCTCGACCGTGACCCAGGGCACTCGAAGCAGGGTGGCGATGGCGCCGCCGGGGACGATCATCGGCGTCAGCCACATCAATGCCGCGTCGGGGCGGGCGCGGCGAAGCACGGCCACGAGATCCAGCGCCAGGCGCGGATCGAAGCGCCGCCGCCGGGGCAGGTCGTGGCAGACGACCCCCGCCGCAGCGAGCTCGGCCCGCTCGCGATCGCGCATCCGTGCCGCGACGTGGGTCTCGAAGCCGAGCCGGACCATCGCCGGCGCGATCAGCATCACCTGCCGCTCCGAGCCGCCGGCGTGAAGCTGGGGAATGCAGTGAAGCAGGCGACGAGGCGGTGTGGCGGACATCGGCGCCTGCTATGTTCTTGCAAACCCTCCGTCAACGACGGCTCAAACAGGGCCCGATCTCTGGAGGACCGGAGGACGGCAGGACGTGGACGGCCCGGTCGGCATGAGTCCAGGGCCGCTCCAGCGCAAAACCGGCTCCGGTGCTCATTTGGAAGCGGCGCGGCTCAGACGGCTACCTTGAGGCGGACCTGGGGGCGGATTCCGAGCCAGATGGTGACGGTGAGCTCGCCGCCCTCGAGATGCTCGACGACCCGGCCCTCGAGGCCCGCCTCGTCGAGCATCCGAAGCACCGCCTCGTCGGAGAAGCCGAGCCGGACGTGGGCGTCGCGGCTTCGCAGCTCCTCGCGCTCATGGGCCGCGAAATCGACGATGAGCAGGCGCCCTCCCGGCGCGAGCAGGCGCGCCACCTCGGCGACCGCGGCGGCGGGCTGCTGGGCGTAATGGAGGACCTGGTGGAGGATGACCGTGTCGGCCGAGCCGGCGGCGAGCGGCAAGGCGTACATGTCGCCCTGGCGGAGCTCGGCGGCGGCGAGGCCGGCCTGGCTGAGCTTGACCCGGGCGAGGCGGAGCATCTCGGGCGAGCGGTCGACCCCGATCGCCCGCTCGGCGGCCGGGCCGAACAGCTCGAGCATCCGGCCGGTGCCGGTTCCGATGTCGACCAGCCGGCCGACGGGGCGCGCGCCCTCCCCGGCGCCGAGCGCCCGGGCGCAGGCCGCCTCGACCTCGCTCTCCGCGATGTGGAGCGAGCGGATCTCGTCCCAGTCGCCGGCATGGGCGGCGAAATAACGCTCGGCGGCGGCGGCGCGGTCGGCCCTGACGGCGGCGAGGCGGGCGGCGTCGGCGGAGGCCCAGGGATCCTCGCCGTCGAGCTCGGCCCAGCGCTCGAGCGCGGCGAAGAGCGGCTCGACCCGCGCCGGCTCGGCGAGGCTCAGGAACACCCAGCTCCCTTCCTTGCGGCGCTCGACGAGCCCGGCCTCGATCAGGATCCGGACGTGGCGCGAGACCCGCGGCTGGCTCTGCCCGAGCACCTGGGCGAGCTCGCCGACCGAAAGCTCCATGGCGCGGAGCAAGGCGAGAATCCGAAGCCGGGTCGGATCGCCCAGGGATCGAAAGATCTCGGCGGCTGCGGGCGCGGTCGTGAACATGGGCGATAAGGACATAAAGATATCTTTATATCCGGGTCAAGCGCGGCGGGGTGGAAACGTGAGTTGGGGCGGCACGGGCATCCCCAGGCCGCCTCAGACCTGTTGCCGCGGCGGGAAAGCGGCCATAGCCTAGCCCTGCCGGGCTTGCGGCGGGCTGCAAGATTGGTCTTGCAAGACATGGCGGATATCGTCCCCGAACATTCCGAGCAGCTCATCCAACGCGATCTCGACGGCCTGGCCGCGCTGCTCAAGGCCGTCGAGACCGCCATGGACGACGGGAGCGCGCACCTGACCCTCGGCATGGGCGGCGGAATGATCGTCAGCAGCGGCGCCGCCCAGCGGTTCGTCGGCGTGACGGTGACCTTCCCCCCGGATTCAGGGCCCTCAGACGATTTCGGCTGGACCGGACGTCCCGATCCGGCGCCCCAGGCGCGCGAGCGGGTGCTCGAAACCCCAGGTTGATCGATCGCCCGGAGCGCCCGCCTCGGCCGCGAGGATGCTCCGCAGGCGCCTCCCCCCCCGCTTGCCGGCGGGGCGCCAGCTAAGATGTTGACTCTCCGTAACGAACTCTGCAGACTTGCCGCTTCGGTTCGGCGCAATTGCTTACCAAACTAGTAGACATATCGCCGCGCCTCCGATACATCCGGTACCGCCGGACCGCGACGGGCCTCGCCCTTCTCGGACCTCGCCCGGCAAACCACTTATTCTCCCAAGGAGAGAATGTTATGAAGAAGATCGTCCTCACCGCCGCCGCCACCCTGGCGCTCGGCGTCGCCGCCTGCACCCCGGCCGCCAACGACCACGGCAACAACGCCACCGACGTGAACGCGACCGAAGTCAACGCCGGCGACGACGTCAACGGCGCCGTCCTCGACGTCAACGGCGCCGCCGCCGTCAGCACCACCGACAACGCGCTGGACAGCATCGGCAACGCCGCCGCCAACACCGCGAGCGATGTCGGCAATGCCGCCACTGACGCCGGCAACACCGTTGCCAACACCGTCGACTAAGACGCTCGGCTCAGGCCGGAAACGAGAGGGTCGCGTGCCACACCGGCACGCGGCCCTTTTTATTTGCGCGCGCGTGCGGCAAGCTGGCCTCGAACAGCCTTATCGGGAGACGGATCGATGAAGAGACATGGTGCCTTGGCCGCGCTGCTCGCCTGCGCGGCGCTCCTCGCCGCCTGCGGCCGCGAAGAGGACGGAAGCCCGACGGCGGCGGAGAACGAGCAGCTCAACAACATCTCCGAGGTGCTCGACACCTCGGCCGACAGCCTGGTCGTCGAAGACCCGGCGCTCGGCAACGGCGAAGCCGGAGCGACCGGCGAGCTCCCGGTGGGCGGCGACGAGGCGGCCAACGATTTAGCCGTGAACGGGATGTAGAATCGGGTCATTGCGAGGAGCGAAGCGACGCGGCAATCCAGCTGCGGCGGTCGTACTGGCGCAGTGCTGGATTGCTTCGCTGCACTCGCAATGACGAAATTAAAAAAAGGGCCGGGGATTCGACTCCCCGGCCCTTCTTCATTTCAGCGTCGGGACGCGTCGGACTAAAAGTCCATTCCGCCCATTCCGCCCATTCCGCCGCCCGGCATTCCGCCGCCGCCGGCCGGCTTGTCTTCCGGAGCCTCGCTCACCGCCGCTTCGGTGGTGATGAGGAGCCCGGCGACCGAGGCCGCGTCCTGAAGCGCCGTGCGGACGACCTTGGTCGGGTCGATCACGCCGGCCGCGACCAGGTTCTCGTAGACCTCGGTCTGGGCGTTGAAGCCCATCGTCTGGTCCTCGCCGTCGATCAGCTTGCCGGCGACGACGGCGCCGTCATGGCCCGCATTCTCGGCGATCTGGCGGATCGGCGACTGCAGAGCGCGGCGGACGATGTCGATTCCGCGGGTCTGGTCGTCATTGGCGCCCTTCATGTCCTGAAGCGCCTTGGTGGCGTAGAGGAGAGCGGTTCCGCCGCCGGGGACGATCCCTTCCTCGACCGCGGCGCGGGTGGCGTGGAGGGCGTCGTCGACCCGGTCCTTGCGCTCCTTGACCTCGATCTCGGACGAGCCGCCGACCTTGATCACGGCGACTCCGCCGGCGAGCTTGGCGAGGCGCTCCTGGAGCTTCTCCTTGTCATAGTCGCTGGTGGTGTTCTCGATCTGCGAGCGGATCGCCTCGACCCGGCCCTTGATGCGGTCGCCGTCGCCGGCGCCGTCGACGATGGTGGTATTGTCCTTGTCGATGGTGACTCGCTTGGCCTGGCCGAGCATGGCGACGGTGACGTTCTCGAGCTTGATGCCGAGATCCTCGGAGATCATCTCGCCGTTGGTCAGGATCGCGATGTCCTCGAGCATCGCCTTGCGGCGATCGCCGAAGCCCGGAGCCTTGACGGCCGCGACCTTGAGGCCGCCGCGAAGCTTGTTGACGACGAGCGTGGCAAGCGCCTCGCCCTCGATGTCCTCGGCGATGATCAGCAGCGGACGACCCGACTGCACGACCGCTTCCAGGATCGGGAGCATCGCCTGCAGGTTGCTGAGCTTCTTCTCGTGGATCAGGATGTAGGGATCCTGAAGCTCGACCGACATCTTCTCGGGGTTGGTGATGAAGTAGGGCGACAGGTAGCCGCGGTCGAACTGCATGCCTTCGACGACGTCGAGCTCGAACTCGAGACCCTTGGCCTCCTCGACGGTGATCACGCCTTCCTTGCCGACCTTGTCCATCGCCTCGGCGATCTTCTCGCCGACGACGGTGTCGCCATTGGCCGAGATGATGCCGACCTGGGCGATCTCGTTCGAGCCGCTGACCGGCTTGGAGCGGGCCTTGAGATCCTCGACGACGCGGATGACGGCGAGGTCGATGCCGCGCTTCAGGTCCATCGGGTTCATTCCGGCCGCGACCGACTTCATGCCCTCGCGGACGATCGACTGGGCGAGGACGGTGGCGGTGGTGGTGCCGTCGCCGGCCAGGTCGTTGGTCTTCGAGGCCACTTCACGCAGCATCTGCGCGCCCATGTTCTCGAACTTGTCCTTGAGCTCGATCTCCTTGGCGACGGTGACTCCGTCCTTGGTGATCCGGGGGGAGCCGAAGCTCTTGTCGAGGACCACGTTGCGGCCCTTGGGGCCGAGGGTGACCTTCACCGCGTCGGCGAGGATGTCGACGCCGCGCATGATGCGCTCGCGGGCGTCGCGGGAGAAGCGAACGTCTTTCGCTGCCATGTTGATTTGCTCCTTGGTTCTTCAAAAAATTGCGTCACCCCAGCGAAGGCTGGGGTCTCGTGGGGTGAAGGGCTCGGAGCCTTTCACCCGCTGGGGTCCCAGCCTTCGCTGGGACGACGGCCAGGTCAGCCGACGATCCCGAGGATGTCGCTTTCCTTCATGATCAGCAGGTCCTCGCCGTTGAGCTTGACCTCGGTGCCGGACCATTTGCCGAACAGGATCTTGTCGCCCGCCTTGACGTCGAGCGGAGTCACTGTGCCGTCCTCGCCCCGCGTGCCGGTGCCGACCGAGACGACTTCGCCTTCCTGCGGCTTTTCCTTGGCGGTGTCGGGGATGATGATGCCACCGGCCGTCTTTTCCTCGGCCTCCAGGCGGCGGACCAGGACCCGGTCATGGAGCGGACGAAAATTCATGCGCGTCACCTCTTCTTCTGTGCGGTCGCGGCCCCATTTTGGGTCCCGCAGCCGTCTTCGGATTGAAACTGTTAGCACTCACCCCTCGCGAGTGCCAGCAGCGCCGATCTAGGGCTTGTTCACCTGAGGTCAAGGGTCTGGGGGGTGTGTTTTTGCGCGTATCCGTCGTCCCAGCGAAGGCTGGGACCCCAGAGGGTGAAGACTTCGGCGCTCTTCACCCGCCGGGACCCCCTGCCTTCGCTGGGGCGACGGACCTGTCGCGGGAATTTACACCGCGAGGCCGCTAGTTTAGCCGAAATGCAAGCAATGGAGATCAGGCAATGAAGTTCGCGGGCAAGGTCTGGAAGCTGCTCGTCGGGATCAAGGACGGGCTCGTCCTCCTGTTCATGCTGCTCTTTTTCGCGCTTCTCTACGCGGCGATGACGGCTCGGCCGACGCTCGGCTCGGGCGACAGGGGCGCCCTTCTGCTCCAGCTCGACGGCCCGATCGTCGAGCAGCCCGCCCAGGCTACGGCAAGGGACGTGCTCGGCGGCGGCGGGCCTCGCGAATACCGGCTTCGCGACGTCGTCCATTCGCTCCGGACCGCCGCCGCCGACGATCGGGTGAAGGCCGTGGCGATCGACCTCGACATCTTCTCCGGCGGCGGTCAGGCGGCGATCTCGGAGGTCGGCGAGGCGCTGGACTCGGTCAGGAAGGCGAACAAGCCCGTCCTCGCCTACGCCACCGCCTATGACGACGACAGCTATCTTCTGGCCGCCCATGCCAGCGAGATCTGGGTCAACCCGATGGGCGGAGTGCTGGTCACCGGGCCGGGCGGCGCCAACCTCTACATGAAGGGCCTGCTCGACAAGCTGGGCGTCACGGCGAACGTCTATCGCGCGGGCACCTACAAGGCGGCGACCGAGCCGCTCACCCGCACCGACATGTCGCCCGAGGCCCGGCAGGCGCTGAGCGCGGTCTACAGCGTCCTGTGGGACAATTGGCAGCAGGAGGTGCGCCGGGCGCGCCCGAAGGCGCAGATCGCCCCCTATGTCGCCGACCTGCCCGGCCGGGTCGCCGCGGCCAATGGCGACATGGCGCGGGCCGCGCTTCAGGCCGGAATGGTCGACAGGGTCGGCGAGCGCGAGGCGTTCGGCCGCCGGGTCGCCGAGATCGCCGGCAAACGTTACGCCGAGCTTCCCGGAAGCTTCGAGCGGATCGACTATCGCAAGTGGATCGAAGCCAATCCGGCCAGCGATCGCGGCGGCCGGATCGGGATCGTCACCGTGGCCGGCGACATCGTCGACGGCGAGGCCAATCTCGGCACTGCGGGCGCGGAGACGATCGTGCGGGCGCTCGAGAAAGGCCTTCGCGAGCGCGACCTCAAGGCGCTGGTCGTCCGGATCGATTCGGGCGGCGGCTCCGCCTTGGCCTCCGAGCGGATCCGTCAGGCGGTGCTCGCCGCCAAGGCGAGGGGGCTGCCGGTCGTCGCTTCGATGGGCAGCGTCGCCGCCTCGGGCGGCTATTGGGTGGCCACGGCGGGCGACAAGATCTACGCCGAGCCCTCCACCATCACCGGCTCGATCGGCGTGTTCGGGGTGCTTCCGAGCTTCGAAGGCGCGATGGCCAAGCTCGCTCTCGGCGCCGACGGGGTGAAGACGACGGCCTTGTCGGGCGAGCCGGACCTGCTCCGCGGCCCGTCTCCGGAGGCCGACCGGCTTCTGCAAATGGGGGTCGAGGGCACCTACCGGCGCTTCCTCGGCCTGGTCTCGGGCGCGAGGAAGATCCCGGTCGCCCAGGTCGACCAGATCGCCCAGGGCCGGATCTGGGCCGGCGGCACCGCCCACCAGCTCCGGCTCGTCGACTCGTTCGGAGGGCTGGACGACGCCGTCCGCGAAGCGGCCCGGCTGGCGAAGCTCGATCCCGAGGAGGCGAGGGCGGTGTGGCTCGAGCAGGAGCCCGGCTTCGGCGACCAGCTCTTGATGTCGCTGGCCGGCGACGGCGAGGAAGAAGCCTCGCCCGACGCGTTCAGCCGACTCGCCGCCAAGCCGCGCCTGAGGATGCTCGCCGCGATCGGCGAGGCCGAGCGGCTGGTCTCGGGCGCCGCGATCCAGGCGCGCTGCCTCGAATGCGCCGGCCACGGCGCGCGGCCGAGGGCGAAGCTTGGAGCGGGCGTAACCGGCTGGCTCTGGCGCCTGCTCGGCGCATGAAGCCGAGGGCCGCGACGCCCGACGACGCCGCGGCCATCGCCGACATCTACGCGCCCTTCGTGACGGGCACTGCCGTGTCGTTCGAGATGGAGCCGCCCGACGCCGAAGCGATGCGGGCTCGGATCGAGGCGGGCGGAGCGCTCTACCCCTGGCTCGTCGGCGAGGCGGTGGACGGGACTCTGCTCGGCTATGCTTATGCCGCCCGCTTCCGGCAGCGCCCGGCCTATCGCTTCACCGTCGAGACAAGCGTCTACCTCCGACTGGACGCGGGCGGCAAAGGCCTTGGGCGGCGGCTCTACGAGCCGTTGCTCGCGATGCTCGAGGGCCAGGGCTTCACCCAGGCGATCGCCGCCATCACCCTCCCCAACGAGGCCAGCGTGCGACTCCACGAGCGGCTCGGCTTCGAGCGGGCGGGAACCTACCGGCAGGTCGGCTGGAAGTTCGGCGCCTGGCACGATGTCGGGCTTTGGCAGAGGAGACTGGCGGCGGCGGCGACCCCGCCGGCGGAGCCGACTTCCTTCGTCATCCCGGACTTGATCGGGAATCCATGAACACGGGCCCGCGAGCAATCAGGAACCGCGTGCTCACGGATTCCTGCTTTCGCCGGAATGACCGTCCTTGCGGCTGTACGCAGGCAGCTTCCACCCGAAGTGGATAGCGCCGGCGCGCAGCAGGAAGCCGGCGCAGGCCGCGACCACCCCTGCGACCGCCGCCGGCACACCCGCCAGCAACAGTCCGACCATCAGCGCCGCCGACAGCGCCGCCGCGGTGACGTAGAGCTCCGGCCGCATCAGGATCGACGGCTCGCCGGCGAGCACGTCGCGGATGATCCCGCCCAGGCAGGCGGTGAGCACGCCCATCGCCATGGCCGGGAGCGGAGCCAGGCCGAAAGCGAGCCCCTTGGCCGCGCCGTAGGTGGCGTAAGCGGCGATCCCCACGGCATCGAGCCAGGGAAGCGCCCGGCCCTGCCAGAGCGACCCCGGAAGCCCCCAGACGGCGAGCGCGGCGGCGAAGCAGATGAGCAGGATGACGTTCTCATGGATCCAGAAGACCGGAGCGCCGATCAGGAGGTCGCGAACGGTGCCGCCGCCGACGCCGGTGATCACGGCGAAGAAGATCAGAGTCACGAGGGTCTGCCTCTTCGCCGCCGCCACCAGGGCGCCCGAGCAGGCGAAGACCGCCACCCCCGCCCAGTCCAGATAGGGAAGGGCCGTGCCGAGCAAGGCCGCCGGGCCGGTCACGGGCGGCGCTTCAGGGTGAGCGGGAGCATGGCGAGCGCGAGCAGGATCGAGACCAGCGCCGCCGCCCCGAAGCCGATCAGCAGCGGATTGTGGGCATCCTCGCGGGTCTCGATGTCCATGATGTGGATCCCCCACATCAGATCGTAGAAGCGCCACCATGAGGTCCGCCGCGCCAGGATCTCGCCCGTCCCCGAATCGAGGTAGAAGCGGGTGCCGTCGGTCATCGTCACCCGCCAGGCGGCAACCTTGCGGCGAAGATCGATTGGAGGCGCCTCGGCCGAAGTTCGGTCGACGGCGGCGATCCGCGCCCGGCCGGTATAGCGCGCCTCGACGATGCGGGCGGCGTCGCCGGCGGCGAGCGGCGGAAGCAGCCGCCCGGTCGCCGGGTCGGCGAGGCGGGTGGCCCCGTCCCTATATTTGAGCAGCCATCTCGGCCCGTCCGGGCCAGGCTCCAGCCGGAGCGAGGCGAGCGGCCGAGGCCCGATGGCCGGAGGCACGGGCGCGAGGCCCGACGGGAGCGCCGGCGCCTCGGCGATCAGCCCCTCGCCGCGCACCGTCTCGATCGGCCGCGCCACCATGACGAGGCCCGAGACCGTCCAGGCGAGGATCGGCAGGCCCACGACCCAGCCGAGCCAGATATGCCAGCGCCTGAGCCGTTGCCGCGCCTTGACCATGATCCAGTCATTCCCGTTTTCGCCCCACCTGTCATGCTGAACTTGTTTCAGCATCCAGGGTCGAGCCGCTGGGCGGGCGGGAAGCCGGACCCTGAAACAAGTTCATGGTGACGGAGGGGCGGACTAACGGACCAGCGACCCTATTTGAACCGTTGCCGGCACTTGTCGAGGACGGGAATGGGCGAGCCGAGCTGCGCCGCCGCGGCCAGCGCCCCATCGCGCTCCCTGGTCTGTGCCTCCATATTCGGCCCGGCCCGGGCGCGCAGGCCCGGCGCGATGGCGTCGTTGAGATCGGTTCGCATCCGCCGGTAGGCCGCGAGCTCGTTGCCGAAATCCTTCTCGGCGCCCTCGAGTGCGATCCCGGTGAAGTCCGCCAGCTCCTCGCAGGCGAGCTGAGCGTCGAGGCGGGCGGCAGGAAGCGCGGCATCGCTCCTTTCCGCGACCGGGAAGGCGGCGGCGCAGGCCGGGACCAGATCGCTCCACTTGCCGCCGGTGATGCCCGCCTCGAGCTCGCGCATCCGTTTGTTGATGCGGTTCGCCGTCTCGGCCTTGAACTCGCCGCCCTCGGAGGACGCGAGAAGCGCGTAATGGAAGATCTTCCCCTGCGCCGCCAGGGGCAGAGGCGCCTGAACGTCGGTAACCGCGGTTCGGGCCGAGGCCGCGGCTACGACCCCGCAGGTGGCCGCACGGTCGACGGGATCGGCGGGCAGATCGAGCGGCTTGCCGCCGCCGCATGCGAGGAGGAGCGCGGACGAAGCCAGCCCCGCGAAAAGTCTCATGAGCGCTCCACCTCGTTACGGATCGACAAGGGAAGAAGACGCTTCCGGCGGCTCGCAGTCAAGCAGGGGGGCGGCCTCAGCCTCAGATGTGGATCGGCTTGCCGGTCACCGCCATCGCCGCTTCCTTGATCGCCTCCGAATGGGTCGGGTGGGCGTGGCAGGTGTAGGCGATATCCTCGCTGGTGGCGCCGAACTCCATCGCCTGCGCGGCCTGGGCGATCATCGTCCCGGCGACCGAGGCGATGATGTGGACTCCGAGCACCCGGTCGGTCCGGGCGTCGGCGAGAATTTTGACGAAGCCGTCGGTGTCCCGGTTGGTCTTGGCGCGGCTGTTCGCCATCATCGGGAACTTGCCGGCCTTATACTCGACCCCGGCCTCCTTGAGCTCCTCCTCGGTTTTCCCGACCGCGGCGATCTCCGGATACGTGTAAACCACGCCGGGGATGACGTCGTGGTTGACGATGCCGACCTGGCCGGCGAGGATCTCGGCGACCGCGATCCCCTCGTCCTCCGCCTTGTGGGCGAGCATCGGGCCGGGGGTGACGTCGCCGATCGCGTAGACGCCTTCGACTCCCGTTCGGAAATCGTGATCGACCTCGATCTGGCCGCGCTTGTTGAGCTGGATCCCCGCGGCTTCGAGGTTCAAGCCTTCGACGTTGGGCCGCCGGCCGATGGAGACCAGGACGACATCCGCCTCGATCGTCTGCGCCTCCCCGCCCTGGGCGGGCTCGACGGTGAGGCGGACGCCCTCCCCGGTCTTCTCCGCCCCGGTCACCTTGGTCGAGGTGCGGATCTCGAAGCCCTGCTTCTTGAAGATCTTGCCGGCTTCCTTGCGGACCTCGCCGTCCATGCCGGGCAGGATCTGGTCGAGATATTCGACGACGGTCACCCTGGCTCCGAGCCGCCGCCAGACCGAGCCGAGCTCCAGGCCGATGACCCCGCCGCCGATGACGACGAGGTGGCCGGGCACCGTGGCCAGCTCGAGGGCGCCGGTGGAGTCGACGATCCGCTCCTGGTCGATCTCGACCCCCGGAAGCGGAGTGACCGAGGAGCCGGTGGCGATGACGATGTTCTTCGCCGAATAGCCCGTGCCGGCGACGTCGATTGCGTTCGGGCCGGTGAATTTCGCGTGGCCCTTGAGCCAGGTCACCTTGTTCTTCTTGAACAGGAATTCGATCCCGCCGGTCAGCCCCTTGATCGCCTCCTTGCGGCCGCCATGCATGACGTCGAGGTCGAGCTCGATCCCGGTCGCCTTGATGCCCCATTTGGCCATCGTCCCGTGCGCCGCTTCCTCGAACAGCTCGGACGCATGGAGGAGCGCCTTGGACGGAATGCAGCCGACGTTGAGGCAGGTCCCGCCCAGCGTCTCCCGGCTCTCGACGCAGGCCGTCTTCAGCCCGAGCTGCGCGGCGCGGATCGCGGCGACGTAGCCGCCGGGGCCGGCGCCGATGATGATCACGTCGAAATTGGTGTCAGTCATGGGAGTCACTCTCTCGGGGTAAGGGGCGATAGCGGCTGCTCGACGGGCGGATGACGGCCATATGGCGATTCAGCCGCCCCGATGCGAGGGTGTCGATCACACGACCGACCATTGCAGGCTGCATTTCCGGCTCGCAGCGAATGTAGATGATGGCAGGGGGCGCGGCATGCCGACGGCGTAGATTAGATCCGAAAAATCGCTGTCTTCGGTAACGATGATCCGGTCTTCCCGCACGGCCAGGGTGAGCAAATCGGGATCGCTCCAGGTCGCATGGGCGACGGCGGCCCGGACGACATCATGACCTTCCGCCTCCAACGCCCGCGCGATGGCGTTGGCGATGTGGACGTCGAGCAGAAACCTCAAGCGGCTTTCGCCTGCCCGATCGCGACATAGTCTTCGTCATGCATGAGATCGGCGGCGAAGGCAGCCGCCGCGCGTAGATGCTCGGGCAGGATTCCGGGATATTCGTCGGCCATTTGCTCCGCCGTCCAGCCGGCAGCCATCAGTTTCAGCACGAACTCGACCTTGAAGCGCGTGCCTCGGAAGATCGGTTTGCCGAAGCCTATCTCCGGGTTCGAATAGATGTAGTCGCGCCAGTTCATCGCCGCCTCTTAGAGATCGATCAAAAGCCTAGTCGGATCCTCTATAGCTTCCTTCATCCGTACCAGGAAGGTGACCGCCTCGCGGCCGTCGACCAGGCGGTGGTCGTAGGACAGAGCGAGGTACATCATCGGCCGGACCACCACCTGCCCGTCGCGGACCACCGGCCGCTCCTCGATCCGGTGCATTCCGAGCACCGCCGACTGGGGCGGGTTGATGATGGGCGTCGAGAGGAGCGAGCCGAACACGCCGCCGTTGGAGATGGTGAAGGTGCCGCCCTCCATGTCGGCCATGGTCAAAGTGCCTTCCTTGGCCCTTTTGCCGAAGTCGGCGATCGTCTTCTCGACCTCGGCGAAGCTCAGCGCCTGCGCGTCGCGGATGACCGGCACGACCAGCCCGTTCGGCGCCGAGACGGCGACCGAGACGTCGACATAATCGTGATAGACGATCTCCTCGCCCTCGATGTAGGCGTTGACCGACGGCACGTCGCGGGCGGCGAGCACCGCGGCCTTCACGAAGAAGCTCATGAAGCCCAGGCGGATGCCGTGCTTCTTCTCGAACAGATCCTTGTAGCGGCTCCTCGCCTCCATCACCGCCGTCATGTCGACGTCGTTGAAGGTGGTGAGAAGCGCGGCGGTGTTCTGGGCCTCCTTGAGGCGGCGGGCGACGGTCTGGCGGAGCCGGGTCATCCGCACCCGCTCGTCGCGGCGCTCGCCCGAGGCCGCACGCGGACCGGCGGGTGGCGGAGGCGGCGGAGCGGAGGCGGCCGGAGGCGCAGGCGGAGGGGCCTCCTTCGCCCTGGCCGCGGCGGCGAGGACGTCGTCCTTGGTCAGCCGGCCGTCCTTGCCCGTGCCCTTGATCCTGGACGGATCGAGATGATGCTCGAGCACGATCCTCCGGACGGCGGGGGACAAGGTCAGGTGGGGGCTGTCTTCATCCTCGGCCTCGCCGGCTTCGTCGCCGCGAAGCTCGACATTCTCGCCGGCGCCCTCGGGATTGACCGGGACCGCGGCCGGGACCGCCTGGGCCGACCGGGCGGCGGCCGGCATTCCCGAGCCGCTCTCGATCCGGGCGATGGCCGCGCCCACCGCCACCGTGTCGCCGACGGCGACGAGTTGGTCGCCCATCACGCCGTCCACGGGGGAAGGCACTTCGATCGCGACCTTGTCGGTCTCGAGGCTGGCGACCGGCTCGTCCGCCTTGACGCTGTCCCCGGGCATCTTGAGCCACTGGCCCAACGTCGCCTCGGTGATCGATTCCCCCAGTGCGGGGACTTTGACTTCGGTCGCCATGTCGTTCCTTTATCCGGCCTTGCGCTGCGCCGGCGCGTGACTGCTATGGCCGAGCGCGTCGGCGATCAAGGCCGCCTGCTCGGCGGCATGGCGCTTGGCGAGGCCGGTGGCCGGCGACGCCGAGGCGGTCCGCCCGGCATAGAGAGCCCGCCTGGACTGGACCTCCGCTTCCTCGAGACAGCGCTCGATGCGCCAGTCGAGGAAATTCCAATAGCCCTGGTTCTGCGGCTCCTCCTGGGCCCAGACCACCTCCTCGAGCGCGGTCATTCGCCTGAGGCGGGTGGTCAGGGGCTCGGACGGGAAGGGATAGAGCTGCTCCAGCCGGACGATGGACGTGTGGGCGTCGCCCGACTCGTCGCGCGCCTCCATCAGCTCGTAGGCGAGCTTGCCGGTGCACAGGACGAGGCGCTTGACCTGATCGTCGGCCGGCCCGCCGACGTCGGACAGGATGCGCTTGAAATGGCTCTCGCCGGTGAAGTCGCCGATGGGCGAGACCGCCTGCTTGTGGCGGAGCAGGGACTTGGGGGTCATGACGATCAGCGGCTTGCGGAAATCGCGCTTCATCTGGCGCCGCAGAAGGTGGAAATAATTGGCCGGCGTCGTGCAATAGGCGACCTGCATATTGTCCTCGCCGCAAAGCTGCAGGAAGCGCTCGGGCCGGGCCGAGCTGTGCTCGGGCCCCTGCCCTTCGTAGCCGTGCGGGAGGAGCAGGACGAGGCCGCTGGCGCGGAGCCACTTCGCCTCGCCGGCGGCGATGAACTGGTCGATGATCACCTGGGCGCCGTTCACGAAGTCGCCGAACTGCGCCTCCCAGAGCACCAGGGTGCGCGGGTCGGCGATCGAGAAGCCATATTCGTAGCCGAGCACGCCGAATTCGGAGAGCGGCGAATCCCGGACCTCGAAGCGGGCGCCCTCGACCGTCGTCAGGGGAATGTATTTGTGGCCGTTGGTCTGGTCGACCCAGGCGGCGTGGCGGTGGCTGAACGTGCCCCGGGCGCTGTCCTGGCCGGAAAGCCGGACCCCGCAGCCCTCCCTGAGCAGGGTGCCGAAGGCGAGCGCCTCCGCCGTCGCCCAGTCGAAGCCCTGGCCGCTGGCGAACATCTCGCGCTTCGCGTCGATGATCCGCTGCAGGGTCTTATGGACGGCGAGCCCCTCGGGGATCGTGGTCAGGACCGCACCCACTTCATGCAGAATGCTTTCGTCCACGCTGGTCGAGACGTTGCGGCGCTCGGTCTCCGGGGTCTCGGGCCGGCCGAGGCCCGACCAGCGGCCCTCGAACCAGTCGGCCTTGTTGGGCAGATAGGATTTGGCCGCCTCGAACTCGGTCTCGAGCAAGGCGGTGAACTCGCCCACCCGGGCCTCGGCCCAGGTCGGGTCTATCACGCCCTCCTGGCGCAGGCGCGCCCCGTAGAGCTCGGAGACCGGCGGGTGCTTGCGAATCTCGGCATACATGAGCGGCTGAGTGAAGCTCGGCTCGTCGCCCTCGTTATGGCCGAAGCGGCGGTAGCACCACATGTCGATGACGATGTCGCGGGCGAATCTCTGGCGATATTCGATGGCGAGCTTGCAGGCGAAGGTCACCGCTTCCGGATCATCGCCGTTGACGTGGAGGATCGGCGCCTGGACCGACTTTGCGATGTCCGACGGATAGGGGGACGATCTGGCAAATTGCGGGCTGGTCGTGAAACCTACCTGGTTATTGATGACATAGTGGATGGTCCCGCCCGTGCCGTAGCCTGGGATTCCGGAGAAGGCGAAGCATTCGGCGACGATGCCCTGGCCGGCGAAGGCCGCGTCGCCATGGAGTAGCACCGGCAGGACCTCGCCGACGGCCTTGCTTCCGCCGCGTCCGACCTGGAGCGCGCGCACCTTGCCGAGCACCACCGGGTCGACCGCCTCGAGGTGGCTGGGATTGGGGACCAGCGACATATGCACCTGGATCCCGTCGAACTCACGGTCCGACGAGGTGCCGAGATGATATTTGACATCGCCCGAGCCGCCGACGTCCTCGGGGTTGGCGGAGCCGCCGGCGAACTCGCTGAAGATCGCGCGATAGGGCTTGGCCATGACGTTGGCGAGGACGTTCAGCCGGCCGCGATGGGCCATTCCGAAGACGATCTCGCGGACCCCGTACTGGCCGCCATATTTGATTACGGCTTCGAGCGCCGGCACCATGGATTCGCCGCCGTCCAGCCCGAAGCGCTTGGTGCCGACATATTTGCGGGCGAGGAACTTCTCCCACTGCTCGGCCTCGATCACCTTCTGGAGGATCGACTGCTTGCCTTCGGGCGTGAAGCGGATCTCTGCGTCGCGGCCCTCGAGCCGTTCCTGGAGGAAGCGGCGCTCGTCCACGTCGTTGATGTGCATATATTCGAGGCCGACGTTGCCGCAATAATTGCGCCTCAGGATCTCGACGACCTCGCGCACCGTCCCCTGCTTCAGCCCCAGCGCGCCGCCGAGCCAGACCTGGCGGTCGAGCGCGGCGCCGGTGAAGCCGTGATATTCGGGAGTCAGGTCCTCGGGCATCTCGCGCTTGGCGAGGCCGAGGGGATCGAGGTTGGCAGCGAGGTGCCCGCGCACCCGGTAGGTGCGGATCAGCATCATGGCGCAGATGCTGTCGTTGGCCGCCTGCTCGACGTCGGCGGCCGATGCGCCGCTCGCGACCGCCGCTTCCTTCGCCTTGGCCGCGACCTTCTCGATGGTCATCGAGGTCGGGTCGAGGCCCGAATTGAGATCGTCGAGCTCGGCGATGGGCCAGTTCGCCCTCGCCCAGCTCGGTCCTTGCTCGAGTTCGCTGCCGATGCCGTCCAAGTCCAAAGCCTTCTCAACTGCCTCCAGGGTGAACGCGCGGCGCCCCTGGCCTATCCATTTCCGTCATGCCGGACTTGATCCGGCATCCACCTTGGCCGAAGCCGGTAAGAAGGTGGACCCCGGATCAAGTCCGGGGTGATGACCCGACCCTCGCCTATCCCTTCAAAAGGGCCGCGAGGGTCGATCCCAGCTCAGATGGGCTCGGCGACACCGTAATTCCAGCCGCCTCCATCGCTTCGATCTTGTCCTCGGCGCCGCCCTTGCCGCCCGAGACGATCGCTCCGGCATGGCCCATGCGCCGGCCCGGAGGAGCGGTGCGCCCGGCGATGAAGCCCACCGTGGGCTTACCCCGGCCCGCACGCGCCTCGTCCTTGAGGAACTGGGCCGCATCCTCCTCGGCCGAGCCGCCGATCTCGCCGATCATGATGATCGATTGGGTCTCGGGATCGGCGAGGAAGAGCTCGAGCACGTCGACGAAATTGGTGCCGTTGACCGGATCGCCGCCGATCCCGACCGCGGTCGACTGCCCCAGCCCCGCGTTGCTGGTCTGGAACACCGCCTCGTAGGTGAGCGTGCCGGAGCGGCTGACCACCCCGACCGAGCCCTTCTTGAAGATACTCCCCGGCATGATCCCGATCTTGCATTCGCCCGGAGTCAGCACGCCCGGGCAATTCGGCCCGATCAGCCGCGATTTGGAGCCGGACAGAGCTCGTTTGACCCGCACCATGTCGAGCACCGGGATGCCCTCTGTGATGCAGACGATCAAAGGCACCTCGGCGTCGACCGCCTCGAGGATCGAGTCCGCCGCGAAGGGCGGCGGAACGTAGACCACGCTGGCGTCGGCGCCGGTCTCGCGAACCGCCTCCTGCACCGTGTCGAAGACTGGGAGGCCGAGATGGGTCTGCCCGCCTTTGCCGGGGGTCACCCCCGCCACCATCTTCGTGCCGTAGGCGAGCGCCTGCTCGGTATGGAAGGTGCCGGTCTCCCCGGTCATGCCCTGGGTGATCACCTTGGTCGACGAATTGACGAGGATCGACATTCAAAAGCCTCCGATGGCCTGGGCGGTGATGATGTTGCCGCTGAGGCCGTATGGTTTCCCGATAGGGTGGTTCTGGGGAACGTGACTGACTTCGACCGTGATCCCCTCGCGCCAGCCGGACGGCTCCCACAGGCGCTTCACCAGGCCCGGCGCCGGCTTCTGCACTCCGGTCGGCGGCTTGCCCATCCAGCGTCTCAGAAGCTTGGCCTTGAGCGGCCTCGCGGCCTCGAAATCGTAGAGCCGGCAGCCCGAGCCCCAGAAGCCGCTCTTGTCCTCATAGCGCGAGACGATCAGGAAGATGTCGCGGCCGCTTATGGAACGCCGGAAATTGGCGCCGGTGGCGATCCCGTCGTTCGCGACGGCCTCGCGGCCGAGCCTGACCAGGCGCTCGATCCGGGGATCGCCGTCGTCGGCCGTGAGCGCCCATCCCGCGGCGGCGGCGTCCGCCTTCATCGCCTCGAGGTCGTTGCCGGTGCGCGAGCAGGCGGCCTTGAAGGAATCCAGCATCGCCCGCTCCGGCGGGGGCGCCGGTGCGGTCTCGACGGCGAGGAGAAGAGCGGCGGCGAGCAAGGCTCAGGCGCCGCCCGGCCGGTGCAGCGCGGAGGGTCTCACTTCGCCGGCTCCGTCACCGTCTGGGCGACGACATGGAGGAGCTGCTCCGATTTCTTGAGGTCGACCGCGTCGAAGGTGACCCGGATCGTCCCGCCGGCCGCGGCGGAGAGTAGCCAATGGCCGTCGGCGAAGCTGCCCTTGCTCACCAGCTTGGCGGGCTGTGCGCCGAGATTCTCGTTCATCCGGGCGACGAAGGCGTCGGCGGTGAAGCCGGAGAGCTTGAGGTCGAGATTGCACTGCTTGCCCCGGGCCTTGTACGGCCCGTAGCCGCTCATCACCAGGGCGCCGCGGCTGCGGATCATGAGCGGCCGCTTCCTCAGCGCGCCGTCGTCGCCGAGCCAAAGGCTGACCCTTGCCGAGCCGGACTGGAGCACCGGCTGCTCCCACCCCGGGATCTTGCCCGCCGGCTTCAGGGCGATCGTTCCGGGCGCCAGCCTCCAGGGCGACTGGGCGCCGGCGGCCGCGAACGCCTCCGGGGCGAAGGCCGTGTCGAGGCACAGGCGCTTGAACTCGTCGGCGATCTGCGCGCCGCTATAGGCCGCGGGCTCGAAGGCCTCGCGCGCATCTTCCTGAAGCCCGATATTGATCCCTCGCCCATCCTCGTCGCTGAGGATGACGATGGGCGCATGAATGTCGGCCGCGGCCGCGGGGGCTGCGGCGGCGAAGAGCAGAGCGACCAGGACGTTGCGGGGGCTCATTGGGGGACCTCCTTTGGGCCGGCCCTAGCGGACCGACGGCGCCGGGGCCGGCCTGGCCCCCTTTTTGAGATATTTGCGTGGGATGTTCTGCATCATGAGGTCCATCTTGTAGATCGACACCCACCCGTCGGGCTCGGCATAGACGGAGAAGCTGGTCAGCCCCGCGGTGAAGCGGGCATAGTCGAAATCCTGGACGGTCTTGCCGAGGGAAGGCTTCGAGGCCAGCATCGCCGCGAGCCGGTCGACCTCGCCCGAAAAGGAGGCGGGGCCGGATGCGACGGCGCATTTCAGCCAGACGGCGTGCTGCGGGTCGGCCGAGGACGGGACCAGGGCCCGCATCGCATAGCCGTTGTCGAGCTTGACGACCCGCGACTGGGTCGCCCGGCGGAGATCGCCGGCGAAGAAGCCAGGGGCATCGGCGGCGGCGACGTCCGCGCCCGGCAGCGCCGGCCCCGCCTCGGCGCCGGTGCCGCAGATCTGCTGGAACCGGCCGGCGAGGCTTGGCGACTCCTGGGCCATGCCCGCTTCCGCCAGTCCGAGAGAAGCGACGGCCAGAAGGCCCCTGCTCAGAGCGAAGCGCAAGCTCATCCCAGGCTGCCGTCGATCTTCCTGCACGCCTCGAGCAGCTCCTTCACCGCGTCGACCGAGACCTGGAAGTTCGCCTTGGCGCTCTCGTCCAGCTCGATCTCGACGATCCGCTCGACCCCGCCGGCGCCGATCACCACCGGCACGCCGACATAGAGGTCGTCGACCCCGTACTGGCCCTGGAGATAGGCGGCGGCCGGGAGGAGGCGCTTCTTGTCCTTGAGATAGCTCTCGGCCATCGCCAGCGCGGCCGTGGCGGGCGCGTAATAAGCCGAGCCGGTCTTGAGCAGGGCGACGATCTCGCCGCCGCCCGAGCGGGTGCGCTGGACGATGGCGTCGATCCGCTCCTGGGTGGACCAGCCCATCTTGATGAGGTCGGGCACCGGGATCCCAGCCACCGCCGAATAAGCCGGCACCGGCACCATCGTGTCGCCATGGCCGCCGAGGACGAAGGCGGTGACGTCCTCCACGGAGACCTTGAACTCCTCGGCGAGGAAGTGGCGGAAGCGGGCGCTGTCGAGAACCCCGGCCATCCCGACCACCCGCTCGTGCGGGAGGCCGGAGAATTCGCGGAGCGCCCAGACCATCGCGTCGAGCGGGTTGGTGACGCAGATGACGAAGCTGTCGGGCGCGTGCGCCTTGATGCCCTCGCCGACCGCCTTCATCACCTTGAGGTTGATGCCCAGAAGGTCGTCGCGGCTCATCCCGGGCTTTCGGGCCACCCCGGCGGTGACGATGCAGACGTCCGCGCCGGCGATGTCGGCATAATCCTGGGTCCCGGTGAGGACGGCGTCATAGCCTTCGACCGGCCCGGCCTGGGCGAGGTCGAGCGCCTTGCCCTGGGGAATGCCCTCGGCGACGTCGACCAGGACGATGTCGCCCATCTCGCGGATGGCGGCGAGGTGGGCCAGGGTGCCGCCGATCATGCCGGCGCCGATGAGCGCGATTTTCGTGCGAGCCATGGGGCTGCTCCAGCCTTTCTACGTCAGTCAAAGCAAGGCAGGCGGCAGGACGCCGCCAGATGTGGCGCCCGCTTAGACCCGAAGGCGGGAGGGGGCAACCGCAAGGCGGTTGGCGCGCTCAAAATTCCTCCCCTGCATTTGCAGGGGAGGGGGACCATGCGCAGCATGGTGGAGGGGCCCTTCCGACTCCGAAGTACCCCTCCACCGCGCTTCGCGCGGTCCCCCTCCCCCGGAAATCCGGGGGAGGAATTGCCTCACCCGCCCCCCTGCATATCCTGATACAGCATCAGCGCATTGTCGTCGGGATCGTAGAAGGTGAGCAGGCGGACCAGCCCCGGGATGTCGCGGATGGGGCCGTCCTGGCGGATGCCTCGGGAGTCGAGCTCCGCCTTCGCCGCCTCGATGTCCTCCACCCCGAAGGTCAGGGTCGCTCCGCCCTTGCCGCCGGCCTCCTCCACCTGGGACAGGCCGAGATTGACCCGGTCGACCCCGGTCTTGAGCTCGCACCAGGCTTCGTCCTCCTGCCGGTAGAGCAGGTCGAAGCCGAGCACCTGGCGATACCAGTCGATCGAGCGGTCGAGGTCGCTCACCCCTAGGGCGCAGGTCAGCCCGCCGTCGAATTGAATGGCCATGCTCTTCCTCCCTGCCTTTTGTACTATTTTTATAGCAGCTATCTTTTTAGTCAAGTACAAGCCGGCCATGCTGCCCGAGGACGACCTGCGCTCGCTGACCGGAAGCCGCTGGCTGGCGCCGCTGCTCGCCGTGGCGAGCCGGGAGGCGGGCGTTCGCCCGGCGGCGCTGGTCGCCCGCCTCAAGATATCGAGGTCCATGCTGGCCACCACCCTCGACCAGCTGCTCCGCAAGGGCTGGCTGATGCGCAATCCGGGCCACGGCCACCCGTTGAGGCCCGAATATGTGCTGACCGAGGCGGGCCGGCCGGTCGGCGCCTGGTGCGAGCGGGTGATGGAGGAGCGGCGCCACCTCGGCCTCGAGGCGGATCGGCTCGGCCGCTGGTCGCTGCCGCTGGTCGCCCGCCTCGACCGGCGCTGGGAGCGCTTCTCCTGGCTCGAAGCCCGGCTAAGCCCGATCAGCCCGCGGTCGCTGTCGCTGGGGCTGAAGCAGCTGATCGAGGCCCGGCTGGCCGAGCGCCGGCTCGAGGTCGCCTTCCCGCCTATCCCGCTTTACGGGCTGACCGGCCGCGGGCAGCGGCTGGCGCGGGCGATGCGGTAGGCGGAAGCGGACCCCGTCGCCCCAGCGAAGGCTGGGGCCTCGGCGGGTGAAGAACGCCGCGCCTTTCAACCGCTGGGGTCCCAGCCTCCGCTGGGATGACGAGTCGCGTCACTTCCCCGCCAGCGCCTTCAGCATGTCTACCCAATGGTCGACGTCGTCATACAATGCCTTGACCGGGAGTCTCTCGTCGCGGCCATGGGCACGCTCGTCGTCGGGGGAGATTCCCCAGCTTCCATCGACCCCGTAGACCGGGATCCCGGCGGCCCGGAAATAGAGGCCGTCAGTGGCTCCGGTCGACATGCTCGGGATGATCGCGACGCCTGGATGGCGCTTGTGGACGGCGTCCGTATAGGCCCGGACGACGTCGGGGCGAAGCGGCGAGGCCGGCGTGGGAACGCCGGGATCGCTCACCGCGACCTCGATCCCCGATCCGGCGACCCGCTTCAGCTCGGCCTCCACCTCCTTCGGGTCGACGCCGGGCATGATCCGGCAGTTGATCGTGGCGCGGGCGAGCTGCGGCAAGGCGTTGTCGGCATGGCCGCCCTCCAGCCGGGTGGCGACGCAGCGGGTCCGGGTCGTTCCGACCTCCAGCTCGCTCGCCTCGATCGCATCGGCGGCCGCCCCGTCCGCGGGATCGGCCACCCAGCGGCGCATCGCCTCGCCGAGCGGGCCCGTCTCCATCTTGGCCCGCTCCGTGAAATAGGCGCGGGTCGTCTCGTTCAGCATCGGCGTGAAGCGGTGCGCCTCGAGCCGCTTCAGCGCAGCGGCGAGGTCGTAAATGGCGTTGTCGGGGCGCGGCCGGGAGCTGTGCCCGCCCTTGTTCCTGGCCGAGAAGGTGAAGCTCTGATAGGTCTTCTCGGCGGTCTGGATGCCGAAGCCGAGCGAGCGCCCTTCCCTGGTGAAGGCGCCGCCGCCGGCATCCGAGTTGAGCGCGAACTCCGCGTCGGTCCACTCCCGCCATTCCTTGGCGCCGAGCGCGGCCCCTTTCCCTTCCGTCTCCTCGTCGCCGGTGAAGAAGACGATCAGGTCCCGGGTCGGCTTGAACCCTTCCGAGCGAAGGCGGAGCAGCGCGGTGGTGATCGCCACCATCCCCGCCTTGTTGTCGAGCGCCCCGCGCCCGTAGAAATAACCGCCCTCCTCGCGGAACTTGAACGGGTCCGCCGACCAGTCGGCGGCGAGCGCCTCGACCACGTCCATGTGCGCCAGTAGCAGGATCGGCTTCTTCCCCGAGGGCTTTGCCGCCCGCCACCGGACGATCAGGGCCGCCGTGTCGTCCTTCGGCCGGGCCTGGTAGGGCATGATCCTGATATCGCTCTCCGGAAATCCCGCCGCCTTGAACTGGTCGGCGAGGTAGCGCGCCTGCGCCGGCATCTGCCCGCGTCCAGGGACGGTCGGGATCTCGATCGAGCGGGCGAAGATCTCGCGAGCCTTGCTATCCCATTTGTCGGGGGCCGGATCGGCGGCGAGGGCGGCGGAGGGGAGGAGGCAGGCGGCAAGGGCGGCGACAAGGCGCATGAAGGAGGGCTCCCGCTTTTGTGGACGCGGCGGAAGCTGGACCGGCTTCAAGGCGCGGTCAACCGGCCAACTCTCCCCTCCCTGGAAGGGAGGGGCTGGGGGTGGGTAGGCGAGCGCAGCGAGACTTCCTGCCGACTCGGAGTTTCGGCCGCCTTCGGCGGACCCACCCCCGGCCCCTCCCTTCCAGGGAGGGGAGTTCACCGCTCTCCCCCATGCCCCGCCGCGAGATAGTCATTCGACTGCATCTCGATCAGCCGCGACACCGTGCGCTGGAACTCGAATGCCCCGTCGCCGGCGGGATAGAGGGCGTCGGGCGCCGCGTCGGCGGCGGCGAGGAGCTTTACCTTATGCTCGTAGAGCGAGTCGATCAGGGTGACGAAACGCGCCGCCTCGTTGCGCCGGTCCGGCCCCATGACAGGAATGCCGACGAGGATGATCGTGTGGAAGCGGCGCGCGATGGCCAGATAGTCGGCGGCGCCCCGCGCCTCGCCGCAGAGCCTCCGGAACGAGAAGACCGCGACGCCCTTGAGGCTCTTGGGCACGTGCAGCGACCGGCCGCCCTGGACCGGTATGTCCTCGCTCGGCACCTTCGCCCGGTCCTCCACGGAGAAGTCGGTGAGCCGGAAGAAGGCGTCGCTGAGCGCCTTCGTCGCCTCCGGCCCGTTCGGCACGTACCAAGTCGGGAAGCCGCCGAGCCGCTGCAGCCGGTAATCCGTCGGGCCGTTCAGAGGCACGACGTCCAGCTCGCGCTCGACGAGGTCGATGAAGGGCAGGAACAGCTCGCGGTTGAGGCCGCCGAGGTAGAGGTCGCGCGGCGGGCGGTTCGAGGTGGTGACGACGGTCACCTTGTTCTCGAGCAGCTGGCCGAACAGCCGCGACAGGATCATCGCGTCGGCGGCGTTGTTGATCACCATCTCGTCGAAGGCGAGGAGGCGCGCCTCGGCGGCGATCGCTCGGGCGACCGGCGGGATCGGATCCCCCTCCTCCTTCGCCCGCTCGGCGCGGAGCCGCTCGTGAACCTCGAGCATGAACTCGTGGAAGTGGACCCGCCTCTTGGGCTGAGCCGGGATCGCCTCGAACGCGAGGTCCATCAGCATCGACTTGCCGCGCCCCACCCCGCCCCACAGATAGGCCCCGCGGGGAGCGGGCGCCGGCTTGCCGAACAGCCGCGCCAGGCGGCCCTTCCCGGGCGCCGGCGCGAGCTCGGCGGCGATCCGATCGAGCGCCGCCACCGCCTTTTCCTGGTCGGGATCCGGCCTGAGCTCCCCGGCCGCCACCAGCGCCCGGTAGCGCTCGGCGACCTCGCTCACCGCGACAGCTTCCTCAGCGTGCCGGACCAGGAGGCGACTCTCTCCCCCTCCTGCTCGACGAGGCCGCGCATCACCGCCAGCCGCTTGCTCTCGCGAAGCAGCTCGACCGAGCAGTCGAGCGGAAGGCCGAGCCTGGCCCCGGAGAGGAATTGCGCCGACAGGTCGAGAGTCACGGACGGGCCGAGGGTGGCGCCGGCGCAATAGCCGCCGGCGAACATCGCCATGTCGATGAAGGTGAGGATGGCGCCGCCGTGGACGATGTTGCCGAGATTGCTCTGAGCCACGTCCGGGAACATGCGGCACCGCGCCTTCCCCTCCTCTTCCCTGCGGACGAGCAGCTTGCCGAGGGTGGCGTTGAAGCGGGTCTCGTCGGTGGTGAGGTCCCAGGTCATCCAGCCGGGATGGCCCGGGTCCGGCTCATGGCGGATGAGGGGGTGGAGGCGGCGCTCGGTCATTGCGGCGTGCGTGGCGGGAAAAGGCGGGGCGGGCAAGCCCGTCCATCCCTGCGCTCTGGACTCCCGCCGCGCGGAGGGTCAGGTTGGAGGTTCTAGGCAGCGCCGGGGGGGCGAGTCGCTTCGCGAAGACGTCGAAGAGCGTGCACGCGTCGTTTCCGCTTTCAAGCCATGCGGTCACTGCAGGACTAAATCAGATCGGGAGCGGCCGCGCCATATCGTTGCGTCTTTGGTTAGCTTGAGTTTCGCGGGGATCGCGCTGCGCCTGGTCGTCTTGGAGGGGGGAATTCCACGTGACGATTCACACCGGCACCAGCGGCAACGACTATATCGACGGCGGCAACGGCACCGACTCCATCTACGGCCTCGGCGGCGACGACGTCATCCTGGGCGGCAACGGCGCCGACGCGATGCTGGACGGCGGCGCCGGCAACGATCAGCTTTTCGGCGAGAACGGCAACGACCACCTGGTCGGCGGCGAAGGCGACGACCTGATCGACGGCAATAACGGCTTCGACGTCGCTTATTATTCCGGGCTGATCCAGGAATATAGCTTCCTCGCCAGCGCCGGCTACCTGCACATAAGGCATCTCGGCGGCGCCGGGCCGGACGGCCACGACCGGGTGATCCGGGTCGAGCGGCTGGTCTTCGGCGACCGGGTCATCGATCTCGGCAGCGGCAAGAACGCTCCGGTCGCCCTCGACGATTTCGTCCTGATCACCGAAGACGTCGGCACCCACAACAGCGGCGCTCCGGGCGTGCTGGCGAACGACTTCGACTTCGACGGCGACGCGATGACGGTGGCCGGCGGCGTTTTCGCCGGGGCGTACGGCACCCTGACCCTCAATTCGAACGGCACCTACAGCTACGCCCCCTCCGCCGCGGCTCAGGCGCTCGGCCTGGGCGAGAGCGCCCAGGACAGCTTCACCTACACCGTGTCCGACAATGACGGCAGCGACACGGGTCAGCTCGTCTTCACCATCACCGGCGTCAACGACGCTCCGAGCGCCAATCCCGACTTCGCCGCGACCGGCGAGAACGAGGTCGCGCTGATCGACGTGCTCGCCAATGACCAGGACGTCGACAATGGCGCCTTCCTCACCGTCACCGCCGCCTCGGCCCCCGCCGGGAAAGGCACGGCTTCGGTGGTCGGCAACCAGGTCCAATATGATCCGGGCGGCAATTTCGAAGCGCTCGCGGCCGGCGAGAGCGAGGACGTGGTCGTCGGGTACGACATCGTCGACGAGCATGGCGCGACGGCCTCCTCGACGGTGACCGTGACGGTGAACGGAGCCAATGACGGGCCGGCCGCCAATCCCGACACCTTCGCCACAGGCGAGAACGGGGTCGTGCTGATCGATGCCACCGCCAACGACACCGACGTCGACAATGGTGCGGTCCTCACCGTCGCGGCGGCCTCCGCCCCGGCCGGCAAGGGCAGCGCTTCGGCGGCCGGCGATCAGGTCCGGTTCGATCCGGGAACCGATTTCGACGATCTCGCGCTCGGCGACAGCGAAGAGGTGGCGGTCGCCTACACCGTCCAGGACGAGCATGGCGCCACCTCCTCCTCCACCGTCACCATCACGGTCGTCGGCGCCAATGACGGTCCGGTCGCCAACCCGGATTCGAGGACGACGAGCGAGAGCTCGGCCGTGGTGATCGACGTCATCGCCAACGATGTCGACGTCGATCGTGAGGCAGTCCTCGTCGTGACGGCCGCCTCCGCGCCTGCGGGGCAGGGCATCGTGACGATCTTCGAGAACGAGGTCCGGTTCGACCCGGGCGGCGATTTCGATCATCTCGCGAGCGGCGAAAACGCCGAGGTCGTGATCAGCTACACCATCCAGGACGAGCATGGCGCCTCCGCCTCGTCGACCGTTACGGTGACGGTCCGCGGCCTGGACTCGGGCGGCGGGAATACCGGCACGGAGGACGGCGACATCCTGGTGGGGACGCCCGGCGACGACACGATCGACGCCCTCGGCGGCGACGACAGCGTCTACGGCCTCGCCGGCGAGGATCTCCTATTCGGCGGCGACGGCTCCGACTTCCTGAGCGGCGGCGAGGACGATGACGTCCTCGAAGGCGGCAATGGCGGGGATAACCTTTCTGGCGGTGACGGCGACGACGAGCTCGTCGGGGACGCGGGCAACGACACCCTCGCCGGCAATAACGGCAATGACCGTCTTTCCGGAGGCGACGGCCTCGATTCTCTTGCCGGCGGCGACGGCGACGATGTCATCGAGGGCGGCGCCGACGACGATTTCCTCTTCGGGGAGGAGGGCGACGACGAGCTGCTCGGTCAGGCCGGAAGCGATCTCCTTTTCGGCGGCGCCGGGAATGACCAGCTTACGGGCGGTGCCGGCAACGACAGCCTCGGCGGCTCCGGCGGCGACGATGTTCTCGAGGGCGGCGACGGCGACGACGTCCTCTCGGGCGGGGTCGGCTCGAACGTTCTGAACGGCGGTCTCGGCGCCGACACCATCTTCGCCGACTCCACGGAGGCCGCGCAGACGGTCGACGGCGGCGACGGCAACGATACGATCCGACATGCCTACCGTTCCTCGGCGAGCACGATCACTCTGGGCGCGGGCAGCGACTCGGTCGAGTTCCTCCACGCCAATGTCGGAACGGCGGTGATCGTCGTCGCCGATTTCACGGCCGGGTCCGGCGGCGACCAGATCCGCCTCTCCGGGCAGGAGGGCTCTCTACTGGGCCTGCTTGCGGGCTGGGACGGCACCTCCAACCCCTTCTCCTCGGGCTTCCTCCGGCTTCGGCAGGACGGCACCGGCACCCTGCTGGAATGGGATCAGGACGGTGAGGGAACGTCGTCGGACTGGGAGACTCTCGCCGTCTTCGAGAATACCGACGCCGGCGATTTCACTGCCGCCAATTTCCACCCCGGCTACGACCCGGCCGGAGCTCCGCCGGCCGGCGAGACGATCACCGGCACGACCGGAGACGACGTGCTGATCGGCTCTGACGGGCCCGACACGATCAATGCGCTCGCCGGCAACGATTTCATCATCGGCGGCGCCGGCGCCGACCTGATGCGCGGCGGCGACGGCTTCGACCAATTGTCCGGAGGGGCCGGCAACGACGTCGGCGAAGGCGGCAATGACGACGATCTGGTGTCGGGCGGCGACGGCAACGACAACCTGTCCGGCCAGGCCGGCAATGATGAGCTGGGCGGCGACAATGGCGACGATTCGCTCTCGGGTGGCGACGGCGACGACGTCCTCTACGCTGGTGACGGCGACGATATGCTCAACGGCGGAAACGGCCAGGATTATCTGCTGGGAAGCCTCGGCCTCGACGTCATGACAGGGGGCGCCGAAGCCGACCTCTTCGACTTCCAGTCGTCCTCGGAAGGGCCGGACGTGATCACCGACTTCGCCGGCGGAAGCGACCGGATCCGTATCTGGGAGAGCGGCTTCGGCGGCGGGCTGACTCCCGGCGCTCCGGTCTCGCTCGTCTCGGGGTCGGACCCGGTCGCGTCGGGGGCTTCGGGGCAGTTCCTCTACGACACCGACGACGGATCGCTATTCTGGGATGCGGACGGGACCGGAAGCGGCGAGGCGGTGCTGATCGCCACGTTCACGAACCTTCCCTCGCTCGAAGCGTCCGACTTCTTCGTGATCTAGGACTCAAGGACGTCGTCACTCCGAGCGATCGGCGGGCGCGCAACGGGTGCTGGCTGGACGAACTGTACGGCGACTCCGGCGACGACGTCCTCAAAGGCGGATATGACGACGATCGAGCGTCCGGCGGCGACGACAACGCCAGCTTCTCGGCGACTCGGGCAACGACAGCCTCTCGGGCGATTCCGGCAAGGACTCACCGTCCGGCGGCGACGGCGATGACAGTCTCGATGCCGGCGACGGCGACGACCGGCTCGAGGGCGGCGCGGGCTTCGACAGCCTCGTCGGCGGCCTCGGCGCCGACCTGCTCAGGCGGCGTCGTTCAGCAACCTCCCGTCGCTGCAGGCCTCTGACTTCGTCCTGGTCTGTGCGAGGACCGTCGCCCCAGCGAAGGCTGGGGCCCCGGCGGGTGAAAGCCGCCTGCGATCTTCACCCCACGGGGTCCCAGCCTCCGCTGGGACGACGAGTGCCTAGACCGCTCGCTCGACGAGCAGCTTCTTGGTCTCGGCGATCGCCTTGGCCGGGTTCAGGCCCTTGGGGCAGACGTTGGCGCAGTTCATGATCGTGTGGCAGCGGTAGAGTCGGAATGGATCCTCGAGCTCGTCGAGCCTCTCGCCCGCCATCTCGTCGCGGCTGTCGGCTAGCCAGCGATAGGCCTGGAGCAGGATGGCCGGGCCGAGGAACCGGTCGGAATTCCACCAATAGCTCGGGCAGGAGGAGGAGCAGCAGGCGCACAATATGCACTCGTAAAGCCCGTCCAGCTTCGACCGGTCCTCCGGCGACTGGAGCCTTTCCTTGCCCGAGGGATCGGGCGTGGCGGTCTTCAGCCAGGGCTCGATCGAGGCATATTGGGCGAAGAAGTGGGTGAAGTCCGGCACGAGGTCCTTGATCACGTCCATGTGCGGCAGCGGAGTGATCCTGATGTCGCCTTTATAATCCTCGATGGCGGTGGTGCAGGCGAGGCCGTTGCGGCCGTTCATGTTCATCGAGCAGGACCCGCAAATCCCCTCGCGGCAGGAGCGGCGGAAGGTCAGGGTCGGATCGATGTCGTTCTTGATGCGGAGCAGCGCGTCAAGCACCATCGGGCCCGTCGCGTCGAGATTGAGCTCATAGGTGTCGTAGCGTGGATTATCGCGCGAATCGGGATCGTAGCGGTAGATCTTGAACTTCCGGATCCGCCCGGGCCCGGCCGGATCGGTGAACTCGCGTCCCTTGCCCTTGATGACGCTGTTCTTCGGAAGGGTGAACTCAGCCATTCTCAATCCTTTGCTGGCGCCCGCTTAACCGCTCGCGTTGCCGGGCTCAACCACCCTCACTTGGCGCCTCAGCGCCCATCCCTCAACGCTCCTGCGAGGGCAACCTCCTGATTTTGTTCACGCGAAGGCGCGAAGGGTCCGCGTCGGATGATGACTCAGCACATTATCGCGGACTCCGGCAGGATCGCATCTTCGCGCCTTCGCGCTTTCGCGTGAACCGATGAAGCGGCTTCGCCGCGAGGCGGTTCGAGGTTTGACTTTAGAGCAGCCCGTGCCGTCTCAAACTCTCCGCCAGGATCGTCTCGATCAGCGCTTCCTGGCTGAGCCCGGCGAGCGCGGCCGAGCGGCCGTAGACCTTCTGCGACCAGAGGTTGGCGTTGAGGTTGACCTCGAGGAACACAACCTTGCCGCTCTCGCGGTCGAAGCGGAACTCGTAGCGGCCATAGTCGAAGGGGCGGAACTCCTCGGCGATTCGGCGGGTGTAGTCGGCGATGACCGGCATCCATTCCTCGTCGTCGAACTCGACCAGCTGATACTTCTGGCTCCGGTCGACGAGATCGCGCTTCTCGTAATAGGTGCGAAGGTGCGAGGGATCGGCCTGCTCGAAAAGCATCATCGGCATGATCGCCGGCTCGCCGCCGATCGTGATCACCGGAACCTCGACGTCGCTTCCGTTGAGGAAAGGCTCGACGATCGCGTCATGGCCTTCGGAATGGATGCCGGCGATCGCCGCCTCGACCCCGGCCCAGTCGTTCGCGTCCTGCACCCCCCAGCTCGCCGAGGAGGCGTTGGGCTTGATCACCATCCGCTCGCCCTCGGGGCAGCGGGAGCGCTCGACGGGGGCGCCGCGGCGGTAGATGGCCCAGGGCGCGGTGGGGATCCCCCGCGCCGCCACCGCCATCTTGGTGAGGTGCTTGTCGTCCGACATGCCCCTCAGGATCGGGCTGGCCCCGAGGAAGGGGATGCCGTGCCGCGTGCACAGCAACGGCAGCATCATCTCGCTGTTGAGGAAGCCGCCCCGGTTGAGCAAAGGGAAGACGAAGTCGACGCCGGGCTTGTCGAACAGGGCCTCGTATTTGTCGGCCAGCTCGAGGTTGAGGCCGAGGGCCTTCAATATCTCCCGAACCTCGACATGGTAGAGGGCGTGGTTGCCGTCCTCGGGGTGGAGGCCGCCTTCCCACAAAGCGTGCTTGGCGATGAACAGGATCCGCAGCCGCTCCTTGGCTTCGGGCGGGATGGTGAGCGGGCGGATGTTTGACACGCGGGGCTTGGCCTTTCAGGGGGGGCGCGGCGGACATAGTGCCGTCGCCAGCGAAGGCCAAGAGCGTAACCCGGTGACCGCATCAAGCCCTGAACCCAGCCGCGCGACGCACCTGATGACCACGGGCGGCGATGCCCGAATCATCCTCAGGCGCGAGACCGGCCTGAACCGCTACCATTCGGCGCCCCGGCCGACCGGCGTGCTCGCCTACGCCTCCTCGACCGCGAACGACATCTCCGGCGAGGCCTTCGCCCGTGTCGAGGCCCTCCTGCGCGAGATCGGCCCGGACCTGCCCGGCGCGGGCTACGCCCGCCGGCTCGAAGCGCTGCGCGGCCGGCTCCGCGAGGCTTACGCCCTTCCGGACTCGGTCGACATCGTCTTCGCCCCCTCCGGGACCGACCTCGAATATGCCGCATTGGCCTGCGCCGCCGGGCGCGGATCGGCCGGGACCCACAACATCCTGCTCGGCGCCGACGAGGTCGGGAGCGGCTGCATCCACTCCGCCTTCGGCCGCTATTTCGCCGGCGAGACGGCGCTGGGCATCGCCACCCGGCCGGGCGATGCGGTGCCGGGACTGGGCGAGACCCACGTCGAGCTGGTCGACGTCCCGGTCCGCGACGGCCACGGCCGAGCCCGCCCCTCTGCGGAGATCGCCGCCAGGATGGACCTCGCGATCCGGGCCGCCGAGGCCGAGGGACGTCACGTCCTTGCCCACGTCGTCCACGGCTCCAAGACCGGCCTCATCCTGCCCTCGCTGGACGATGTCGACCGGCTCGCCGAAGCGCATGGCTCCGCCGTCACCTTCGTCGTCGACGCCTGCCAGGCTCGGATCACCAGCCCGGCCATCGCCGACTATCTGGCGCGCGGGGCGATCGTCTTCGTCACCGGCTCCAAGTTCATGGGCGGCCCCCCGTTCAGCGGCTTCGCCCTTGTCCCGGGCCGATTACGGGAGGAGTCGCGGCCACTCGCCCATGGCCTCGCGACCATCTTCCGCCGCGGCGAATGGCCCGAGGGCTGGCCCGGCGCGGAGGTGCTGGAGGACGGGGCCAATCCCGGCCTGCTGCTTCGCCTCGAGGGCTCGATCTTCGAGCTCGAGCGCTTCCAGCGGCTCGGCCTGGAGGACGTGACCCGGGTGATCCTCTCCTTCCACCAAGCCGTGCGCGACGAGATCGTCGAGAAGACCCCGGCCCACCGAGTCGCCCCCTATCCGCCCGGCGAGAAGGAGACGGCCGACACCCACCCGATCGAGATGCGCACCCTCTCGACCCTCGACCTCAGCGAATTTTCGGGAGGGTCGAGCTTCGAAGATTCGGCCCGCTGGCACGAGGCGATGCTCGCGCACGGGGTCCGGCTCGGCCAGCCGGTCAAATGCGTGAAGCTGGAGGACGGAAGCTGGGGCGCGACGCTTCGCATCGGCCTGTCGATGCCGATGGTGGTGGAGCGGGCCGCACTCGGGGATGAAGCGCTGCGGCGAAGCTTCGCGGAGGACATGGCGAGGGTTAGAGCCGTGCTGGAGGCGGTGGCCGCCTGACTGCCCGGCGAGAGCCGAAATCCACGAATACGGGCGGCCGTAATCCAGCATGGCGGTTTTTCATGGACCCGGAGCAGGTCGTCCGCGGGTGGAAGGAGTGCGCAGCCGCCTTTTACTCTCTCAGCGCAGCTCTGACGAGCCAGACCCCGCCATCGTGTCGGTTACGGGTAGCAATTTAGAAAGCTCGAATTCCCGGATTTCGGTTCCGGAGAAACCGGCAGTGTCAAGCAGTTCACGGGCGGATGCGATGATCGGCTGGGGCTCTGCAGGCTTGCTCCCCAGCCAGACTATGCAGAGAAGAATCTTCACCTTGGCCGTGCTTGGCAAGGCGGCTCGAACCGCTACGAACCGGCTTATCAGGTCTTTTTGACGTTTTGCTAGATTGAAACGGTCTCGTACCGCGGTCACTTCGATGAGAACGACATCGTCCCCCTGCACGACGACTCCATCTAAGGAAATCCTCAGGCCGTTCTTCGCATAAGTGACGTGGCGCTGAAGCGCGGGCCCGAACTCCGCTCGCAGCCGATCCATCACAAGCAGCTCGGCGAGATAGAGCCTGTGCCTGTAGTCCGACTTGGCTTCCGAGGTAACATGCGAAGCCGAGGGATGGGTCCCGGGCGAGGCTGGGAGCGCAGCCGGGCCTTCATCACGGCCGCTCATCAAATCGGCCTCTTCCACCGCGGCCGCCTCGGCCTGCAGCTTCTCCTCCACCTCGGCCTTGGTCGACGGCTTGAACGAGCCGAGGAAACCCTCGTCGGTGCGGTAGTCGCGCGGTGCGTACAGCTTGGTATGATGATTGGCGACCAGCCAGGCGAATACGCCCAGACTGACGAACGGGAAAATGAAGACCAGCCAGGTGAGAATGCTCTGGTTCATCTCCGAAAGCGGCCGGGTATCCGCTCCCAAAAGAAGCCCAGCAATCCCATAGAGGATGCCCAGGAAGACAGCGATGATCCCCAGCGGGTTCCGGGTGAGACCCTTCATTCCCTCGAATGGGTTCATCAGTAAACCCGGGCCTTGGGCTCGATATATTTGATCTCGTCGGTCAGCGTATATTCGTGGACCGGCCGGTAATCGATGCGGACCGACCCGCCCGAGCCGCCCCAGCCTTCGAACCAGGCCGCCGTATGCTTCATCCAATTGGCGTCGTCGCGCTGGGGATAATCCTCGTGCATGTGGGCGCCGCGGCTTTCCTTGCGGTTGGCGGCCGAGTGCATCGTCACCACCGCCTGGGCGAGCAGGTTGTCGAGCTCGAGGGTCTCGACGAGGTCGGTGTTCCAGATGAGGCTGCGGTCGGTGACCCGGACGTCGCCCATCTGCCGGTAGACCTCGTCGATCCGGCCCTTGCCTTCCGCAAGCGTCGATTCGGCCCGGAAGACGGCGCAATCGGCCTGCATCACCCGCTGCATGCGGTTGCGGATCTGGGCGGTCGGGCTTCCTCCGGCGGCGAAGCGGAACTTGTCGAGGCGGGTCAGCGCCATCTCCGCGGAATTCGCGGGAAGCGGCCGGTGCGGGCTGTTCGGCTTGATGATCTCGGCGGTCCGGTGGCCGACGGCCCGGCCGAAGACGACGAGGTCGATGAGGCTGTTCGAGCCGAGCCGGTTGGCGCCGTGAACCGAGACGCAGGCCGCCTCGCCGACCGCGAACAGGCCGGGCACGACCGAGTCCGGATTGCCGTCTCGCAAGGTCACCACCTCGCCGTGGAAGTTGGTCGGGATCCCGCCCATATTGTAGTGGACGGTCGGGACCACCGGCAGCGGCTGGCGGGTCAGGTCCACGCCCGCGAACACCTTCCCCGTCTCGGTGATTCCGGGGAGGCGTTCCGCCAATATGTTTGCCGCGATGTGGTCAAGATGTAGGTATATGTGATCCTTGTCTTTCCCGACCCCGCGGCCCTCGCGGATCTCCATAGCCATCGAGCGGGAGACGACGTCGCGGCTGGCGAGGTCCTTGGCCGAAGGCGCGTAGCGCTCCATGAAGCGCTCCCCTTCCGAGTTGGTCAGATAGCCGCCCTCGCCCCGCGCGCCCTCGGTGATCAGAACCCCGGCGCCGTAGATCCCGGTCGGATGGAACTGGACGAACTCCATGTCCTGGAGCGGCAGGCCCGCGCGGAGCACCATCGCATTGCCGTCGCCGGTGCAGGTATGGGCCGAGGTGGCGGTGAAATAGACCCGCCCGTAGCCGCCGGTGGCGAGCACCACCGCGTGGCTCGAGAAGCGGTGGATCGATCCGTCCTCCAGGCAGAGCGCGATCACCCCCCGGCACTCGCCGCCCTCCATGACGAGGTCGATGGCGAAATATTCGATGAAGAAGTCCGCGTCATATTTGAGGCTCTGCTGGTAGAGCGAGTGGAGCATGGCATGGCCGGTGCGGTCCGCCGCCGCGGCGGTGCGCTGGGCCGGCGGCCCCGCCCCCATGTTCTGCATCATGCCGCCGAAGGCGCGCTGGTAGATCTTGCCCTCGGCGGTGCGCGAGAAGGGCACCCCGGCATGCTCGAGCTCGTAGACCGCGGCCGGCGCCTCGCGGCACAGATATTCGATCGCGTCCTGGTCGCCGAGCCAGTCCGAGCCCTTGACCGTGTCGTACATGTGCCAGGTCCAGTGGTCCGGCCCCATGTTGCCGAGCGACGCCGCGATCCCGCCTTGCGCCGCGACGGTGTGCGACCGGGTCGGGAACACCTTGGTGATGCACGCCGTCTTCAGCCCCTTCCCCGCCGCCCCCATGGTGGCTCGAAGCCCCGACCCGCCCGCGCCGACGACGACGACGTCGTAGCTGTGGTCGACGATCTTGTAGGCGGAAGGGGTGGTGGCCATTGGGGGGGCGCTCGCGGGCTGGGGTGAGGACTTGGCGGCGCTTTTAGGCGCGCGGCGGGGGGATGCAAGGGCGAGCGGCGGCGGGGCGGCCGAGGCGCCGGCGGAGATATGATTTCACGTCCTGCAACTGCCTTGCGGGCGCTCGGGGTGAACCTGGCCCATGGCCAAGGGGGCGACGGACTCATAGGGGATGGCGCAACGGCAGGAGTGTCGCTCCGGCGAAGGCACAAGCATTCCCAGTCGCAGCCCGGGAAGTCCCTGCGCACCTCCCCGACAGAAATGGCGTCGATTCCATCGGTTAGCTTCGATTCGTAAATCAAACGAATATGATGTATATTCTGCACCGTCGAGTCGCGTGTTTCCTGTTTCAAGTCGAATGACATGATGGAGGCTGCGTGAACTACAAGCTCTTCGGACTGCTGGCAGTGGCGCCACTTTGTTCATCCGTCGCGACGGGACCTGTACCAGCCTTCGCTTCTTCCACGGCGGCAGCCAATTACACATGTCATTGCGAGATTTACGCGCGCGATGCCAACGCATCCGCCGGCCCGACCAAGGGGATATTTCTCGGCACCGCCGCGGCTTACGTGGGCGCCGGCGGGAACATTCCGCCCAAGCCCGACCCGGTCCAATGCCAGAACAGCTGTGCGGCCGCGACCAATTCGCTGTTCCAGTCGCAGCCCGTGGCGACCAATGCGTGCGGCAGCCAGGTCCCGACCGGAAGCCTCATCCGCTCGTGGAGCCGGACCGTCAACTATCCTTATGCGACGAACCAGCCCAACCCCAACCTGTCCCGGATAGCGAATGTCGTCGGCACCCTGAAAAACACCCCTGCCGTAACCAAGTTCGAGGACCGATGCCCTCCGACGTGGTGGGCAAATTCGAACAATCAGGCCGGCGGGGTGACCACCGACGGGCAGTGCAAGAAGCTGGCGGGAACGATGAACGTGCCGCCCTATCCGGCGAACGGCACCCAGATCGGAAGCTGGGGGTTCACCTGGGGCAACGAAGTCTGGGTGCGCGGCACCACGGCCAACGGCGGTGCCGCCGCACACAACAACGTCTCGACCCCCGCCGTCTGCGCCTTCCAATAAGCGTGCTTCCGGACAGCGGGATCCGGGCGCAGCGCATGGGCTCCGTGGAGTCGTGCGCCGGGCCGCGGGCTCAAGGGCCGGTTCGGAGATCGGCGCTCGGCGCGGTGGCGGCCGGTCAGGCTTCGCCCATGACCCCGAAGTCCCTCGGAGTACGCTCGAAGGGCTCGGCCGGTGCTTCCTCGCCGTCACTGCCGTTGAGGCTCTCGTAGAGCGCCTGGAGGTAGGAGAGGTCCAGAGCGAACAAGCCCTCGATGACTCTGGTGTTGACGTCCGGCAGGGCGCCGAGGCGGGTGACGACGCGGGCGAGGACGATGATCGCGAGATAGGCCGGATTCTGCTGAACCCGCGGGTCCTTCAGCGGCAATATCTCGTCCGCTGCAGTCGCGAGCCGCATCACGCCCTCGCGGTGGAGAACGCCTTCGCCGTCGAGATAGCCTTTGGGGAGGGTGAACTCGACTTCGGTCTGGAACGCCATCGTTCGGGCTCCCTTGGTGGATCGGGCGGAGGCCATCGGCGGCGCGCTCGCGCGGTTCTACGCTTTGGGCGGAGGGTTGCAAGCGCGACTAGAGCCGGTGCGGGCGGCGGGGCCCGCGGGTGAGCCGACGGGCCAAGCGCGAAGACGAAGCGGCCTTGCGCGGCCATGGGGATCTTCTTTCCGCAAGATCGACCGGCACGGCCTTCGGATTGCGACGAACGAGGATGACGACGGAGCGGAGGCCGGGCCGGTCCGCGGTTTGCGTCCGGGGTAGGGAAGCTGGAAGTTAGAGACGTCATGGGCGGCCGTGACGTCGGACGAGCTCCTGCCGCTTCCGGGCGGCAGGCCTCGCCGGCCGCCCTTCGCGACTCCGGTCGAAGCTTGCGATCGTCTTGCGATGGCGGCGCTTCGGCAGGGTCGCTTCGGGTTGAAGGAGAACCTCAGCCTGAAGGACGGGACAGTCAGCAAGTGACTGTCCCTGTGGAAGCGCGCGTCCTCGCGCCGGGGCGGCCGGACTGGTCTTCAGGTCGGAGGGAGTGTGGGGTGAAGCTTCCAGGCCTTGGGCGGGGGGGTGCAAGGCCGAGTGGCGGGGCGGCTTGGCGGTTGAGGCGGGGCGTTCGACGCCCTACGCACGGGCAATGACGGCGCTGGCGGGATATTGGTCTTTCGACGGCCGCCAGGAGCCGGAGGCCGGCTGCCGCCGGATGCTGGCTGCGCTTGGGGCCTATGGGCTGGAGGCGGCGATCGTCGCCGTGGAGGGCGAGGTCGCGATCGGCAAGAGGGCCTGGCACATGCTGCCGGAGGACGGGCTCGAGACGGCGCCGGTCGGGGGAGGCGGCGGGCGCTGGGCCCTGATGGCCGACATCAGGCTCGACAATCGGGACGCCCTGGGCGCGGCGCTGGGCCTCCCGGCCGGGCGGCTGGCCGGCCTGTCGGATTCCGGGGTCGCGATGGCCGCGGTCGAGCGGTGGGAGGACGGGGCGATCGGCCGCCTCGAGGGCGATTTCGCTCTGGCCCTTTGGGACCGGGAGCGGGAGCGCCTGCTGCTCGCCCGCGACTTCCTCGGCGGCCGGCCGCTTTATTATCATCGCGGGGCCGGCTTCCTCGCCTTCGCCTCCATGCCCGGCGGGCTGCTCGCCCTCCCCGAAGTGCCGGGCGAGGCCGACGAGACGGCCATGCTGGACTTCCTCGCGCTGATGCCGCCAGGGCCGGGCCACAGCCATTTCCGCGGCGTGGAGCGAGTGGCTCCCGGCGAGATGCGCGTCTTCACCCGAGGCGGCGCCCACTCAAGCCGCCACTGGACCTTCGCCTCGCCGCCGCTCCGGCTGCGGCGGAGCGAGGACTATGCCGAGGCCGTTCGGGAGGCGCTCGACCGGGCGGTGAAGGCGCGGCTTCGCGGCGGCCGCGGCTCGGTCGCGTGCCACTTGAGCGGGGGGCTGGACAGCGGCGCGGTCGCCGCGACCGCGGCCCGGCTTCTCGGCCCGGGCGGCCGGGTGACCGCCTTCACCTCGGTTCCTCGGAAGGCCCGCCCGGATCCGCGCGGGCGCTTCGTCGACGAGGCGGCGCACGCCGCCGCCGTGGTCTCCCTCTATCCGAACATGGAGCATGTCCTGGTCCGCTCGGGCGGCCGGTCGCCGATCGCCGCGCTCGACCGCAATTTCGCGCTGTACCAGGCGCCGGTCCTGAACCTGTGCAACTACGTCTGGGGCGAGGCGATCGCCGACGAGGCGCGCGAGCGGGGGCACCGGGTGCTGCTCACCGGGCAGGTCGGCAACTTCACGCTCAGCCACACCGGCTTCGACCTCCTCCCGGGGCTGCTCGGGCGCGGGCGGCTGGTCGCGCTGGCGAAGCAGGCCCTGGCCCTCCGCCGCCGGGGCACGCGCCTGGAGAGCGTCGCGGCCCAGGCCTTATGGCCCTTCCTTCCGCAGCCCCTGTGGCGGCTGGTCAACCGCCTTCGCGGCCGGCGGATCGGCGCCGGCGACACGTCCATGCTCAACCCCGCGCTCGGCGAGGCGGCGGCGGCCCGGCTGGCGGAGCGGCTCGCCCGGTCGACCGCCGGCTGCGACCGGGGCGTCGGCTACCGACTCGCCGCCTTGGCCGGGTCGGAGGCCGGCAACTTCCACAAGGGCGCTCTGGCCGGCTGGGGCCTCGACGTCCGCGACCCGACCGGGGATCGCCGGCTGGTCGAGCTCTGCCTCTCTATCCCGCCCGAAATCTATCTTGCGGACGGAGTGCCGCGGGCGCTCGCCCGCCAGGCCCTGGCCGACCGCCTGCCCGCGCTCGTCGTCGAGGAGAAGCGCAAGGGCTATCAGGCCTCGGACTGGCATGAGGGGCTTCTCGCCGACTGGGCCAATGCCCAAAGCGAGGCCGCCCGGATCGCCGGCTCGCCCGCCGCCGCCAGGCTCCTCGACACCGGGAGGATGGCCGCCCTTCTGGACTCGCCGGCGATAACCGACTGGAATTCGGACGAGGCGCATGCCCACTACCGCCTCGGCCTGCTCCGCGGTCTCTCGGCCGGGCACTTCATCCGGAGCGTGCAGGGCGGTTGCCTGCCGACTGGGAACAGCCTATCGACATGAGCCTAACCTCGATCAAGGAGCGCTTGTGACCGACAAAGCCCGGGACGGCATCGTCCAGACGGAAGCCAATTCCGCCAAGCGCCCGTGGATCGCTCCGGAGGTCGAGGTCGCCCCGACGCGCGGCGCGAACGGCAGCTTCTCGAGGGGCGGCAGCGCCGACTACGGAATATATTCCTGATCGGCCGCGGGAAGCGCTCCGGCTCCCGCCTTGACCCGCGATCCGCTCTACAGGGCCGTTGCCGTCCAGGCGACGGCGGCGGAAGATTCCATCCATCTCGTCGCTCCCGGAACGGGGGAGGAGATCATCCTGCGCGGCACCGCCCGGCGGATCTGGGAGCGGCTTGAATATCCCGCCACCGTCAATGACGTCGCGGCCTGGTTGTCGGCCGAATTCGACGGACCTGAGGCGCTGATAGCCGAAGCCGTCGCCGGCACCGTGGCCGAGCTCTCGGGCCGGGGCCTCGTCGCCGAGCATGCCGCCGCCCCGGACCCGATGCGCGACCGCTATCTGTCCCTTCTCAAGAGCGCCCTCGGCAACCTCCTCTATGCGGAGCTGGAGCTCCAGATCCAGCATCTTGAGGGCGGCGCGGGCGGGCTCAGCGGCGCCGATCTCCACCGTTACCAGCGCGACATCGCCGCCCGCGAGCCGGAGCGGCTCGAGGCGCTCCTGGCGGCCAAGCTGCACGGCGTTGGGCCGCTGCGCTACGCGCACACGATGATCGGCCATTTCCGCCTCTCCAACATCGAGCGCTGCGCTGAGCAGGTCATCGCCGACGCAATCCCCGGGGACTTCCTCGAGGCGGGGGTCTGCAAGGGGGGCGCCGCAATCTTCATGCGGGCCCTGCAGGTGGCGCACGGGGCCGGAGAGCGGCGGACCTGGCTGGTCGATTCCTTCGCCGGGGTCCCACCTTCCGATGCGCCTGCCGATTCCCGCTACGACGTCCATCTGGAGGAGGGCAGGCGTCCCTGGCTGGCCTGCTCCCAGGAGCAGGTCAGGGAGCATTTCCGGCGCTACGGGCTACTCGACCCGAACGTCCGCTTCCTGCCCGGCTGGCTCGCCGACACCTTGCCATCGGCCGAGACCGGCCCGCTCGCCATCCTTCGGCTCGACGTGGACCTCTACAGCTCGACCGCCGAGTGCCTCGACCTCCTCTACGACCGGGTTTCGCCGGGCGGCTTCGTCATCGTCGACGATTACGGCCATTATCGATGCTGCCGCGACGCCGTCGACGACTTCCGGCGGCGGCGGCGCGTGGAGGCGCCGATCCTCTGGGTCGACGAATCCTGCGTCTACTGGCGCAAGGCGGGCCCGGCATGAGCCTCGTTTCCGTCGTCATGCCCGTCCTCGACGCCGCCGCCTGGCTCGGCGAGGCGATCGGCTCGATCCTCGCCCAGACCCACCGCGCGCTCGAGCTGATCGTCGTCGACGACGGCTCCAGCGACGACAGCCGCGCTATCGCCGCCGCCGCCGCGGCCCAAGACGAACGCGTCCGGACGCTGTTCCTGCCCCGGCTCGAGAGCTCCACCAGCAGCGCTCGAGCGGCCAATGCCGGCGTCGGGATCGCGAAGGGCCTGTACATCGCCCGGATGGACGCGGACGACGTCGCCCTCCCCCACCGGATCGAGCGGGAGGTCGCCTTCCTCGAGGCGCGCGGGCTGGACGCCTGCGGCGGCCTCGCCTCGGCCTTCGGCGGGAAGGGGCGGCTCTACTGGTATCCCGAGACCGGCGACGGGATCGACCGCGAGCTTCTGTTCAGGGTCGGAATCCTCCACCCGACCCTCCTCGCCCGAGCCGGGCTGATGCGAGCCCACCCCTATCTCGAGCGGGCGAGCCACGAGGATTACGAATGGCAGATCCGGGTCTCGGCCGCCGGAGCGCGCCTCGGCAACGTCCAGGAGGTGGTCCTCAACCATCGGGAGCATCCCGGGCAGGCCCATGTCCGCCACGTGTCGCTCTTCCTGAGGGACCTTCGCCGCTATCGCTTCCGCCACCTGATGCGCCTCTTCCCGGGCACCAAGCCGGGCGACTATCAGATCTTCGCGGCGATCGCGGAGAAGGCGGACATCACCGACCGGGCCGACCTGGCCCGGGCCGCGGCCTGGCTGGCCCGGCTGGCGAGGGTCGAGGAGGCGGAGATCAGGCCGGCCATGGCCTATCGCTGGGAGCAGGTCTGCAAGCGCGCCAGCCTGGCCGCCGGCGATCCGCTTCGGGAGCTTTTCCCCGTGGCCCTGGCATCGACGGGAGACGGCGAAGCTGACCCGCTATCGCGCCTACGGGCTTGAGATTTTATGCGAGCGCCCGCTCCCGCTGCGGCCTTCGGCGGCCGGCGGCGAAGCGGACCTGCGGGTGGTGGCGCTGCCGCGCGCGCCAAGGATCGAGGCGTCCGGGCCGGACCGGCGCGACCTGGCGGTCGGGCCGGGTGGATGGACCCTGCGCTACGACAATCCGGACGGCGACTGGATGGCCTACGATTATCGGGCCGCCGAGCGCCGCCTGTCCGTGTCCGCCAGCCTACCGTGGGAGATAAGCTCGCCGCCGCTCTGCGGGGTCGTGTGCGGCGTTCTGCTCGGGCTGAGGCAGCGCACCCTGCTGCACGGCGCCTGCCTGAATCTGGGAGGGCGATCCTATGGCCTCCTCGGCGCCTCCGGCCACGGCAAGTCGACTCTGGCCGCGGCCCTGGTTCGCGACGGGGCGGCCGTGCTGACCGAGGACCTGCTGGTCGCCGACCGGTCCGCCTCCGGATGGATCGTGGAGCCGGGCGCGCCCTCCCTCCACCTGCTCGAGGATAGCTATGCGGCGCTCGGCTCCGGCCTGAGCCGGCCCGCGACCGCCCGCGGCGGCAAATATGCGCTCGACCTCTCGCTTCCCGAGGACGGGATTTGCGCAGGAGAGGCGCCGCTCGCGGGCCTCTACATCCTCGACCCGCCCGCCGCCGACGGCGCCGCCGGCCTGGTCAGGCTGAAGGGGCGGCACGCTTTGCTTCGGCTGCTCGACCATCTCTACGGAGCGGCCTGGATCCGGCCGCCGGGCCGGTCGGACCTGGACTTCTGCTCGGCTCTGGCGGCCGAAATTCCCGTCTATGCCGTGTCGAGACCGTGGCGCCTCGACGGCGTCCGGGAAACCGCCGCTATGCTCCGCCGGCACGCGGAGACGGGGGCCGCCTGAGCGGCCCGCCGCCTTCCGCCACGCGATCGTCAGCCCTCGTCCTCGTCCTCGTCCGCCTGGACCGGGCTGAGCCCGCCCGGCGGCCGGCCGGTTCCGGTGCCGCCGGCGGCCCGGACCCCACCCATTCCTCCGGGCGAGCCGGCGTCTGTTCCGCCGAGGCCGTCGCCGGGCCCGCCTTCGCTCCGCATCGCGCTTGAGTCGCCGGTCGCCGAGCCGGCGCCGGTCATGCCCGCGCCCGAGCCCTCGCCGCCGCCAAGCGCATTCGCCCGGTCGTCGCCTCCGCCGCGCTGGTCGGTGCGGTCGGCTGCCGCCGCCTCGCGATCGCCGGTGCCCGCCGTTCCGCCGTCCCTGTCCTCTTGTGCCATGTCGTGGCTCCTCTCGTTCGAGGGCGCCAACGACGCCGGGCGGGGGCCGGTTCCTATTCGGCCGCCTCGGCGCCCTCCCCGTCCCCGCCGAACAGCGGCGTCGGCGCGGGAGGGGACTTTCTCGCCCGTGCGGGCTTCAGGCTTTCCCCGCCCTCGCGGCGGCGCCTGAAGCGGCCCTCCACCTCCGCCCCGGCGGCGACGCTGAGAGTCTCGTAGAGGACGTCGCCGGTCACCCGGGCGGTCGCCTCGAGGATCAGCGTGCCGGCTTCGACCGCGCCGTCGACCAGCCCGGCCAGCCGGGCCTCGCCCGCTTTGATATTGCCTCGAACCTCGCCGCTCTCACCCTGGGTGAGGGCGCCGCAGCGAACGTCGCCCAGCACCTTGCCGTCGAGATGGAGCTCGCTCTCCGTCGCGACATCGCCGGTGACGACCACCTCCACGCCGAGATAGGAAAAAGCGCTTCCGCTCCGGCCCGGCCCGCCGGCCGCCTTGCCCTTAAGAAACATCCCCCGACCCTCCCCGAAGGCATCATGGCACAAGTGGAGGCCGGATCAAGGGAGGGGGAAGCGCCGGAATCATAATGGGGGCCGGTGTCGCCACCGGCCCCCACTTGTCCCAGCTTTGACTGCCGTCGCTGGGTGGCGAGGCCATCTCTCGCTGGGCGGCTTCGGATCGCGTCGCGGGCCGAGGCCCGCGCCGCTTTCCTACGAGGTCCGGAGCGAAGGCCGTGAAGCCCCGTTCGGTCCCCGGTGGGTCTCGGGAGAGGCCCAAAAGCCCCTCGCCGATCCCCGTCGGGCCGCTCGGGCGGGACTTGCACCCCGCCGTCGCTTCCCGTCCGGATCCGGCCCGGCGTGAAGCCGCGCCGTCTCCCCGGGCTCGCATCGGGGCCGAAGCCCCTCCGGTCGCCCGATTTCCGAAAAGCGCTCGGCCGAAGCCTCCCGCTCCTCGAGGAACCTCCCGGGGCCGAAGCCCGTCGAAATCCCCGTTCGGATCGCGGCGCCGCCCGAGGGCCTTGCCGGTCTCCAGGGCCCGCTTCGAGGCCGAAGCCTCTCGACGAGCCCCTTCGGGTCGCGGCTGGGGCGTGAGCCCTTCCCCGTCTCCCTCCGGCTCCGGCCACGGGGCGATTCCCGCGGCCTTCGCCGGCTCGGCGGGCCTTCCAGCTCCAAAAGGAGCCTTTCGGCGTCGCCATGGAGGTTTCGTGAAGCCCCGCTTCGCATCCGCTTGCGCGTGTGCGGGCGCGGCTTCGTCCGCCTCCCGCCTTCCGCCTGGAGCGCCGCGTCCCCGAAGGAGCGACGGCGCCTTTCCGCGTCCGGCTTCGCAGCCTTCCGTTCGGCGTTCCGTTTCCGGTCCGTCGCCCTTCCGGCCACGAATGGAAGCTGCCAGCTTTGCCCGGTTCGGGAAAGGCGAATCCGCCTGTGGATAAGGAGGATAACGGGGGTAAGTTAACCTCGATCAGGCCTCGCCGGACTTCTCGTGCGGTGCGGAGGCCGGCCTCGAATCGGCGGATTCCCAGGCGTCAAGGGTCCGACGGGCCATGTCGATCGCCATCCTGCGAAGCGAATCGCCGAGGCCGATCGCCTCACGCCCGGCTTCGCCCGCTCCGTCGACCGCCGCCGCGGCGGCGCGCTTCGTCGCAGGGGGATCGCGAAGCGCCGCGGCGGCCGCGAGCAGCGCCGCCGCCACCGTCTCGCTCACCGCCGGCTGCTCGGCCAGCTTCAGGGCCGACTTGAGGGCCGACTTGCCCGTCTGCCGGACCGCCTTGGGCACCTTCACCCCGGCGATCCGCTTGGGGACCTTGACCTTGTCCTTGCCCTTTTTGGCTTTCTTGTCGGCCTTGGCCATGCTTGCGAGACTCCTATTCGACGGTGATCCGGCCGCTCATCCCGAGCAGCCGGTGGAGCAGATTGGCGCCGGTCGCCTTGTAGCGGCCGGCCTTGGGCACCAGGACGACGGTCCGGGTCGACAGCGGCGGCACGGCGATGCTGCCACCCTTGACCAGGGCCGAATCGCGCCGCCGAAGCTGGGCGGAGCGGAAGAATCCCTCGGCCGAGAATCTCAGCCCCTGGTTGCTGTTGTTGACGAAGCGAAGCCGAACCGGCTCGCCGGCCTTCAGCCGGATTTCGCCCGGCTGGATGTCGTAGGTGGTGAGCAGGACGTCATATTCCGGCGCCATCCGCCAGTCCTGGGCGGCGGCGGGCGGAGCGAGGAGGAGAAGCGCGAGGGGGAGGAGGAGGCGGTGCATAAGGTCCTCTAGCATCTCTGCCTCCCTACGCGAAGCGTGGGGAGGAGGACCATGCGAAGCATGGTGGAGCGGTAATCGGCACCGAGGTCGGTGGTTCCCGCACGAACCCCCTTGCACCTCGTCATTTAGCCCTCCACCAGCTTCGCCGGTCCCCCTCCCCATCTGACGATGGGGAGGCAAGATGGAGCCTCTATGCGCCTCATACTCCTCGCCCTCGCCCTCCTCGCCACCCCCGCCGCGGCCAAGCTCGCCCCGGCCGAGCAGAAGATCGTCCGAACCGTCGAGGCCGAGCAGGCGCGGAGCCTCGAGCTGCTCGAGCGGCTCGTGAACCAGAACAGCGGCTCCCTGAACTTCCCCGGCGTGGAGGCCGTGGGGCGGATGATGAGGGCCGAGCTCGAGCCGCTCGGCTTCACGGTGCGCTGGGTGCCGATGGTCGAGGCGGGCCGGGCCGGCCATATCGTCGCCACCCACAAGGGCAGCGGGCGCGGCAAGAGGATGCTTCTGATCGGCCATCTCGACACCGTGTTCGAGCCCGACAGCCCCTTCCAGCGCTTCGCCCGAAAGGATCCGAGCACCGCCGAGGGGCCTGGGATCGGCGACGACAAGGGCGGGATGGTCGTGATGGTCGCGGCGCTTCGGGCGATGAAGGCGGCGGGCACGCTCGAGGATGCCGACATCGAGATCGTCCTGACCGGCGACGAGGAGGATTCCGGAAGCCCGATCGAGCTCGCCCGACGCGACCTCGTCGCCGCCGGCGGCCGGGCGGACGTCGCCCTGGACTTCGAGGGGCTCGCCCAGGAGGAGGGCCGCGACATGGGCTCGATCGCCCGCCGCGGCTCCGCCGGGTGGACGGTCACGGCGCGAGGGAAGACCGGCCATTCGAGCGGCATCTTCAGCGAGGCGATGGGCAACGGGGCCATTTACGAGCTGGCCCGGATCCTCGCCGCCTTCCGGGCCGAGGTCCCCGAGCCCAACCTCACCTTCAACGTCGGGCTGGTCGTCGGCGGAACCACGGCCGGGCTCGACAAGGACCTCATCAGAGGCTCGGCGACCGGCAAGACCAACATCGTCCCGCCCGTCGCCATCGCCCGGGGCGACCTTCGCGCCCTGTCGCTGGACCAGCAGCAGAGGGCGATCGCGAGGATGCGGGACATCGTCTCCCGCCACCTTCCCGGAAGCACGGCCGAGTTCGCGCTCGACGAGGGCGGCTACCCGCCCATGGCGCCGACCGAGGCGAGCCGGGCGCTGCTCGGCCGGCTGAACGCGGTCAACCGCGACCTCGGCCTCGCGACGATGGGCGAGCTCGACCCGCTGAAGCGGGGCGCCGGCGACATCGGCTTCGTCGCTCACCTGATCCCCGGCCTGGTCGGCCTCGGCACCGCCGGCAACGGCGCCCATGCGCCGGGCGAGACGGTCGAGCTCGACAGCATCCCGCGCCAGGCCAAGCGCGCGGCGATCCTGATGAGCCGCCTGGCGAAGGAGAGGCGCTGACCGTCGAGGCGGCTTGCCGCGGGCTATTTGCCGACCGGGCCTTCCGGCATGGTCCGGGCCACTTCGACGACGATGTCGCTCCCGTTGACCTCGCGTACGACGAAGAGGCCGCCGAGCAGCTCGAATCGCGCGGGCAGAGCCTTGATGCTCACTCGAGGGCCGGGCACCGCCGACAGCCGCTCGGGCCAGCCGTAGACGATTGTGAACTCGAGCCGGTCGCCCTTCCGGCGCGCATAGCGCAGGGTGATGGCCGTCTCCCGCGACAGGCTCTTCGGGTCCGCCACGTCGTAGCGCAGCGGAGCGATCCTCTTGTCGCTCGGCATGATGCTTCCGAAGACGCCCGGAAGGTCGGAATAGCTGTTGACGGTCCTGAACGACATCTCGAAGCGCCCGTCGCGGTCCCGGTCGATGAAGCAGAGATGGTCGTTTTCCGGGGTCACCGACAGGATCTTGACCAGCCTGGACGGCGACCGGTTGTCGAGCGGGCAGTAGATGGCGGCCGCCGAGCCCTGGGCCTCGAACAATTCGGTCCCGGGCTGAACCGTCCAGCGAGGCCCCGATTCCGTGTAGAGGTCGCGCAGGATCGCGACCCCGCGCGGGAGCACGCGCTGGCGCAGGATCACGTCGCCGGGGCCGGCCCGCACCGGAGCGTCGGGCGCCGGCGTCGCCTGGACGATCCAGTCGGTCTTGAGCTTCTCGCCGGCCAGCGCCGGCGCCGCCGCCCAGATCGCCATGGCCGCAAGAAAAGCTTTCGCAGTCCGTCGCATCGGCACCCCCTTCACCCGACGGGCAAGGTACGGGGTGGAGCGACTCCTGTAAACGCGTCGGCCGAGCCGCCGGCCTGCGCGGGTCCGGCCGCCTCCCATCGAAGATGGGGAGGCAAGTTACCCGCCGAGAATCTCCGTCAGCGTCACCGGCTTCCATCCCCACACGTCCACCCCCACGTCATGCTGCCGCGCCAGCGGCTTGAGGCGGCCGTGGCTGTGGCCGTGAAGGTCGATCGCGCCTTTGTGCTGGCCGTTCCACGTCCTGAAAGGATAGTGGCAGAGCACGAGCATTCGCCCGTCCGCCTCGATCTCGGCATAATCCTGGACGCTTGCCCATCCCGGCGCCGCCACCGTGCCGGCCGCGTCGTTATTGCCGCGGACGAGGTGCTTGGTGCCGTTGAGCCGGGCCAGCAGCGCCGGCACGTCGGCCGGCCGCCTCGCGAAATCGCCCAGGTGCCAGACCTCGTCGCCCGGGCCTACGACCGAGTTCCAGCCCGCCTCCAGCGTTCTGTCCATCTCGGCGACGCTCGCGAACGGCCGCTTCCAGATGTTGATCGTCCGATGGTCGCCGAAATGGGTGTCGCTGGTGAAGAAGACCGCCATCCCGCTCAAACGCGTCCGCGCCGAACGGGTGCCTCCCGCGGCGGCGCCCTTCAGCGAAGGCGGTAATGATCGGCCAGCCGGTCCAGCGCCATGATCAGGACCAGCTTGCCGGCCCGGGCCGGCCAGCCGAGCGCCGTCTCCGCCTCGCGCATCCCCTCGCCCGAGCAGACCACCCGCCAGGCGATGTCGCGAAGGCCCGGCCCAAGCGCCTTCACCGCCGAATCGAATCGGCGGCGGGCGGCGACCTGGGCATTCGTCGCCGCGACGGGCCCGGACGGGCCGCGCGCGCCCCGGTCGGGCGGCGGGGAATCCCAGCACATGGTCACCCGCGGCGGCAGCCCCGCCCGCTCCCAGTCGCCGCGAAGCTGCTCGCCCGCGGCGAGCTGGCGTTCGCTGACATGGCCCCTCGAGCGCAGCCAGCCGAGCGGCGATTCCGCGAGGTTGACGGTGACCGAGCGCGCCGCTCGGGCGCCGGGCGCCGGCCTTCGCCGCTCCTCCCCGTCCCGCGGCGCCGCCCGCTCCGTCAGCAGCCGCCCGCGTCTCAGCCCTTGAGTCTTCAACTTGCCCTCCCGATTCGGTACATATCGGGAACATCTTGCCATGGAGGACAGGATGTAGGAAAGTGAAATAACGGCTAGGTCAGTCGTTCGTGGGGAAAGTGGCATGATTACCCGTATTCGCGACGTTCGGCGTGCGAAGAAGCTCACCCTTCAGGACGTGGCGGATCGCTGTGATCCTCCGACGACGCCGCAGACTATTGGCCGGCTCGAGACAGGGACCCGCACCGTTTCGGTAGGATGGCTCAACCGTATTGCCCGCGCCCTCGGAGTAGAAGCAACCGATCTGGTGGAATTCGAGGAGCGCGAGGACGACGTGCCGCTCGCCGCCCTTCTCGGTCACGAGGGCGCCTTTGCGCCGCGCCGCGCGGGCGTGGTCCTGCCGCCCCGGCCCGAGGCCGGGACCATGGCCGTCTCCGTCCATTCGAGCGTCGGCGACTATCGAAGCGGGGACGAGATCTGGTGCCTTCGCCTCGAGCCGGAGGCGTTCGGCCGGGCGCTCAATTGCGACGTGCTCGTCCCCCGCCCGGCAGGCCGCTTCCTGTTCGGGCGGCTGATCGGCCGCGAGGAAGGCAAGCTCCACCTGCTCCCCCTGGGCGGCGGGCGGCGGCAGCTCGTCATCGCCGATCCGCCGTGGATGGGCCTGGCCACGAAGCTGATGCGCAAGCTGAACTGATCGTCGCCCCGGCGCAGGCTGGGGTCCCGGCGGTGAAAGACCGGGGGGCCTTTCACCCCCTGGGATCCCAGCCTTCGCTGGGATGACGGTTATTCTGAACCGCCTCGGGAGCGGAGAGTTGGACCCTGAAACCTATTCAGGGTGACGATGATGTTCCTCTTCTTCTCCAACCGCCTCGGCTGCGCCGGCTCGCTCCTCGTCACGGCCCTCGGCACTCTGCTCGTGCTCTGGCTGCTCGGCTTCCTTAGATATTGAGCCGTCGCCCCGGCGGAGGCTGGGGCCACAGGGGGTGAAAAGCGCCGCGGTCTTCACCCGCCGGGGCCCAGCCTGCACGGGGGCGACGGGAAGAAGGCTGGTGGGCGCTGACGGGCTCGAACCGCCGACATCTTCCGTGTAAAGGAAGCGCTCTACCAACTGAGCTAAGCGCCCTCGCCCGCCCTGTGCCATCGCCGCCGGGACGCGGCAAGCCCGCGCCGGCCGGCTACGCCTCCAGGATCCAGCGCGCGGCCGCGGCGGCGTGGATGGCGGTCGTGTCGAAGATCGGGATGACGTTGGCTCCAGGGTCGACGAGCAGCACCAGCTCGGTGCAGCCCAGGATCGCGCCCTGCTGCCGGGCCTTGCCCATCTCCGTCAGGCAGGTCTTGAGAAGCCGTTGCGAGTTGCGGCTGACCTGGCCCCTAGCCAGCTCCTCGAAGATGATCCGGTCGATCTCGGTGGCCGTCGTCGGATCCGGGAGCGCGAGGCTTATCCCGCGGGCTTCAATCCGCTCGCGGAAGAAGCCTTCGGTCATGGTGAAGCGGGTGCCGATCAGGCCGGCCCTCTGCACCCCGTCGGCCAGCAGTCGCTCGGCGGTGGCGTCCGCGATGTGGAGGAGCGGAACGGAGACCGCCGCCTCCACCGCGGGCGCCACCTTGTGGGTGGTGTTGCTGCACAGGATCAGACCCTCGGCCCCCGCCGCCTCCAGCCTCGCCGCGGCTTCTGCGACGATCTCGCCGACCTTGCCCCATTCGCCGGCGAGCTCGAGCGCCGCGACCGGCGCGAGATCGAGGCTTTCGATGACCAAAGGCGCCGAGCTAAGGCCGCCTCGAGCCCTCGCCACCGCCTTGTTGATCTGCTCGTAATACATGGCGGTCGAGAACCAGCTCGTCCCACCGATCATCCCCAGTTTGCGCATTCGGGACCCATAGCCGCGACGGCTGGGGAGGAAAGGACTTTTCGGTCCAAAGATTTAGCTTTTGCGGCGAAGCGCGCCGAAGCTCCCGGGCGGCGAGGACGGTGGAGACTGGGCCCCGCCTTCGCCGGGGAACGGCAGACTAGCCCAGGCTCTTCACGATCTCTTCGGTCATCTTCTTGGCGTCGCCGAGGAGCATCATCGTGTTGTCGCGGTAGAAGAGGTCGTTATCGACCCCGGCATAGCCGACTCCGCCCATCGAGCGCTTGATGAACAGCACCGTCTTGGCCTTTTCCACGTCGAGCACGGGCATCCCGTAGATGGGCGAGGTCTTGTCGGTCTTGGCGGCCGGGTTGGTGACGTCGTTGGCGCCGATCACGAAGGCGATGTCGGTCCGGGCGAACTCGGAGTTTATGTCCTCGAGCTCGAACACCTCGTCATAGGGCACGTTGGCTTCGGCGAGCAGCACGTTCATGTGGCCCGGCATGCGCCCGGCGACGGGATGGATGGCATATTTGACGGTGACGCCTTCCTTCTTGAGCTGGTCGGCGAGCTCACGGACGGCATGCTGGGCCTGGGCGACCGCCATTCCGTAGCCGGGGACGATGATGACCTGCTCGGCCTGGCTCATCAGGAAGGCGGCGTCCTCGGCCGAGCCGCGCTTCCACGGCCGGTCCGAGGCCGCTCCGCCGCCGGCGATCGCCGTATCGCCGCCGAAGCCTCCGGCGATGACCGAGATGAAGCTCCGGTTCATCGCCCGGCACATGATGTAGGAGAGGATCGCGCCCGACGAGCCGACCAGCGCTCCGGTGATGATCATCGCGCTGTTCTGGAGGGTGAAGCCCATCGCCGCCGCCGCCCAGCCCGAATAGCTGTTCAGCATCGAGACGACGACCGGCATGTCGGCTCCGCCGATCGGGATGATCAGGAGGAAGCCGACCAGGAAGGCGAGCGCGGTCAGGGTGACGAACACCCAGGCGCTCTGGTCGGTGGTGAAATAGCCGACCAGGCCGACGATGACGGCGAGGGTGCCGAGGTTGATGACGTGCCGGAGCGGGAGCAGGATCGGCTTGCCCGACATGTTGCCGTTCAATTTGAGGAAGGCGATTACGGAGCCCGAGAAGGTGACCGCGCCGATCGCGGCGCCGAGGCTCATCTCGACCCGGCTGACCGGGTGGATCACCCCGTTGACGGCGATCCCGAAAGCGTCCGGGTTGAGATAGGCGGCGCCGGCCACCAGCACCGCCGCGAGACCGACCAGCGAGTGGAAGGCGGCGACCAGCTGCGGCATGGCCGTCATCGCGATCCGCCGGGCGGTGACGAGGCCGATGACGGCGCCGATCAGGATCGCTCCGCCGATCAGCATCAGATTGTCCCAGTGTATGGGCTCGTGCCACTGGAGCGGGAATTCCTCGTCCCTCGTCGGCATGTAGTGGATGAGGGTGGTCGCAAGCGCGATCGCCATGCCGATGATGCCGGCCCGATTGCCGCGTCTCGCCGTCTCCGGGTTGGACAGGCCGCGCAGGGCCAGGATGAAGCAGATGCCCGAAATAAGGTAGCCGACCATCACCCAGGCCGGGGGAGCCACGGCCTCACCGTGCATGGGCAGTCCTCGTCGCCCCAGCGAAGGCTGGGGCCCCAGGGAGGAAAGGCGCTGCGGAGCCGCAGGTGCGAGCTCCCACTGGGGCCCCAGCCTTCGCTGGGGCGACGTGCCTCCGCCTCACCCCTTCTTCTCCTTCTTCCGATACATGGCCAGCATCCGCGCCGTCACCGCGAAGCCGCCGAAGATGTTGATGCTGGCGAGGACCACCCCGGCGAGGCCGAGCCACTTGGCGCCCGGCACCCCGGCCGCCGCCGCCGCGATCAGGGCGCCGACGATGATCACCGAGGAGATGGCGTTGGTCACCGACATGAGCGGCGTGTGAAGCGCCGGGGTCACGGACCAGACCACATAATAGCCGACGAAGCACGCCAGCACGAAGATCGACAGGATCGAGACGAAATCCACCCGGCACTCCGCGGCTTGAAAGCGGGCGCACCTTGGCGGCGCGCTCCGCCCTTGTCGAGGCCCTATCGGCTTCGGCGGAAAACGGGCTTGCGCGGCCACGCCGCGGCCGGTAGGGGCGTTTCAACGTATTAGCACGATGGAACAAACCATGCTGACCGCCAAGTCAACCGCGCCGGCTCCGACGCGCGATCAGGAAGCCCTCGCCTCCAACCTGTGCGCCGCCCTGCTGACCCCGAAGGACGAATCCGAGATGCGCCGGCTCCTCGTCGACCTTTGCACCCCGTCCGAGATCCGGACGCTGGCGGAGCGCTGGCACGTCGCGCGGCTGCTCGACGGCACCGGCCTCTCCTATCGCGAGATCCACGACGCCACCGGGGTCAGCACGACCACCGTCGTCCGAATCGCCCGATTCCTCCGCGAGGAGGGCAACGGGGGGTATCGCCGAGCCATCGACTCCCTGGGGACTCGCAATGCTGGTTGACGAGACCCGGCTTCACATCGCCATCCAGAAGTCCGGCCGGCTCTCCGACTACAGCTACGGGCTGCTCAGGGATTCGGGCCTTCGGATCCAGAGCGGGCGAAACGCGCTCACCGCGCGCGTCGAGAATTTCCCGGCGGACCTGATGCTGGTCCGCGACGACGACATTCCCACCTTCGTCAGCGACGGGGTCTGCGAGTTCGGGATCGTCGGCGAGAACGTCCTCCAGGAATTCGCGCTGGGCGAGGCCGAGCCGCGCTTCGAGACGGTGGCGCCGCTCGGCTTCGGCCGCTGCACGCTCAAGCTGGCGGCGCCCGAAGCGACCGCCTGGGAGGGGCCCCGATCGCTCGAGGGCGCCCGGATCGCCACCACCTACCCGCGCATCGTCCAGCGCTTCCTCGACGGGAAGGGCGTGACCGCGACGGTGGTGAAGATGAACGGCGCCGTCGAGCTCGCGCCGCGGCTCCAGATCGCACAGTTCATCTGCGACCTCGTCTCCACCGGGGCGACTCTGGAGGCGAACGGCCTTCGCGCCGTCGAGACGGTGTTCGACAGCGAGGCGGTCCTGATCCGGACCAGGAAGCCGGTCTCCGAGGCGAAGCTGGAGCAGGGCGAGCGGCTGCTCAGCCGGATCGAAGGCGTGCTTGCCACCAAGGAATCCAAATATATCATGCTGAACGCCCCGGGCGAGGCGCTTAGGGAGATCACCGCCCTGCTGCCGGGGGCCGAGGCGCCGACCATCCTTCCCCTGCACGGCCGGGCGGGCCAGTTCGCGGTGCACGCCGTCTGCCAGGAATCCGTCTTCTGGGAGACCCTCCAGAAGCTCAAGGCGGCCGGAGCCTCCGCGATCCTCGTCCTCCCCATCGAAAAGATGATGATGTGAGGATCCTCGACTGGAACCGGCTCGACGCCGCCGGGCGGAGCGAGGCACTGGCCCGGCCGGCGCAGCGCAGCGACCCCGGCCTGCGGTCGGCGGTGCGGGCGATCGTCGAGGACGTCCGGAGCCGCGGCTGGGCCGGGCTTGCCGCGCAGGCCTTGCGCCTCGACGGGGAGCTGCCGCGGCTCGTCGCCGTCGCGCCGCTCGGCGCCGAGGCCCGGCGGGCGCTGGCGCCCGAGCAGGTCGAGGCGATCGAGCTGGCCGCGGCCAACATCCGCGCCTTCCACGAGGGCAGCCTGCCCGCCGAGCATCGGGTCGAGACGATGCCCGGGCTCGCGGTTCGCAAGGTCTGGCGCCCGGTCGACCGAGTCGGGCTCTACGTTCCCGGCGGCGGGACTCCGCTCTTCTCCACCCTGCTCATGCTCGCCCTGCCGGCGCGAGCGGCGGGCGTGCGCGACATCGTGGCGGTGACGCCGCCGCGGCCGGAAGGCGGGCTCGATCCGGTCATCGCCCTCGCAGCCGACATTTGCGGGATCGACGGCATGTGGACGGTGGGCGGGGCTCAGGCCATCGCCGCCCTCGCCTTCGGCGCCGGCGACATCCCGAGGGTCGACAAGATTTGCGGGCCCGGCAATGGCTGGGTGGCGGAAGCGAAGAGCTTCGTCTCCTCCCTCCCGGGCGGCCCCGCCGTCGACATGCCGGCCGGGCCCAGCGAGCTGATGGTCGTGGCGGACGAGCGGGCCGATCCCGCCACGGTGGCCGCCGACCTCCTCAGCCAGGCCGAGCATGATTCGTCCGCACAGGTGCTTCTGGTCACTCCGAGCGCCGCTTTGGCCGAGGCCGTGGCGGCCGAAGTGGCGGCCCAGGTCGCCGCCCTTCCCCGCCGGGCCCTGGCCGAGGCCTCGCTGACGGAGGCCAGGATCATCCTCTCCGGCGATCTCGCCGAGGCGGTCGAGATCGCCAATCTCTACGCCCCCGAGCACCTCTCGCTCGCGGTCGCCGACCCCGAGCCGCTCCTCGCGCTCGTGCGCAACGCGGGGGCGGTGTTCGCCGGCTATGGCGCGGCGGAGACGTTCGGCGACTATCTCGCCGGCTCGAGCCACGTCCTCCCCACCGACGGCGCCGCCCGGGCCTGGAGCGGGGTGTCCGTGCACACCTTCCTCAAGGCGATCAGCGTCCAGACCGTCACGGCCGAGGCCGCCCGCGGGATCGCCCGCCCCGCCGCTCTGCTGGCCCGGCTCGAAGGGCTGGAGGCCCACGCCCGAGCCGCCGATGCCCGGCAGCAGGAGGCTTCGCGATGACCTCGCTCGCCGCCCGCCTCGCCCGCCCCGAGATCCTGGCCCTCCCCGAGTTCGACATCGCCGCCAACGCCAACTCGGCCTTCGGAGCCGACGCGATCAAGCTCGACGCGAACGAGAATCCCTACGCGCCGCTGGCCGAGGGCGCGCTCGCGGCCGGCCTCAACCGCTATCCGGAGCCTCAGCCGGAGCGGCTGAAGAAGGCGATGGCGGCGCTCTACGGGGTCTCGCCCGAGAATCTGGTCGTCACCCGGGGCGCCGACGACGCGATCGACATCCTCGTCCGGACCTTCTGCAGGCCCGGCCAGGATGCCGTGGCGGTCTGCACCCCCACCTTCACCGCTTACGCGCATTTCGCCCGGCTCCAGGGCGCCCGGGTGGTGGAGGCGCCGCTCGACGCCGAATTCGATTTCGATGCCGGAGCGTTCGTCGAGCAAGCCGGCCCCGCGCCCAACCTGAAGCTCGCCTTCATCTGCGCCCCGAACAACCCGACCGGCAACCCCGTCGCTCTCGCCGAGATCGAGAGGGTGCGCCTCGCTTTGCCGGACACGATCGTCGTGGTCGACGAGGCCTATATCGAGTTCTCGGAGCAGGAGAGCGCCGCGGGAAAGGCCGCCGGGACCGAGAACGTCGTCGTCCTTCGCACCCTCTCCAAGGCTTATGGCCTCGCCGGGGCTCGGGTCGGCTGCGCCATCGGCCATCCGGAAACGATCGCCCTCCTCGCCCGGGCGCTGCCGCCCTATCCGCTGCCGAGCCTGTCGATCGAAGCCGCCATGGCCGCGCTCGCGCCTTCGCGCCGAGCCGTTCACGAAGAGCGGATCGCCCGGATCAAGGCGGATCGGGAGCGGCTTTCCCGGCTTCTGGCCACTTCGCCTGTCGTGAGACGGGTTCGCTCGGGGGGAGGGAACTTCCTGTTCCTGGAGGTCGAGGATCCGGAGGCTCTGGCGAGGAAGCTCAAGGCGCTCGGGATCCGACTTCGCTTCCGGCCCAATGCGGCGCCCGGCGGGGTCCGCCTCACCATCGGCACCGACGAGGAGAACAAGGCAGCCCTCGCCGCCCTCGGCGTAGCGCCGAAGGCCGCGCCCGCGAGGCGCGCCGAGCTGGTCCGCGACACCAGGGAGACGAAGATCGCGGTCGCGGTCGACCTCGACCGGGCCTCGCCGCGGAGGATCGCCACCGGCATCCCCTTCTACGACCACATGCTGGACCAGGTCGCGGCGCATGGCGGCTTCTCGCTGGTCCTCTCCTGCGAGGGCGATCTCGACATAGACGGGCACCACAGCATCGAGGATTGCGCCATCGCTTTGGGCTCCGCTTTGTCGCGGGCGCTCGCCGACCGGCGCGGGATCGGCCGCTTCGGCTTCTCGCTGCCGATGGACGAGACCGAGGCGCACGTCCTCATCGACCTGTCCGGGCGCCCCTACGGCCGCTTCGAGGGGAGCTTCGAGGCGAGCCATATCGGCGCCTACCCGACCGAGATGACCCGCCACGTCTTCCGAAGCCTCGCCGACAGTCTCGGCGCCGCCATCCACGTCCGGGTCGAGGGCGAGAACGACCATCACAAGACCGAGGCCTGCTTCAAGGCGTTCGGCCGGGCGCTTCGCCAGGCCATCGCCCGGCACGGCGATTCGCTGCCGAGCACCAAGGGGGTGCTGTGATGGCGGCGGCGGTCCAGCTCCTCCCCGGCACGGGGAGGGGGACCATGCGAAGAATGGTGGAGGGGACCCGCCTCCGCATGCTCGCTGCGCTCGCCCCCCTCCACCGCACTTCGTGCGGTCCCCCTCCCCGCACTGGGGAGGAACAAGGATGAAGCTCGTCATCGTCGATGTCGGCTGCGGCAATATTGGGTCGGTCGGGATCGCCTTCGAGCGGTTCGGGATCGCTCCGCTGGTGACCGGCGAGGCGGAGGAGATCGCCTCCGCCGACAAAGTGGTCCTCCCGGGGGTAGGCGCCGCCGGCTATGCGATGGAGCAGATCGAGGCTCTGGGGCTGGCGCCGGTGCTGCGGGACCTGAGCCAGCCCCTGCTCGGCATCTGCCTGGGCATGCAGCTCCTCTTCGAGGGCAGCGACGAGGAGGATACCGCCTGCCTCGGCCTCATCGCCGGCCGGGTCCGCAGGATCGAGGCCGAGCCCGGCCGGCCGGTCCCGCACATGGGCTGGAGCCGCCTGGACGTCCGCGACGACGGCATCGGGCTGAGCACCGGCGACTATGTCTATTTCGCCCACAGCTTCGCCTGCGATCCGGTGGCGGAGACGGTCGCCAGCGCCCAATATGGCCGCGAGATCCCGGCGGTGGTGCGAAGCGCCAACCGGCTCGGCGCCCAATTCCATCCCGAACGGTCGGGCGAGGCGGGCGCCCGCTTCCTTCGAGCCTGGCTCGATCGATGATCCTCTATCCCGCCATGGACCTGATGGACGGCCGGGTCGTGCGCCTCGCCCAGGGGCGCTTTGAGGATTCCACCACTTACCCGGCCGAGCCGGCCGAAGCGCTCGCCCGTTTCGCCGAGGCGGGGGCGCAATGGGCTCATGTCGTCGACCTGAGCGGCACTCGCGCCGGGGCGCCGGCCCAGCACGATCTGCTCGCCAAGCTGGCGCGGACCGCGCCGCTGAAGCTCCAGGCCGCCGGCGGCTTCCGAACGGCCCAGCAGATGCGGATCCTGTACGAAGCGGGCGTCGCCCGGATCGTGGTCGGCAGCCTCGCGGTCGAGGAGCCGGGAACCGTTCGCGCCTTCTTCGAGGAGTTCGGATCCGAGCGGGTGGCGCTTGCGCTCGACGTCAAGGTCGAGGGGGATACGCCCATCGTCCATACCAAAGGCTGGACCTGCCGAACCGGTCTCAGCCTCTGGGACGTCGCCGCGCGCTATCCGGAAGCGCGGCACCTGCTGCTCACCGACATCGGGCGGGACGGAATGCTGGCCGGCCCGAATTTCGAGCTTCTGGAACAGGCGACAAATCGGCTCCCCCATCTCGATGTGCAGGCGTCCGGCGGCGTTTCCTCGCTCGACGATCTTAGCCGCCTGCGCACGGCTGGGGCGATCGTCGGCAAGGCCCTTTGGGAAGGCCGGATCGGGCTCGCGGAGGCGCTCGATGCCTGCGCGTAGGATCATCCCATGCCTCGACGTCAGGGACGGCCGGGTGGTGAAGGGGATCCAGTTCCGGGATCACCGCGACGCCGGCGACATCGTCGAGAGCGCGATCCGCTATCGCGACGAAGGTGCCGACGAGCTCGTCTTCTACGACATCGGCGCCAGCGCCGAGGGGCGGAGCCTCGATCTCGACTGGGTGAGGCGGATCGCCCGGGTGATCGACATACCGTTCGCCGTCGCCGGAGGCCTGCGCACCCGCGACGAGGCCGCCGCCTGCCTCGATTCCGGCGCCGACAAGGTCTCGATCAACTCCCCCGCGCTCGAGCGGCCGGCGCTGATCGGCGAGCTCGCCCGCGACTTCGGAAGCCAGTGCGTCGTCCTCGGAGTCGACAGCTTCGAGGCCGGGGGCGCCTATCGGGTGAAGCAATATACCGGATCGCCCGAAGCGACCCGGGACTCGGGCCGGCTCACTCTCGACTGGGTCCGCGAGGCGACGGAGCGGGGCGCGGGCGAGATCGTCCTCAACTGCATGCGCCGCGACGGCGTCCGCACCGGCTACGACCTCCCCCACACCGGCGCCGTGATCGAGGCGACGAGCGTGCCGGTGATCGCCTCGGGCGGTGCCGGCGAGCGCGAGCATTTCCGCGACGCCTTCGCCGCCGGGGCGAGCGGGGCGCTCGCCGCCACCGTCTTCCACGATCGGATCATCCCGATCGCCGGGCTTAAGGAGTATCTCATATCATGCGGGATCGAAATTCGCCGCTGAGCCCCGACGACGTCGGCGCCCTCGCCTGGGAGAAGATGGGCGGGCTGATCCCGGCGGTGGTCCAGGACGAGGCGACCGGCCAGGTGCTGATGCTAGGCTACATGAGCCGCGAGGCCCTCGTCGCGACCCTGGAGCGCGGCCGAGCCGTCTTCCACAGCCGCTCGAAGGGGCGGCTCTGGGAGAAAGGCGAGACCAGCGGGAACGCGCTGGCGGTGAGCGAGGTGCTGGCCGATTGCGACGGGGACTCCCTGCTCGTGAAGGCGGTTCCGGCCGGTCCGACCTGTCACCTCGGCACGACGAGCTGCTTCGGCGGCGCCGAGGACGGCGCCGGGTTCCTGGGCGCTTTGAGGCGAATCGTGGCGGGGCGGGCGGGGAGCGATCCGGCGTCAAGCTATACGGCGCGGCTCCTTGCGGACGGGCCCGCCAGGATCGCCCAGAAGGTCGGCGAGGAAGGAGTCGAGCTCGCCCTCGCCGCAGTCGCCAGAGACCGGGAGAGCTGCATCGAGGAGGCCGCGGACCTCCTCTACCATCTCACGGTGCTGATGGAGGCTCGCGGCTTCGGCTGGGAGGAGGTGGCGGCAGTCCTCCGCCGCCGGCACGAGAGCTAGGCTGAGCGCTACCTAGCTCCTCCCCGAGCTCGTCTCGGGAATGCCCGGGCATGACCGCGGCGCGAAGCGCCGTGGTGGAGGGGCAATGGGGACTCAGATTTCCCCTCCACCGCGCTTCGCGCGGCCCCCTCCCCCAGCAAACTGGGGGAGGAACTGAGGGCGACCCTAGCCGCCGAGCAGCCGGCACGCCTCCTCGAGCAGGGCCTCGCTCGCCGCGGCGACGATCCGCCCTTCGCCCAGATCGCTTCCGCCGCTCCAGTTCGACACCGATCCCCCGGCCGCGCGCACCAAAGGGACCAGGGCATTGTAATCGTGCGGCTTGAGGCCGGATTCGGCGACGACGTCGAGCGTTCCCGCGGCAACGAGCGCATAGCCGTAGGCGTCGAGGCCGAAGCGCGTCAGCCGCGCCGAGCGCCGAAGCCGCTCGAATCCCTCCGCCTCCGGGCCGGCGAAAAGATAGGGGTCGGTGGTCGAAAGCCGGGCTTCGCTCAGGCTTGCGCAGCCGCTGGTCGCGAGCGGGCGCCGCTCGCCCCGCGAGGCGAAGACCAGCGCCTCTCGGCCATGGCCTAGATATAGCTCGTCGAGCCGGGGGACGTCGACGATCCCGAGAACCGGGTCGCCGCCGTCGAGCAGGGCGATCAGGGTCGTCCAGCTCGGCAGCCCGCAGATATAGGCGCGGGTGCCGTCGATCGGGTCGATCGACCATGACCATCGCCCCGCTCCCGGCCGGTCCGCATACTCCTCGCCGCTTATTGCGTGCTCCGGGAAGCGGGCCTCGATCAGCCGCCGGATCGCGGCTTCCGAGTTGCGGTCGCTCGCGGTGACCGGGTCGAAGCCTTCGGCAAGCTTGTTCTCGGCCCGGTCCCACCGGTCGCGGCTGCCGGGCAGAGTCTCCAGGCGCGCCGCCGCGGCCAGCGAGCGGGCGAAATCGGCGAAGTCGTCCAGATCCTCGGCCATGGCCCCGCCGTAGAAGCTGGGGGAGCCGCGTCAATGGCGCGATCGGACGCCGGGCCCCCCGATGTTACCCTGCGCGGTAGACTTCGGAGCCGTCGCAACTTTCGTCGGCCAGCCAAAGGCGCTTCATGTGCAGGGGCGACAGGGGCAAATTCGCCCCTATTCGGTTTACAAATCCGGCGGCGCCTCAAGCGGCGATATCGGTCCTGCCGGTGATCCGCCGGAGGAACTCGACCTCGTGCGGGAGGTGCGGCCGGCCGTCGGCATGAAGGATGTCGTGGAACCACTTGGCGGAGCCGCTGGCGATCCTTTCGTTCTCGGCCCTGTCCCAGGCAAAATGGGTCTGGGTGCGCCCCGAGACGAGGCCCCAGCAGAAGGCGGCGACGCGGTGCTTCTTCGCCTTGGGCAGGATCGCCTGGAACGTGCTGCCCGCGGAGCGCGCCATATATTCGGTGCACAGGATCGGCCGACCGAAGCTCTTGAGCCAGCGCAGGCGGCGCCCGAAGTCGCGCGGCTTGCCGTAATTGTGGAAGGAGATGACGTCCGAGCTCGATGTCTGGATCCGCTGGATCGGGCTCAGCCGGTGATGCGCGGACCAGTTGCCGAGCCAGATCGCGCTGGTCAGCGGCTGGCTCGGCCCGGCCTCCCGCGCCCATTGGAACGCCTCGATCAGGAGCGGAGTGACCAGAGCGGATTTGGCGGCGAGCTCGGCCCGGTTGCACAGCGCCACTTCCGGGCCGTTGTCCGGCTCGTTCCAGATGTCCCAGGCGAGCACCCGCGGATCGCCTGCAAACGCCGCCACCACGCCGGTGACATAGTGCCGAAGCCGCTCATGCTCGGACGGATCCGAGAGCGCGGCCACTCCGGGGGATTGCACCCAGCCCGAATTGTGGACGCCGGGGGCCGGGTCCCGCTGCGGCCCGAGCGCGGGCTCGGGATCCCAGCAGGAATCGAACAGCACCAGCATGGTGCGGATGCCGTGTCGGTCGGCGATGGCGAGATAGGAGTCGATCCGGGCCGCGAACCCCACCGGATCCTGATCCCAAAGGAGGTCGTGCAGATAGACCCGAACGGCGTTCATGCCGAGCGCCGCCGCCCAGGCGAGCTCCCGGTCGACGGCGATCGGATCGAAGGTCTCGGCCTGCCAGAATTCGAGCTGGTTGATCGCGTAGGCGGGCGTGAAATTGCACCCGACGAGCCAGGGCAGCTCGCCATACCAGCGGTCCGCGGCCTCCTCGCTCCAGCGGGTCTCGTGAGTCGTCGTCGCGGCGCTCGCGATCGTGGCTGGTCCGGTCATGAAGTGCTTTTCGGCTGCTGGCCGTCCCCGCCCCCGCGGACCGGCAGTGGTTCTGCTCTGGATCAACAACATATGTTGCTCATTCCAGCCGTGCAAGCGGCGAATAGGCCGGTCTTCTCGAGTCTCGATGCGACGGTCCTTTCGGCGGCCCGGCGCCAGGATCGACCGATCGGCCGGGTGTGGGAAATGAGCCGCGACCTGTTCGCGGTGATCGGGTTCGACGGTCGACTGAAGGCGATCAACCCGGCCTGGGAGACGACTCTCGGGTGCGATACCGAGACCTTGTTGTCGCTCTCGTTCCGGGAGCAGGTCCATCCCGACGACCATCGGTCGGTCCAGGCGGTGATGGAGCGGCTGCTGCGCGGCGAGACGGTGCTGACGCATCGGCGCGGCCGAGGCGCTCATGCGGGCGCCTTCCCGCTCTCCAGTTGAGCTCGCGCTCAGAGCGGTGACCCGGCCCGCCGCCGGTGCGGGCGGCGCTCCGCTCAACGAGCCGAGGAGATCGGCAACCTATCGGGAAAACTGGCTGGGGCGGCAGGATTCGAACCTGCGAATGCCGGTACCAAAAACCGGTGCCTTACCACTTGGCGACGCCCCAGCAGCGGGGCGGCTTATAGCGACGAAGGCTTCGCTTGGAAGCCCTTCGTCGCCCCGGCCGGGCCGGAGGCCGGCGGCGGCGGGGGCGTCGAGATTGCTGGCCTTGTCACCCCCGCGCCGGAAGCATCCGCGGATTGCGGAGCAACGCCGCCGACACGAGCGCCACGACGAGCCCCACCGGGAAGATCTCGACGAAGGTGAGCGGCATCCGGAACAGGGGGTTGCGGTAGCTCTCGGCCAGCGCCCGCATCTCGGCGGCCTTGGCGTCGAGCTCGGCCCGGCCGGCGCCGCCCGAGCGCAGGTCGGCGAGGATTCCGGCGCTATACTCGGCCATGAAGTCCTTCCCCAAGACGGCCAGGTAGAGCTCCCACCCGGCGACATAGACCAGGGCGGCCACGGCGGCGATCGCGAGGCCGAGGCCGAAGGCGCGGCCGAAGCGGATCACCCCGCCGCACTCGACGTCGCGATAGCGCTTCACCCCGACGAAGATCAGCGACAGCGCCGCCAGCATCACGAGGTAGCCGACCCACATCGACGTCGCGTGGCTGGGCAGGTCCATCGCGATCGTGGCGCTGATGATCGAGACGACGATCGCGCCCGCGATGCCGCCGTAGACGAGTGCATATTTCATGTCGGGCTCCCCGTTTGGCCGTGACGATGCCGGACCCTGCCCTCGTTCCCGCCGCCCGCCTATCGCCCGAACGGGTGATTTGGGGCCGGCCCTCCGCCCGGATCAGGGGATCACCGCCAGGAAGCGCGCTTTCTCCACCGCCTGCATCCTTTTCTCGACCTCCAGCTTCTCGTAGACCCGGGCGGCATGGGTCTTCACCGTGTTGGGCGAGATCCCGAGCTTGCGGGCAATCTCCTTGTTCGAGGCGCCGGAGGCGAGCAGCTCCAGTATCTCGCATTCCCTCGGGCTGAGGCCGAGCGACCGGATCGCCGCCTCGTTGCGGGCGAAGCCCTCCCCCCGCGGCGGCCGGGGCGTGAGCCGGGCGCCGGCCCAGACTCCGAGGCTGACGAAGCCCAGGGCGACCAGCGCTATGTAGATCTCGGTCGAGAGGGCCCGGGCGGCGTAGCGATATTCGAGCCACTGAAGCGCCGCCGCCGCCGAAGCGAGCGCCAGTGCGTAGAGGATGATCGTCCTCGCCATGAGCGGAGGCTGCCAGAATGGGGCATCGGACGCCAGCGCGGCAGCTTCATGCATCGAACGATCATAGAGCGACGCATCAGTCGCGGTGGCGGCGACGTTGGAGCAAGGAGGGCGTCGACGGCTGCGTGTAGTGAGGGCTGTCTTTGGGGCAGCGGAGCGACCACACAAGGCCCGGAAGCACCCGAACGAGGCGAACGAGGACGGCTCCCACCGCGCCTATTATGATGACGGTTTCGGTCATCTCAACCTCAAGCCATCGGTAGCGATGAGATAAATTTCGACAATCGGTCGGCTTCCTTCGAGCTGAGATCACCCGGCAGATGGAGAACGACCTGCATGTCCGGACGCAGGTGATAGGTATGAGCCACAGTAGCGGCAGACGGCGCCGAAGCGGTCGCCTGCGCCTTACCGGATTCGAGCTGCTCGACGGCGGCGACTATTTTCGCGACGTGCTGGGTACCTACATTGCCATTCTTGTTGATCAGATGGTGGAAAAAGGCGCCACTCAACCCGGATGGGGCTGCGAGCGCGGCATAAGACAAGCCGAGCTTGTTCTTGAGGGCGAGCATGCGAGCGATCAGCTCGGGCTTAAGTGGCCCGTTCGGACGCTCCTGGAAGCCAGCTGGATCGAACTCCGTCATCAAACTACCTCTGTCAGTTAATATCTTTTATAATTTCATATTATCATGATTGCAAATATATTCTCATGGTTACAGCCCGCCGAGCCCGGGGGGTGACGCGGGGGCGATCCATCCCTATCTCGCCCCGACCATGGCCGCCCCCGTCCTCGCTTATGAAAATCTCGGGCTGATCCAGGGCTCCGGCTGGCTGTTCCGCGGCCTCGACCTGTTCGTCGGCGGCCGCGACCGGCTGGCCCTGATCGGCCGCAACGGCGCCGGCAAGACGACCCTCCTCAAATGCCTCGCCGGCCTGATCGAGACCGACGAGGGCCGGCGGACCATCCAGCCCGGCACCCGGGTCGTGCTCCTGGAGCAGGATCCGAGCGTGGACCGGTTCGCCAGCCTGCGGGAGTTCGCGCTCCACGGCCCGGAGGCGCCCGCGCCCCACGAGGTCGACGCCATCGCCGACCGGCTCGGGATCGACCTCGACCGGCCGGCCGCCACCGCCTCGGGCGGCGAGCGCCGCCGGGCCGCCATCGCCCGGGCGCTGGCGCAGGGCCCGGACGTGCTCCTGCTCGACGAGCCGACCAACCATCTCGACCTCGGGGCGATCGAATGGCTGGAGGACTGGCTGTCCCGCTACACCGGCGCCTTCATCGCGATCAGCCACGACCGCACCTTCCTGAAGCGCCTGACCCGATCGTCGCTGTGGCTGGACCGCGGCGCCCTTCGCCGGGCGGAGATCGGCTTCGGCGGCTTCGACGCCTGGACCGAGGCCGTCTACGCGGAGGAGGCGCGCGCCGCCGAGAAGCTCGACGCCCGGCTGAAGCTCGAGCTCCACTGGCTTCAGCGCGGGGTCACCGCCCGGCGCAAGCGCAACCAGGGCAGGCTCGCCAAGCTGGGCGAGATGCGGGCGGCCAGGGCGGCGATGCTCGGCCCGGCCGGGGCCGCCAAGCTCGGCCTCCAGAATGACGACGTGAAGACCAAGATGGTCATCGACGCTGACAAGGTGAGCAAGCGGTTTGGGGAGCGGGCGATCGTCCGCGACTTCACCCTCCGGATCCAGCGCGGCGACCGGATCGGCGTGGTCGGCGCCAACGGCACCGGCAAGACCACCCTGCTCAAGCTCCTGACCGGCGAGATGGAGCCGGACGAGGGCAGGATCGGCCGGGCCAAGACCCTCCGGGGAATCATGATCGACCAGCAGCGCCGGCTGCTCGATCCCGACAAGCGGGTGCGCGACATCCTCGCCGACGGCGGCGACTGGGTCGAGGTGCGCGGGCACAAGAAGCACGTCCAGGGCTATCTCAAGGAGTTCCTGTTCGAGCCGGGCCTGGTCGACGCGAAGATCGGCACCCTCTCCGGCGGCGAGCGCTCCCGCCTTCTCCTTGCCCGCGAGTTCGCCCGCCGCTCCAACCTGCTCGTCCTCGACGAGCCGACCAACGACCTGGACCTGGAGACCCTCGACCTCCTCCAGGAGGTGATCGCCGATTATGACGGCACCGTCCTCATCGTCAGCCACGACCGCGACTTCCTCGACCGCACCGTCACCCTCACCCTCGGCCTCGACGGCTCGGGCAAGGTCGACATCGTCGCCGGCGGCTATGAGGATTGGCAGAAGCGGCGCGAGCAGCCTGCCGCGGCGAAGGCCTCCGCCTCGGCCAAGCCGGCACCCGCCGCCCCCAGGGTCCAGATCAAGCTCACCTACAAGGACCAGCGCGACTTCGACCTCCTCCCCGACCGGATCCACGCGCTGGAGGCGCAGATCGCCCGCGCCGAGGAAACCCTGTCGGACCCGGACCTCTACAGGAGGGACCCGAGCCGCTTCGCGGCTTCGTCTGCGGCGATCGAGAAAGCCCGCACGGAGCGCGACGCAGCCGAAGAACGCTGGCTGGAATTGGCTGAGAAGGTGGAGACGCTGCAAGGATGAGAACCAGTGTTTGGCCTGCTCAAGCCAAGCTGTTATTCTGGGTCCGTCATGTTCTATATACATTTGGCGCGAGAGCTCTTCGTCGAAGCTCAGAACCGTTATCGCGATGACGGCACTGTTCGCGGTGTGGAATTGTCGCTTAGGGTAGCCACCCTCCGCAAACTGCTGCACTCACAGAGCCAAAGCTTCAACCGGCGCCAAAACGGTCTGCGACCGCTGTTGATCAACGGGCGTCGCGCCACCGTTTATGACCAGGTCTTGCATCCCTACGGAAACGCGGCCTGGCCCTCTGGCGGAGGCGCACTTCTTCATGGCCTCGATCTCGGCACATTGCGGCGGCTTCCCGATCGCGAATGCCTCCCCGGCGGTCCCACCTTTCGCGAAATCGATCCGGAAACCTATCTGGCTCGCCTCTATGTCGGGCCACCCGAGGCTCGACGTTTCGGGGACATGGTGATGTGGGCCGTGTACCTGGACGCGGTCACTAGAATGTATGTCGTTTGGGCCGGTATCGAGCAGGATGCCGAGAGCGCGCTGGACGAGCTTGCCGGCCGCACCGACGGCCTCACATCGTGGCGGCTGCTCGACAGGGATTACGACACGATGATCGCAACGCGCTGTCGGGCGATTGGAACCTCTTGACATCGGCAGGGTTGTTGTGTAATTACACAACGGAAAGGTTTGGTTATGAGTCGTAAGCCCGCCGGGGATCAACTGGTCGCAGACAGGCCGGCCGACGACAAGGCCAGCCGTCTTGAGGCGCTTCGCGAGGCCGCTCAGGAAGTGGCTCGCTCGGAAGTGTCGGACGCGGTTTCCCAGGCTCTGGCGAACTTCGACGGAAGTCTGCGAGACCTTGAGGCGATCAGCGGGCTGGACCCCGCTTTCGTATCCCGGCTCTCGCGCGGCCTCAACAAGCAGGGCGGGACGGTTGCTTCCCTGGCGCAAATAGCTCTGGCGCTGGACAAGAGCTTGCACATCTCAATCGAGTGAGCGGTGAAGCCGTCACGGCAATCAGTGCGCTCAATGCCGCCAGCGAAATGCTGCTGGCTTATTCGGCGGTCTTCGTTTCCGCGAACGGACTCGCCGGTTATCGGCTGGAACGCAAGGCTCTCGCGTCTCAAGATCCGGTAGCACGGGCGGAATGGCTCGCTGACGCGAAGACCCGCTATGCTCTTGCTGCAGTCCAGCGCCCGCATATCCTCACCTGCCTCCTGCTGGGTGGGACGGCGAAGGTCGTCGTGACGGTGGCCACGCTGGTCACCTAGGCAATGCGCGGGATCGACTCGCTCCGGGCCGGCGTGCGGGCCCGGAATGTCGAACCCACCCAACTCCGGCCCAATCCGGCAATGGCCACAGCTACCGGCAGGTCGTCCCCGGCCCCTCGTCCAGGTCTAGGCACCGCCCGTCGATGCTCCCCGGCGGGATCATCACCCCGATCGCCGCCGCAAGGGTCGGCAATATGTCCGCCGTCTCCACCGCGAGCGGCTGCTCGAACGGCCTCATCGCCTTGCGCCAGAACAGGATCGGCACCTTGCGGTCGTAATCCCACGGGCTTCCGTGGGTGGCGACATAGCCCCGGCTGGTGTCGAAGATGGGCGTCACGCGCGGCTTCAGGAGCACGATGAAATCGCCCGAGCGCTCCGGATCGAAGCTCGCCTTGGCTCGCTGGATCAGGGTCCAATTGTCGGGCGAGCCGGAGGGTCCCGGCGCCGCGGCCAGCTCCGCCTTGGTGAACACCGCCGCCACCTGCGGGTGGCGCCGATAGGTCGCCACCGCCTCGCGAAGCACCCGCGCCCGTTGCGCCGCATTGAGCTTGCGGTCGACATACATGTCGCCGAACGCGCCGTCGCCGTACAGGACCTGGCCGCCCAGCTTCAGCCTCGCCGCGAGCGACTTGGCCATGTTGCCGGCGTTGAGGGCCGGATCGACCCGCACCGCCTCCGTCGCGGCATGCTCGCGGTGGCGCTCGGGAATGTCGTGGCCGCCATGGTCGGCGGTGAGCATGACGAGATAGTCGATCCCGGCCGAGTCGAGGTTGCGGAAGAAACCGCCGAGAGCCTCGTCCAGAGCCATCAGCTGGACGCACATCTCGCTGCCCTGGGTGCCGTAGGTATGACCGACATAGTCGGTCGCCGACAGGCCGAGGATGAGCAGGTCGGTCGCCGGCCCCTCGCCGAGCTTCATCTCGCGCCGGAGCGCCTCGCCGATGTCGAGCGTCGCCCGGTCGAAATCCGGAGAGGACCGGAAGCCGTTCTTGTCGTCCGCGTCGCGGGCGAATCGTCCCGCGCCGACCGGCTTGCCGCCGCCGACGACCGGTATCGCCCGGCTGTGCGGTTCGCAGACGCGGGGAAGGTCGCGTGCGGAGCGGGCTCTGGAAAGGGCGTCCTTGACGGCCTCATTGCCGGCGGCGACCGCCCGCGGGGTCGTCGGAGCGCCCGGGTTGACGAAAGCTTTGCGGTCGTGATCCCACCACCAGCGCTCGTCCGGACGGTAGCCGCCCATCATGATCGCCGCCCGGTCCTTGCCGGAGACGATCGCGACCCGGCTGCGCGGATCGGCGCGCTTCATATGGTCGCCGAGCGCGGGGACCCTCAGGTGATAGGAGGAGACCGTATATTGCCCGCCCCTCGAGCTGCTCCCGGGGACCCGCGGATCTTCCGAGCAATAGACGCCCTTGTCCTCCCGGGCCGCGCCTGGGTTGAACCAGTTGTTGGCGATGATCCCGGTGCGCGCCGGCCTCGAGCCGGTGAGGATGGTCGAGTGGCCCGGGCAGGTCTCGGTCGCGTTGTGGCCCTGATAGCCGTTCGGGAAGACCACGCCTTGCGAAAGCCGCTGAAGGCCGCCGTCGAAACGCTGCCGATACTGGCTGAACAGGTCCGCCGACAATTGATCGACCGAGATGGCGACGATCAGCTTAGGCCTGGTTTGCGCCGCCGCGGGAACGGCAGGGGCCAGACCGGCAAGCGGGAGGGCGAGCAGGGCGGCGAGGCGTGCGATCTTCATGGACATCCCCCTTTTGACGCCCCCTGCCTCTACATGGAACAGACGTTTGAGCAAGGCTTCTGAAGGCGCTCGACTTGCCGCTTTTTCTTTGGCAGCCAAGCCCCTCCAACAGGGGGGATCGCCAGGAAGATGGACTCGACCGACGCCGCAGACCTGATCGCTGAAATCCACGAGGACCGGGCCGAGAACCAGGCATCCGAGGTCTTCCGCAACCGAGCCGCGCTGATGATCGCGGTCCTGGCCGCGATTCTCGCCGTGGGCGGGCTCGGCGGCGGCAACGCCACCGACGACATGATCGAGAGCAACATCAAGGCGAGCGACACCTGGGCCTTCTACCAGGCCAAGAACGTGCGCCAGACCATGTACAGGATCGAGGCGGAGAAGCTGAAGACTTCGCTCGCGGCCGGCATCGTTCCTCCCGCCGAGCGGCCATCGGCCGAGGCCCGGCTAAAGGCCTACGACGCCACGATCGCCCGTTACGACAGCGAGCCCGATCCGGAAGCGCCCGGCGATCCCACCCGCGGCGAAGGCAAGAAGGAGCTGAGCGCGAGGGCGAAATCCTATGAGACCGCCTTCGAGCAGGCGGCCCGGCGCGACAATGCTTTCGATTTCGCCGAAGTGCTGCTCCAGCTCGCCCTGGTCCTCGGCTCGGTCGCCATCCTCGCGGTCAACCGCTGGATCCTGATCACCTCCGCCATCCTGGGGGCGCTCGGCGCGCTTCTGACCCTGAACGGCTTCCTGCTGCTCGTGTAGCGGCCTTTACCTAAACTCCTCCCCGAGCAAGCTCGGGGAGGAATAGCCAGGCTACCCTTTCCTCGCGCTCCTCAGATGCGCTCTGATATCCTCGTCGCTCGGCGCGCCCTTCGCCGCCCGCTCGAGCAGGGCCAGCCCTCCCAGTCGGTCCTTCCCGCTCCGGAACAGGATCCAGCCCAGCGTGTCGGCGGTGGCGGGGTTGTTCGGCTCGAGGGACCAGGCGCGGCGGGCGAACGGAAGCGCTCGCTCGAAATCGCCCGTCTCGGCATAGGCCCAGGCGAGGTTGTTGAGAAGGGTCGCATCGCCATTGCCGATGCGCTTGAGCAGGCCTTCGTAGAGCGAGATGGCTTCCGGCCAGCGCCTGGCCTGGAGATAGGCGTTGGCCGCCATCGTCTGGGCGGAGACGTTCTGGGGATTCTGCTGGAGGAACAGGGTCAGCACCCGGCCGGCGCCCGCCTCGTCGCCGGAATTGCGGAGCGCCTCGATCAGCCGAAGCGCCACCGGCTCGTTGAAGGCGAGGTTGGCCGCCCGCCGATAGGCGACCGCGGCGCCGGCGTAGTTGCCCTGGATCGCGAGCGCGTCGCCGACCAGCACATGGGCGTCGGGAACGCCGGGATTGGCCGCCTGGAGCTGTTGCGCCCGCTGCAGCGCCTCCGGCCCGGCGCCGCGGCCGAGCAGCGCCCGGATGAGGACGACCTTCGCCGGCACCGCATCGGGCCTGGCGTCCGCCTCGCGGCGCAACGCCTCCATCTCGGCCAGGCTGAGCGGATCGTCGAGCGGGGAGGTTGCCGACACGGGGGGCGCCGCCGCGCGGGCGAGGTAGCGCACGGCCGCCGCCTCGTCGCCGAGGCGGGCGAAAGCCCTGCCGATGACGCTGAGCGTGTAGGCGTCGGCATCGGCCCGATCGGCAAGCGGCCGCAAGGTCTGGATCGCCGCCCTCGCGTCGCCGGTCTGCCATTGCGCCGCCCCGAGCAGCCGGCGCGCCTTGAGATTGCCGGGCTGGGCCGCGAGCAGGCGCTTCAGCGGCGCGAGCGCCAGCGCCCCGTTGCCGGAGCCGAGCTCGATCGTCCCGGCGAGCAGCATCGCCGCGGGCCGATGGTCGAAGACCCCGCCGGTGCGGCGATAGAGGCTTCGCGCCAGAGCGTAATCGCGGCCGCGGGCGGCGAGCACGGACTGGAGGTAATAAGCGGACGGGTTGTTCGCCGAGACGCTCAGGATCCGCCTCGTATCGGCGAGCATCGCGCGGGTCCGGCCGAGATCCCCCAGGGTCGCGGCCCGCTCGATCAGGGTCGCGACGTCGGACGGGTCGATCTCCAGCGCCCGGTCGAACCAGGGCATGGCGGCCGCGAGGCCATATTGGTTGCGGGTCAGCTCCGCCCGAATCCTCAGCGCCTCCACGTTGCGGGGCGCCAGGGCGACGGCACGGTCGGCCGCTTCGATGGCTCCGGCCGTGTTCCCGCTCGCCCGGCGGAAATCGGCGATATCGGCCCACAGCGCCCCGTCATCCGGTGCCGCCCCCAGGGCCCGGTCGAAGGCCGCGGCGGCCTCTTCCAGCCTGCCCATCGCCTGATAGGCCCGGCCGAGCATCCTTTGGGCGTAAGCGGCATGAGCCGGGCCGGCCTTCAGCGCCTCCGCGGCGGCCCGCTCCGCCTGCCCCTGCAGGAGCAAAGCGTGAGCCAGCAAATGGCCGGTCTCGCCGAGGGGCACCCCAAGCGCGTTGGCGCGCCTCAGCTCCGCCTCGGCGGCGGCTCCCTCGCGGAGCAGCAGATAGGTCCGCCCCTGGGCCACCCGAAGCGCCTTGTTGTCCGGCTCCAGCTGGATCGCGTTCAGGAACTCGATCCGAGCGGTTCGCGACTCGCCCTGGGCCAGCGCCTGAAGCCCGCGCCGATAGGCTTCCTCCGCCGATTGCGGGCCGGCGTTCGAGCAGGCCGCGGCGCCGAGCAGGAGCAAAGCGGTCAAGGCGGAGCGAACGCTCACGGCTGAAGGTCGTATTGCTTCATGAGGTCGTAGAGCGTCGGCCGGCTGATTCCGAGCAGCTTGGCGGCGCTGGAGATGTTGTTCTCCGTCCGCGCCAGCGCCTGCCGGATCGCCCGGCGGTCGGCAAGCTCGCGCGCCGATTTGAGGTTCACCGGAAGGGCCGCCTCGGTGCGCGCCTCCAGATCGAGATCCTCGGCGGTCACCAGCTTGCCGTCGGCCATGATCACGGCGCGCTTCATCCGGTTCTCGAGCTCGCGAACGTTGCCCGGCCACGGCCATTCGTCGATCGCGGTGAGGGCGCCCGGGCTCAGGCCCTTCACGTGGGGGTTCATCTCGCGGGCGAATCGATGGAGGAAATGCTTGGCGAGAAGCACGGAATCGCCGTGACGCTCGGCGAGGCTCGGGATCCGGACGACGATCTCGGCCAGCCGGTAGTAGAGGTCCTCGCGGAAGCTCGCCGCCTTGATCATCTGCGGCAGGTCCTGGTGGGTGGCGCTGACGATCCTGGTGTCGACGGCGATTGCCTTGCGGCCGCCGATCCGCTCGATCACCCGCTCCTGGATGAAGCGCAGCAGCTTGACCTGAAGCGGCAGCGGGATGTCGCCGACCTCGTCAAGGAAGAGCGTGCCGCCATGGGCGAGCTCGATCTTCCCTTCCGTCGTCTTGATCGCTCCGGTGAAGGCGCCCTTCTCGTAGCCGAACAGCTCCGCTTCGAGCAGGTTCTCGGGGATCGCAGCGCAGTTGATCGCGACGAAGGCGCCGCCGGCGCGGTTGCTCGACTGATGGAGGCCGCGGGCGAGCAGCTCCTTGCCGGTGCCGCTGGCGCCGAGCAGCATCACCGAGACCCCGGTGTTGGCGACCCGCTCGATGGTCCGGGCGACCTTCATCATCTCCGGCGCGGCCGTGATCATCGTTCCGAGCACGGTGCGGTCGTCGCCGGCCCGCTCCTCGAGCTTGCGGTTCTCGGTCTCTATGCCGTGGAGCTGGAAGGCGCGACGTACGATCAGGCCGAGCTGGTCGATGTCGACCGGCTTCTGATAGAAATCGTAGGCGCCCGAAGCGATCGCGCGAAGCGCACTTTCGCGGGCGCCGTGGCCCGAGGCGACGATCACCTTGGTCTCGGGCTTGAGCGCCAGGATCGTCTCCAGGGTGGCGAAGCCCTCGGTGACTCCGTTGGGGTCGGGTGGGAGGCCGAGGTCGAGGGTCACGACGGGCGGCTCCTCGGCGCGAAGCATGTTGATCGCCGAGTCCCGATTGGAGGCGACCAGCACTTCATAATCGTCATAGGCCCAGCGAAGCTGGCGCTGCAGCCCCTCGTCGTCCTCGACGATCAGCAATTTGGCCCTCGTGTCCACGCTCATGCTCGAATCCGTCCGATCTCATGGTCCCCGGTGTCACCCAGCGGTAAAAGGATGGTGAACCGGCTCCCCTCCCCCTCGCGGCTGTCGACCTCGATCCGGCCGCCCATCGCGGCGACCAGGCTTCGCGCCTCAAAGGCGCCGACCCCGAAGCCGCTTTCCTTGGTCGACGCGAACGGCTGGAACAGCCGCGTGCGAATGAAGTCCGCCGACATGCCCTCGCCCCGATCGACGATCTCGATGCAAGCCTCGCCGCCGCGGGCGCCGCAGCGGATCCGCACCGGCGAGCCGCCGTCGCTGGCGTCGATGGCGTTCTGGACGAGGTGGCCTAGCGCCTGCTCCAGCCGAACCGGGTCGGCGAGCGCGGGGAGCGCCGTCTTCCCCTCCACCTCGACGGGATGAACCCGCCGCTTGACCTCGGCGACCGCCGCCACCGCCTGGCCCAGCGGGACCGCGCGGACCGGCTCCGACTCGACATTGCCGGCGCCGCGATGGAGCCGGGCGAGCAGGTCGTTCATCTTTTTGACCGAGCTGTGCAGGGTCGCGATCATGTCCTCGCGGAACTCGGGATTGTCGGCATGCCGCTCAGCATTTCGGATGACGAGGCTGAGCTGGCTGACGAGGTTCTTGATGTCGTGGATGATGAAGGCGAAGCGCCGGTTGAATTCGTCGAACCGCCGGGCATCGGCGAGCGCGTCCTGGGTCCGGGCCTCGGCGAGGTAGCTCGCCGCCTGGATCCCGACCGTCCGGAACAGGTCGAAATCCTCCCAGTCCAGCGGCCGGCGAACGAGCGGATGCTCGAGCAGGACCAGCCCGACGAGACGCTCGCCGTGGATCAGGGGGACGCCGGCCCAGAGCGACTCCAGCGAAGCCAGGGTGGCCGGCACCTCGATATGCGAATCGGGCAGGCGAAGGGTGCCGGAGCGAAGGCCGGCGAAATCGAGGACGTGGCCGCTCTTCTCGACGAAGGCGATCAGCGCGGCGTCGCCGGCGGACACTTCGGGCAGGTCGTCGCGCCAGTTCCAGCGGGCGGCGACGCTTAGCCGGCCGCCTTCGGGCACGAGCAGCAGGCCCGAAGGGGATTCGGCGACGTCAGCGATCGCCTTGATGATCCGCTCACCCAGCGGCGCGTCGCCGCCGACGGTGCGGGTGAAGCGAAGCCATTCCTCGCGATAGTCGTAGCGATGCTCGAAGAAATGCTTGGCGACGATCACCCGCGACCAGGCACGCATCCGTCCCGAGGGCAGAAGGATCACCACCGCGAGGGTGATTGCGAAGACCAGGCCGACCTGGCCGATTCTCACCCAGTCGCCGCCGACCGCCTCGAGCGCCCGGCTCGCCGTCATCATCAGGATCAGATAGCCGAGGATCGCGATCAGCGAGAGCGACTGGAAGGTGGCGGCGCGCGACAATTGCATCCGCCAGCGGGCGCTTCGGCGGCTCGCCAGAGCGAACAGGGGCACGAGCATCGCCAGGGTCGCCCCGCGCATGGCGTAGAGATCCTGCACCGGCCCGCGGGTCAGCCAGGCGACGGTGTAGAGATGAAGGTCGTAGGCCCACATCCCGGCCAGGGCGATCATCGGCAGGCGGATCCCCCAGCGGCTCTCGTGCGTGGCCTGGCCGTAGAGGTTGTGGACGAGCACGAGCGACCCGGCCGCGATGGTGAGGCCGATGACCTGGGCGGTCGAGGCGAGCGCCTCGCGGATCACCGGCTGACCGGCGAACTGGGGCATCACCCCCGCCAGGGTGAGCTGGAGACCGATCACGCCCGCGACCACCGCGTAGACGAGCTTCACGCCCTGCTGGCCGCGCTCGTCGGCCGCCCGGCTGACGATGGCGTACATGAAGCCGAGGAAGGCGAAGTTGCGCGCGGCCTCGGCGATCCCCGCGCCGAGGCTGTGCGGCCCCTGAAGCGCGATGAAGATCGCCCAGGCGGAGGTCACGGCGAAGGCGGCAATCAGCCGTCGGTTGCCCCGGTCCTCGCTCCACCGGCGCAGCTGCCAGAGCGCCAGAGCGCCGTAGAGCAAGGCGACGAGCGCATGGGTCCAGAAGCCGAGCAGGACAATCATCTTGCCCCCTCCGGAAATAAAACTACCCTAACAGTTTGGAGTAGAATCAGTAGATCGAGGAACGGTGTATAGTTCTTGGCGTAGTACAAATCGTATTCGAGCTTTTGCCTCGCGTCCTCGACGCTGGCGCCGTAGGGGAAGTTGATCTGGGCCCAGCCGGTGATGCCCGGCTTCACGACGTGGCGCTCGGCATAATAAGGAAGCCGGGCCTCGAGATCGGCGACGAATTGCGGGCGCTCCGGCCGCGGCCCGACCAGGCTCATCTTTCCGGTCAGCACCGTCCAGGCCTGGGGAAGCTCGTCGATCCGGAGCTTTCGGATCACCGAGCCGACCCTCGTGACCCGCGGATCGTCCTTCTGCGCCCAGACCGCCTTGCCGCCGACCTCCGCATCCTCGCGCATCGAGCGCAATTTCACCAGCTCGAAGCTCTGGCCGTAGAGGCCGACCCGGCGCTGCCGGAAGAAGGCCGGCCCCTTGCTCTCCAGCTTCACCGCGAGGGCGGTGAGCAGGATCAGCGGGGCGAACAGGATGAGGATGATCCCCGAGACGACGATGTCGAACAGCCTTTTGCCCGCCGCCGACAGCCGCCGGCCGGAGTTGAACCCGTCCGAGAAGATCAGGAAGCTGGGATTGACGCTGTCGAGATCGACCCGCCCCGTCTCGCGCTCGATGAAGGAGGAGAATTCGTTGACATGGACCCCGGTGGTCTTGATCCTGAGCAGGTCGGCGAGCGGAAGGGCGTTGCGCCTCTCCTCGAGCGCCAGGACCACCTCGGAGACCCGAAGGCGGACGACGTGGGCGGTGAGGTTGGCGATGTCGTCGCGGTTGACGCAGTGGGGGACCGCCTGGCGGCCGTCGTTCATTCCGACATAGCCGGCGATGGCGAAGCCGGCGCCGTCCGTCCGGGCCAGGGCCTCGAGCCGCGCGGCTCGCGGACCCGCCCCGAGGACCAGGATCCGGCGCTTGAACGCCTCGTTGCCGAGCGCGCGCGCGAAGACCAGCCGGGCGACGAACAGAAGCCCGAGCGCGAAGGCCATGGCGTAGAGCAGGTTCGACCGCCAGAAGGTCACCGCCGGCCAGAGGAAGAAGACCAAGGCGAGCAGAAGCACGCCGAGCGACACCGCCACCACCAGCCGCGCCGCGGCGAGCCGCATCGAGCGGAGCGCGTCGACTCCATAGGCCCCGACGCCGACCATGGCGAGCTGGAGAACCACCGCGAAGGTGAGCAGATGGGGAAGCCGCTGGGCGTTGGGATCGACGCTGCCCTCGACCTGCCAAAGGCGAAGAAGCCACCCCGCCTCCCCGGCCGCGAACAGCAACAGGAAGTCGATCACGCCCAGGAGGAGGACGCTGTGGGGGACGTAATGCTTGAAAAGCCTGATCAAAGGGCGCGCGCCTCGCGGGAGGTGTAAATTCGTCCGACAGGCTTCTAGTGTCGCTCAAATTGACAAAGAAAGCGTGAAAAGCGTCGCAGCGGCTTACGAACGGCCAGTGCGGGCATTTGGCGCGAACAGGGACTGACGGTCGCGCCGGGACATTGAAGGGCATGCGCACCGTCGGGATGCAAGCCATGGGCGGCAGGCGAGGCGCGATCGGCTGCCGGGCTTCGCCAGGGCGATGGACGAGGCGCGGGAGGATGCCGACCTGGAGCTCGAGCTCCAGCTCGCCGTGAAGGCGCCGGGCAGACGGGGGGACGATTATCGGGCGGGGCCCGGAGTCGATCCCGAGCAGGCGATGCGGACGCTCACCTTCCGCCTGAACCGGCGGCGGGGGCTGCACTCGCCAAGGCGGGCGAAGCCGCCGGCCATTCGGGGCGGTGACGGCTCGGGTCGAGAAGCTGGTCAGGGCGATCCGGCGGAAGCGGCGGGGTGACGGGGGCAGTCACTCGTGACCGTGCCGGGTGACCGTCACCGCCGTCAAGCGGGCTCGGAAGGGGAGAGCCACTGGTGGCTCGGAAGGGGACAGTCACTAGTGACTGTCCGCATTGATTGTCCCGAAGGGCTGTGCACGCTTTAGCGATTGCGGGCCGGGCGTCCCGCGGCGGGACGGGCGGGATGGAGGGGTGGCGGGGCGGGATCGGTTGGGACATTGGAGCGCTTCGACGGCCTGAACAGGCTTGAAGGAGACATTGACGATGGCGGGCAAGACCCTGGCGGCGCGGATGGGAACGGGGCTTCTGGCCGGCGCGGCCCTGCTCGTCGTCGGCTTCGAGGTGAGCGACGAGCCGGCCCGGGCTCCGGCGGCGGCCGTGGCCCTCTCGCCCGGCCCGGCCGAGGCCGAGGCCGCGGCCGTCATCCCCGCCTCAGCCTCCGCAGCGGTCGATCCGAACTTCACCGTCCGCCGGATCCTCGACATTCCCGGGCCGCTCAAGATGGGCGAGCATCATTGGGACGAGAGCGGCGCTCCCGCCGACGGGCCGATCGTGATCACCGTCGACCTCGAGGCGCAGGTGCTCTCCATCTTCCGCGGCGGCTACGAGATCGGGGCCGCGGCGATCCTCTACGGGCGGGACGACAAGCCGACCCCGCTGGGCGCCTTCCCGATCACCCAGAAGAAGGCGAAGCACGTCTCCAACCTCTACGGCTCGCCCATGCCCTACATGATGCGGATGACCAACGACGGGATCTCGATCCACGGCAGCGACAGCGTCGCCCCGGGCTTCGCGACCCACGGCTGCGTGGCGGTTCCGACCGAGTTCGCGAGGAAGCTGTTCGAGGCGGCGAAGCTCGGCGACGTCGTCATCGTCACCCGCGGCAAGACCCTGTCGATGGGCGAGGCGATCGTCAGGACCTGATGAAATCGGTGTCCGCGCGGGTTGACGCGGGCACCAACCGACGCGCGGACTGAAAGCGGGATTCCCGCTTTCGCGGGAATGACCTTGTCCCTAGACCGGCAGCATGACCTTTCCCCCGATCAGGCCAGTCATCCTTTCCGGAGGCTCCGGGACGCGCCTGTGGCCGCTGTCGCGCGCCGGGCGGCCGAAGCAATATCTGGCGCTGACCGGTAAGGAGAGCCTGCTCAAGGCGACGGCGCGGCGGGCCGCGGGCTGGGGCGAGGCGATCGTGGTGGCGGGGCGGGAGCAGTCCGCGGCGGTCGAGGCGGAGGTTCCGAACGCCCGGCTGGTGCTCGAGCCCTCGGCCCGGGGGACCGCGGCGGCGGTGGCCCTGGCGGCGCTCGCGGCCGCGGCGGGCGAGCTCCTCCTGGTCATGCCCAGCGACCATCATGTCGAGGACGAGGCGGCGTTCCGGGCCGCGGTCGCCGTCGCGGCGCCGCTGGCGGCGCAAGGGTGGCTGGTGACGTTCGGGATCGAAGCCGACCGGCCGGAGACCGGCTATGGCTATATAAGGCGCGGCGAGGCGCTGGCGCCGGGCGCCTGGCGCGCCGCCCGGTTCGCGGAGAAGCCCGACCGGGCGACGGCGGAAGGCTGGCTCGCCGAGGGCGGATGGGACTGGAATGCGGGCATCTTCCTGTTCGAGCGCGAGGCCCTGCTCGACGCCCTGCGCAGGCATGCGCCGGAGATACTGGCCGCGATCGAGGGCGATTTCGACTCCGCGCCGGCCGCTTCGATCGACGTCGCGGTGATGGAGAAAGCGGAGCGGGTGGCGGTGGTCCCGGCCGCGATGGGCTGGTCCGACATCGGCAGCTGGGAGGCGCTTCACGCGCTCGGGCCGGTCGACGGCGACGGCAATCTGCTGACCGGGGACGTGGTCGCCCCGGGCAGCCGCAACTGCCTCGTCCGCTCCGACGGGCCGGTGGTGGTGGCGCTCGGGGTCGAGGACCTGGTCATCGTCGCGACGGAGCGGGCCGTGCTGGTCGTTCCGCGCGGCGAGACCCAGCGGGTCCGCGAGGCGATCGACGCGCTCGAGGCGAGGCGCAAGGACAAGGAGATTCCCGATGGCTGAGCAACGACCCCTCGGCCGGAGCGGCCTCGGGACGGCGCCGCTGGTTCTCGGCGGCAACGTGCTGGGCTGGACGGCGACGGGGGAGGAGGCGTTCCGGATCCTCGACCGGTTCATCGATTCGGGCGGGACGATGATCGACACGGCCGACGTCTACTCGGCCTGGGTCGAGGGGCATCAGGGCGGCGAATCGGAAAGCCTGATCGGCGAATGGCTGAAGCGAAGGGGCTCGAGCTCGGGCGTCCGGATCGCGACCAAGGTGGGGATGCTCCACCGCCACGGCGGCGGCAGGCTCGAGCCTTGGCGGATCGCCCGGGCGGCCGAGGATTCGCTTCGGCGCCTGGGGGTGGAGACGATCGACCTCTATTACGCCCATCGCGACGATACCGACACTCCGATGGAGGAGGTGCTGGAGGCGTTCGGGCGGCTGGTCGCGGAAGGCAAGGTGCGGACGCTCGGCGCCTCCAACTTCAGCGCGGGGCGGCTGGCCGAGGCGCTCGAGGTGTCGGGGCGGCTCGGCCTCCCCCGCTACGAGGTGCTCCAGAACGAATATCACCTGCTCGCCCGGGCGGAGTTTGAGGAGGGGCTTCAGCCGCTCTGCCTCGCCGAGGAAATAGGAGTCCTTCCCTATTACGGCCTCGCCTCGGGCTATCTCACCGGCAAATATCGAAGCGAGGCGGATTACGGCAAGAGCATACGGGGCGACCGGATGGCCAAATATGTCGAAGGCCGGGGCCCCGACGTGCTCGCCGCCCTGGACGAGGTCGCGGCGGAGACCGGAGCCAGCCAGGCGCAGATCGCGCTCGCCTGGCTTGCCGCCCGCCCGGCCGTCGCCGCCCCCATCGCCAGCGCCAGGACTCCGGAGCAGCTCGAGGAGCTGATCGGATCCATGACCCTGGCGCTGACCCCGGAGCAGATCGCGCGGCTGGACGAGGCCTCCGCCGGCACCGTCTAGGGTCCACGCTTTTCGTTCAAAACGGATCGGAAAATCCGCACTGCCCCCCTTTTCGCCCGGCTTACGTTCGCGTAATGAGGTCGGCAGGGGCTTTCTGGCCCGGGACGCGCTGGGACGCGACTCGGGCGAAGGGTGACGCTCCCCCAGGCCAGGCCCGGGGGACGGCGCACCGAAGGGGAGGCCCATGGATGGATTCCAAGCTATCGGACGCGGGCTCGGCGCAGCACCGGCAGCAGATCGCCGATCTTCATGCGCGACTCCACGAGCTGCTCCGCTCGCTCGACGACGCGGAGTTGCACGGCGCCGCCGCCTATGTCTCGATGGCGCTGGACTCGATCAACCGCGACTTTCCCGACCTCAGCGCGACTCGCTGAAATATTGGGTGAGGCGCTCGATCGCCTGGCCGGTGAGCTCGAGGTAGGTGCTTCGCGCATCGGCGGGATGCGGCTTGCGGACGACCAGCCCTTCCTGGACGAGATAGGCAATGTGCCGCAGGGCGGTCGTCGTTGGAGCGCAGGCCGCCATGCAGGCGGTGGAGACGGTCACCTTGCGGCCCTCCAGGGTGCTCACGAACAGCTCGAGCAATATGTCCCAGGAAGGATCGCAGAACAGGCGCCGGCCGAACAAGGCGTAGAGCCTTCGCCGCGCGGCGCAGGCTTCCGCCGCCGCCGCCAGAACGGTCGACTGGGCGGCGGGAAACGAGTCGCGGCGAGACGTCTCGATCAGCTTGTGCAGGCGCGACTCGATCTCGAGAATGATTCGCTCGGTCTCGGTGGCGAGACTGCTCTCGTCTTCCGGCCCGTGCCGGCCTGTAGGCTGTGCGACCATCACGCAGCTCTCCGAATGGGTTCCACTATGCGCAGCACCGGAGCCCTTATCCGTAAGCGGCCGCGCATTCCCGCCAGTGTGCCCGGCGACAGATCGATCTGCAAGGCCTGAAGCTGCTCGCCTTCGACCCAGGTCGGCAAACCCAGTGGAATTACGGGCCACCCCACCGAGAGGAGGGCCGGGACTCGATGGGCTTCGGCGACGAGCGTGTATCGGCGGATGCCGTTGGTCTGCGCGAACTCGACCAGGGCCAAAGCGAGCAGGCGGTGCACTCGAAGGATGGTGGTGCCGGAGGCGTTTGCAGGGCAGGTCACGAGACGCGATATCTCCCAACAGTCATTCCCGCCCGGAACCCCACCCGGGCAGAGATGACTGAAGAGAGTGCTCAGCATGTGGGGGCGTGAGGACGGGAGAAGCCTCACTGACCCCCGATGGCGGCCTTCCGGCGATCTGGCGAGCAGGTAGATCGCATAATCGTCGTCGAACTGATCGACCTCCAGCCAGCTACCCTTCGCCGGCAGACGCCATCCCAAACGATCCACGAACACCTGCTTCCGGTCATGATGCATCTCCATGAGCGCCGCGGCGAAGCCGAGGCGGCTTTCCGGAAGAACCAAATCGATCATGCTTCAGCCTCCGACGCCGCCAAGGTCCTTCATCCGAGGGTCGAATCACACCCCGGTAGTTACCGGGTGGGGGCACGGGCACGGGCGCGTGTAGGGTCCCCGGCCACAGGAGCCCCTCGTGACCGCGCCCTTCTTGCCGCCCATCGCCCAACGGGAGAAGCCGACCGCCGTCCGCCGCGACTTTCCGCGGGTGAGAGGCCGCGATCTCGCCTCCGTCCCCGGCAAGCGCGGCCTGCCCTACTTCGGGATCCTGCCCGAGGCGGTGATCGATCCCCTCGCCTTCGCCCGGCGGATGCACCGGGACTACGGGCCGATCCACCGCTTCCACGCCTGCGGCAATTGGAACGTCCAGCTGGTCGGGCCGGAGGCGAACGAGTTCGTCCTGTTCGACGAGGCCCGGAATTTCTCGGCCGAGGGCGGGTGGAGGCCGGTCTTCGGCCGCCATTTCGCCGGCGGCCTCCTGCTCCGCGACGGCGCCAACCACCAATGGCACCGGAAGCTGGTCGCCACCGCCTTCAAGGCGGAGCAGCTGCAGGCCTATCTCGACATCTTCGGCTCCAACAACGAGCTGGCCCTCGATCGCTGGTCGGGCCGCTCGGTCGACGTGTACGAGCTCGCCCAGCAGCTCACCTTCGCCAACGGCTTCGCCGCCTTCCTCGGCCGCGACCCGGCGCTCGCGACCCGCGACGACCTGCTCGCCTTCCGCTATCTGATGCGCTCGGCGACCGCCCTCGTCGCCATTCCCCTGCCCGGCACCGCGGAATCGCGCGCCGCCTGGGCGAGCCGTCATGTCGAGGGCCTGATCCGCCCGATGCTGTCCGAGGCGATCGCCCCGGAGCGCAAGGACCTGCTGGCGATGCTCTGCCGGATGCGTGATGCCGGGTTGCTCGACGAGCGGGAGATCATCGCCCACCTCACCTTCACGATCGCCGCCTCGTTCGACGCCCTGTCCTCGGGGACGGTCTCGACGCTCCACTATCTCGCGGCCAATCCCCGGTGGCAGCCGGTCCTTCGAGAGGAGCTGTGCGGCCTGGTGGCGGATCGCCGGCGGATCGCGCTGACCGATCTCGCGGGCTGCGAAACGGCGGTATGGGCGGTGAAGGAGGCCTTGCGCCTCAATGCCGCCGCGCCCGTCCTGTGGCGGCGATCGGTGAAGCCGTTCGACTTCGGCGGCCATGCCTTTCCGGAAGGCACGATCACCGGAGTCAACCCGATGCTGACCCACCTGCTTGCGGAGTTCTGGGAGGAGCCCAACCGGTTCGACCCACGGCGTTTCTCGCCGGAGCGCTCCCTAGGCCGCCACCGGTTCGCCTTCCTCCCCTTCGGCGCCGGCGCCCACGGCTGCCTCGGGGCCAATTTCGCCTATCTCCAGGTCCGAGCGCTGCTGCGCTGCCTGCTGGAGTCGCACGAGCTCGTTGCCACGGGGGCGGCGCCTCGCTGGTACCATTGGCCGAACTGCCGCCCTCGCAAGACATTGCGGATGGAGCTGCGGCGCCTTGGATAATGCGTCCTTCGATACGGGTCTTCGCCAAGCTCAGCCCCTACTCAGGATGAGCGGTTGGTCAGTCCCCGCTCATCCTGAGTAGCCGCTGAGCGAAGTCGAAGCGGCGTATCGAAGGAGCCCTCCACCATGCTTCGCATGGTTCCCCTGCCCATCGCCTCAGGCGACAGGGAAGATATCCGGATCTCAGTCGATCACCTCGGAGAAGCAGATTTCGCTTCGGAACAGGGCGCGCACCAGCAGCTGGGAGCGGGTGGCGACGGAATAGCGGCGCTTGGCCGCCTCGATATGCTCGTTGACCGTCTTCGGGCGGATGGCGAGCAGGTCGGCGATCACGGAATCGCTCTTCCCCCGGGCGACGAACAGCAGGCATTCGCGCTGCCGCTCGGAGAGCGGCGCCGGCTGCAGGTAGATCTCGCCCGGCCGCTGCCTGACCAGCTTGCGGGCCGCCTCGAACGCGAAGCTCCCGAGAGCCTGGGCGGCGGAGATGCTGGCGTCCGGAAAGTCCTTGCGGTCGCCGACGGAGAAGCTGCAGGAGCCGAAGGTCTCGCCGGGCACATGGTTGGGGACCGTATAGCCCTGGCAGATCCCGTGCCGGGCGGCCGAGCGCATATAATCCGCTTCGGCGGCCGTCACGTTGAGCAGCGAATCCAGCTGATCCCATTTGAAGCCGCTCGACATCCGTTCGGCGGCCCGAACGACAGGATCGGTGAGCTTCGCCATCTCGCGGAGGAAGCCGATCCATTCGAGCGGGTAATTGGTCAAGCGGACATGCTCGTCCTCCGGACGGCCGAACAGGACGTGGTGGACGATCGCGAAATAATCGAAACCCAGATCCCGCACCGCGGTTTCGATCAATATCTGCAGATCCGCCATGGTCCGGGTCGTCGTCGCCGCCGTCACGAAATCCTGCACGACGGCAAGTCCGTCGTAGCGCTGCGCGGCTTTCAGGTCGCTGACGAGGGACACGGAAAAATTCACTCCGTTTCGGATCGGATGTTTGGATAGAATGAACGGGTATAGCAGTCAAACCTTTGGCTATGCCCTAACGTCCGCCGACGCCCGCTGCCGCTTCGGGACGGCGAAACAGCACCGGCCGGCGGGAAATGGTGCCGAGTGTCCGACTCGAACGGACGACCTACCGCTTACAAGGCGGTTGCTCTACCAGCTGAGCTAACCCGGCCCGAGGCCCAGATGGGTCATTGGCGGGCGAAGGTCCAGCCCCGAACGAGCGCAATTGACCCGGCGCCCCGGCGCGCGCCAAGGTAGGCGACCAATCGACCGCGGGGAATCGGGTGCGCCTCTCGAAATGCCTGTCCGGAGCCGCGGCGGCGGCGTTCATGCTCGCGCCTGCGGCGGGGCAGCCGGGGCCGCCGCCGCCGAAGCACGAGAGCGCCTGGCCGGCCCTGGTCTCCGGCACCACGCCCGCGGAGATGGGCGCCAGCCTGGACCTCGGCCCCAATCTGGAGCGCGGCCGCTCCGCCCGCTTCGAGCTGGCCGAGCATCGCCGGCTGACCAAGGCCCTGGCCGGTCTGGCGCCGCAGCGCAAAGGCGTGGTCGACGCCTATGTGGTCGTCGTCGGGCTCGACAGCGATCCCGTCTTCGGCCGCGAGGCGCGCGAGGCCGGGAAGGTGCTGTCGCGCCGCTTCGACGCCGCCGGCCGGACCCTGGTGCTCGCCGGCGGGGACGGCCGGGGCTCGGCGGCGCTGCCGATGGGATCGCTCCACGCGCTCCACCTGGCGCTCGCCAGGGTGGCCGAGCTGATGGAGTCCGGCGAGGACGTGCTGATCCTCTACTCGACCGGCCACGGCGCGCCCTACGGCCTCACCTATCATGACGGCGACGAGGGCTACGGCGTGCTCACCCCCGCCCGGCTCGCGGCGCTGCTCGACGAGCTTCGCCTTCGCAACCGCCTGCTGATCCTCTCGGCCTGCTATTCGGGCATCTTCCTTCCCGCTTTGTCGAGCGACTCCACCGCCCTGCTCACCGCCGCCTCCGCCAGCCGCACCTCCTTCGGCTGCGCCGCGGAGAACGACTGGACCTTCTTCGGCGACGCGATGATCAACCGAGCCCTGCGCAAGCCGCAGCCGCTCGCCGAGGCCTCGTCGGAGGCGTCGAGGCTGGTCGGCGAATGGGAAGCGGGCAAGGGCTTCCAATCCTCCTACCCCCAGGTCAGCATCGGCAGCCGGGTCGAGGCCTGGCTGAAGCCGCTCGAGGCCCGGATGCCGAAGACGGCGACGGCGCCGGTGGGGAAGCCGGCGGCCGACTGACCAGAGCGCTTGTTCCTCCCCCAGCTTGCTGGGGGAGGAATTCGGCCTACAATATCCCGAACGTCCAGCCTTCCGTCCGGGCAAGCTCCGGGGTCAGGCTTTCGGGCGCGAAGGCCCTCGGCTCCGCGGTCGCCAGAGCCCGCATCCCGGCGGCGGTGACGAGGGCGTCGGTCTGGTGGTCGCTCGGCTCGAAGCGGAGCCGCGACGGGCGGCTGCCGAGCCCGGCGAGGGCGCGATCGAGCTCGGCGCGAGTCCTGAGCTTGGTCCCGGGCATCCCCGCCCGGCGCAGATAGATCCGAGTGTAGATCTCGACGACGGCGCTGCCCTGCTCCGGCAGCTCGTCCATCGGCCAGACCGCGACCCGGCCGCCGAGGCGATGGAGCAGCCGCATGCCGGAGAAGCTGGCCTTGGCGACCTGGGCCGCGCCGATCGCGTCATAGGCGCTCGCCGTCTTTCGGCCGCCCTGGAGGTTCAGCCTGGCATCGCATTGGCGGAAGTGCACGAAGTCCGCTTTCACCCCGTCGGCGATCCCGAAATAGAAATGGCGGCGGTGGGCCTGCTCGAGGAAGCTGGCGGCGCCCAGATCCTCATCCTCGCACCGGGCGTCGACATAGGCCCAGAATTCGCGAGCGGTCGACGGGACGCCCGGCTCTCCCGGCAGATACTCGCCTCGCTCGGCGATCGGCGGGGCGAAGCTGAAGTCGAAGCCGAACAATGTGGGCGCCGCCGCGGCCTCGGCGAGCAGCCACTCGAGGACCTCGCCCCGCGACCAGACATGGTCCGGCCGGACCAGCTTGGGGGCCGCCGTCCCCATCTCGGCGACGGCGACGGCGATTCCCTTGTGGCGCGTCCCCTTCGCGCCCGACCAATCGATCGCGGCGAAGCGGGCGAAGCCTTTCCTCACACCAAAGGCGGCTGGTCGTCAGACGGCGGCGCCGGTGGCGCGGGCGCTTTGGGAGGCCGCGGCCGCGACGGCGGGACGGGCACGGCGTTCGAGTCCGTCCACTGCTCGAGCAGCTTGTGCGCCGTCGGTCGACCGCCGAGGCCGAAGGCCAAAGCGCAGGCGACAGCGGCCGATCCGATGATCGACGCGAAGGCGATGATCACGATCTCGTTCGCGAGCCCCATGAACCTCAGGCCGATCGCCACCGCGAGAGCGATGATCGCCCACTTAAGGATCGTCGGAAGCCAGCCCTCGGTGCCGGCGCCGCTGACCAGGCCGGAGACGATCCTGGCGATCGCGACTCCCCCGAGGATGATCACGGCCCCGAACAGGACTTTGCTTCCCAGCTCGAGCACCTGCGCCAGCATCGCCGCAATGATCGGCGACTGAAGCAGCTCGGCCGCCTTGATCGCGAAGAAGATGACGATCGCGAGCATCACGGCGGTGCCGACGGCGCGCGAGGGCGCACCGCCTTCGGTGGAAACGCCGATGGCGCTGACCGACCGGTCGAAGCCCATCGAGGGAAGCAATTGCTCGATCGCCTGCTTGGCGAGCTTGCCGAGCAGGAAGCCGATGGCGAGCAGGATCAGGGCGCCGATCACCAGCGGGATCGAATCCAGGATGGTGCGGAGCATCTGGGTCGCCGGGCCCGAGATCGCCTCGATCTTGAGGGCGTCCAGCGCCGAGATGGTCACCGGGATCATGATCAGGAAGAAGACGATCATGCCGACCGACTTGCTGATCGAGGTTCGCGGGCCGGGGGTCGCCGGGGCGCCCGCCGCGGTGGCGGGCACGGCCCCCGAGGTTTCCGAGATGCCGGTCTTGCGCAGCCAGCCGTCCGCGTTGGCGGCGACCAGCGAGGTCTCGACCAGCCGCCTGACGATCCGGGCGACGATCAGGCCGATGAAGAAGATCAGCCCCGCGCCGATCACGTTGGGGATGAAGGCCAAGGCGTTGGTGGTGAGCTGGCGAACCGGATCGAGGACCCCGCCGAGCTCGAGCGGCTGGACGGCGAGCATGATGCCGATGAGGATGATCAGCCAGAAGACGATGTCGCCGATCAGGCTCCCCAGCGTCTTGCCCGGCTCCGCCTCATAATGTTTCTTCAGCGCCGGCACCCGGTCGACGACCTTGGCGATGGCCCATTTGGCGGCGCGGGCGAGCAGCCACGCGATGACGATTATGGCGATGGCGGCGAGTATCCTCGGCCCCCAGTGCATGACCTGGGCTTGCCAGTAATCGCCGTCCCCGGCGTCGGTTCGGTACATAGGCGAATCCCCTTGTTGCGAGCGGCCGCGCGCCGCTCCCACCCATAATGGCGGGCGCCCGCCGGGGTTCCGTCAACGTAAGGCGGAAAGCATGTCGCGGACGAACGGCGCCGGATCGAAGGCGGTCCCGGGGCCGTCATAGCCGCGGCGGACGACGACGATCGCGCGCGAAGGGATGATCGCCAGATACTGGCCGCGATTGCCCTGGGCGATATAGGCGTCGGGCGGGAGGCCGGAGGGGGGCGGGAAGGTCCAGAAGGTCGCGCCGTAGCCGAAGCCGGAGGGGGGCTGGGCCGGGCCGTGACGGGAGACGTAGGCGCCCCAGCCGGACGGCAGGATCCGCTCGCCGTTCCAGATGCCGTCGTTCTGATAGAGGAGGCCGAGCCGGGCGAGGTCCCGGGCGGTGGTCCAGACCTGGCTGGAGAGGATGAAATTGCCCTGCCAGTCCGTCTCGGGGACGGTGCGGGTCATCCCGATCTTCCAGAGCAGGCCCTCGAACGGAAAGGCCAGGGCGCGCTCGCCGTCGCCGAGCTTGGCGCGAAGGCCGCGAATGGCGAGCAGGATATCGTTATTGGCGTAGCGGAAGCGGGTGCCGGGCGCCGTCTCGAGCGGCCATTGAGCCGCATTCTCGGTGACCGAGCTGCCGCCGAAATAGGTGGCGTCGGTGCGGTTGCCGGCGGCGTCGCTGTGGAGGCCGCTCGCCATCCGGAGCAGATTGTCGGTGGTGATCGCCGAGCGCGGATCGCCGGGACTTTTCCATTCCGGGATCGGCGCGGGCGCGTTCACGTCGAGAAGGCCCTGCTGGACGGCCGCGCCGACGATGGTTCCGGCCAGGCTCTTGGCGACCGACCAGGTGCGCTGCGACATGTGCATGTCGAAATCCTCGCGGTAGCGCTCGGCGACGATCCTGCCGCCCTGGACGATGAGCACCGCCGTCGTTTCGCTCCCCTGCCCATAGGTGCGCCGATCGAACGCCGCGGCGACCGCGCGGGTCAGGGCACAAGAGTCGCCCCTGGGGCGGGCCTCGGCTTTGCGGTCGCCATTCGGCCAGGGAAGCCGGTCGTTCCTGTCCATCGCGGGATTGACGCTGAGCCTCGGCAGGAGCCGCGCCGCCTCCGCGGTCGCGCCGATCGGGAGCTGCGCGCAGCCGAGGTGCGGGCGCCAGGCGGCGACCCGCGGCGGCAGCTTGTCGCTGAAGGCGACGCTGACGATTTTCGCCTGCCGATCGATCTTCGCCTCGAGACCCGGGATGATGGGCTCGAGCTCGGGATAGATGCGCTTCAGATCGTCCTTCGCGACCTGCTCCTCGCTCTGCCCGGCGTTGAACAGGTCGCTGCACAGGAACGACGCCTTGTAGCCTGCGGCGAGGGCTCGGACATATTCGGGCCGGTCGACCTGGGCGGAGGCGGGCGCGGCGAGCAGGAGGGCGAGCGCGCATATCGTCGCCCCAGCGAAGGCTGGGGTCCCGGGGGGTGGAAGGCGCAGGTGCTTCTCACCCGCTGGGGTCCCAGCCTTCGCTGGGACGACGTGCTGGGGCATGGTCACTTTCCTTTCCGCGGCCTCGGCCTCGGCTTCGCGGCGCTCCAGGCGTGCGAGCGTTGGATAATCTCCCGTACCCGCTCCGGATCCCGGCTGTCGTAACGCACAAGCACCGCCGGCCAGCCTTCGTAATGCGAGGTCTGCCAGAAAGTGCCGGGATCGGTTTCCTTCAGCGTCTCCACCGTGTCGAGGTCGATCGCCACCCCGAACGAGGTCCCCTCCTCGCGGCCGGTGTAGAGGAAGGCCCGGCCGTTCACCTTGACCGCCGGCTTGCCGTAGCTGGTCGAAAGCTCAGTGCCGGGAAGCGACAGCGCGAAGGCCACCGCCTCGTCCCAGCTCCCGATCGCTTCAGCCATCCCGCTTCGCCTTGCGCTGCTCGTCCCACCAGGCGAGCCGCTCGGCGACGCGCTTTTCGAAGCCGCGATCTGTCGGCGTGTAGAAGGATTGCGGCTCCATCTCCTCGGGCCAGTAATTGTCGCCGGAGAAGCCGCCCTCGGCATCATGATCATATTGATAGCCCTTGCCGTAGCCGACGTCCTTCATCAGCTTGGTCGGGGCGTTGAGGATGTTCCGGGGCGGCATCAGCGAGCCGGTGTCGCGGGCGGACCGCCAAGCCGCTTTCTGGGCGACGTAGACCGCGTTCGATTTGGGGGCGGTGGCGAGATAGAGGCAGGCCTGGACGATGGCGAGCTCGCCTTCGGGCGAGCCGAGGAAGTCGTAGGTATCCTTGGCCGCGATGCACTGGACGAGGGCCTGCGGGTCGGCGAGCCCGACATCCTCGACCGCCGCCCGGATCAGCCGGCGCAGAAGGAAGAGCGGCTGCTCGCCGGCGGTCAGCATCCGGGCCAGATAATAGAGCGCCGCCTGCGGATCGGAGCCGCGGATCGCTTTGTGAAGCGCGGAGATGAGGTTGTAATGCCCTTCCCGGTCCTTGTCGTAGACGGCGACCCGGCGGTGGAGGAGAGCGGAGAGGGCGGCGGGATCGAGCCTCTCCCTCTCCCCTTCAGTGGAGAGAGTGATCGAGAAGAGGGTCTCGGCCTGGTTGAGAAGGAAGCGGCCGTCGCCGTCGGCGGTGGCGACGAGCGCGTCGCGGGCCTCGGCGGTGAGCGGGAGCGGGCGGCCGACCAGCTCTTCGGCGCGGTCGAGAAGCTTGCACAGGGCATGGCTGTCGAGGCGGTTGAGGATCAGCACCTGGGCCCGCGACAGCAAGGCGGCGTTGAGCTCGAAGCTCGGATTCTCGGTGGTGGCCCCGACCAGCACGACGGTGCCGTCCTCGACATAGGGCAGGAAGCCGTCCTGCTGGGCGCGGTTGAAGCGGTGGATCTCGTCCACGAAGAGCAAAGTCTGGCGGCCGAGCTTCACATGCTCGCGCGCCTCGGCGAACACCTTCTTCAGGTCCGCCACGCCCGAGAAGACGGCGGAGATGGCGACGAAGCGCATCCCGACCGCGTCGGCGAGCAGCCTTGCGATCGTCGTCTTGCCCGTCCCGGGCGGCCCCCACAGGACCATCGACGCGAGCTTGCCCGCAGCCACCATCCGGCCGATCGCGCCCTCGGGGCCGGTGAGATGGTCCTGCCCCACCACCTCGTCCAGCGCCCGCGGCCGAAGCCGGTCGGCGAGCGGCGCGCTCTCGGGCGCGGCGGCGGCGGGAGAAGGCGGCGGCGGATCGCCGGCGAACAGATCGGCCATGGCGGGGGTTCTAGAGCAATGGACGCTGGCATGCAGCCGGTTTCGTCATGCCGGACCTGATCCGGCATCCACCTTAATCCCTCCTTTGGGAAGGTTGAAGGTGGATCTCGGATCAAGTCCGGGATGACGGTCAAAGCCCATATCCAGCGCTTCAATCTTTGCGGTCGGCGTTGACGCAGATGGGTCCAAGATATATCTAAGAGCCATCAGATAGATTGGAGACATGACATGAGGATTGGCTGTGGACCCCGCTTCACCTTCCGCGACATTCCTCCCGGCCTGCTGGCCATGGGCTTCGGCCCGCGCGGCTGGGGCGGCGGGGGCTGGGAGGGCGGCGACTGGAGCGCCGAGTTCGGCCGCGGCGGCCGCGGCGGCCGCGGGCGGCGCCGGATGTTCGAATCGGGCGAGCTTCGACTCGTCCTCCTCAAGCTGATCGCCGACCAGCCGCGCCACGGCTACGACCTCATCCGCGCGATCGAGGAGCTCACCCACGGCAGCTATGCGCCCAGCCCCGGAATCGTCTACCCGACGCTCACCATGCTCCAGGACATGGGCCTGATCCAGGAAGCGGCGGCGGAAGGGACCCGAAAGGCCTTCGCGGTCACGCCCGAGGGCGCCGCCCATCTGGCGGAGCGCGGCGAGGAGGTCGAAGCGCTGTTCGAGCGCCTGACCGGCGCCGGCGAGGGCAAGCGCCGCGCCGGCGGAAGGCCGATCCAGCGCGCCGTCGGCAACCTCCTATCGGCGCTCTGGCACCGGGTCACGGCCGACGACACCGGCGAGGAGCGCCTGCACGAGATCGCCGGCATCCTCGACGAGGCGGCGCAGAGGATCGAGCGGCTGAAATAAAAAACCCTCTCCCTGCAGGGGAGCGGGATGTAAAAAAAGCGCCCCGGAAATACGCCCCGGGGCGCCCGATCGCGCGAAAGGAGAAGTCGCGATCTTACTGAGCGTTTACGCCGGCGGCGTTCAGGTCCGCGTCGTCGATAGCCTCTTCCTTGGCCTCGCCGGCGTCGCGGACGGCCTCGGCCTTGTCCTCGCCGGCCTCTTCGATCGCCTCGTTGCCGCTGTTCTCGGTGACGGCCTCGATATTGTCGGCCACCGCGTCGGCGTTGTCGGCGACATTGTCGCCCAAGCTGTCGTCGCCCTGGCCGCCGCAGGCGGCGAGCGAGAGCAGGCCCGCGGCGAGCGCGGCTTTCAACGTGAACTTCATTGACTGTCCCCTTTTTTCGGCCGCTCACAAAAGGACGCCCCAGCGACTTGGGGCTGAGGCGTCCATGGGAGCCCCGCGTGACCGGTCGAGGCTCGACCGGTCTATGGAACGTGATAACCTGAGTTAGGTTCCCCCGAAACGATCAGATCAACCCCGCGAGCGGGCTCGACGGGTCGGCATAGCGGCGCTGGCCCATCCGACCGGCGCGATAGGCGACGCGGCCGGCCTCCACGGCGAGCTTCATCGCCCGGGCCATCGCCACCGGATCCTTCGCCTCCGCGATCGCCGTGTTCATCAGCACGCCGTCGCAGCCCAGCTCCATCGCCACCGCCGCGTCGGAGGCGGTGCCGACGCCGGCGTCGACCAGCACCGGCACCTTCGCCCCTTCGACGATGAGCCGGATCGTCACCCGGTTCTGGATCCCCAGCCCAGAGCCGATCGGCGCGCCCAGCGGCATGATCGCCACCGCGCCCGCTTCCTCGAGCTGCCTCGCGGCGATCGGGTCATCGACGCAATAGACCATAGGCTCGAAGCCCTCTCTAGCCAGCGTCTCGGTCGCCTTCAAAGTCTCGCGCATGTCGGGGTAGAGGGTCTTGGCCTCGCCCAGCACCTCGAGCTTGACCAGGTTCCAGCCGCCCGCCTCGCGCGCCAGCCGGAGGGTCCGAACGGCTTCGTCCGCGGTGAAGCAACCGGCCGTGTTGGGGAGATAGGTGACCTTCTTCGGATCGATGAAATCCATCAGCATCGGCTGCTTCGGGTCCGATATGTTGACCCGCCGGACGGCGACCGTGACGATCTCGGCTCCCGAAGCCGCGACGGCGGCCGCGTTCTGAGCGAAATCCTTATACTTGCCCGTGCCGACGATCAGCCTGGACGCGAAGGTCCGGCCGGCGACGGTCCAGCCGTCGTCCGGGGTCGTGGCAACTCGGCTTTCTGCGTTCACGTGCAAGGTCCGCTCGCTCGAATGTGGGGCAGCGATATAGTGCCGATTATGCCGGGCGTAAGCCGCGACCGTAATGCCGATCCATTCGGCGTCAGGCTGAACTGTTTCAGCATCCAGGGCCGAGCCGCTCCGACGTCGGTGGAATCGCATCATGCGCCTTTCCTCCCAGGCCGGTATCGAGCTGGACCCTGAAACAAATTCGTGACGGCGACGATGGGGACACGCGGAGGGTCGTGGGCGCGCTCACCCGCCTCCCACGAAGGTGACGATCTCATAATCGTCGCCGTCCTCGACCATGACCTCCCCGAGCGTGGATCGCGGCAGGATCTCGAGGTTGCGCTCGACCGCCACCCGGGTGGGCTCGAGGCCGAGCTCGAGCGCGAGATCGGCGACGCTGATGCCTTTGGGCACCCGCCGGTGCTGGCCGTTCACCGTGATCGACGCCGTCTCGTCCACCTTTGCGCTCCTTTAGGTCCGGCCCTATAGCGCGTCGCCATGGCCTCGCTACCCGTCATCTACGTCCTCAACGGGCCCAACCTCAACCTGCTGGGAACGCGCGAGCCGGAAATCTACGGTTCGGACACGCTCGACGAGATCGCCGGCCGGATCGAGGACCGGGCGCGCGAGCTGGACGTCGAGGTGGATATCCGCCAGTCCAACCATGAAGGGCATCTGATCGACTGGCTTCACGAGGCGCAGGCGCAAGGCGCGAAGGCGGTGATCCTCAACGCCGCCGGCTTCACCCACAGCTCGGTCGCCCTGCTCGACGCGGTGAAGGCGATCTCGACCCCGGTGATCGAGGTGCACCTGTCCAACCCGCAGGCTCGGGAGAGCTTTCGCCGAAGGAGCCTGATCGCGGGCGCGGCGACCGGGACGATCGCCGGCTTCGGCGCCCTCTCCTATCTGCTGGCTCTGGACGCGGCGGCCCGTCTCTGACAGGAAGCCCCGCTTCGGGGCCGCGGCCCCGGAACAGGGAAAGAGACTTTCGAAATGAGCGATGAAGAACGCGCCCCGGAGGGCGGCATGCGGATCGAGGCCGATCTCGTGCGCCAGCTGGCCGAGCTCCTCAATCAGAACGACCTGACCGAAATCGAAGTCGAGGACGGCGATCGCAAGATCGTCGTCAAGCGCAACATCGCGATCGCCCCGGCCGCTCCGGCGCCCGCTCCTGCCGCCGCCGCATCCGCCCCGGCAGCGCCCGCGGCGCCCGCCGCCGCGGCTTCGCCGGCAAGTCACCCGGGAGCGGTCAAATCGCCGATGGTCGGGACCGTCTTCCTGGCCGGCGAGCCCGGCGCGAGGCCGTTCGTGGCGCCGGGCGCGACCGTGAAGGAAGGCGAGACCTTGCTGATCATCGAGGCGATGAAGGTGATGAACCAGATCGTCGCGCCGCGCTCGGGCACCGTCACCCAGATCCTCGTCGTCGACGCGCAGCCGGTGGAATATGACCAGCCGCTGGTGATCATCGAGTGACAGGATGATCCAGAAGGTCCTCATCGCCAATCGCGGCGAAATCGCCCTGCGCATCCATCGCGCCTGCCACGAGATGGGCATCAAGACGGTCGCGGTCCATTCGACCGCCGACACCGACGCCATGCACGTTCGCCTCGCCGACGAGGCGATCTGCATCGGACCGCCCGCCGCGGCGGACTCCTATCTCAACATCCCCGCGATCATCTCCGCGGCCGAGATCAGCCACGCCGACGCGATCCATCCCGGCTACGGCTTCCTTTCGGAGAACGCCCGCTTCGCCGAGATCGTCGAGCTGCACAACATCATCTGGATCGGCCCCAAGCCGGAGCATATCCGGGTGATGGGCGACAAGGTCGAGGCCAAGCGCACCGCCGCCAAGCTCGGGCTTCCGCTCGTCCCCGGCTCCGACGGCCCCGTCGAAGGGCCGGAAGAGGCCCGTGAGGTCGCCGCGGCGACCGGCTATCCCCTGCTCGTCAAGGCCGCGTCGGGCGGCGGCGGGCGCGGCATGAAGATCGTCAGGCACGAGGAGGAGCTGGACAGCCAGCTCAGCCAGGCGCGCTCCGAGGCCAAGAACGCGTTCGGCGACGACACCGTCTATATCGAGAAATATCTCGGCGACCCGAGGCACATCGAGTTCCAGGTGTTCGGCGACGGCAATGGCCACGCCATCCATCTCGGCGAGCGGGATTGCTCGCTTCAGCGGAGGCACCAGAAGGTTCTCGAGGAGGCGGGCTCGCCGGTGATCACTCCGGAAGAGCGCGACCGCATGGGCGGGATCGTGTCCAGGGCAATGGCCGACATGGGCTATCGCGGCGCCGGGACGATCGAGTTCCTCTACGAGAATGGCGAGTTCTTCTTCATCGAGATGAACACCCGCCTCCAGGTCGAGCATCCGGTCACCGAATATATCACCGGGATCGACCTGGTCCGCGAGCAGATCAGGATCGCCGCCGGCGAGCCCCTCTCCGTCACCCAGGAGCAGGTCAGCTTCCGCGGACACGCCATCGAATGCCGGATCAACGCCGAGGACCCGGAGACCTTCGCCCCCTCGCCCGGCACCGTCAAAGGCTTCCACGCCCCCGGCGGAATGCACGTGCGGGTAGATAGCGGCCTCTACGTCGGCTACAAGGTGCCGCCTTATTACGACTCCATGATCGCCAAGCTGATCGTCTACGGCTCCACCCGCGAGCGCTGCATCATGCGGCTGCGGCGAGCGCTGGAGGAGATGGTGATCGACGGCGTGAAGACGACCATCCCCCTCCACCAGAAGCTGATCAACGAGCCCGATTTCCTGGCGGGCGACTATACGATCAAATGGCTCGAGGAGTGGCTGGCGCGGGGGGCCGCAAAATGACCGACAGCAAATTCCAATTCTCCGTCGCGCCCGAGAAGCTCTGGCAGGCGATCAACCCCTGGACGTTCATCAATCAGGGCGCGCAGTTCGGGCTGGTCAACGTCAATCTCGGCCAGACCCCGCGGCCCGACATCGAGCAGAAGGTGCTCGACGAGGTCGGCAGCTACGGCCGCCAGCTCGGGAGGATCGGGGACGCGCTCGAGGTTCTGATCGACCATGTGAAGCTGGACGGCCTCAGCCGCGAGGAGGCCGACGCGCTCGCCATCCTCAAGGGGCAGCTCGCCGAGGTCCGCAAGGTCAAGCAGCGCGAGCGCGGCGCGGGCGACGGGCGGCCCTAGCGCGAGGGGCACCGCCCCCCCGGCCCACTGCGCGCGGATGCGGCAGGGCGGGCGGGGCCCACAACTACCAATCCGGACCGGCCCAAGTCGTTCAACCTCGGCCGCTAGTACAGCCCCGAGCTGATCGGCCTGGCGCGGCAGCAGCCGGGATCGCCCTACGAACGCGAGACCACCTGCGACAAGCAACAGGGGAACAGCCGCTGAGGCCATGAATATGGCACCGGGCTGAGCCCGGCCCAAAAAGCGGCCTTGCTCAAATATCTGAAGTCTATCTGATATTTAGGGAGAAATTAGCTTGGCGCGGCGGGGGATTGGATCCGATCCGGAAATAAATCGACCGGCTCGCCTTGACCGCTTCCCGGCGCTGTGAGACCTTCATCTGGATCAAGACTCGTCTCACCTTATAGAGGAGAAGATGATGGCTGTGACTCCGACAAAGAAACCCAATTTGGTCTCGGCGCGCGAGCTTCCGAATCTCGTGGATAACGCGGTGAAGGCGGCGACCCAGCGGATCGGCTCCACCCGGGTCTCCGGACCGCCGATCAAGCGGTGGGATATCCGCGGCTATGTGCTGAAGGACTTGGCCGCTGCCCAGAGTTTCTCCAAGGAGGTCACCGCCGAAGTGACCAAGGCCGGAGTCAAAGCCAAGCCGGCGGTGCTCATCCTCGACAGGGAAATATTGGCCGGCTTCATCGATCGCGACCACATCCCCAAGCTCCGCGAGTTCTAAGGTGCCGGCGCGGCCCGAACGCCGCGACTCGCCGCTGACCTGTCCGAGTGCCCAGCCGGACATGGAAGAGGCGCGCATATTCGGCGTGGTGGGCGGAACCGCGGCCGATCCGGAAGTCGCCTATCTCAAGAGCGATGCCACTGTCACCCCGGAGATGCTGGAGCAACTGGGGGATTTGAACCCGACCCACGTCTTCCGCTTCGCCGCCCGTTGCGAGGAGGGCCGCTGCGGCCAGTATAAGGACGGCCGCTGCAGCCTCGGCCAGCGCATCGCGCAGATGCTTCCGCCGGTGACGGAGTCGCTGCCCTCGTGCCAGATCCGGGCCTCCTGCCGATGGTACGAGGAGGTCGGCGCCGCCGCCTGCCGGCGCTGTCCGCAGGTCGTCACCATCGTCCCCTCGGGTCAGGCCGAGCTGCGCCAGGCGGCGACTCCGGAAGGCTAGCCGCTCCGGCGGACGGAGGCCCTTGCCCCGGCGCGGCGGCTTTGCCAGTGCGGGCCGGGCAGGAGACGAGAGCGATGAAGGCGACGATCTGGCACAACCCCAATTGCGGCACTTCGCGCAACACGCTCGAGATCCTCAGGGAGAGCGGCGCCGAAGTGACCGTGGTCGAATATCTGAAGACCCCGCCGGGGCGCGACGAGCTGCGCCGGCTCTACGACCGTGCCGGCCTCTCGCCGGCCGAGGGGCTGAGGCGCAAGGAAGCGGGTGCCGCCGACGTGGCCGAGGCGGGCGACGAGGCGGTGCTCGACGCCATGATCGGCAATCCCGCCCTGATCGAGCGGCCGCTGGTCGAGACCGAGAAGGGCGTGCGGCTGTGCCGGCCCCAGGACAAGGTCCGCGAAATCCTGTGAGGCGCCTTCTACCCCTCTCCCGCTTTCGCGGGAGAGGGGCTTGTTCGGCTTCAGCGTCAGGCCTGGCCTGACCGTTGCCCCTCATGCGCACACACCCTAGAGCGCTTGCGATGGCGGCGATCGATCCGGACCTCCTGCTGCGCGCCTATGCGATCGGGGTCTTCCCGATGTCGGACAGCCGCGATGCCGACGACGTCTTCTGGGTCGAGCCTCGGCGACGGGCGATATTGCCGCTCGACCGGTTCCGCCTGTCGCGGTCGCTCAGGAAGACGATCCGCTCGGGCGAGTTCGCGGTCACCCGCGACACCGCCTTCGGCGAGGTCGTGAAGCGTTGCGCGGAGCGGGACGAGACCTGGATCAACGCCGATATCGAGCAGAGCTACCGGCTCCTTCACGGCCGCGGCCACGCCCATTCGATCGAATGCTGGCACGAGGGCGAGCTGGCGGGCGGGCTTTACGGCGTGGCGCTCGGGGCGGCCTTCTTCGGCGAGAGCATGTTCTCGGCTCGGCGCGACGCCTCCAAGGTGGCGCTCGCCTGGCTCGTGGCTCGGCTGAAGGTCGGCGGCTACCGGCTGCTCGACTGCCAGTTCATGACCGATCACCTGCGAAGCCTCGGAGCGGTCGAGGTCACCCAGGAGGATTATCTGGCGCTGTTGGAGTCCGCGCTGTCGGCGGCAGCCCCCGACGGCTCCGGGGCCCGGGCCCTGGCCGCGGGCCTCGAGGCGCGCGGGGCAGGCGCCGAATTCGGAGCGCTCGACCGGCTGCTCGCAGCGGACGCCGCCCGGACGGTGGACTCGCCAGCCTCGGGATGCGTCATCGCGCAGCTCTTGGGCCAGACGTCGTAGATCGGGTGCTCGACGACGTTCAGCGACGGAGTCTCCTTGTAGAGCCAGCCCGAGAAGACCCGCTGCCAGCGGCCCTGCGGGCTGCGAACGTCAAGCTGCACGAAGGCCCCGGTCAGGGCCTGCACCTCCCATGGCGCGGTCGTCTCGCAGGCGCGCAGCCGGATGATCGCATCTCCGACCCGAACGGCCTGGCCGGGCTTCAGGGTGATCGGACGCGAGATTCCGTTGCGCTTGTTGAGCAGCCCGATCACCGCCACGCGCTCCGCCATCGGAGTCGTCCCCGGCGCGACGGCGGTCACGGTTTGAGGGATATCGACGGTGCGCGGCTCACCGACCGCCTGCCGGTTCCCCTGGGCTTTCTGCTCACCCCCCCGATCGCAGCCGGCGAGCGCGGCGGCGAGGACGAGAACGGCGCCGAGCGGAAGCCTCATGCCTGGTCCGGAGTCCAGGCCTCATAGTCGCCGCTCGCGGCCGGACGCTGGGCGCCCAGCTCCAGCGCGCCCGAGGGGCGATAGGCAAGCGGGGTCCCGGTGCGATTCGGCTCCGGCTCCCGAAGGAATTTCGGAGCGGGCGGCAGCGCTTCGTCGGGCACTCCGTCTATCTGATGGTGGAGCCAGCTATACCATTCGGGCGGGATCCGGCTCGGATCGTTGGCGCCCTTGTAGGACACGAAGCGTCGATCGCCCTTCTTGGAAGCATAATAGATATTGCCGCTCGAATCGCTTCCGACCTCGCGACCATGGCGGCGCAGGTGAAGCGAGGTGGTCAGAGTCGCTCCGTCCCACCAGGTGAAGAGCTTTTTGAGAAGGCCCATGGCCGCGCGACTAGCGCCGATGACGGGCGGCGCGCAAGCCATTCCTCCCGCGCCCGGACGGCTCACGAAGGACTGGAAGCGGCGAAAAAACCTGTCCGAGGGCGGGACTGGGGCCGGTTTGCGGTGGATTGACCCGTTTACCCGATAAGCGGAGGATAAAAATCGAAAGTCGGTAAATGGATAATTGACGAATCAAAATTTGCTAACTAGGCGAGACACTTAGCAAAGGGGCCGCCCGTGGCGAGCGGGTCCCTTCCCAGCGGGGCAATCGGGGCATGTCATGGAATCTCGGCGGAAATTGCTGCGCGCCTTTTGTGCGCTCGCTCTGCTCGTCGTCGCCGGCGGTGCCTCTGTGAACGTCGCCCCGGTTCAAGCCTCGACTCCCCCGCTGATCTTGCAGCAGGCCGGAACTGTACGCGTTCTGTGCGTCGTCGGGCCCGCCAACCGTTCCGACGCCCGCCCTCTCGAGGAAGAACTGTGCGACACCGTCCGCGCACTCGCCGCCGACGGCGCGCCGGTGCCGGTGAGCCGGGTCGGCTTCGGCGATCCGGTGGTGCTCGAGCCCGGCACGGTCACCCTTCTCGTCCACGCCTCCGTCCAGAGCGACGGCGACCAGCGACTGCTGGCGCTCAACGTTCGGCCGTTCCGGCCCGGCGGCGATCACAATGCCATTCTTTTCGGCGCAGCGCCGCGCGCCGTTCGTCTCCCGGGCTCAGGCCCTGGCGGCAAGAAACTCGAGGCGGCGGTCGCCGCTGCTCTCGCGGAGACCCTGCCCTGGCGGCAGGGTCGCTGACGTCCTTTTTTTCAACGAGCCTTATTTAGGGGAGGCATAATATGTCCGATACTGAAAACACCGTACTCCACCCGCAGACTTGCGGTTGCATCGCCTGCCTGGGCTATGACCCCGATGTCTACATCGACGCCAATGTCGACGGCACCGGCGGTACGCTCGGCCAGTATAGCAAGACGGTCTACACGCTCGACCAGGTCGTCGCGAACATGAACCGCACGTCCTACGTGGGGACGACCATTCCCGGCCCGCAGTGGAACTACGGCGAAGACTATATGGGCCAGAACAAGAGCGGCAACCCGGATGTCATCCAGTACGGTTTCTACACGTCGCAGAGCCAGCTCTTCCAGGTTCCTTACGTCTATCCGAACGCCGCCGGCACCGGCCTCGCCGGCCGCAATGAATACTTCCAGTTCGGCGCCTTCTCGGCGGCGCAGCAGGCTGCGACCAACAAGTCGATCCAGCTGTGGGACGACCTCATCAAGACGACTTTCGTCCAGGTCACCGACATGAACCAGGCCGACATCACCTACGGCAACCTCAAGAGCGCACCGACCACCCAGGCCTATGCCTTCCTGCCGTACAATTACGGCGGCAACTCGGCCGGCCTTCAGGGCGACGTCTGGGTCAGCCTGTCGCAGGCGAGCAACCTTCAGCTCGGCAACGGCTTCTACGGCCTCGCCACTCTGATCCACGAGACCGGCCACGCGCTCGGCCTCCAGCATCCGGGTGGCTACAACGCCGCTCCGGGCGTCTCGATCACCTACGCGAACAACGCCGAATACTACCAGGACACCCGCATGTATTCGCAGATGTCCTACTTCAACGCCGAGTTCAGCGGCGGCGGCCACATCGACTGGAACCGCGTCAACTGGACCTACGGCCAGACGCCGCTGCTCCATGACATCGCCACCATCCAGGCGATGTACGGCGCCGATCCG